>JBJEQP010000052.1:0-62943 GCA_051881815.1 Oscillospiraceae bacterium | reverse complement strand
CCATAGCTGGTTTGTTATGGATTTACCGACTAAATTTATTGTAACAGGAGAGTGTATTTTTTGAAAGCTTCAAAAATTATTTCAGCCGTTCTGTCGGCGGCTGTACTGACAAGCACAATGCTTTGCTTAAACATTACTGCGGAGGAAAATAACATGAAAAGCACCGAGATCATTATTGACGGACAAAAAGCAAATATCGCCGAAAATATGCGTTTTCGCGGAGCAGGAATGGTTTCGGGAAACAATTCCTCCCGTCTGCTGCTCGATTACAAGGCCGAACACCCGGACAAATACAACGAGATACTTGAATATCTTTTCGGTGAAAACGGAGTAGGCATCACCTTTTTAAAGCTTGAAATGGGTTCGGACGTAAACTCGTCTTCGGGAACGGAACCGTCCGTAAAGCGAACCGCTGACGAGGAAGCCGATGTCACAAGAGGTGCAGGATATCAGCTTGCGGCAGACGCAAAGAAGATAAACCCCGACCTTACTCTTGATATGCTCTGGTGGAGCGAGCCGAAGTGGATACAGGAATCCGAGGACGTTTATGCTGCACGTTACCAATGGTACAAGGAAACGCTTGATGCGGCGTATAAGACCTACGGTTTGAAATTCGATTATGTCAGCGCTGTTCAGAACGAGCGCGGAGCTGATTACAACTGGATAAAGTATCTTTCCGAGCACTTAAAAAGTGAAACGGACTGCCCTTACGATTATTCAAAAATTAAGATAGTCGGCGGTGAAGAGGTCTGCACATGGAACTTTGCCGAAGAAATGCTTAAAGATGAAGAGCTTCTGGCGGCGGTAGATGTTGTCGGCAGCCACTACACAAGTATGTCGACCGACTCTGCCAAAAAGCTTGCAGAGGAATACGGCAAGGAGCTTTGGTTCAGCGAGGGCAGCTCTTCCATGAGCTACTCGCAGGGCACATATCGTTTTGACGGAAACGGTTCGGGACTTGGCGACCTGAACGGTATTCTCGATATTGCGAACCGTCTTATAATGATGTATCCGAGCGGAAAAATGACGATGTGCGAGCTGCAGCCCGTTATTGCAGCTTATTATGACGGCGTTTGCTACTGTCAGAAGCAGTTCATCAACGCCTGCGACCCATGGAGCGGTTACTATTATCTTGACAGCGGTTTCTTTATGTCGCTGCATTTTTCACAGTTTATGAAAAAGGGCTGGGCATACATTGACGATGCCTGCCATGCAGACGCAAAGATCGGCGGTGACGGTCATGCGCTCGTTGATTCGGTTTACAGCTATCTCACGGCGACCGACCTTTCAAGCGGCGATTACAGCACGGTCATCACAAACACTACCGATGAGCCTATCACATACAATTTCACCGTTTCAAACCTTGAAAAGGCTTCTTCCGCTGTTGATGTTTGGGAAACAAGAGGCCCCGACAGCGGCAGCTATGACGAAAACTATTTCAAGAAGATCGACACGATAACTCCGTCCGAAAAAGACAAAAAAAACACATACAGCGTTACTGTCAAGCCTTATTCGATAGTTACGGTATCGACTGTTGAAGCGGAAAACAACTATACAAATGCACCGTCAAGCGAACGCACTATCCTTGCTCTCCCCTATTCCGATAATTATGAATATGAAGAATATGCCGAAGATTATCTTGCATCGAGAGGCGGCGCACCCCGCTACACAACTGACGAGGGCGGTGCTTTTGAGGTCGAAAATATCGGTGGAAACAACGTTTTGGTTCAGCAGATAACAAAGGATATCAAGGCCAGGGAATGGGGTTATACTCCTAATCCGACCACAAATTTCGGCGATGACAGGTGGAACAACTACAGCGTTTCGGTTGAAGTCAGACTTTCCCAAAGCGATGAACCCGAAAAAAACTATGCAGGAGTTGGATTACGATACAATCAAGGTCACGCAGGCGAAAGCGGCTACTGGTTCAAGCTATGCGAGGACGGAAAGTACAGCCTTATGAAGAACAAGACCGAGCTTGAAAGCGGTTCGACTGACATCGACGTTCACGAATTCACATTGCTTAAGATATCGGCGGTTGACGAAAACATCAAGTGCTTCATCGGCAGCGATATGGTCATCGACTACACCGACAAGGATTCCTGCATTCAGAGCGCCGGAAGAGCGTCGCTTTACAGCTCATTCAACAAGAATATGTTCGACAATCTGCTTGTTGAAGCGAATGAAAACTGCTATATCACACGTTATGACAACACCGACCTTTGCTGTGATTACTCGGGAAACTGGAACCACACAACAATGGGCAGCTTCAAGACCTACAAGCGCACAAGCTCTGACGGTGAAACCGGCGCTGTTATGACGATCAAGTTTAACGGAAACGGTTTTGCAATTACGGGCGAAAACAAAAAGGACGCTGTTATCAATGTAAAAATTGACGGAACAGAAACCGTGAACGGCTATGCTGTTCCAAAGGGCGGACTTCGTGAGATCGCATACTTTGCAGACGGTCTTTCCGACGGTGAACACACCGCTGAAATTGAGGTCGTTTCCGGAACGCTGAATGTTGACAGCGTTCAGATATCGGGAGGGGAGATTTATCTTACGACCGATGTTAAGGAAGAGGAACTGCCGGAAGCTGCTGAAACAGAAACTTCCGAAACCGATGCTGCGGAGAATACGGCTGACAACTCCAATGATACAGCTGAACCTGCACCAAAAAGCAACGTTGCTGTTCCGATAGCGATTGCAGCTGCTGTTGCTGCGGTCATCGCAGGCGGATTAGTCTTCCTTAAAAAGAAGAAAAAATAAGCATAAGTAGATTTATACCATATCTGACATATTTTTGTAAAAATGTGCAGATATGGTATTTTTTATATTCATATTTTGTGACAATTCACGAAATGTTTATAAACTTATTGACTTAACAGATAGTTAGTGATATAGTTAGTTACATAAGTAATTAACCAATAAACAAGGAGATGATATTATTGGCTAACTTTGACGGCGAAAAGCCTATTTACATTCAGATGTCCGAATGGATAGAGGAAAATATTCTTACGGGAGTTTTTTCCGAGGAAACGCAGATACCGTCAACAACGGAAATATCCGCAATGTACAGGATAAACCCTGCAACCGCCCTAAAAGGGGTAAACATCTTAGTCGACAAAGGAATAATTTACAAGAAAAGAGGTCTTGGTATGTTTGTTAGCAGCGGTGCGGAGCAGAAAATACGCAGCGAGCGCAGGCAGGAATTCTGCGACAAGTATATAAAAACGCTTGTCAGCGAAGCCTCAAAGCTCGGTATCACCAAAAATGAGATCATCAATATGATAGAGAAAGGCTGTGACGAAAATGAGCACGATTGAAGTCAGAAATATATCAAAAACCTACGGCAAAACGACCGCCCTCAACAATATTAGTCTTACATTTAAGGAAAACTGCATCTACGGTCTGCTTGGAAGAAACGGCGCAGGAAAATCAACTTTGCTCAATATCATTTCGGGAAGGGTGTTTGCCGATTCGGGTGAAGTTCTTATCGATGGTGTAAACGCAAGGAGCAATGACAGCGCACTCGGCAAGGTACACATGATGAGCGAACAGCTGCTTTACAATCCCTCGCTCAAGGTCGGAGATATGTTTAAAACGGCTTCCTCTTTCTACTCCGATTTTGATATGGAATACGCCTTGAAGCTTTGCGATGAATACGAGCTTGACCCGAAAAAGCGGCTTTCAAGGCTTTCGACCGGCTACCGCACCATTGCAAAGGCGATAAATGCGCTTGCCTGCGGTGCGCCGATAGTGTTCTTTGACGAACCTATCCTCGGACTTGACGCAAATCACCGTGACCTTTTCTACAAGCACGTTATAAGCCGATACAACGAACGCCCTGCTACATACGTTATTTCTACCCACCTTATCGAGGAAACTGCAGGAATTATCGAACGTGCTGTCGTTATCAAGAAAGGCGATCTTCTTCTTGACAAGGATACGGATGAGATACGTTCTATGGGCTACAGCGTTTCGGGAAAAGCCGAGCTTGTTGACAGCTTTGCAAATGGAAAAGAGCTTATGGGCGAAGATATCATAAGCGGCTTCAAGACTGTTTATATCAAGGGAAGACTTGAAGATGCGGATATCCCCGATGAGCTTTCAGCCGAACCGATGAATCTTCAGAATGTATTTATTCATCTTACAAATTCATAAAAGGGGGAGTTTTTATGTCAATAAAAAGCATTATTGCCTGCTGCAAATATCAGCTTTATAAAATGAGATTAATACCGTTATTTTTTGTAATATATGTATTCGGTTCAATGCTTCTTTCAGCAATAATAATATCAGTAATAGAAAAAGTTCCGTTCAGTTTAAACGGCGCAGGCTCAAGCGGCTTTGATATGTTTTTAGGGTTAATAATTTTTGGAGTTGCTTGTAGCTTTATGTCAGATTTTCTCAATACTGCGGCTGCAAACGGCGCGTCAAGAACGACCGCCTGCGTTTCCTCGTTCATATCATGGGTCATTTTCTCTGTTGTTTCGGCAATTGAAGTTTCGATATTATATCCTATCGTATCCTTTCTGACCAAAAATGAAGAAATATGGGGCGCAAGCTTTTACGGTTACATTATTCCTCTTCAGAATGAAGGCTGGGATATGTTTTCCATAAGGCTCAGATATTTCGGAATATGTATTTTTAGTTTCATTGCATTAAGTGCGCTCGGAATGCTGCTTTCATCAATAGTCTATAAGCTTCCGAAATGGGCATCAGCGTTAATAATCATCGCTATGATATTCATTCCAACAGCAGGGATCTATTTGACATTCGGAGAAAAAGGATTTATGTTATTCTGGTTCAATATCTTTAAGTTTTTCGGATTCGGTGTAACAAATGAAGATCTTATCGGAGATCCTCTTCAAGGCGCAGCAACGTTCCTCGGCTTATCGCTCATACTGCTGCTCTTATCCTGCCTCATCACAAGACATTCCTCGGTAAAGCCATTGGCTATAAAGACTGACTGATAAACTGCCGCATAAGTGTCACTGCTTATGCGGCAGTTTTTTGATTAAATTAACATAAAAATTCTTGACTTTTGTTTTGTACTAATGTATAATGAATAAGTAATTTTGATTTTATTCAAAATAAAATTGTATAATAAGGAGTGAGATTTAATGGACGTGGGAAGTACAGGTATAAAACCTCGAGGTAGCAAGTGCGAAGCGGCGATTTCAGAAGTGTCCCCGTTCGTTTCGTAATACTCACCCTTCATAGTTTTATGCCTCCCGCTTTTTTTATCAAGGGATAACGGGATACTTATGCCGTTTTTCCGAAAGATGAGGAGGAATTTTTTATGGAAAAAGATACCGCTGTTCAGCTTCTGACCGAACGCAATTTTGCACAGCTCAAAGCTGAACTTGCAGAAATGAACCCTGCCGATATCGCTGCTCTCGTAGAGGAAATGGACGAGTTTGACGAATTCGGCGAGCGTGAACTCACGCTTTTATATCGTATTTTGCCGAAAGAAACCGCTGCCGAGGTATTCACCTATATGAACAGCGACCTCCAGCGTGTACTTATCAATGCGCTTTCCGATAAGGAGCTTCACGATGTCATTGATGAGCTTTACATGGATGATACGGTCGACCTTATCGAAGAGATGCCCGCAAACGTTGTTTCCCGTATTCTCAAAAATACGGACGCTGCAACGAGAAATCAGATCAACGAGCTTCTGAAATACCCGAAGGACAGCGCAGGTTCGGTCATGACGACCGAGTTTGTCTACTTCCGTGCCGATCTTACGGTCAAGGAAGGCTTTGACCAGATACGAAAGATCGGTCTTGCAAAGGAAACCGTCTACACCTGTTATGTCACGCAGAACCGCAAGCTTCTCGGCGTTGTTTCGCTGCTCGATATGCTTGTTTCGGACTATGATACTCCCGTTTCCGAAATAATGGAAACCAACTTTATATGCGTAAACACTCACGATGACCGTGAAACCGCTGCACAGATGCTTTCAAAATACGACCTTGCTGCGATCCCCGTTGTCGACAGCGACGGAAGAATAGTCGGTATTCTTACATTCGACGACGCTATGGACGTTATCCGTGACGAGGACATGGAAGACATGGAAATCATGGGTGCTATGCTCCCTTCCTCGACAAACAAGACATACCTAAAAACGAGTGTATTTTCGCTCTGGAAACAGCGTATACCGTGGCTTATGCTGCTTATGATATCGGCTACCTTCACAGGGATGATACTCACGCACTTTGAAAGCGCACTTGCCGTTGTGCCTGTGCTTACCGCGTTCATACCGATGCTTATGGATACGGGCGGTAACTCGGGTTCACAGGCATCTGTTACGATAATCAGAGGTATTTCGCTGCAGGAGATCGAATTTCCCGATATTCTCCGTGTAATGTGGAAAGAGCTCCGTGTCGGTATTCTTTGTGCAGCGACGATGTCCGTCGTTGTGTTCCTGAAGGTGCTGCTTATCGACCAGAAGGGCATAACCATTGCATTAGTTGTTGCAATGACGATATTCTTTGTTATCATCGTTGCAAAGCTTGTCGGCTGTTCGCTTCCTATGCTTGCGAAAAGACTTGGCTTTGACCCTGCCGTAATGGCTTCGCCGTTTATCACGACGATCGTTGACGCACTCGCGCTTCTCGTTTACTTTGTTATTGCGTCAAGAGTTCTCGGACTATAAGAATATTTACCGCTGACGAAAATCAGCGGTATTTTTTATTACAAAACGCCGCACAACATATCGCTGTGCGGCGTTCGATGTATTATTCTTCAATATAAACCTTTGCCATTACCTGCGGTGTTGTCGGCTTGTCACGGAAGTCGGTTTCAACCGCTGCGATCTCGTCAACGACCTCGATACCTTCAACTACCTTTCCGAAAGCTGCATAATCGCCGTCAAGATGCGGAGCGTCCTTGTGCATAATAAAGAACTGTGAGCTTGCGCTGTCCTTCATCATTGAACGTGCCATTGAGATGACGCCTCTTGTGTGCTTTAGGTCATTCTTAACGCCGTTTGAAGCAAACTCGCCCTTGATCTTTTCCTTCGCGCCGCCCATGCCTGTGCCTTCGGGATCGCCGCCCTGGATCATAAAGCCGGGGATAACTCTGTGGAAAATAAGACCGTCATAGAAGCCTTCCTTTACGAGCTTTTCAAAGTTTGCAACTGTGATGGGAGCCTTATCGGGATAAAGCTCGATCTTCATCTTTTTGCCGTTTTCCATTTCAATAACTACCATTTGTTATTCCTCCAAAAAATTACTTATTTACATACTCAACAAATCTGTTGAAGCCTTCAACGCCCTTCTCGTCACGCTTATAAACACCTGCGTGTTCGAGTACCTTTGCAAATACCTTGCCTATCTCCTGCTTGATGATGCTGTCAACATTTTCGGCTGTGATCTCATACTTCGGAGCAAACTCCTCTGCCCAGTCAGCGTGTTTTTCAAGCTCGGGATCCTCACGGACTGCGGAAACGCCCTTATTGACAAGCACATCGGCAAGCTTTTCCATCTCGCCTTTAAGACGAGCAGGAAGAACAGCCAGTCCCATTACCTCGATAAGACCGATATTCTCCTTTTTTATATGGTGAAGCTCGGAGTGCGGATGATAAACGCCAAGCGGATACTCGTCCGTTGTTATATTGTTGCGGAGAACGAGGTCAAGCTCAAAGTCGTTTCCTCTCTTGCGCGCGATAGGAGTGATAGTGTTGTGCGGAACTCCGTCCGTTTCCGAGAAGATGAACGAAGCTTCGTCGGTATAGCCTCTCCAAGCGGTCAGTATCTTATCGCCAAGCTCAACAAGTCGGTCATAATCATGGCAGGAAATACGGATAACGGACATCGGCCACTTTACCCTGCCTGCCTTGACATCCTCAAAGCCCTTGAATGTAAATTCTTCCTCGATCGGTGCGTTTTCCATTGCAAAGGTATAACGGCCGCCCTGGAAATGCTCGTGGGTAAGGATAGAACCGCCAACTATCGGAAGATCGGCGTTTGAACCGACAAAATAATGCGGGAACTGCTCAACGAAGTCGAAAAGCTTCGCAAAAGCGTCACGGTCGATCTTCATCGGAGTGTGCAGGCAGTTGAATACGATGCAGTGCTCATTATAATAAACGTAAGGTGAATACTGGAGTGCCCAGCGGTCGCCGTTTATCTTTATCGGGATGATGCGGTGATTTTCACGGGCAGGATGATTGACTCTTCCTGCATAGCCGACATTTTCTTCGCAAAGCTGACACTTCGGATAGGAGCTTTGCTTTGCATTGAGCGCTGCAGCGATAGCCTTCGGGTCCTTTTCGGGCTTGGAAAGATTTATCGTTACATCAAGTGTGCCGTATTCTGTTTCGGTCGTCCATTTAACGTCCTTTTTGATGCGATAACGGCGGATATAGTCGGTATCGCAGCTGAATTTATAGTAGAAATCGGTCGCCGCCTGCGGTGACTTCTCACGGTAAATTCTGCGGAACTTCTCGATGACCTCGGACGGGCGAGGTGTAAGGCAGCCCATTATCTCGGTGTCGAACAGATCTTTGTAAACTATGCTGTCCTCAATGATGCCGTTTTCCACTGCATAGTCAAGAATATCGGCAAGCACGGGTTCCAACTCAACATTGCAGAAATTTTCATCGGGCGGAGCATACTCATCCAATCCGAGCTTATGAATGATCGCATTTGCGGAATAAATTCTGTCTTCTGCGGTGATAAGATTATTTTCAAGTCCGTAGCATATCAGCTTTCGTATAGCGGTATGGATATTTTCAGACATAAGGTTGTCCCTCCGTTTTCAGAAATGAATATATATATTTTAACATAACTCGTGCCATATTGCAACAATATTTTGTAAATCTTTTACCATATCATTCGGATTTTTTCAAAACAGAGTTCAGCTGCTCCATACTGATTTCCGAAATAATTCCGCTCTGGTAAGCTGTTTCGATGTCAACAAATTTCTTTTCCCTTACTTCATAATCAAAGCCGTAAGGCACAAATAAGAGAATCTCATCAGTTCCGGGTGACATTGTAACCGCTTCATGTCCTCCGTATATTCCGTAGAATGCCGTAACCTTAACATCATCGGCGGTATATGTCACGGTTTCATTTGAAATGAATTCGGCATATTTCTCTTTCAGCCATTTCTTTGTGTACTCGTCCAAATCCTCTGCAGAATATGACGGCATTTCCGATTTGACCTTTGTCATTTTTGAGATCACATCATCATAATTAAAATCAATAAGCGGTGCTCCGACCAGACCGCTTCTGTCATTGCGAACATAAATATTTTGCGCAGGAACAAAGCCTCCGTCCGAATAAGTATAGATCAAACCTGTATCTATAACGCCCTGCTCAACGCAGTAGTATTTTCCGCCGATAAGCCGTACAGAAATATAATCATTATCTTCTTTCAGATATTTAATAACGCCGTTCTTATCCATTTTTTTGATTTCATCTTTATCGCATAAAACACCGTCAACGGGTATATATGCAAAGCTTTTAGGTTCAAAAAGCATTGTTCCGCCCCTTGACTGCCAGCCATAAACAGAAACAAAACAATCCTGCTTTGTTACATTTCCTCTGAAGCCGTAAAGGCTAACCGGTCTGTTGTTTTTTACTCCAAATATTGTTCTGCCGTCCTCTGCGCCGCAGCTTCCCGAACCGCCGATAACAAGCTGCTTGCTTGTTCCGTAATCAAGCAGCTGGGGAGCATACAGATTTCCGTAATTCATAAGAATTTCAAAATGCCCTTCATTGTCGGTATAGATCAGAAAGCTGTATATCATAAAAAAGCTGTCCGTCGGTTCATCGGGCTTAACATAGTTGCTGTAAGGAATATCTATCAGCAGAAATGTTTCCTTTTTTCCGTCACCGTCAAAATCCTCGGTAAAGCTTTCGTGAAACTTGGGAACAAGCACTCCGTTTTCATCAAAATACTCGGGATATTTCTCTTTATATGTATCATAAAAATCCTGCGATTGTCTGTATTCGGGAGTCGTTCTGAAAAAATCGATCGCTTTTCCCCCTATCTCGCCCGACTCCTTTGTTCCCTTATAATACTCGATAAAGGTAAAATCCGTAAAACTCATATCTTCTGCATTTACCGATACTTTTTCGGGAGTTTTCTCGGTCATAACGGTTTCAGCAGTTTCAATTGTTTCCGAAGCTTCGGTAGTTTCGGTCGTTTCGGTTGTTTCGATTGTTGTGACTGTCAAAACTGTTGTTGTTTCCGAAGCAGTTTCGGAAGAAACGATACTCTCCGTCACGCTCTCTGTTTCCGAAACAATGTCCACGGTATCATTTTCGGCTGCACAGGCTGTCATAAGCACACACACAGCCGCAAGTATTGATAAAAATCTCTTTCTGTTCATAATTTTCCCTTTCCATATCAAAATATAGTTTATCTGCTCCAAAGTTTTTAATGATACGCTGATCAAAGCGCAGCGTTCGTTTCACCGTTTTGAGAAATGCACGAGTTCCCCTCTTTGAGTACATTTTGAAAAACGGCAGAAACGAATTAATCAACGTTTCCTTAATATAAATCTACTTGTTTTTATACTCGGTCGGAAGGACTCCGTAAGCCGCCTTGAAAGCGGAAGAAAACCTGCTCTGGCTCTCATATCCGACACGGCCTGCTACTTCGGCAACGGTGAGCTTTCCCTCGTCAAGCAGCTTTGCCGCCTTCTCCATGCGGTGCTCCTTTATATGCGAAGCCACGGAGTTTCCATAGACCGCACGGAAGACGTTTTTCAGCGTCGTCTGATTTATTAGAAACTTGCGTGAAAGCGATTCTATCGTGTGGCGTTCGTTGATGTGCGCCGTAAGATACTCGTGAACCTTGTGCGCAGTTTCGATCTGACCATCGGTAAAGCCGCCACATTCGGCATTATTTGCGCACTCGTCATCGGACGGTTCATCGGGGCATTTTATTTCAAGCATTTTTTCTATCATTATATGGAGAAGTCTGCATTCCTCGCTGTCGGCAGCCTTGTAATATACCTCTTTGTTGCTGCGGCGGCAGACAAGCAGTCCGCTTTGCTTCAGGCATTTCAGATGATGCGACACGGCAGGACCGGACATTCCGACCATTGCCGAAATATTCATCACACATTCCTCGCAATGGCACAAAAGCCAGAATATCCTTACTCTCGTTATATCGGAAAGCTGTGAAAAAACGTCTGCTACCTCTCCGAAGCTCTCGGTCTTTCCGATGTGCGAACACATTCTTTCAGCCGATTCATTTTCATCGTGAAAATGCGGAAGTTCAAATTCCGACATTGCTTTCTCTCTCCTTTTTGGAAATTAATTTCGCCCGAGCGGTAATAAAAGCCGCTTTCCCGTTGACTCTAATAACTTAATATATTATACTACAAACAGAACGATTCGTCAATTGCTTAATTGTTTAATTGAAAATCACGGATAAATTTTTCTTGAAAGGAAATGATAATATGAAAAAAACCTATGCTATCGAAGTTGACTGCGCAAACTGTGCAAATCTTATGGAAGAGGCTGCAAACAAGACCGAGGGCGTTGCAAAGGCAACCGTAAGTTTTATGACGCAAAAAATGACCGTTGAATTTTCAGAGGGCAACGACCCGAAGTCGGTTATGAAAGCCGTACTCAAAGCCTGCAAAAAGATAGAACCCGACTGCGAAATAGAATTTTAAACATCAAGGAGCTTATTATGAAGAAAAAACAAAAGATAATGCTTGCCAGGATAATCGCCTGCGTTGTACTTCTTGTGATATATCATCTGCTGCCGATCACGGGAATTGTAAAGCTTGCGTTGTACCTTGCAGCGTATATCCTTATCGGCTACGATATTCTGCGCAAAGCTTTTCTTGGAATTGTAAACGGCAGACCCTTTGATGAAAATTTCCTTATGGCTGTCGCAACCGTAGGAGCATTTGCGCTTGCAATTTACACGGGCAGCGGCGACTATGACGAAGCGCTCACAGTTATGATATTCTATCAGACGGGCGAGCTTTTCCAGAGCATTGCCGTTGGAAAGAGCCGCAAAAACATAACCGAGCTTATGGATATCCGCCCCGACTATGCCAACATCGAACAGGACGGAAAGCTTGAACAGGTTTCTCCCGACGAGGTTGAGATCGGAAGCATCATTGTTGTTCAGCCAGGCGAAAAAATACCCATTGACGGTGTTGTCTGCGAGGGAAGCTCCAGTCTTAACACAAGCGCACTCACTGGCGAAAGCGTTCCCCGTGATGTTCACGAGGGCGATGAAGTCGTCAGCGGCTGCATAAACCTTTCGGGCGTTCTCAAAATAAAGACTTCAAAGGAATTCGGCGAATCGACCGTTTCAAAGATACTCGATCTTGTCGAGAATTCAAGCTCGAACAAGTCAAGATCGGAAGAATTCATCTCACGCTTTGCAAAGGTCTATACCCCTGCCGTATGCTTCGGAGCACTTGCGCTTGCTGTCATTCCGCCCGTTATCGGTATCATCTCGGGAAACGAAGCCGCATGGTCGGACTGGATCTACAGAGCGCTGACATTCCTCGTTGTAAGCTGCCCCTGCGCACTCGTTATCAGCATTCCTTTAAGCTTTTTTGCAGGCATCGGCGGTTCAAGCCGTGAGGGTATCCTCATCAAAGGTTCAAACTATCTTGAAGCGCTTTCCAAGACAAAATATGTCGTATTTGACAAAACGGGAACGCTCACCGAGGGCGTTTTTGAGGTAACGGATTATCACCACAATTCCATTGACAAGGAAATGCTTCTCGAATATGCGGCGCTTGCGGAATGTTCATCTTCACACCCTATCAGCAAGAGCCTGCAGAACGCTTACGGAAAAGAGCTTGACCGAAACAGAGTTTCCGACATTGAGGAGATAAGCGGATGCGGCATAACTGCAGTTGTTGACGGCAAAAAGATCGCTGTCGGAAACATCAAGCTTATGAAGAAGATAGGCGTCGAGCATATTGACTGCCACAGCGTCGGAACGATACTTCACGTTGCCGTGAACGGTGAATATTCGGGACATATAGTTATCTCCGACCGTGAAAAATCACATTCCATCGCCGCTGTTGCAGAGCTTAAAAAGCTTGGGATAAAGAAAACGGTAATGCTCACGGGCGACAGGAAGCAGGCTGCCGAAAAGGCTGCACGTTCGCTTGGCGTTGACGAATTCTACAGCGAGCTTCTCCCTGCCGACAAGGTAACAAAGGTCGAAGAGCTGCTCTCCGAAAAGGGCGAAAAGGAAAAGCTTGCTTTTGTCGGCGACGGCATAAACGACGCTCCCGTTCTTATGCGAGCTGATATCGGTATCGCAATGGGTGCAATGGGTTCGGACGCAGCAATAGAAGCCGCCGATATCGTTCTTATGGACGATGATCCGCTCAAGATCGCAAAGGCAATAAAGATATCAAGAAAATGTATCGGTATCGTATATCAGAACATTGTATTCTCACTCGTTGTAAAGTTTGCCTGCCTTGCGTTGACGGCTTTCGGGATCGCTAATATGTGGCTTGCGATATTTGCCGATGTCGGAGTAATGATAATCGCAGTTCTCAATGCCATCCGTGCGCTGAAGGTATCGAAATTGTAAAAAAATGATTGACTTTGCTCGTCCGAAATGGTATAATATTTTTATAATAAAAGATTCGGGAAGCTTCACACTTTCCGAATCTTTTAAAGCAATACCATACCGTATTGACTTAAAAAATGGAGGTATTTTTTATGAGCAGCAAAAATCCATACGCAGGTACAAAGACCGAACAGAATCTCCGTGAAGCATTCGCAGGCGAATCACAGGCAAGAAACAAATATACATACTTCGCTTCCGTTGCGAAAAAAGCAGGCTACGAACAGATCGCTGCACTTTTCTTAAAGACAGCTGACAACGAAAAGGAACACGCTAAAATGTGGTTCAAGGCACTCGGCGAGCTTGGCACTACCGAAGAAAACCTTAAAAGCGCAGCAGAGGGCGAGAACTTTGAATGGACAGATATGTATGACCGCATGGCAAAGGAAGCCGATGAAGAAGGATTCCACGACCTTGCTGAAAAATTCAGAGGCGTTGCCGCAATCGAAAAGGCTCACGAAGAGCGTTACAGAGCACTCCTCAAGAACGTTGAAGAAAAGGCTGTATTTGAAAAGAGCGGCGTAACAGTATGGGAGTGCCGCAACTGCGGACATATCGTTATCGGAACGACTGCTCCGACAGTCTGCCCCGTTTGCAACCACCCACAGGCTTACTTTGAAGTAAGAAACGAAAACTATTAAGCGCATTAAGGGTATCGGACAACTGTCCGGTACCCTTTTGTTTTGCTTTTTCGCTGCTTGATTTATTTTTTGATGTATGATATACTTTTAATGAATGCTTCACATTAATCAGCGTATTACAAAATAATTATATTACTTCTTTTCCAATACTTGAATAGAGCGATTAACTTCGCTGATATCGTCCTTTGCAAGCTTTATCTGCGTACACATTTCACGGTAACGCAAAATGCCTTTGTTCAGCTCTGCATCATCCGTTTCAAGAAATCCGTCGATGAACGCAGACGGCATCATAAACTTCTTGCTTTCAGCGCCAAATTGTACAGTAATGGTTGAAGCATTCTGTTCGATTATTCTGCCTTGCCCGAAAGTCCTGTGTGCGACCGTAATACCATTGATATCGGTTTTTGACAAATCATTGCGGCTTTTTTCCATTGCAGCTATTGTTTCTTCGTCCTGATCTATCCTTTGACGGAAAGCTTCTATTTTATGTTCACGCAGCTTTTCTGCCGCCGATCTCTTTTTTTGCTGTGAAGCTGCGGTTGTATTCTTTTGCGCCATATATACCTCCATAAAACTGCACGGAACTAAGGAAACGCTGATAAATCACATTGCATTGATCAGCGTTTTCTAAAATAGTTCGTGTTTGCTTTGTTCATCAGTTCAGATAATCACCGACAGGGCTTGAGTTATACTGTTTGATGACCTTGATAATGATAGAACCGTCCTGCTGAACAGTCTGCTCTACGATTTTGTACTGTGTGTGGCTTCGTTCAAGAGTTTTCTTATACTGTTCTACCTCCTGTTCAACCAGATCAACTGCATAATCATGTGCAACATCTTCTTTTAACATAAAATGAAGAGTCTGACAAATGCAAGCCGCTTTTACTCGCTTCATAAAGCTGTCACCTCCTTATAGGACTACATATTTGTCTGTATATCCTATATAAATAATACCATATTTTGGCGCATTTTTTCAAAGGCACTTTTGAACAAAAATCCCACAGTGAAATTTTCAACTTATGCCTATGGAACGTTTTTCTTTGTAAACGCTGATTTGATCTTCCCCAAATGCCCAAAATATGGTATAATAAAAATGAAGCAAAACACCGCCAAATGAGAGGAAAATTATGAACCGGATAACATTCAGCGATATACAATATGGAAACGGAAAGCGTATAACTTAAAGGAAAGAATTTCTTAGGATACGCTGATTAATGCGAAGCAATCGTTTCCCTTGATATAAGGTATAATTAAGGTCAGACAGATATAATTTTTTCGGGAGATGATGAAAATGAAGCTTTTATATGCCGAGGATGAGCAGGCTATGTCCGAAGCCGTCACGGATATACTTACCTATCACAAATACATCGTTGACGCTGTTTATGACGGAAAGGATGCGCTTGATTATGCGCTTGCCGACAGCTATGACGGGATAATTCTTGATATTATGATGCCGGGAATGGACGGTATCGAGGTTCTTCGTGAGCTTCGCAAAAAAGGCTGCCGAACTCCGATACTTCTTCTTACCGCAAAATCACAGGTCGAGGACAAAATAGAGGGACTTGACGCAGGAGCTGACGATTACCTTGCAAAGCCGTTTGAAATGGGCGAGCTTCTGGCGAGGATAAGAGCAATGCTGCGCCGCCGTGAAGAATTCACCCCCGATATCCTCACCTGCGGAGATCTTTCTCTCAATATGCAGTCATCGCAGCTTTCCTGCAAAGATCAATCGTTCACGCTTCCGCGGCTCGAATACCGTCTTATGGAACAGCTTATGCTCAATCAGGGTATCTATCTTTCTTCCGAAGACCTTATGGCGAAGGTCTGGGGCTATGATTCCGATGCGGAGATAGGCGCAGTGTGGGTCTACATATCCTACCTGCGCAAAAGACTTTCTGCGCTCGGTGCAAACGCCGAAATAAAGGTAAAACGAGGCACCGGCTACACTTTGGAGGAGATAAAATGATAAAGGATCTTCAGAAGCGTTTTATCCTTACTTCAATGACTGCGATAACGATACTGCTTGCGGTGCTGCTCGGAGCACTCAACGTCTTCAATGTTATTATCACAAATAATGAATCGGAGCGTATGCTTGATCGCTGCTTTGCGGACACAAACAGAAAAAATGGTATTCCTCCCTCTTTTCCGCTGCAAAACAACAGAAAACGGGCATTTTTCTCCGCCCCTATAACAGAGGACAACGCTCTTTCGGCAAGATTTTTTTCGGTAAAGCTGGACGATGACGGAAATGTGCTTTTCACGGACGTTGACCGCATTTCTTCCGTCACAGCGGATGAAGCGGTGCAGTATGCAAACAACATAATCAAAAAAGATAAGGACACGGGAAAATACAAGTCGTTCATCTACCGCATCGAAAGACAGGACAGTGAAACAACAGCTTTTTTTCTTGATGTTTCACGGGAAAACCGCAATATGACCAACGTTCTTGTTATCTCGCTGCTGATCGGTCTGATATGCTGGGCGGTAATGCTGATTATCGTCATTCTTCTTTCAAAGGCTGCAATAAGACCTGTCGCTGAAAACATTGAAAAGCAGAAGCAGTTCGTCACAAATGCAGGTCACGAGCTGAAAACACCGCTGGCGATAATCCTTTCCAACACCGAAGCGCTTGAGCTTACCTGCGCTGAAAACGGCTCGAAATATACACGAAATATCAAGCGTCAGACGCTTCGCCTCGGAGAGCTTATGCAAAATCTGCTTATACTCTCCCGTGCCGACGAAAGCGGCTTCAAGCTTGCCGTTTCAAAGGAAAATATCTCGGATATCGTTTTGCATACTGCCGAGCATTTTATGGAATCTGCTGCGCAGAGATCGGCTGTGATCGAAACAAAAATCGAAAACGGAATTGCCGCCGATGTGAATAAAGATACCTTTTCGCAGCTCGTTTCGATACTTCTTGACAATGCGGTAAAATACACTGCTGCGCAAGCCGAGATAACCGTTTCACTCTCCGAAAACGGAAAAAACGCCGTGCTTTCGATCGAAAATCAATGCGAAAAGCTTCCCGAATGCAAACCCGAGCGTCTTTTTGAACGCTTCTACCGCAGCGACAGCTCCCGCAATCAGAAAAGCGGCGGCAGCGGAATTGGTCTTTCTGCCGCAAAGGCTATAGCCGAAGCGCACGGCGGCAGAATCTCCGCAGAATACAAGGAAAACAATATGATCGTTTTTACGGCGGCGATCCCATTGATCAAAGAACGATCTGAAAGGAAAAAATCAGGAAAATGAACGAATTTCACAGCTATATCTGCCCAAAATGCGGCGGAACTCTCCACCGTGACTCCGGAAGCTTCCGCTGCCCCGAAAATCATGTTTATGATACTGCACGAAGCGGCTATGTGAACCTGCTGCTTGTTCAACAGATGAACACGAAGCTCCCGGGCGATAACAAGCTTATGGTAAACGCGAGGAAAAGCTTTCTGAACAAAGGGTATTACGATATTCTTATCAATGCTTTTTCCGACAGCGTAAAAAAATACTCGGTAAAAAACGGAGTTGTTCTTGACGCAGGCTGCGGCGAGGGAATTTACACCGTTTGTGCAGCAAAAAAAGCTCCCGATATGTTCTTTATGGGAACGGATATCTCCAAAACCGCTGCCGACGCTGCAGCAAAACGTGCAAAGTCGGAGGGCGTCACAAATGTGCTGTTTTCGGTCAGCAGCGTATTTCATCTGCCCGTCAGGAGCTGCTCGTGCGATATGCTGACAACACTCTTTGCACCGTGGTGCGGAGAAGAATTCCTGCGTGTGCTTAAACCGAACGGCACTCTGATAATGGTCATTCCTGCCGAACGTCACCTCTGGCAGCTCAAATCGGCGATATATGACGCTCCCTATTTAAACGAGCCGAAAGAGGACATACCCGACGGATTCACCCTGCTCGAAAAGCAGTCCGTAAGCTCAAAGATACAGCTTGACAATAACGAGGATATCCGGAATCTGTTTTCAATGACGCCTTATTACTATAAAACGAGCGAGGAAGGTCATCGCCGTGTCGAGTCGCTTTCACAGCTTGAAACGGAAATTGCTTTTGAAATACTTATTTACAAAAAGAACTGATCATAAACAAACAGCATTGAAGCCCCGATCATCCGACCGAGGCTTCAATGCTGTTTTTATGTAATACATTATATGGAGATGAATTTAATCATCGGAATCCTGGAGAGCGTCATATCCGCTTTCGCCTGTACGGACTCTGATAACATCCTCAACATCGTAAACGAAGATCTTACCGTCGCCGATGTGACCTGTGTAAAGAGCCTTTCTTGCAGTTTCAACAACTGTTTCAACAGGAACTCTTGAAACTACGACCTCAACCTTTACCTTTGGAAGGAGCGTTGCTTCAACAGGAATACCACGATACATTTCGCCTGCACCCTTCTGTGTGCCGCAGCCGAGAACCTGTGTAACAGTAAAGCCTGTTACGCCGATGTTGCTGAGTGCGGATTTGAGTGCTTCAAATTTGTTCTGCTTGCATATAATAGCAATTCTTGTGTACTTGTTCTTGCTGTCTGCGCTGCGCTCGATATGAGGACGGTCAACAACAGTAACAGGAACTGCTGCAGCAGGTTCTTCTTCGGAAACCTCGCCTGTGAAGATGGAGTTGGATACCGGCATAAAGTCTGCATAAGCAGAAGCAAGACCGTGTTCTGTAACGTCGAGACCTCTTGTTTCTTCCTCCTTGGAAGCTCTGAGACCGAGAGTTTTCTTGATAACTGCAAATGTGATGATCATTGTAACTGTTGTCCATGCAGCAACTGCAAAAAGACCGATGAGCTGGATGCCGAAGAGCTTGAATCCACCGCCGTAGAAAACGCCTGCGAGTGTGTTGCCGTCAGCATCTGCAAGTGCATAACCGGGAACCTTCGGATTGGAGAGAAGACCAACTGCGATAGTACCCCAAACGCCGTTCATCATGTGAACTGCAACTGCGCCGACAGGGTCGTCAATATGGAGCTTGTTGTCAAGGAGCCATACACCGAATACTACGAGCAGACCTGAAACGATACCTACGATAACAGCGCCGAGACAGTCTGTTGTGTCACAGGGAGCGGTGATACCAACAAGACCTGCGAGCGATGCGTTAAGACACATGGAAACATCGGGCTTGCCATACTTGATCCAAGTGAAGATCATGCAGGTAACTGTTGCAACTGCAGGAGCAACTGTTGTTGTAAGGAAGATAGAACCGAGCTGTTCAATGCTTGTTGCAGCAGCGCCGTTGAAGCCGTACCAGCCGAACCAAAGGATGAATACGCCGAGTGCACCGATAGTAAGCGAGTGACCGGGGATAGCGTTTACCTTTGTTACCTTGCCGTCCTTATCGGTAACGAACTTGCCGATACGGGGTCCGAGGATCTTTGCGCCGATGAGAGCTGCGATACCGCCGACCATGTGAATACAGGTCGAACCTGCGAAATCGTGGAAGCCCATCTGTGCGAGCCAGCCGCCGCCCCAGATCCAGTGTGCTTCGATCGGATAAATGAGTGCGCTGATAACTGCGGAATAAACGCAGTAGGAAATGAACTTTGTTCTTTCAGCCATTGCACCGGAAACGATAGTTGCGGTCGTTGCGCAGAATACAAGGTTGAATACGAAGCTTGACCAGTCGAAATTCTCATACTGTGTCATAATGTCGAAGCCCGGCTTGCCGATGAGTCCGACAAGGTCTTCACCGAAGAGAAGTCCGAAGCCGATGAGGATGAACATTACTGTACCGATACAGAAGTCCATAAGGTTTTTCATGATAATGTTTCCGGCGTTCTTCGCTCTTGTGAAACCTGTTTCGACCATTGCGAAGCCTGCCTGCATAAAGAATACGAGAGCTGCACCGATCAAGAACCAGACGCCGAATACTAACGACGAGGTACTCTCGGAAACTTGCTCTAAGATGTTTGTTGCTTCCATAATTGATTCCTCCAATAATTATAATTTCGGAAAACTTAATCTCCCTATAGCAAATAGAAAAGGCACTGTGATACAGGCTCCGCCATTGCAGCCCGTTCACAGCGCCCTTGCTGTTTTCTATGGTCTTATTATATAACGCCCGGAAGCATTTGTCAAGTACTTTTTTGAAATTTATGCAATTTCTATCATTTCTTCTTGCATTTTATAACTGTATTTGTCAAGATATAGCTATTTTGCGAATATTTATGAATTATATATGTCATTTAGCTTGCATTTATATTATCGTTTATACACCAAATCAAATCATCAAATTTGCATAATTTTGATTTGTATCCTGCATTTTGCTGTGTTTTGCTCTTCATAAGCAGTAAAAAACGCTATTTTTTAACCGGACAGCAGTCCCTGTAATGCATTAATACTAAGGAAACGCTGATTAATACGTTTTTGCCGTTTTTCAAAATGTCCTCAAAGACGTAAACTCGTACATTTTTCAAAACGACAAAACGAACGCTTCGCTTTTATCAGCTTTTTCCTAATTCCAAACCAACAGTAAGACTATAGCAAGACACAGAAATAGACTGACAAAAGGAGGCGAGGTCAAAGCTTGAAGAGTTAGGAACGAACCCGCAGGCTGGCTTGCCGCCTGTCAAGAGTGAGTGACGACACTATTCAAGCTTTGCACTTGGCAGGATATTTTTGTGGATTGCTATAGTATAAAACGACAAATACACACGGTATTTCAACGAGTGAATTATTTCTCACAAAATTATTAACAAAATATTGTAGGGGACGGGCGACCCGTCCCCCCTACAAAAAATTACGCCGATTACGACCATATTTTCATGGAAATTTCATTGTTTGTTTACTCGTTGAAATACCGTGGACAAATACATTCTTTTTATTGACTTTACTATAAAATAGGTGTATAATTGTATTGATATAATGTTTCATAAAAGGAGTGTTAAAATGTATCCACTGAAATTAAAACCCGCATTCAAGGATTATCTTTGGGGCGGTACAAAGCTTCGCGATGTTTACGGCAAGGACTGCAGCTTTGACAAGGTTGCCGAAAGCTGGGAGCTTTCCTGCCACAAGGACGGCAACTCGGTCATTGACAACGGCGAAGCAAAGGGGATGACGCTTGCTGAATATATTGAAAAAGAAGGCAAGGCTATCCTCGGAAAAAACTGCGAACGCTTTGAGAATTTCCCCGTTCTTATAAAGCTCATAGACGCAAAGGACAACCTTTCCGTTCAGGTACACCCCGACAACGAATACGCTTTGCGTGTCGAGGGTGAGTACGGCAAGACCGAAATGTGGTACATCGTCGACTGTGACGAGGGCGCAGAGCTCATTTACGGCTTCAAAGGCACCGTTTCAAAGGAAGAATTCGCAGAGAGGATCAAAAACAACACTCTGCTCGAAATAACCAACTCCGTTCCCGTAAAAAAGGGTGACGTTTTCTTCATCCGCTCGGGAACTCTCCATGCTATCGGAAAGGGCATCCTTATCGCCGAGATACAGCAGAATTCCAACACTACATACCGTGTTTACGACTACGGAAGAGTCGGTGCAGACGGAAAAACAAGACCGCTTCATATTGAAAAGGCTCTTGACGTTACAAACCTCTGCCCTGCCGAACCCTATCCGACAACCGAAGCTGTTACCGAAAACGGCTGCACAAAGAAGCTTCTTTCAAAATGTGAATATTTCACCGTTTACAAGGTTGATACAGATGATTCAGCCGAATTGTGCGCTGATGAAACATCCTTTGAGTCTATTCTCGTTCTTGAGGGTGATGTGAAGGTTAAGTCAGACAGCGGCGAGATAACTCTTAAAAAAGGCGAAACAGCATTTCTCCCTGCAGGACTCGGAAAATACACTATCGAAGGAAGATCACAGTTTATTCTTACAAGAATTGATTGATCCGGATTAATAAGGAGAGTAAAAAAATGAAGTACTATATTGGTATCGACCTCGGCGGAACCAACATCAAAGCAGGCGTTGTAAACGAGAACTACGAGATCGTCGCAAAGGCTACCACAAAAACCAACTGCCCCCGTCCTGCAAAGGAGATCGCAGACGATATGGCAAAGGTCAGCATCGAAGCTGCACAGAACGCAGGCATCTCCATTGACGATATTGAATGGATCGGCATCGGAACTCCCGGTATCGCCGACAACATCAACGGCACTATCCCCTACTCCAACAATCTCGGATTTGAGAATGTTCCTATAAGAAAGTATATCCGGGAGCACATCAACAAGCCCGTTTATGTTGCAAACGACGCAAACGCAGCCGCTTACGGCGAATTTGTTGCAGGCGCAGCAAAGGGTGCTACCGACGCTGTATGTATCACCCTCGGAACAGGCGTTGGCGCAGGCGTTATCATTGACGGCAAGATCTTCACGGGAAGAAACCTCGCAGGAACAGAGATCGGGCACATGGTAATCGCTGTTGACGGACCTCAGTGCACCTGCGGAAGAAAGGGATGCTTTGAAACCTTCTCCTCCGCAACAGGGCTTATCAATATGACAAAGGCTGCTATCGCAGAAAACCCCGCCAGCCTCCTCGCCGAATACGAGAAGAAGGACGGAAAGGTTTCTGCACGTCACGCTTTCAATGCAATGCGCGAAGGCGACGCAGCAGGAAAAGCTGTCGTTGACAAGTACATAAAGTACCTCGCAGCAGGTATCACAAACGTTATAAACATCTTCCAGCCTGACATTCTCTGCATCGGCGGCGGCGTATGCAACGAGGGCGATCCCCTCCTCGTTCCGATGAAGGAACTCGTTAAAAAGGAAGTTTACACAAGAATGCTCGACTGCAACACCGAGATCACAGTTGCAAAGCTCGGAAATGACGCAGGGATCATCGGCGCAGCATTCCTCGGCAATTCATAAGATATGAGCAAATTTGATTTTTTTGCATCGGATATAACGGATGCGGACGCTTTTATGAAAGGCCAGCTCCGCTACAAAGCTTTAAAACGGAGCGACCTTTCAGATATGCCCGAAAATGAGATAGTCGGCGCTGTTACGGCTTGGATAGAAACAAGCTTCAAGGAAGACTGGTCGGATATGGGTGAAAAGCTCAACAGTCTGCCTACTCCCTGCCTTAACATTTACTGTGCAGAGATAACCTTGAAGCAGGTGCTGAACAGCGGCTTCTCCGAGGCTGTTTTCAACCTCTCAAACGACTTTCTCGGCATCGCAGCAAACGGCTTCCGCGCTATCGGCTACGAAAAGCTTGCGGAGATCGTCGATTCTGCCGTAAAAACGGGTGCTGCAAGCAGACCATCGGGCAGAAGCTTTGTCGATTTCCTTGAATTTTGCGAAAGCGTCAGCTTTTCTTCGCAGGACAAGGACTTCCGCCGATGCTTTGACCAAGCCAAGTTTGACCGGCTCGCAAAACAATATATTTTGAATTACAGCAAATATTTCGGAAACGCCGACTGACGCTTCCGAACGAAAGGATGTATAAAAAATGGAATGTAAAGACTGCAAGAACTTCTTCTGTGAAGGCTCGGACAAGGCTCCGCAGCGTTCACTTTTCAATGCGCTCGGTATGACAAAGGAAGAAATGGAGCGACCGCTCGTTGGTATCGTTTCTTCCTACAACGAGATCGTACCCGGTCACATGAACATCGACAAGATCGTTGAAGCCGTAAAAATGGGCGTTGCAATGGCAGGCGGTACTCCTGTTGTATTCCCTGCTATCGCAGTATGCGACGGTATCGCAATGGGACACGAGGGTATGAAGTACTCACTCGTTACAAGAGGACTTATCGCTGATTCGACCGAATGTATGGCTCTTGCTCATCATTTTGACGCTCTCGTAATGATCCCCAACTGCGACAAGAACGTCCCCGGACTTCTTATGGCTGCCGCTCGTATCAATGTTCCTACGATCTTCGTTTCTGGCGGTCCGATGCTTGCAGGTCATGTTAAGGGCAGCAAGACCTCCCTTTCAAGTATGTTTGAAGCAGTAGGCGCTTACACAGCAGGCAGAATAACAGAAGATGAATTTGAAGAATATGAGAATAAGGCTTGCCCGACCTGCGGAAGCTGCTCGGGTATGTACACAGCAAACTCCATGAACTGCCTTACCGAAGCGCTCGGCATGGGACTCAAGGGCAACGGCACTATCCCTGCTGTTTTCTCCGAAAGGATCCGCCTTGCAAAGAAGGCTGGTATGCAGGTAATGGAGCTTTACAGAAAGAATATCCGTCCTCTCGATATCATGACAGAAAAGGCTTTCCACAACGCTGTTACAGTTGATATGGCTCTCGGCTGCTCTACCAACAGTATGCTTCACCTCCCTGCTATCGCACACGAATGCGGAGTTGAGCTTAACCTTGACATTGCAAACGAGATCAGCGCAAGAACACCTAATCTTTGTCACCTTGCTCCTGCAGGTCACGCTTACATGGAAGACCTCAACGAAGCAGGCGGCGTTTACGCCGTAATGAACGAGCTTAACAAAAAGGGTCTGCTTGCAACCGACATTATGACCGTTACAGGCAAGACAGTCGGCGAAAACATCAAGGATTGTGTAAACAAGAATCATGACTACATCCGTCCGATCGAAGATCCGTACAGCACAACAGGCGGCATCGCTGTTCTCAAGGGCAACCTTGCACTTGACGGCTGCGTTGTAAAAAGAAGCGCTGTTGTTCCCGAAATGCTCACTCACACAGGTCCTGCAAAGGTTTATGACTGTGAAGAAGACGCACAGGCTGCTATCCTCGGCGGCAAGATCGTTGAAGGCGACGTTGTTGTTATCCGCTACGAAGGTCCGAAGGGCGGTCCGGGAATGAGAGAGATGCTCAATCCTACATCCGCTATCCAGGGTATGGGACTCGGTTCCTCCGTTGCGCTCATCACAGACGGACGTTTCAGCGGTGCATCAAGAGGCGCTTCTATCGGTCACGTTTCCCCCGAAGCAGCTGAAGGCGGCATCATCGGTATCGTTCAGGACGGCGACTCTATCACGATCGACATTCCGAACTGCACGCTCACACTCAACGTTCCGCAGGAAGAGATCGACAGACGTATGGCTTCCTTCGTTCCGAAGAAAAAGGAACTCAAGGGCTACTTAAAGCGTTATGCAAAGACTGTTTCTTCTTCAGCGAAGGGCGCTATCCTTGAATAAGCTTTTTAAAGGTAACTGCCGATGAGCAAACATTCAACAGCAAAAATTATCAGCATCATCTTCTGTTCGGTCACCGTTTTAGCACTTGTATTTCTTATAGTTATCAATGCTTCGACAAGCGGACAGATGAAAACCATTGACAAGGCATACAGCTCATTTTCACACGGAATATACAAAGAATATAGTCAATGCTTCGGAGAAAATGTCATTTCCGAAAAGGAATTTGACGAGCTTCGCGAGCAGTATTTGATCGACTGGGGCGAGGATTTTGCCGTTTCCGCCGAGTTTATTTCAAGAGAAAAGACAGACAGCGGATATAATGTCAATATCAAAGTCACGACCTACAATGAAAAAGACCACGAAACCGTTCAGAAAATGCTTTTCATGGTCAGATCAAACGGAAAATGGCAGATTGTTAATGCGTAATTCGTAATGCGTAATGCGTAATTATTTCAGCCGCAAATTGCATCAATTTTGATACAATTTGCGGTTTTTTTTTATAAAAAAACCGCAACCCACACCTTTATCAGATGTGAATTGCGGTTTGATTTTTTACTAATTACGCATTATGCATTACGAATTACGCATTACGAATTAGAGAGAAGCTGCTTCGTCAACAACCTTCTTAATAGCTGCAACAGCGTCGTCAGGAAGCTTGTCATAGCCGCCCTTATCTGTAGCAAACTTTTCAACGCTGTTAAGACGATTCTGCATAGCGTTCTTGAGCTGTTCAGCGTAGTCCTTATCGTTAAGGTTAACTTCGAAGTCGCCCCAAGGCATGATCTCCATATCCTCGAAAGGACCCCACTTCTCGAACTTAGCCTTGCCTTCAACGATAGTCTCAAGGATTCCGAGAGTATCAGCAGGCTTTACCTTCTTGCCCATGAAGTCGCCTGTGTTGATGATGTAGCAAGCAACGTTCTTTTCTTCAACGAGCTTCTTGAACTTCTCGTAGTCGTTAGCAAGAGGATATGTTCTGAACGGGTTAGCATAAGGAACGATACGAAGAGCGTTCATATCTGTGCCTGCCTTTACACGTTCAGCTGTAGATGTCTTTGTAGCAAGTGTAGCACCCATTACGGAAGCGAGGGAAGCACCCTTGAGCTTGATAACAGGAGGAATTGTAGGATCCTTCATGATCCAGAAAATAGCGTTAACAGGAGAATCGATCTTGTCAACACGGTTAGGAGACCAGAGCTTGGACTTGATAGCACGTCCGTTGCCGTTTCTGATATCCTCTGTTACGAGCTGGATCTTGCCGTCTTCGTCCATTGTAGCGGAGCAGTTCTGGCAGGAGAGGAGATACTGGTTATCGGGGCAGCCTGTAGGATAGTCAGCTGTCTTATCAAAGTAAGTAGGTTCGAGAGCGATAGAAGCACATGTATCGGTGTTGATGATGAATGCGTCATCGTGGAGAACCTTGATTGCAGGATACTTGCCGTTGTGCTTTGCGTGTGTAAGAGTTGACTTACCGGAGCCGGAAAGACCGTAAACGGAAGCAACGAACTTGGAGCCGTCAGCAAGAGTATATTCCTTCTGACCGCCGTGGCAGGCAGCATAGCCGTTTCTGTTAGCAAGTGCCCAAGCCATTGTAAGAGTACCCTTCTTGTGCTCGCCGAAATACTTCATGCCGAGGATAGCAGCACAGTTCTGGTTTGTATCGAAATAACAGAGTGTAAGAGGATCGGAGAGACAGCTGTAATCAACGTCAGGGCTCTCTGTCGGCTTCCACTGCGGATCGGAGAAGATGTAGATATCGGGTTCCTTGCCGTCAGCGATAGGCTTGGACTCCTTGTACATCTTTACATATTCATCGGACATATACTGGAAGTTGAGCATCCAGTTGTAGAGAAGGTTCTCTTCGCCCTCAGGAATGAGGAGATGAGCCTTTGCGATAAATTCCTTATCAAGACCAACGAAGCAGGTTGCGTGATAGAGCTTCTTGAAACGTGTCTTGTAAATAGCGTCCATAACTACCTTGTCGAGCTTAACTTCATCAACGCCCGGCTCGCCCTTGATGCGGCGTGCAGCAGCGTAACGGCCTGTAACAGCACCGTCGTTGAAGAGAAGAACCTTTGCGTCAGCGTCAAGTCCGAATTCTTCGCCGCGGTAGATAGGCATATCGGTAACAATTGTTCCCGGAGAATTCTTTGCGAGGTTATAAGCCTCCTTAAGAGTATTTACTTTTACTACGTTGTTGCCATAGAAAGCAGCCTCGATGATAGAACGAGTTCTGGAGAAACCGACTTTACCTGCGCCGATCTCACTGATGGGGTAATTTGCTTTTGTTGACATTTTACATAGACCTCCTAATAAAATTTAGGGGTTCTCTAAAAGCCGGGACACGAGCATATTTTCGTACATGCCTTGCATCAGCTGCAAGGCAACAAGCCGCAGCAATACTTGATGTATTACAAGGTTTGTTAACGCAGCAGATGATGTAAGTCATAGAAAATATGCCGTGAAGGAGGTTTTTAGAGGTTCCCTTTAATAAGAGCAGTAAAAAACTGCACTTATTATTCCATGATACATTATACAATATTCCGTCATTCAAGTCAAGACCTTTTGTGTGATTTTTATGTGATATTTTGCATTTAAATGTAAAAAAACAAAAAGAGGAAACAAAAAAATGTCTCCTCCTTGAGTATTACACATTTTCAGTTTCTTTAATAAAATCCTGCACCATTTTATCGCAAAGGTCAATAAGCTCGGTGACTTCATCGTCCGTGAAAAGCTCGTAACCCATATTATCCCCTGCCCTTTTTCGGTAAACAAGAGCCTTGCCGCGGATGATCTTGGAATCATCGTCGGGATTGATGAGTATGGATGCAAGCACATTTTCGTCGCACTGACGGACTATCTTTTCATCAGTGCAGGCTGTGACAACGCAGTTTGCAAACTTGAACGAATTCGCAGCAAGACGCTCCGCATCCGTTACGGTGAGTGTAGTTCCGCCAAAAACGTTGAGATATGTAGTTGCCTCAAAATCGAAGTCAATGCCCTCGATAACAGCGTCCTGACCGATGACCTCGATCAGAAGAGCTTTGTTTTTCTCTGCCATAATTACTCCTTATCCTGCTGAGCCTTGAGCAGATCGCGGATCTCGGTAAGAAGCAGCTCTTCCTTTGTCGGCTCCGGCTCCTTGGGCGGTTCTGCAGGCTTTTCAGCTTCCTTTTTCTTGAAAGCATTGATAAACTTTACAATAAGGAAAATGCAGAATGCTGTAAGCAGGAACGAAACGACCGACTGAACGAATGCACCGATGTTTATATAAGGATGATTGCCCCAGGGAATAGTTACTCCGAGATTGTTGAAGTTAACGCCTGCGAGGATCATGCCAATGATCGGAGTAAAGATATCGCCTACAAGCGAATTCACGATGGAAGTGAAAGCTCCGCCGACGATAACGCCGACAGCAAGATCAACAACGTTTCCTCTGCTGATAAACTCTTTGAATTCATGGATAAAGCCTTTTTTCTCTGCCATTTTTTGATCGTCCTTTCAAATTGTTTTTGGATACGCCGATCAGTATGAATATGTTTCTGTCCCCAGACATAAAAAACAGGAAGATCAGCGTTTTTTTCATATTCAGATGATACCATAACTTTATGTCGATTTTAAAAACATAAAGTATATAAAAAATGAAAAGCAGTTCCGTAAAAAACTTTACGGAACTGCTTGTAATACTTTTTTCAAAAGCTTACTTCTTCTTTGCCTTTTTGCCAACAGCAGGCTTTGAAGCTGTCTTTGGAGCAGATGCCTTCGGTGCTGCTGCCTTTTCAGCTTTCTTTGTTGTCTTGCAAACCTTCTGGAATGCGAGAGCCTTGTCAAGGTTTCCTTCGATCTTGATCTTGCCTGTTGTATAAGCTGCAACAGCGTCAAGAGTACCTTCAACGATTCCGAGGAGGTCTACTGCGGAAGCAGTAAGAATGAAATCTCTGTCGTAGTACTCATAAGGTTCAACGTAGATCTTTTCGTCCAATACTTCAATATAGTAAGCGCCTTCGCCCTCACCTGTGATATGTATTTCTGCAGCAACATGCTCCTTGAATCCCTCGGCAGACTTTGTAGCCATGATCTCCTTTGCCTTTGCAACGATCTGTTCGTATGTCATGATAATTTATCCTTTCCAAATAAAATAAAAAATTTTGAAAGCTTTCGTCATCTGACTATCAAAAACTCTCATGTAAAATTTATGATGTTTTTATGATACTACTTTCCGCCGAAAAAATCAATGTTTTCCAAACAATTATGGATATTTACACAAAAAAATGTCAAATTTGTTTTAATTTTGTATTGAAATATGAATTAAAAAAATGTATACTAAAGCTATATTATCTTTTCAACGGAATTTGGAACGATAATATTGCATTTGTTATCAAAAAAAGGAACTCCCGGCTATGAATTATATTATTGAAGGAGAACATTCTCCGATCCTCACGATCTGTCTTAATAAAAATGAGCTTCTGAGCGTCAAAGCAGGCTCGGACGGCTGGATTTCACAGAATATATGTGAAATAAACTCTGCCGACAACATTATCGAAGCACTGAAAAACGGTCTTTCCGAGGACAGGCTTTTTTCACGCAAATACACATCCTGCGCTGACAATGCAGAGATAACTCTCATACCCGATCATTCTCCCTGCACGATATATCCTATCGAGATCTCGCAGGAGTGCCCCTTGCTGCTTGCACGGAAGGCTTTTCTTGCGTCTTCGGGAGGTTCAAAGCTCACGCTGTACATATCAAAGACCTTCGGTGAAAACCGTTTTGAGCTGTACGAGATCGCAGGCTCGGGAACAGTCTTTGCACAGCTTTGCGGAAGCGCTGTAAAACGCACTCTCAAAGAAGACGAAGTCCTCATCGTCCGTGCGGAACAGCTTGCCGCCTGTTCAAAAAGCTGCAGCATGGAAATTTACGAAAACAGCAACAGCATCATGCTGAAAATATCAAACGGAGAAGTCCTGCTTTGTACGGCAAAGGGATAAAAACCTATCCTTCAAGGAAGCTCCGAAGTGAAAGGAGCAGCTTTTTTTCACGGCGTGACACCTGTACCTGCGTCATTCCGAGTTTTTCGGCGGTCTGCGTCTGGGTGAGGTCTTTATAATAGCGGTAATATATGAGAAGCTGATCTTTTTCGGGAAGCGTCCGAAGTGCGGCATGGAGTGACAGAGTTTCTGCCATTTCCTCGTCATACGCATCAACGGCAATGTCGAGCTGACCTCCATCCGATTCATCATCGTCAGCCGTGAGCGACAGCACAGGACGGGCAGCGCAGACGGCTTCAACAATGTTTTCCTCGCTTTCGCCCGTGAGCTCGGCAAGCTCGGATATCTGCGGCTCTCTGCCGTATTTCTGTCCGAAATCTTCCTTTATCCGTGTTATTTTCAGCGAAAGCTCTTTTACGCTGCGGCTGACCTTGACCGTTCCGCCGTCACGGAAAAGCCGCTTTATCTCGCCGAGTATAACGGGAACGGCATAGGTCGAGAATTTCACTCCCCTGCTGCTGTCAAAGCCGTTCACCGCCTTGATAAGACCTATACAGCCTGTGCTGTACAGATCGTCATATTCTATTCCTTTTCCTCGGAATCGGTTTGCGCACAGCCGCACCAGTCCGAGGTTTTCTTCTGTAAACTTATCGGTCTCGGTTGAGTTCATATTTCTTCCTTTGAATAAATAGACTGTTATTCTTCATCATTATGTACACCGATCCTGCGCTGAAGAGTTACGGTTGTTCCCTTACCGACAGCGCTCCTGACTTTAAGCTTGTCCGTGAAGCTTTCCATTACCGAAAAGCCAAGCCCCGAGCGTTCTTCCTCGGGGACGGAGGTATAAAGCGGTTCCATCGCCTTTTCAACATCGGGTATGCCGCAGCCCTTGTCCGAGATCTTTACCGTGAGCAAGCCGTTATCCAGAAAACGGGCGTGTATATTGACCGTGCCGAGCATACCTCTGTAGCCGTGAACGATGCTGTTCGTGACAGCTTCGGAAACGGCTGTCTTTATCTCGGTGAGTTCACCGATCGTCGGATCCGCATCCGATATGAATGCGGCAATACACATTCTCGCTATCCTCTCATTGCAGCTTTTTGACGGGAAAGATAATTTAAGTTCATTTACAACTGACATTTTTCTGTTCCTCTCATTCTATCGAAGCAAGCCGTTCAAGACCTGCAAGCTTCATTACTTTTTTTATCTGGGACGAAGCGCCCGAAACGATTATCTTTCCGCCGTATGCCTTCGCCGCCTTGTATCTGCCCATAACAAGACCTATTCCCGAGCTGTCCATAAACGTAACATCGGAAAAATCAAGTATCATTATCTCGGGGCGAAGCCGTTCCGCTTCAAGATCGATCTCCTCCCGTATCTCTGCGGCGCTGTGGTGATCAATATCACCGATTATATGAGCGGTCAGCTTTTTTTCTTCCTCATCTGTTTCGATTTTAACAGGCATGATTTTTTCCTCCTTGATTTTCTTTTTGTTATTTTACCCCAATTCACTTGTAAAAATTTGTCAATAGCAGTTACTTTATTTAAAAGTTGTCATTTTTAACAAAAAATACATTTATACAAACCAAAAATGTATTATAATTATAATATATATGTCTTTAACGGAAGGAAATCACTATGAATATGAACAGATCGGCAAACTTCGACAACAACTGGGAATTTGCACTTCTCGAAAACGGAGCAGGCTACGACAAAGCTGTAAACTGCGGCAGCTTCAAGCCGGTTGAGATACCTCACGACTGGCTGATCTACGATACAAACAACCTATACAAGAACGGCGAAGGCTGGTACCGCAAAAGCTTTAACATTGTCAAGGGCGATAAGTCGTTCAGCATTGATTTTGACGGCGTTTATACAGACAGCACAGTTTATGTAAACGGCAGAAAAGCCGGTGACTGGCACTATGGCTACTCGTCATTTTCATTTGATATAACCGACCTGCTCAATGACGGAGAAAATACGGTAATGGTGCAGGTACGCTTCGTATCGCCGAATTCAAGATGGTATTCGGGCGCAGGCATCTACCGCAGCGTTTATCTCACCGAAACGAACAACACACACATCCTTTGGAACGGAGTTTATGTTACCGCAAATACGGAAAACGGAGCTGTTCACGTTGATACCGAAGCTGTCGGCGATTATGACAGCATAAAATATACCGTTTACGATATGGACGGAAGCATCGCCGCCGAATCGGATTGCGCTGATTTTAACGTAAAAGATCATAAGCTCTGGGATATCGATTCACCTGTTTTTTACACTCTCCGAGCAAGCCTTATCAAGGACGGAGAAATACTCGATTCTTATGAAACCGACTTTGGCTTCCGCAGCATAAGGTTTGACCCCGACAACGGCTTCTTCCTCAATGGTAGAAACATAAAAATAAAAGGCGTCTGCCTTCATCACGATATGGGTGCGCTCGGTGCGGCTGTAAACCGCCGTGCGATCGAACGTCAGCTTATGCTTATGAAGGAAATGGGCGCAAATGCGATACGCACTTCACATAATATGCCTGCAAGAGAGCTGCTTGAAATATGCGACAGGATAGGTCTGCTCGTCAACTGTGAGAGCTTCGATATGTGGGAGCTGCCGAAGACGGAATTCGACAACGCTCGTTTCTTCAAGGAAACCGCTCACGCAGATGTTGAAAGCTGGGTAAAACGTGACCGCAACCACCCCTGCGTTATAATGTGGAGCATCGGAAACGAGATCTACGACACTCACGCATCGGAGCACGGTCTGGAGATCGCACAGATGCTCGCAGGCTATGTCCGTGAATTTGACCCGAACAAGCACGCCGAAGTTACTATCGGCTCAAACTATATCGAATGGGAAAACGCACAGAAGGTCGGAGAGTTCCTCGTCAACTCGGGCTATAACTACACCGAACGCTGCTATGACGAGCATCACAAAAAATATCCGAATGTCGTTATCTACGGCAGCGAGACCTCGTCCGAAGTGCGCAGCCGAGGAATATATCATTTTCCTGCGTCAAAGCCGCTTCTCACCCACGATGACAACCAATGCTCATCGCTCGCAAACAGCTGCGTTGTTTGGGGAAAGCCTGCCGAAAGAGCCTGGATAGAAGACCGTGACAGAAAGTTCTGCGCAGGTCAGTTCGTATGGACGGGCATCGACTACATAGGCGAACCAACGCCTTACAGCAGCAAAAACAGCTTCTTCGGAATGACCGACACAGCCTGCTTCCCGAAGGACGCATACTATTTCTATCAGTCCGTCTGGTCGGACAAGCCGATGATACACCTTCTCCCCTACTGGGATTTCAACGACGGTCAGATCATTGACGTTATCGCATATTCTACTGCCGACAATGCAGAGCTTTTCCTCAACGGCAGATCGCTCGGCAAACAGACTATCGACCATAAGCACGGCGATGTTCTCCATTTTGCTTGGAGCGTTCCATACGAAAAAGGCGAGCTTAAAGCAGTTGCTTATGATGAAAACGGAAATGTTATCGCCGAGGACATTCAGCGAAGCTTCGGCAATGCAGCTGCAATAACGCTTTCCGCAGACAGAACGGAAATACTTTCGGGCGGACGTGACCTTGCCTTTATCGAGATATCCGCTGTTGACGAAAACGGCATCTTTGCCGCAAACGCACGAAACTATGTCAAGGTCGATGTAAGCGGCAGCGGCAGGCTTATGGGACTTGACAACGGCGACTCGACCGACTATGAACAGTACAAGACCGATACTCGCCGACTTTTCAGCGGCAAGCTGCTTGCAATAGTTTCCTCCGACAACACCGAAGGCGAGATCACGGTTAAGGTCACCTCAAACGGATTGGAAAGCGCAGAGGTAAAAATTGCGGTAAAGGGCAGCTCGGACATCCGCTGTGAAAAGCTTGTTCCGCAGATCACTCACGATGAAAATGTAAACGGCAAGCTTATCCCGATGCGAAAGATCGAAGCCGAATGTATTGACAGCGCAAAGCTTGACGAAAACAAGAAAACTGCGCTTGTTCGGTATAAGATATTCCCCGAAAATGCAAGCTTCTCCGATATAAGCTGCAAGGTCGTAAGCGAGAGCAGCGCACCTATCAATTATGCCGAAGCGGAGGTCGTAAGCAGCGATACGATCCGTGTTACCGCAAAGGGTGACGGAAAATTCACTCTCCGCATCTACGGAAACAACGGCTCGGAATATCCGCAGGTCATCTCCGATCTCCCGTTTGAAGCAAGCGGTCTCGGACAGGCTTCTATCGACCCGTATACCGATGTTCCTGCCTGCATTTACAAATATTCAAGCGAACCTGTCACAATAATGGAACAGGGTGCGATAGGCGGCATCCGCAGCAGAACTGCCGTTGGCTTTGCCTCGGTCGAATTCGGAAAAAACGGCTCCGACTCACTCACTCTTAATATAGGCAACTGCAACAACCGTGATATCCCCGTTGAGCTTTACGCAGGCGACCCCGACAACGGCGGCGAGCACATCGAAACGCTGATGTTCCCCCACAACAACGGCTGGGACAAGCCTTATCCGCATAAATTCACACTCACAAAGCCGATATGCGGCACGGTTGATCTTTACTTTGTATTCAAAGACAACAATATCTTCGGCGGATTTGCTTTTTCGGGTGCAAATGACCCGTTCGGCTGTATTTCCGCAGGTTCATACGAGAATATTTACGGCGATGAATTTGAAGTCAGCGGCAGCAGGGTTATAAACATCGGAAACAATGTTGTTATCGACTTCGGCGAGCTTGATTTCTCCGAAGGTGCTTCAAAGGTTGAGATAGTCGGCAGCACTCCGAACGAGATAAACGCTATCCAGATACGCTATAACTCAAACGGAACACAGAAAACGGCGCTTGTGAACTTTAAACACTCCGAAAATTACAGCGCACAGACCTTTGATATTGATAAGATAAGCGGCAAAACACAGCTCAGCTTTGTATTCATGCCGGGAACGGACTTCAATTTCGACAGCTTCAGATTCATTAACTAATAGAGGTTTTAATTTTGGATAAAATAATAATAAAGCTTGCAGCTGCAACTGCTTGTATTTTAATTGCCGCAGCGATAGTTTCTGCAGTTATACTCGTTGTAAGGAACACAAAAAAGATTGATGAAACACCGTCGGTACCTGCAATGACAGCGGTCTGCGAAACAGAAACCGAACCGCCCGAAACAACAGCCGAGGAAACCTCCTACGTTTTCGACATTGAAGATGTGACCGATGCGCCCGAGGTTACGACCGTTCCCGAGGAAACGGATGAAAACATTGAAACGTCAACGAGCAGAACTGTCATCACAAGCCGAAAGCGCAAGGACTACGATCAGAATTCGGTCTATATCGACATGGAATCGGTGCTGCAGAATCCCGAGCTTCCCGTCGGCTGCGAGATAACCGCACTTACGATATACCTTCGCTATCTCGGCTTTGACGCAGACAAGGTAGATCTTGCGCAGAACTATCTTCCGAAGGGCGGAAATGCGCAGTACAAGGACGATCTGCTTTACAAGGACAGCTTTTTCGATTACTTTATAGGCGACCCGTTCTCACGCGGCTACGGCTGCTTCTCCAACGCTATCGTCAAAGCCGCAAACAAGTATCTTGACGATCACGGCGGCGGTTATGATGTTATCAACCTCTCGGGTTCAAGCCCCGATGTTCTGTACGATTATCTTGCACAGGGGATCCCCGTGATCTGCTGGGCAACGGACGGAATGATCGAGCCCGAATACTACGAAAGCTGGTATGACAACGCAACGGGCGAAAAGCTCGACTGGTATCTCAACGAGCATTGCTTCGTGCTTGCAGGTTTTAATATGAGCGCCGATCTTGTCACGCTGAACGACCCGATGAAGGGCATTATCGACTACAACATAAACAAGTTTGAAACACGTTATGCACAGATGTACAGTCAGGCAATAGTCATCCTCCCCAAAGACAGCGAAGAAACGGAAGAAACACAGACCGCTGCCGTAAACGAGGATATTCCCGACAGCGAAACGGATGATTCTTCATCCGATAATGAAGCATGGGAGGATGAAGAATGATCGAAAGGAAATTTTATGGCAGAAAATATTGAATGGTATTCAAGAACGGAGCTTATCTTCGGCGAAGAAGCAATGAAAAAGCTCGCCGATGCAAGAGTTGCCGTTTTCGGTGTAGGCGGTGTAGGTGGCTTCGCTGTTGAAGCGCTTGCACGTTCGGGAGTGGGCGCACTTGATTTGATCGACAATGACACAGTTGCCCTTACGAACCTCAACCGACAGATAATAGCGCTTCGTTCGACTGTCGGCGAATACAAGGTCGATGTCGCTGCAAAGCGTATCCTTGATATAAACCCCGACATAAAGCTCAACGCTTACAGAACATTTTTTACCCCCGAAACCGCCGACAGCTTTGACTTTTCCGAATACGACTATGTGATAGACGCAATAGATACCGTTACGGGAAAGATAGAGCTTGTTATGAAAGCGCAGGCGGCAGGAACACCGATAATATGCTCAATGGGCGCAGGAAACAAGCTTGACCCGACAAAATTTGAGATTGCCGACATATATAAAACATCGGTCTGCCCTCTTGCAAGAGTAATGCGCTATGAACTGAAAAAAAGAGGTGTGAAGCACCTGAAATGCGTCTATTCAACGGAGCAGCCGATCACTCCCCTTCCTACCGATGAAGCGTCGGGAAAACGGCAGACTCCCGGCAGCTGTGCATTTGTCCCGTCCGTTGCAGGACTTATCATTGCAGGGGAAGTTATAAAGGATCTCGCTTTTAATGCGTAATTCGTAATGCGTAATGCGTAATTAATTCATCGCTTATACTAATCCCTGATTTAAAAGTATAAAAAAATCAAGCAAAAGCTTGCATATATGTGTTTGGTGCAGATTTTTTGTCTACACTTTTATCAGGGATTAATTAAAATAGCATTTCTATAAAACCAAAGGAACTATTCACATCTTGGATATCGTGAATAGTTCCTTTTGATTTTTCTATGATGTTCAAAATAATTACGCATTACGCATTACGAATTACGCATTAAATAATATCACTTCTTCTCCGAAAGCGTGATGCCGTTCTTTCCAAGGGGTATTTCATGGTCAAGTCCGACAAATTTTCCGTTCTCCTGCCATAAAACCTCCTTGACAAAGTTGTACTTCTCGGTGTCCCATGTCACAAAGTCATCCTTGACAAGTCCGCCCGTATCGCCCGAGTTAGCATTGAAGCACCAGAAGGTGTGGTTTATCTTGTTTGTCTTGATAAATTTGCGCAGATGCGTCATCCATGTAAGGTTCGGCTCGGTCATATAACCGCCCCATTCGCCGATAAGAAGCGGAGCGATGCCGTCCTCCTGAATAAAGAACCAGTTGTCACGCCAGCAGTCTTTATAAAGGCTGTCGTAATTGTATCCGCTCTTGAACCAAGGCTGCTGATATACCGCAGGGCCGTAGTCGTGCGGTGAGTAAACAAGCTTGTTCTGATATTTTCCGAGATCAATGGGATTATCCTTTACACCTCGGAGATTTCCGCCCCACCAGTTAAAATAGTAGTCGGCAGAATTCGTTGAGCTGAAATTGCCGTTTTTCTTCGTGTCGATCGGATAGATCTCAATGCCCTCTACCATAACGAGAACGTTCGGGTTCTGTTTAAGTACACTGTTTGCAGCCTTTTCGGCAATGTATTTCCAGTTGTCGCTGTCCTTGGAGTTGTCCCACTTTGCTCTCGGGGATTCGTTCGGCTTGCCGTGCGGCTCGTTTTCAAGGTCAAATGCAATGATCGTATCATCGTTCTTATAACGCTTCGCCATCCATGCGAGCGTGTCAAGATAGTCCTTTTCGCTGATGTTTGAATCCGTCCAGAGCGCCTTCATGTGACCCATCGAATCGGTCTTTGCGCAGTGGATATCTATCATTATTTTAAGTCCGTTCGCACGGCACTGTCCGACAACATAATCAAATATCTCAAGGCTGTTCATTCCGACAAGATAGGAATTCGTTGCCTGATTAAAGTTTGCAGTCGGGTAGCTTCCGTTCGACCAGCTCTTGATAAGCTCGCTCGAGATCGGAACACGGAGAAGATTGAAGCCGTGGTCAGCAATAGAAGCAATGGAAGTATTGAGGTCACACGCCCATAATCCGTCAAAGGTGTTCGTTCCCGTATTGTAGCCGAACCAGTTGCAGCCTGTAAGCCAGACCTCCTTGCCGTTTTTGTCAACGATCTTTGTGCCCTTAACGGAAAGCCAGTCATCCGTTGTCGGCTTCGGAACATCCTTTGCAGCAACTATTGCAGGGTTATTGTTTCCGACGCTGCTGTTATTGTTATTATTATTGTTACTATTGTTGTTGCCGTTGTTTCCGCTGCCCGTTCCCGAAGCTGTTACCGTGCCGCATTTGAGCGTAGCCTTTGAAGCGTCAACAGAGCTTGCGTTTTTGAGTATCATGCCAAAGGTTGCTTCACTTCCTGCATATACATCGGTGTTATAATCAACGGGAGTTACGGTTATTTTTCCGTTTTTCAAAGTGAAATTACAGTTCCACGACTGGTCAACGGTGACGCTGCTTCCGACAGGGATCGTAACCGTCCAGCCGGAAATATTTCCGCTGCCGTCGTTTTTCACCGCACCGTCGATCTGTACATAGTCGGTCGTTCCGTCATTCCAGCCGTTAGCGGTGTTGAGAATAAGAGAGATGCCCTCTGAATTGTTCGAATTTTTCGATGAAGCTTCTGTCTTTGCGGTCGTTGTCTTTGGAGTTGTATCCTTTGTTGAAGAAGTCTGAACCTTGCTGTCGGATTTATCCTGCTCGGCATCGGTCACAGGGCTGACAGCTTCATCGACAGACGCAGCATCGGTAGCTTCATCATCCGTAGGCTCTTCATCAACGGTATCATCCTCCGAAGCGTCGGCGGTCGAAGCGGTAATAACAACTACAGAAGCGTTTTCGGCGCTGTCGCCGTAAGGATCATAGTCATCTGCAAACGGGTCGTAATCATCACCGAAAACATCCGTCTGCTTTTCGGTCTGTTCGATCTCCTGCGCCACCGAAGTATTGGCAGTGACCGCCTCTGTGACCTCCGTATCAGCCGCCTTATTTCCGCAGGAAGCAAGCGTTGAACAAGCAATAAGCATTGAAACGACAAAAGCTATGTACTTTTTCATTATCATACCTCTTTTCAAGTATTCGACAGTATAGTAAAAAACTGTGCTTTCCAATTAAAATAAACCAAAAAAATTCACACAAAATTCACTCTACTATAATTATACCTTATTTTAGATAAAAGTCAAGAAAATCAGTTGACTTTTACCGACAAAAGCGGTAAAATATTATATATGTGGTTCTCTAAAAACCGGGACACGAGCAAAGCCTCGTAATGAGTTTCGCCAGCTGCAAGGCATCAAATCGCAGTAATACTTGATGTATTACAAGGTTTGATAACGCAGCAGATGACGAAACTCATAGAGGATTTGCCGTGAAGGAGGTTTTTAGAGGTTCCCATATGTTGATTTTGAAAGGAATACTCGGATATGATAATTACAGTTGTCGGACTTGGACTTATAGGCGGTTCGCTTTGCAAAACGATAAAAAAGCACACAAACCATACTGTTTACGGCGTTGATATCGACAAAGAGACCATTGATATGGCTATCTCACAGCACGCCATTGACGCTGAAACGAACGACCTCGGACTTGCCGATATAACGATAGTTTCGCTCTATCCGCTCACAACGATAGATTTTATCAGAGCAAATGCAAATAAATTCAAGCGCGGCAGCATTGTAATTGACACCTGCGGCATCAAGAAGGCAATATGTGACGGCGTTACCGACATTCTCGAAGAAAACGACGTTACCTTCATAGGTGTTCATCCTATGGCAGGCCGTGAGTTCTCGGGCTTTGAATATTCGCTCGACAATCTTTTCGACAACGCAAGCTTTATCATAACGCCGACCGAAAAAACTCCGCAGCAGAAGATCAACCTCATCGAAGACTTTGCCTATGCGATCAATTTCAAAAAGGTCGTAAAGGCTACTCCGCAGGAGCACGACCAGATCATTGCTTTCACAAGCCAGCTTGCGCACGTTGTTTCCAACGCATACATAAAAAGCCCGACCGGAAGAAAACAGCTCGGCTTCAGCGCAGGCAGCTTTCAGGATCTTACAAGAGTCGCAAAGCTCAATGAAGATATGTGGACACCTCTTTTTATGCTCAACAAGGATCCTCTTATTTTTGAGATAGATTATATCATCGACCGTCTTACCGAATACCGTGATGCGCTTGTCGATGGTGATAATGCTCGGCTTCACGATCTTCTCCGTGACGGACGAATTCTTAAAGAAGAAAGCAAGAAGCTTTGATTTTAACAGAAAGGAACTGACATATTATGCAGAGTATATGCCTTGCGGCGGATAAAGATAAAAGTGAGATACTTGCTGTGGCTGTTCGCGCAAAAAAACGGAAATAACCGTTAAAACAAATTAAAAAGCCAAAAATCAATGTAAATTAAGTGGAAAATCGTGAATAAAAACTGTAAATATACGGAATAACACAAGAGAGGGGGTAGCGTTTCGCTACCCCCTCTCTTTTAATATGATTGAAGAACTCTTGAAGACCATATTAAAGGCGGTTTAATTATGCTTTATTCATTCTCATCGGTATGTATTTCTTCTTTGTATGCGTTATTCTGTGAGTTTATTGCCAAATTTATCAAAGTAACCTTGGTGCAGTCTGATGCTCATACTAAGGCTGTCACAGTTAAGCATGGAAATACATTCTTCCCTAACCTGAGCGGCAAGATTTTTCTTTTCATCAACAGTAATATATGGGACTGGCATATCCAATAAATGTTTTGGATCGGATGCGTATCCTGCAAGTGCTTTCATCATAAACTGCTGTTCTTTATGTCGGTTTACAAGTGCATTAAACTCTTCTTGTTCAAGAATAACGTTTGGATTACTGATTAATGCAAGATCCTCGGAGATCTCCGGCTTGCCTGATATTGCTTCAAGCGACTTTTGCAGGCGTTTAAGATAGCTTTCATAGGCCACATTAATCCTGGAAGCATACACCGTAAAAAGATTTCTTCGCTGTTCTAGGCATTCGTGGATCTTTGTCTCCTTATACTGATTGGAGTATATTTTGTTATCCATTTTTTTGATGTTTTCTATGAGCTCATCAACTTTAGATATTTTGTCCTGGTACTCCGTTACAATAGTTTTCAGATCATCGCTATACTTTGACATATTTTTTACCTCCATAGAATTTAAATTTATATAAACAGCAATGTTGCTGTTTATTCACCTTTTATAATTTGACTAACTCTTTTTGCAGAAATTTGATATTTCAAAGCATTTACGTTATAATTGTAATACCCATTAGAGAATAATTTTTGTTATACATTATAAAATTATGTGCCATTTTAATGCAATTAAAATATCTTTTAAATACCATTTTAATTATGATTTATAAAAAAGTTATTTATCCTTCTCCTTTCTGATAATATCCTCATATTCCATAGTAGTTTCCTTCATAAACAAGTGGATATATCGATCTTGTATTCCTATATCCATTCCGGCACGGCTAAACCGCCTATGACTGTTTTATCATTTACTTTCCCTTCCCTCTGTCGATAATGTTCTGCTGTTCGGTTACAGTTTCCGCAAGCTGCTTTCCGTCAACTTCAAGCGTTGTATGAACCTTGTTTTCAATCACAAGTTTTCTGTTGCTGTCAGCGGTTCCGATATCGGTTCGCTCTTTGGTATTAGTCCCACTTGAATATTCCGCTGTTATCTTAGCCTGCTCAGCCGTGACAGCCGCTTCAAGCTCTGCAAGAGCTTCGTTAAATCCCTTTACAAAATCCTCTCCCGAGGTTTTGCCGACTTCGTAAATGCTGTCGCCGATGCTCTCGGAGATCTTTTCGTCCCAGTCCTCGAACATGGTATCTAAACCATTGTCAAGCTCTGTACCGAAGCTGCCTATAAAGCTCTCGACCTGATTGGAAAGATCACCTGCTCCAAGTCCTTCGATAAAGGCGTTCATCGATTCAGCACCGATAGCCTGAATTTCTTCGGGAAGCATACCAAACTGCTCTGTGATATCGTCTACAAGCTTCTCATTGAGGGCGGTAACATCGGGAGAATACAGATCTTCCGCAAGCTCCTGCGCCAGTTCGTCACGCTGCTTGTAGTAGTCGTTGATCTGCGCAAAGTCCGTATCGGACATATTTGCAAGATTTTTTGCAAACTCCATACCGTCAGCAGCGTCCATAGAGGTAAGCTCTTTAAGCATACTCTGCGAAGCGCCCTCCGCCTTAAGCTTTTTGCCGTAATCTGTGTACTTACGCATATCTTCCATCTGCTTGGAAAGATCGTTAACCTTCAGCGTTTTGGTGCCATTTTTGTTTTCAACAATAGTAAACGCATCACCGAGGGAAAGAAGCTTGTTTTTGAAGCTATCGATATTTCTCTGAATATCCTTGTAAGCGGATTGGTATTCGCTTAAAATGTCCTTCAAACCGTCTTTTACAACGTCTATCTGATCATCCATGCTGTCCTTCAGTTCATCAAACTGCTTGTCGGCGTATGCCTGCTGATAATCATAAACGTTCTTGTAGTAGCTATACCACTCATTGGAGTATTCAGGACAATACTTCTGAATAAACGCAAGTTTTTTCTCATATGCCTCTTCATCAGAGAGCAGACCAATATTGTTCTGATATTCAATAGCCTTCCATTCAGCCTTGACAGCCTCTTCCTGCTCCTTTGCGAGCTGATCGTTCGCTTTTTTTATTTCATCTGCATAATCATTCTGTAGGTCAATGAGGTTTTCGTAATACTGCCAATGATCGGTACAGCTTTCATCGCCGTACTCGTTCCAGATGCGCTGTTTTTCTGCGATAAGGTCTTCTTCCGATCCGATAACGCCGATAGCATAATCGTGTTCAGCCTGCTGCCAGCCTTCTTTGAGCTTGGCTGTCATTTCTTCCTGCGAAAGCTGGAGCTCTTCGGTTACTTCGCCTATTGCGTTGTATGCCTGTAAACCTTGGTTGCGGTAGTAGTCGGCTAAATCGGAATGACCGTTTGGGTCAATATTCTGCCCGAAAGCTGTTGCTTCGGGAGTAATACCGTACATTTTTGAAAATGTTTCATCTATTTCCTGTATGTCGGCTTCTTCCTGCTCAATTTTCGTCTTAAGAGCCTGCATAGTTCTTTCTTTTTCAGCTGAAAGATCAATGTATCTGTTTAGGTATTGAGAAAAAAGTTCGGGGGAAATGTCTTGACCACCAACATTAAGAAGATCGTTGGGGTTTTCCTCGAAGAAATCAAAATATTTTTTTACATCTTGCTTTTCGAAATCCGCAAGCAGTTCGGCAGGAATATCACGCATATCCTCCATATACTGCCTTTCGGTTTCGACTTGTTTCTGCGTGTAATTCGTGATGTTGTTATAATGCCCCTGCAGCATATTCTGCTTTGCTTCTTCAACACCTTTTCGGCGCAGACTTTCTATAACATTGTTTATGCTGTCGTCAAGCTCATTGTATGCACCTGTTTCCTCATCAATAAGACGAATGGAATCGGGCGCAAGATCTTGCAGCTCTTCGGCAAGAAGCTTCATTTCAAGGCTTGCTTCGCCTGTCAGTTTATACTGTTCATAAAGCGTTCTGTACCTTTCGGCTTTGCGCTCTGTAATATCTGCTTCTGCCTTTGATTTTGCAATGATAGAATCGGCTTCGACCTGTAGTTCTTCCTGCGTTTTTATAGCCGCATCTGCCTTTGCAACATACAATCCGACAGCGGTCACTACTCCGACTATTGCCGATGCAAGCAATGCATAAGGGTTTGCATTTGCAGCCAAATTAAACGCCGTTTGAGCAATAGTTGCACCATTCGTAGCGACTTCATAAGCCACGACAGCCGCCGCTGCTGCCCCTGCAACTGTTGTTATATTATCAAAATTATCGATAAACCAGCTTGCACCGTCAATGGCATTAGGAATAATATCATTAGCAAGCAAGTCTGCTCCGCTGTCAATAATATTGGAGATACCATTTGATATTTTATCAAAACTTGCTGACAAAGCTCCATCTGAAATACTTGATGAAAGCGTTCCGATATCCTCGGTAACACTCTGCACCGCATCGCGCAACGGTGTCTGGAATTTCTCATAAGCAGCAATGCCCAAGCCTTCAAGAGCCGACTGCATGATTGTAAGATCGCCCTTGAGGTTGTCGTCCATTGTAGCCGCCATATCCGCAGCCGCGCCCGAACAATCGTCAATATATCCCGAAAGCTCATCAAAACGCTCTGCAGAGGTTCCGAGGAGCGCATTGACCGACTTTAAATCAACCTTATTGAAAATATCGCTTAACGCCTGCGATCTCTCCGCATCGGTCATTGTGCCGAGCGCATCATTAAGATCGTAAATGATGTCCTGCAGGTTGCGCATCTTGCCTTCGTTATCAAATACCGATAAACCGAGTCCGTCAATGGCTTTTGCGGCAGTGCTTGTAGGAGCAGTAAGCGAAAGTATCACATTTCGGAGAGCCGTTCCTCCCTCTGCGCCCTTTATACCATTATCGGCAAGGATACCGAGAACTGTGTTCATCTCGGTAACACCGCCTGCAAGGTTTTTCGCCGTGCCGCCTACCGTTAGGATAGCTTCACCGAGCTGTGAAACGCTTGTGTTGGATTTCTGTGCAGTTACTGCCAATTTATCTGAAAAGTCAGCCATTTGAGAGGTTTCAAGCCCCAAGGCTGACATTGCATCTGTTATCATGTCCGATGCAGCGGCAAGCTCCATACCTCCGGCAGCGGCTACATTTAGCACCGTAGGCAATGCGCTGACCGCTTTTTCCGCATCATATCCTGCAAGTGCAAGGTAATTTAAAGCCTCTCCTGCCTGAGAAGCGGAAAACTTCGTAGTTTCACCCATTTCTTTGGCGGCATCGGAAAGAGTATCAAATTCTGTCGCAGCTGAGGTTATACCCATAGTAGCCGCAACCTGTGACATAGAAGCTTCAAAACCCGAGCCTACAGCGATCATCTGTGTGGGAATCTGAGCCACTGCGTCCGAAATCTTTGATACCATATCCGCAGCAATGTTTCCTATGGCATTTCCTGCTGCGACCTGTAATGTGCTTATACCGCTTTCAAATCCCGAATTATCTATTCCGGTTCCAAAAATTAAAGTGCCATCTGTATTCATTTTTTTCTCTTTCTTTAATAGTCCTTTGATCACTTGTTTAATGACTTATTGATAATACGCCGAACCTGAATAACAGACAGGTTATATTTGTTGGCTAACTCTTTATAATTACTTCCGTCAAACTGTTCTGTGATCTCACGATCCCTAAACTCTTTGCTTATTGTTTCAGCTTTAGGAATGTATATAAACTGTCCGCCGAATTCCAAAACTATTTTTTTGTAGTTCTCGATCCCGATACAATCTATAAGCTGCCTTTGTTCTTCATTGACGCAATCAACAGTTAAATTAGATATCAGTTTTTCATAGTTCATAGAAACCACCTTTCTAATATACTGTTTTACTAAATTATATCATGTGATATTATCACGGTATATTATCGTATGATAAAATTTAATGATAAAGAGCAGGTAAAGCGTTTGTATTACCTGCTCTGTTCTCTGTAAGTGTATTACAAATATCTGTATTCCGGATCTGCATAAACTTCGATCATTCCTTGAAGCCTGCTTTTGTTCTTCTCGGTGATCAGCGGAATGTTATCTGTTATGTACTTTATCATTTTTTATCGGATTCGGTCGGATCCGAGGGTTCGGTCGGCTGTTCCGCTTTCGGCTTTGGGGTTCTGTTCATGAAGCTGATCGTTGGCGTTTCCTGTGAAAAGAGATACTTTATAATAGATGTTCCAAGTTCAAGACCTTTATAAAAGCTTTCGCTTTCAACACTGCAGATCAGATCAAGAAGATCATTGCTGAACTTTACCTTAAAATCATTACTGAGATAGATCAGATCGCTGATACGTTTTTCAATCCTGTTATACTGTTCATCGACCTGCTCGGAACATATTGTTATATTCTCGTTTCCAATGTACAGCTGCATCATCTTTTCAAGCGTATCTTTGCAGATATTTATGTTGTTTATAGTGTTTTCCATATTGTAAAACCTCCGTATCGTTTTTATATTGCGTTAAATACCCATTAAAATGCGTTAAAGCGGCATTCTAACAATTTTCTTGAAGAATTACCCTATTTATCAGCAAAACGCTTTATAGGGCGTTTCTGTTCGTTTTTAGGGCATTGACATTTTGCTCCGCTTGTGGTATGCTTAATAAGGTAGTCAAACCTTACAGGCATTACCAAACGTTTGAGGCGGTTGCAGTCTGATATGAAGAATTCGCGGTTCTTCATTTTAGCTGCAGCCGTCAATGCTTTTATGCTTAAGATGTTCACGGCAAGAGCAGAACCGAATAACGAAAGATACTTTACAAGCTGCAAGGCTGTTATATAGTCCTGTTCGTATGCTCCGCATACGCCGTAAATTATGAAAAGCACTTGCAGGAATGCGAGAAATTCAAGGGCGGATTTAATGTGTTTCATTGAAGCTTTACCCCACTTCCTACTACTTTAGCAGCATATTCAAGATGCTTTATGTCGAGGGTTTCGCCGGATGTAACAGCCATATCATTAGCAAGTCTGAAAAGGTTTATCGCTATTCTCAGACCGCCTTTTCTTGAAGATACATTATACAGCTGTTTAATGATGCTTTTATTCAATTTGAAATCACTGAATATATTTTCAATATCTTCAAGAGTATAGCGGTTGTTCAGCTTGCAGATATATCCGATCCGGCTGTGAACTTGGTCAAAGTCTGCTTCGTGTTTTCCGTACATCCTGTTTAAAATATCCGGCGTTCCTGCATATACCAACCCTACACCTGCACGGTCATTCAATGCCCTAAGCGTATCAAAAGAGCGTTCTGTAAGGTGCTGCGCTTCATCAATAATGATAAGTCTGTTTGTATCTGCAAGTTCGTCTATCAGATTATCAAGTATTTCAGACGATGTTCCACGGACTTTCATGCCCATAGCTTTAACAATCAGATTCAGAGCGGCACGGGGAGAACCTTTTGTAACATCGGCTTGTACATAAATAACGCCGTTGTTTTCTTTTGCGTAGTGTTTAAGGGCGGTTGTCTTTCCGCTTCCTGCAGCTCCTATGATAAGTGAAATACGGTTTGTTACTCTTAGGTAATTAAGATCAGCGTAAACAAGCTGTGTATTTCTGAGCTTGCTTGTAAAGCTCGGTGGCGGTGTCTGATGCTGCCTTTGCCGTTCCAGTTCGAGAAACTGTTCAACTTTGTACGCAACATCTTCATTTGAACCTATGTAATTACCGTTCAAGAACTGCGAAAGCGTTGCCGCTGATATTCCCAGTTCTTTGGATATTGCCGCCTGACTTCGTTTCGTTGTGCTTATGTAGTCTGTCAGCCGTTTTCTTGTTTCTGTAACTGCGTTCAATTTTGACATCTCCTTTATATTGCTGTTTTTCCGATATTTCCAAGATTAAGCCTATAATCTTTTTCGGGATAAGTGTATTCGTCTTTGTTGACCTGCTCCGTTGACTTGTTCGCTTTTTCAAAATCTTCGGAAGCATCTGTTTTAGGTATTTTAGAGAAATCAGGTGTACCGAATGCAGCGGAACGGTTTTCTACAACTTCAACAATAGACGGAACTTCAATATCGGGATAAAATGATTTGACTTTGTTTCGTAAAGCCTTTTTGCGATTGTTGTTTTCACGAATAACTTTGCTTGAAACCTCTTTACCTGCTCCGTAAGCATTTAATGTGTCATTCTGAGCTGTACAGATAAATTCTCCTGATTCCGAATAAATATACACTTCGGTCACATCGTTGGTTTCATACCTGGCAAATACTTTTTTACCGATGCCGTAAAGAAGCAAGTCGATACTGTTATAGTATCTGATGTTCGGAAGTTCGGCAAACTTCACGCCCTGCTTTGTAATTGATACCGTTCTTGTGGTTCGTCTGAGAAGTAAACGGCGAGCCGCTTCATCAAGTGTACGCATAGGCTTTTTAAAGCTATTGCGGTAAACTTCATAAGGTGTGTTATTATCCATTCCGTTTCCGCTGTGCTTTGTATGATGATAAACATTGATTATATTTGCAACGTGCTGTTTGAACTCTTCAAAATCCATTGCTTTATTCTCACGTTCTATCATTATATTTGTGCCGTTCATAGAGGTCGGGCGGTTTTCGGGACGATCACCAATGTAGGAAGGAAGCATTTTGTTGTAGCTTTCAAATGTTCTGAAAAATCGTTCTATCGGCTTTGCTTTTGCATTATATGGGTTTGATGTTCTGACCGATGTTCTCAATTTGGATACAAGGGAATAATCATTTTCAATGTTGAAAAGGTCATGAACCTTGTAATCCTTGCCGTTATCGATTTGAACAGCATCGGGAACGCCGCAATTTTTCACAGCAGCTGCAAAGCTGTCAAGCACAATATCTGCATTAGGATCTACTACATTCAGAACGTAGCCTACAATATACCTTGATTTAATATCCATCCATGCACTTAACCAAGGTCGAACTATTTTGCCATTATATTTAACAAGAACATCACATAAATGATGATCTCCGACCCACATTGTATTTGAACCAAGATCGGGACTGTAATAGTCTGTAAAGATACTTGGAATGCAAATATCCTCAAAACTCTTTTTGCCGTTTCTGTACAGTTCAGATACTTCTTTAGGCAAGCTGTATAGATACCTTTTAAATGATGATTCGGACGGCACTTCTATTCCTTTGGCTGAAAAATAATCACGGGTGGCGTTATAGCATTGATGTATAGACGGCTTTTTATCGGTCAAATAATACTTTTAAAAAACTGCCTGCATTTCTTCCGTAAGGCTGGTGCAGCCTTTGCTATATCCGCCCCGGCGGTCAACAAGTCCGGCAATGCCGTTTTTAGCGTATTTATTGACCCAGTCTTCAAGCTTTCCGGCATTGATTTTTATATCAGGGTATTCAGCCGAAAAACGTTTCAGAAATTCCCTTGTTACGCCTCGTTTGTGGTACTGCCTTTTAAATGTTGTATATTCGGTTACGGCAAGGATTTTTTCATCCAGCCGTTTACGCTGCTTATCTGTAAGATACAAGTATGTGTTATCCGGTTGAGCAGGTTGATCCGTTCCGTTATACCTGTTCTGTGCTTCCAGCGGAAGACTATCAAGAAGTATTCGGAGTTGTTTGCCACCTTTGCCTATACCGTCTACATATTTATATATAATAGTATTGCGTTCGGCGGCAAGTCTAACAGCTCGTTCCGTTATTTTCATACAAGAAGCAGCTTCTTTTACTGAAATAAACTGATTTGTCATGCTATCTGCTCCGTATCATTTAGTATTGCCTGAATAATCGTGTCGGTAGAAAAACCCAACGCAACAGCAATTTTATAAATGTTCTGAGCTGATGGAACTACCTTGCCATTGCAATAGGTAACAATAGAACTTTGCTGAATGCCTGTTTCTCTTGAAAGCCAGATTTGATTTTTATCTAAATCAATAAGGCGTTTAGCTATCAGTCTACCTAATGCACAATATTTGGTCTTTTTTCTCATTACATTTCACCTCTTTATTTTTTTTTTATTGTGTGATAAAATAATATATAATTATCCACAGTTATATTATATGTTCGTACACGAAACTTGTCAAGTAAAAACATTCGTATACGAAACTTTTTTGGAGGAAATAACAATGAATGAAGTTGGATTTCGTATAAAATCAATAAGAAAAAATCTTAATCTTACTCAAAAAGAGTTTGCAAAGCGCATTTTAGTAACAGCTTCATATGTTAGTAGGATAGAAAACGGAAATGAATTACCTACAGAAAAATTACTTAAACTAATATCGCTTGAATTTGGTAATTCTTTAGAATGGCTATTAACTGGTAAAGGAGAAATGTTTTCAGATGAACGCTCACCTCTTATTCTTGAAAAGGATTTTCTTAATGTAAAGGCAGATGAATTAAATCAGAATTTACAACATTTACTTGCAACAAAGTCTAATTTTGAATATGCTGTTTATGCCTATTCCATTAATCTTATGACTCAGCTTTTTACAACTTTCGAGAGGAAACTTAATAGGATAGATTATGCTGAATATATACAGAAAATTGAAGAAATAATAGGTAATTTGTATTTTTTGTGTTTGAATGCATATGAAAATGATAGTGAAATGGATAATTTAAAAGTAATTTCCGAAAAAGAAAAATTGAATAGTAGTATTGATGCTTTAATTACTTTTTTGAAATATAGTGAAGGAAAAAATATTTAAAATTTTTATCACGCATAAAATCTGTATATATACATATTTTATGCATAAATGTTTTTTCTCAAGACTAAGGAACAATTAAAAATATAAAAACAGCGTTCAAATGGCTTAAAATCGTCATTTGAACGCTGTTTTTATAAATTTCTGTTTGTTCCTTAGTCAGCTTTAAATCTTGGTTTTATGCGGATTTGTTCCTTAGTCAAAAAGTGGCTTAAATGGCGTACTTTCGGGGTTTGTCAAGGTTTTTCAGACTAAGGAACAAATGACTTTTTTTACGAACACTCACACTTGCGATCTACAAGTCAATGCTTTACGGTCCTGCCGACTGGAACGAATATTATCCGAATGAAGAAACGATCGATTTTGACATTTCAAGGGATGCCCTTTACGTTATGAAAAATGATAACGGCGAAGTCATTGCAGCTGTTTCGATCGATAAGGATGATGAAGTTGACGCACTTCCCTGCTGGGACAAGGAGCTTCAGCCAAGCGCTGAAATATCGAGGGTCTGCGTTCGGAAGGATATGCAGAACCGGGGAGTTGCCAAAAAAATCATTCTCAATGTTTTTGATGTATTGAGAAAAGAGGGCAAAAAAAGTATTCACATCCTTGTAAAGACGGGACATGAAGGTGCATTTGCATTATACGGCAAGCTCGGCTTTCAAAAGGTCGGAGAATGCAATATGTTCGATAAAGATTTTGTTTGCATGGAAGTTAAGCTTTGATAGTTTTTCATCATCACTCTCATAAATGTATTTATTTGTGAGAGTGATTTTTGTGCCGACATAAATATCATTCTTTCACAATAACATAATCCAGCCTTTTCCCTGCAATTTTATCAAAAATAAGCAGCTGTTCCTCACTTGCGCCTTTATCAATAATCACTACAAGAGTTTTTTCCGAACATTCTTCTGCACGTGCGAGTATCTCACGGGCGATAAGCTCGATATTCTGTGTTTCCTTCCCGATCGGGATTATAAACAGATGAAGCCGATGGGTTTTCTGCGAGTGTTCCAATATAACTGCGAATAAAAAAACTGCTGTTGCTGCAAGACAAAGAAATAATGCATTTAAAAGCTGAATTTTTTCCATAAAATAACCCCCCTGTCAAATTATATGACGGGAGGGGTAAATTTGTTATAAAATCAAAATCAGTTGTTAGCGTTCTTCTTTGCTTCGATATCGGCAAGAGCGTCTTTTCTTGAAAGATTAATTCTTCCCTGATTATCAATTTCCATAACCTTAACAACGATCTCATCACCGATAGAAACGATATCTTCTACCTTTTCAACTCTCTGCTTGTCGAGCTTGGAGATGTGAACAAGTCCGTCCTTACCCGGAGCAATCTCAACGAATGCGCCGAAGTTCATAAGGCGAACGACCTTGCCCTTATAGATAGCGCCTATCTCGGGGTCGTTTGCAATTGTATTTACGATCTGGATAGCCTTCTTAACGCCGTCCATATCAACGCCGCTTACGAATACGTTTCCTTCATCGTTGATGTCGATCTTTACGCCGCAGTCAGCGGAGATCTTCTGGATGACCTTGCCACCCTGACCGATGACTTCTCTGATCTTATCAACGGGAACCTTTGTCTGCTGCATCTTCGGAGCGTACTTGCCGACTGTTTCACGGGGCTCGGGGATAGCCTTGAGCATGATCTCGTCAAGGATATAATCTCTTGCCTTATGTGTCTTTGCAAATGCTTCTTCTATGATAGCAGGTGTAAGACCGTCAACCTTGATATCAACCTGGATAGCTGTGATACCCTTATGAGTACCGCCAACCTTGAAGTCCATATCGCCGAAGAAGTCTTCAAGACCCTGGATATCGACCATTGTCATAAAGCTGCCGTCATCTCTTGTGATAAGACCGCAGGAGATACCTGCAACGGGAGCCTTGATAGGAACGCCTGCGTCCATAAGTGCGAGTGTGGAGCCGCAGATAGATCCCTGTGATGTTGAGCCGTTGGAGGAAAGAACCTCGGAAACGAGTCGCATTGCATACGGGAATTCTTCAACGGAGGGAAGTACGGGAACAAGTGCTCTTTCTGCGAGCGCACCGTGACCGATCTCACGGCGTCCGGGTCCTCTTGAAGGCTTTGTTTCGCCAACCGAGTAGGACGGGAAGTTGTAGTGGTGCATATAGCGCTTGCTGTCTTCCTCGTCAAGACCGTCGATCTTCTGTGAATCGCTGATAGGTCCGAGTGTTGCGATCGTGAGAACCTGTGTCTGACCTCTTGTAAAAAGACCTGAACCGTGTACTCTCGGGAGAACGCCTACTTCAGCGGCAAGAGGACGGATCTCGTCGATTCCTCTGCCGTCAACACGCTTGCCCTCATAGAGCCAGTTACGAACGATCTTCTTCTGAAGCTTATAGATGCACTCGTCAATCATAGCGATCTTGTCGGGATAAGCTTCGTCAAATTTAGCGTGGATAGCGTCCTTGATAGGATTGAGTCTTTCCTCGCGGATATTCTTATCATCTGTGTCAAGAGCGACCTTAACATCCTCTGCAGCCATTTCTTCGATAGCGTCAAAGAGGTCGTGGTCAACTTCCATAGACTCAAATTCAAACTTCTTCTTGCCGATCTGTGCTCTGATATCATCGATGAATGCAACGATCTTCTTGATCTCCTCGTGACCTGTAAGGATAGCCTTGAGCATAAGGTCGTCGGGAACTTCGTTTGCGCCTGCTTCGATCATAACGATCTTTTCAGCCGTACCTGCAACTGTGAGGTTGAGGTCTGTCTTTTCTCTCTGTTCGAGAGTCGGGTTAAGAACGATCTCACCGTCAACAAGACCGACTGAGATACCGCCGATAGGTCCGTTCCAGGGGATATCGGAAATGGAGATAGCAACGGAAGTAGCGATCATTCCGCAGATCTCGGGAGAATAATCTGGGTCAACAGCGAGAACTGTCATAACAACGGAAACATCATTTCTCATATCCTTGGGGAAGAGCGGTCTGATAGGTCTGTCGACTACTCTTGAAGTAAGGATGGACTTATCGGAAGGCTTGCCTTCTCTCTTTGTGAAGGAACCGGGGATCCTGCCGACGGAGTAAAGACGCTCCTCATAATCAACGGAAAGGGGGAAGAAATCTACGCCCTCTCTCGGCTTGGGGCTTGCTGTAACGTTAGCCATAACGACTGTATCGCCGTATGTTACCCAGCATGAACCGTTGGAAAGCTCGCAGGTCTTGCCTGTTTCGACTTTGAGCTCTCTTCCTGCGAATGTTGTTGTGAAAACCTTGTAATTATCAAAGGTTTTGAGTTGGGACATTGCCATTTTTAACTGCCTCCTATAAAAAATTTTATTTTCCACCGTCAGCAGCTTTAGCAATAAATTCTGCCCGTTTCGGTAAAACGGGTACAATTTAATGCTAAACAACTGCTTAACGATCAGATGCTCAATAAATCTAACTTTTGCAATAAAACGCACCAAAGGCAGCGTAAAGGACATAGCCTTTACAAGCTGCCTCCGGCAAAAAATTACTTACGGATTCCGAGCTTTTCGATAGTTGCACGGTATCTTGTGATATCCTTCTTCATAAGGTAGTTGAGAAGGTTACGTCTGCGTCCAACCATCTTGAGAAGACCTCTTCTGGAGTGGTGATCGTTTGGATGATCCTTAAGGTGAGCGTTAAGGTCGTTGATTCTCTTTGTGAGGATAGCAACCTGAACTTCGGGTGAACCGGTGTCGTTCTCGCTCTTCTTGTTTGCTTCGATCACAGCAGCTTTTTCTTCTTTGCGCATCATAATAAATACACCTCTTTCAAAAAATTCCCCGTGAACATAGAATACGGCAGGTAATATCTCCGTAGGAGCGTGACCCGTACTCCAAGTAAACGGCACAAATATAACGTTGCAAAATGCAACAGAAGTATTATACCATATAAATTTACGTTTGTAAAGGGTTTTGGCAAAATTTTTTCTGATTATTTATGATATTCTCTTATTGCCCTTTGATTTTGAGCCGTGTGACTTTTCCTTTGACGAACCGGTCGACGCTTCCCTGCCGCCCATATCGGTAAAAATAGCGTCCTCCTCGTCAAGCGGTTCAAGATAAGCATATTCGGGGTTGCTCTCCCCTCTTTCCTCATAGTAAGGATCAATTACATACTTCTGGATAAGCGGATAGGAGTTGAAAACAATAAGGAACCCGAGGAAGCTTATCGGCCATATCGGGATGATTATAGCGGAAAGCGGGTGGAGAAGCACCAGCACGCCGATAAAAAGTACGACAAGCACTACAGCCAGCAGTGTAATAATATTCTTTTTAAGTCCCACGCAGGTAAGGAAGAACGAATTCTTCACAATGTTTGCAAGGCTCAGATCGGTAGCAACGATCATCGGGAAGATATAGAAATTCATCATCAGCAGCGTGAGTGCAAAGCTTACCGAAATAACACAGAGGATAATATAGATGACGCTGCCCGAATTCTTATACATCGCAGGATAGACCTGAAGCGCCGCATAAGCCGACACAGCAAAAAGTATATCAATCAGTCCGACAGGTATCGACTGCTTGAGATTCTTCGAGAAGCCCTTCCAGAAATCATGGAAAATGAACGAGTTCTTTTCAAGGCGGTAATTTCGGAGGACCTTTGTCATTCCTGCGATCGCAGGACCTATCGTTACAACAGGGATACAAAAAAGCGCAGTCAGCAGATTAAGCTCGAGCAGCTTCCAGAACTTGCGGAAATAAAGCTCCCAGAATTCAAAGAACGGCTTTTTCTTGGGCGCATTTTTAGAAATGCCCGGGCCTGCTTTAGAATAATCGTTAAATCCAAAAAGTGACAAATAAATACAGCTCCTTAATTTTTATATTCCCTGTGATATCAGAATCATATTCCCAAAAATCCCGACCAAAGTCCTGCAAAAAAGTAGGTCACAAGGCTGTCCGCAAGCGAAACTGCACCGAGAGCCGCAAACAGCACAAGAAATTTCGTAAGATAAAGCTTCACCGTGCCTGCGTCCGACTTGTCGAGCCCGAGCAAACGCCTTGCCGCAAGAAAGGACATCGAAAAGCTTTCCCTCGCAGCAATAAGCACTATAAATGCCGAAACCACCGCAAACGGCAGGATAAACACCGCCGAAACCAGCGTCCCCTTCAAGCCGTACGAAGCATTCATATCGGCGAGCATAACACCCGTCCCGAGCCCGTGAAAAAACGGTACAAGAAGCTCCGCAGGCATCGACACCGCCCCGAATCCAAGCAACAGACACGCAAGCATCAGCAAAAAAGGTCCCGAAAATGAATTCACAAGCGTTTCGATGAACGTGCAGCCGGAACGGTTGCGAAAAAACAGCTCCGCCGTCCTGTGAAGAATATCGTCCCCTCCCGAAACGCAGCTTGAAACCGCCCCGGAAAGCTCCCCCACACAAAACAGCAGCATCAGCAGCACCATCGGAGGTCTGCCGCCCGTTCTTGAGCCGTGAAAGCCGATAAGATAAGGCATAATGTTTTTTGTCCTTTGCATATACATCTTCCTTTGTTTTGAAAAATTATCCAAAACAAGTATATGCGGACAAACTGTTATTTAGAATTCAGCGTGAAAGCTCGTATGCACGTTTTGTGCAGCTTTCGCAGGCTTTTCCGACAACTCCGGTGAGATCTCCCTTGTAGAATTCATCAAGTCCTGCAAGAGTCGTGCCGCCCGGAGAGGACACCATTTTTATAAGCTCGTCAACGGTATATCCCGAATCGGTGAGCATCTTTGCCGAGCCGATAAGCGACTGCGCAAAAAGCTTCATTGCAGCGCCGTCATCAATTCCGACAGTCTTTGCATACTCTGTGAAACCCTTTGCAAAAAGATAGATAAACGCAGGACTGCTGCCGTTAATTGCAATGATCTCTTTCATCTTATTAATAGGTACGACCTCGGCAGCACCGCTTGATGCGAATATGCTCTTCACAAATTCAAACTCCTCATCGGTCGTCGGCTCAGCCTTTGCAAGCGCAGAAGCGCCCTCGCCGAGAAGCAGCGGAGTGTTCGGCATAACAAGAACGACCTTCGCATCGGGGATAGTCATTTTTTTGATATATTCCTCCGAAATGCCTGCTGCGATTGAGATGATGACCGTATCCTTGTTTACAAACGGAGCAGCGGCTTCAAGAGCTGCGTCTATCCCCTGCGGCTTTACTGCCAAAAGAACGTATTTGCATTTTTTAACGACATCTGCTTCGTCATCGCACTTGTTTACGCCGATATCTGCAAGAGCGTCAAGCTTTGAGGTATCCTTGTCGTAAGCAAAGATGCTGATGTTTTTCTCACCCGAGGACTGTGCAGCGATCACGCCTTTTATAATTGCGGAGCCCATATTTCCTGCACCGATAAAGCCTAAATTTACCAAAGTGAACGCACCCTTCTTTTTTGATCTTTTTAATTTTCAGCCTTAATACTAATATCAAATGATAAAGACAATTGATATTATACTACAATCCGACAAAAATTGCAACATTTTTTTGTTCTGTAATTTTAAATAGTTTTTTGTAAACGTTTTTTCGGTAAATACTTGAAATGTTCATAAAGCTATGGTACAATATATACGAAAATATTTCTTGGAAAGGAAAATTTATAATGAATTTTATCAAAAAACACCTGTCGATCGCACTTGCTGCATTGCTCAGCGTATCAATGCTCGCAGGCTGCGGAAAAACTGATACTGCCGGCACCGACAACACTGCCGATACTGCCTCAAAGCAGGAGGAAGCTGCTCCGAAGGGAAAATCCGGTATCGTTACGATCGCAGATAACTCTGTTGATTTCGTAAAGAATATGAAGCTCGGCTGGAACCTCGGTAACACGCTCGACGCAACAGGTTCGGGAATGTCTTCCGAGACCTCGTGGGGTCAGCCTAAAACAACAAAGGAAATGATCGACTTTGTAAAGGATTCGGGCTTCACAACTATCAGAATACCCGTTACGTGGAGCAATCATGTTGACGATCAGTACAACATCGACGAAGAGTGGATGAACCGTGTTAACGAGGTTGTTGACTATGCGATCGACGACGGACTTTACGTTATCCTCAACTCTCACCACGACAATGACAAGTATTATCCGACATCGGAAAAATACGCAGAGTCCTCAAAGTACCTTACAACCATCTGGAAGCAGATCGCAGAGCGTTTTGCAGACTATGACGAACAGCTCATCTTCGAGGGAATGAACGAGCCAAGACTTTCAGGCACAAACAAGGAATGGTGGTTCTCCGATACCGACGCAGACGGAATCGACTCTATCGAAACAGTATCAAAGCTCGATCAGGACTTCGTTGATACAGTAAGAGCTGCAGGCGGCTATAACGAAACACGTTACCTTATGGTACCGAGCAACAGAGCCGACGCATGGACAGCAATGCACAAGTCGTTCACACTTCCTACCGACCCTGCAAACAGACTTATCGTTTCCGTTCACGCTTACTCGCCTTATGACTTTGCAATGAACGAAAAAGGCTACAAGGACTGGGACGGCTCAAAGGTAGGCGACCTCGGCTTTATGGACAACCTCAAAACGACCTTCATCGATAAGGGCGTTGGCGTTGTTATCGGCGAATTCGGCGCAACAAACAAGGACAACCTCGATGCAAGAGTTTCATGGGCAAACGACTTCACAGCCAAAGCTTCCGCAAACGGCATCTCCTGCGTATGGTGGGACAATGCAGGAATAAAGGTCGGCTCGGAAAACTTCGGTCTTGTTGACAGACTTGGCAAGAAGATCTACTACCCCGAGATCCTTGACGCAATGTTAAAGAATTACAACAACTGAAGGTTCTCTAAATAAAAATCTTACATAGCACGACATAAAAATCTTACATAGCACGATGTTACGCTTGACAAAAGCTTGACATCGTGCTATAATTTTACCTGCGAGTAAGCTATGCGGTTGAACATCGGAGCGCCTTATCAACGTTCCGAGGTTAGGAAAGTCCGGGCATCACAGAGCAGGATAGCTGTTAACGGCAGCCGAGGGCGACCTTAGGGAAAGTGCAACAGAAATATACCGCCGAGGGAAACTTCGGTAAGGATGGAAAGGCGAGGTAAGAGCTCACCAAAGTATAAGTGATTATACTTCTATGTAAACCCTATCCGATGCAACGTCTTTTTGGACCAATACGTTATTGTCTGCTCGGCAGGCGTATTGCAACGACGGCTTGAGTGTTTCGGCGACGACTCACCCAGATAGATTTCCGCACACGACAAAACCCGGCTTATCGGCTTAGTCGCTAAATTAATGCGTAATGCTTAATGCTTAATGCGTAATTTTCGGGATCATTACGTTTTGAATCCATTAGGCTGACTAAAGTAAACAGCACATATCACAATTTTGCAAAGGCAATTGCGATATGTGCTGTTGTTTTATTGCTAAAGTCGGGCGGATATTGAATCCGCCCCTACAATTTTTGCCGCATATGTGTAGCTTGCCGCGCAAAACGCAAAAAATTGACACGCAAAATGCAAAAACCCCGTCTAAATTTCCAAATAAAGGATATTTAGACGGGATTTTATATGAGAAAAATAATATAAAAATTGAGCTTGTACTTATTATAACATGAAGCGTTATCATTGTACATTCTTATATGAGAAAATTATATGATAAAACTATCTTGCGCCTTATAAATGCGGAAAAACCGAAATCAGCTCCTGAATGCTGCACTCCAAAGCCTCGCATATCTTATCAATGTTATCTATTTTAAGGAAAGAGCAGGTGTTGTTGCATATATCGCAGATAGTTGACGGTCTGATTCCCGTCTGTTCGGCAAGTTCCGCCTGCGTCATGTGCCGCTCAGACAGCAGCTTACGCAAATTGATTTTAATCATAATGTACCTCCATGATACTTTTGTTAAACGGCAAATAACGGATTTGGTTATTTGTAATCTAAAAAAAATATCAGAAATTCTTTATTATGACCTCTTTGAAACTTCCCTTTGAAAGATTGTTCTGCCTTTCAACCGCTGTTATTTTAAAATCCTTGTACAGCTCACGCACAAAATCATCATCGTTATAAGATAGTATAAAACGCCATTTTAAGGCTTTTAAAACAGTATTCAAACGGTAATGATCTTCTTCCGTGAAACGCTCGCTGTAATGCTTCTCTGTGGTATGATAAGGCGGATCGCAGTAAAACAGCGCATCGGGACGGTCGTACTGCTTTATCAGAGCTTCAAAGTCCTTATGCTCGATCACAACACGTTTCAGCCGCTTCTCGATTTCTTCAAACCGTGCAGTATCCAAGCCTTTTGGAGCGCAGCCGAACGAATCTGTAGATGCTCCGAAGCTTACCTTTATACATATATAATACATCGCTGCTCGCTGTATGTCGGTAAATCCGGGACAGTCGAGCCGATCACGGCAGTCAAGAAACATTTCCCGGCTGTTGAGATAATACCGTATCTCCTTCTGCAGCTCTTCCCGGTGATATTTTATGCAGCGGAACAGGTTAACGAGCTGACCGTTTGCATCATTATATACTTCGGTTGGAGCGTGCTTGTCGGATGCAAACAGCACCGAACCACCGCCGCCGAACACCTCAATGTAGCGGTCAATTTTTTCCGGAAATGCCGAAACAATTCGCTTTGCAAGCTGAGATTTTCCGCCGATCCACGGGATAAAAGATTTCATAAAACCACTCTCCTTAAAATATATGGGGAGCAGGTTCGCCTACTCCCCAAGAATAAACCTTATTCGCTGTCGGACTTTTCATCCTCTTTGGTGCTTACAGCCGCCTTGTCCGTGCCGCCCTCTGCAAGCATATAGATAGCCAGCGTTCCCGTTGCCGCAATTACGCCTGTGACCTTTTCCTGCGAGTTTGCATCAGCATTAAATGCCATCATAACGCTTATAACTACGCCGCTTACTGCCGCCCAAAATTTACGGCTCGATAACTTTCTTTTCCAATCAAATTTCATAGCTTTATTCCTCCTTCGTAATAACCGTCATTCCAAGCTTTGAACAGGTTTCCGCAATAGAAGCTGCCTTTTCATAACAGCAGCCGCCGATATTCGCCATCACAGCGTAAGTAACAGCCTTTTTCCACCCGTTAAGCCCTGCCTTTTTGATAATTTTCGGTAAATCCTTATAGCAGTATGAAACGTCCACCGCTCCCGAAACGCCCTTAACAACACCTTTCCATGTGTACTGCCACATTCCGTAGACCGTGCAGTATGTAGGCTTGATGTTCTCTACACGAGCAACCCAGCAGGAGTATTTTTGCTGTATCTCTGCCGTGATGTTAGTTTTGAAAAATCCGTCAAAGCTGTACACTCCTGCAAAATATCCTGCCTTTTCCATTACTCTGCAGAAAGCTTCAACCATTGCTGTGCAGACAGTTTTGCCGAGTGCAACGTGTTTTTCTTCCTCAATGTCATAGTAAACAGGCAGTTCAAACTGCTTGTCCTTTATAGCTTCAAGGAAAACCGCCGCTTCAACCTTGGCTTCGGCAGCCGATGACGCATAAGAGTACCAGTAAGCACCCACGTTCAGCCCTGCAGCTTTAGCATTGGTGTAGTATGTTTCAAAGGTGTAGTCTTTCTGCGAAATATACCGACCATAACCGGCACGGATTATAACCCCCGAAATGCCGTCAGCCTTGACCTTGTTGAAGTCGATAACGCCGTTGTGCTTGGAAATATCAATGATCTTTACCATGCTCACGCCCTCCCAATGCGTTCCATGAACGCTTTCTTCCGAGCAATCTCATCGGCGCAATCGTAGGAGATCTGCTCCGCTTCGGCTTCGGTTATGCCCTCGACCTCGGCTATTTCTGCCGCCGTCATACCGAGAGCAAATGACTTTACGATCTCATTTTTCTGTTCGTTGTTCATAATATTTCCCTCCTTATTCTGCTACCTCATCAACAGATTCAGAGCTTTCCGCCTCTTCCGCAGCCGCACGTTCCGCTTCAATACGAGCATTCTTTTCATCAATAGCCGACTGGATCTCCGCAAGATTGGCTTCGGAAAGAACGCCCTTTTCAAACCATCCTGCAGCGTTGAGAATGATTTGATAATCAGCCATTTTTCCAACAGCTGCGATAAACCCGTTTTTGATAAAATTTTCAAGACTAAACATAATTTTTTCCTCCTCAAAATTTATACATTTCCGCCAAGGCTCAAAACAGCGGCTCTCAATTCATCTATTTGCGCCTGCATACCGTTGAAAATCGGCAGAACATACTCCGAAAAAGCCTTGTTCGTACAGTATTTCACGGACATATCAGCATCGGCACTGTTTGAAAAATTCGTCACTCCGTCAAATGTCTGCAAAGTCTTCAATGCAGCTACTTCCGCAGATGTCAACTCGATTTCATATGGTGTTTCAAGCGGATAAATAATATACACATCGTTGCTGTCAACGAAATTTTTCATATCTTCCAACGATGTAAATCTATCATTTTCTGCAACGGAATTTCTCAATATTATAGTGCCGTTATTCATAATAAAGCATCTGAATTTATTGCGGTTTTCAACATTATTCGCATTATCTAAAGCAACACCCACAAAACAATTACTGATTGGCGTTAAAGAGCTTGCAGCATTGGCAGAAATATCTGTAACAAAATAATCACCAAGTGTAGGATACTCTGATCTACTTTTTATATTTGCAGATGTTAATTTTATTTTTTCACATCTTTTGATGATCTTACATGTACCGTCAGCATTATAGACAAATTCATCGCAAAACCATTTCTGTCCCGTTGAATCAGTGTAATTTCCATCAGATCCAACGGGTATTCCGCATAACGGTAAAGCGGATGTTATTTCCGCTGTCAGCGACTGACCGTTCTGATCCGTACTTGTTATCGCTATACTTCCGCTGTCCCCAACAGAAACAATATCCACAGGCGCATCGGGAGTAGGCGTTCCGTCCTGCACCGACTTACCATAAACATTAAGTCCAAGCAGAGGATATTCAACAGCATCAACGGAATAAGAGGACGCACCCGATATTTCATTCCCACCCCCTTTCGAGCCGAGCTTAAAAGGGCAGCTTGCAATTTCACTTGCGATGATCTGAACCTTTCCGCTGCCGAGCAGGGTGATATCATTGTCGAATGCACCGCCCGAAATACGAAGCTGCGAGCCTGCTGCAATAGTGAAAGTGCCGTCCGAATCGGGAACCGGTACGCCGCCGATTCGGGCATAGACATTTCCGGGAGTTTTGTTGTCTATCCAGTAATACGGATAGTTTGACGCAAACTTAACGCTCTGCGGCGTGTCTGCGGTCAATGTTATGGTTGTTACGGGATCTGCGATCATAAAAATTCTCCTCGTATAATAAATTTAAGGGTAATTTAAAGAGAACCCCTATAAAAACT
>JBJEQP010000051.1:0-15770 GCA_051881815.1 Oscillospiraceae bacterium | reverse complement strand
GCATTACTGCTAGAGAGTGGATTTTGTCTACTGTTTAATCGAGGATTAGTATTAAGGATACATACCATTTCCTCTCCGCCCATTCGGAAAGCGCAGTCTGCACCTGTTCTTGTACCCTCCTGCAACACTTCTGCAACGCCCTTGAGAATAATATCTCCCGCATCATGTCCGTATGTATCGTTGATATTCTTGAAATGGTCAATATCACACATAAGGATATTTACATCCTTACCGCTGTTGAGATTGCCGCAAAGTGTGTTTTCAAGATATTCATTAAGTCCCTGACGATTTCTCAAATGCGTAAGCTCATCGGTAATTCTGCCCTGGTGTTCAAATTCCTTTTTAAGAGCAAGTTCTACCGTGTTTACAACCTGGCATCCCTGACTGAAGTTTTCATAATCTTCGGGAGTGAAGCCGCTTTCCTTTTCAGCTACAATAACCCCAAGAGCGTTGCCGTTTGCAGATACAAGCGGAATAACCGCTTCGTTTTTGTCGGAAAAGATCTCCTTGTTGTCAAATGCGTTCTTTATTTCCTCTGCAGCGTGTTCATCCTTCCAATTACGGTAATCGCCGTGAGAGAAAAACTTATCATTTGAATTGTCATAGCAGTAAAATGTAGCCTTATCACAATCCGTAAGCTGTTTGGTGACACTTTCGATCTCGTTCATTGTCTGGTCAAGGTCCTGTGCTTCGGTAATTGCGGAAATAAAGCGGTTTATGGTCTGAACCTGACTTTCAAGAGATTCAAATTTACTTTCCATCGCGGAGCTGTGCTTTTCAAGTTCCTCAATTCTTTTCAAAAGTTCCTGGATATTTATATCGTCCATATCTTTTTCCTTTCTCAAATAAGGCAGTTACATTCATCGTTTATATATTCATCCCTGCCGTAGATGTGAGCAACTGCTGCCAAATCAATAGCCGTCTGAATAATTCCAACCTTCTGTGCAAAGTATTCAAACTCCTCCGCCGTTGCAATATAGTATTCCGCTTCAGAAAGATTTTCAGCTCTGTCCTCATCGGTCATTTCACCAACGTCCTTTACATCGGAGAAATACTTATCAAAAAACTCTTTTGTACGTTCTTCACCGTCAAGACCGAATATCCTTATGGTTACATCCCGACAGTATTCTCTGATAAATACTCTCATATTCTCACCACCTCTCCTTATGTCTGAACGCCAGCCGGTCTATTGGCAGCATCGTTTTTAAGTTTTTCTTCTGCAGCCTTCTGTTTAGCGAGCAATTCATCCTTCTGCTTCTTCTTGTTTTCGGCATTAGCCTTCATATCACTTAAAGATATAAGCAATTTGTTTGACTTTCTGCGTTCTTCCTGACGGATATACTGTTCTCTGATAAGCCTGTCAGCAAACTCCCTTTCTTCAATTGCGATCTCATTCCATACACTTTCGGGAATAACGATACGGTCGTTCATCTTACGAAGCTGTCCGTTTCTGGAACAGAGCTGGATAATGCTCCAGATCTTATCAAAATCAAAAAGTTGTTTATGGAACATTTTCTTATCCACTATTTCAAACTTTTTGTTGCGATAAATCATCAATTCGACTGTATTATCGTGAAAAATTTCAAGTACAGTATCATCGCCAAACGGGAAAGTGCTTTTATATCTTGACGCAGCTTTTTCACTTAAATCCGTATTATCGTATTTGTCTGAAAGTTTAAGGTCAATAGGTTTTGTTTTCGTAAGCGTTGCAAGATTATCCGTTATTGCCCCATCGACGGACGGAGCATAATCAAACCAATTCACCCTGTTGCCGCATATATTCCGTCTGCGCTCATAGTGACGTATTTCAAAATGCAGCTTGACCTTTGCAACATATTCCGAGTATTCCTTATCGCAGTCGATTTTCAAGGGTATCTTGTTTTCTACGGCATATTTGATATAATCTCTGCCATAGTCCCTGTCAAACAGCTTGGAATAAATGACTGCATTTTTCATATTCAGTATCACGGGACTTCTATCCATTTCCACGTTTTCGGTTTCCACAAAAGCCTGAACATTGGACTTATCCTCCACATAAACATCTGCATCATCTCCGAAATTGCCCACCGGTTCATCTATCTCTGCAAGAAATTTCAGAAACTCAACATCTCTTGCTCTCATTTTTCCGTCTGTAATGCAAACGTGAGGAAGTTCCGTCATTTCCAATGCTTCATCAAACGATATGGTCTGCAGCTTATCATATTTTTTTGAATATGCGGCACATAATAACGCATTCTGCAGAAGATTCGGTGTAAGCCTGTCATCGGGATTTTTTCCGTTATCCGCCATTGCTCTGTTTTCAGCAGCAATTACATCATTACGGATATTTCCCTTGAAGCCACGAATAAGCAAGTCCAATGTATTTTCATCCAGAATGCCAACACCGTAAAGATAAAGCAGCTTATCGGTGTTTTCGGTATAATTCTCATTTCTGAGGAGATTCGCCTTTTCCTTTGGAAGCTGCTTTATTTCAAGATTATTAGGTATTTCGGTACCATATATCTTGGCAAGTATCGCATAACGTGTAAGTACATTTGGCATTTTCTGTGCCTTTCCCGTGCTGCTTTTATCTGTCTGCTCCATTTACTGCTCCTTCACTTCTTCAAGATTTATGTATTTCCCGGTATCAACCATTTTGTACTTGAGCCTTATGTTTTCTCCCGAAACCTTTTTCTTCTGCTTGACGATCACCTTTCCGTCCAGGAGGTCCTTTGCATTTTCGGCTGCTACGGTTATTCCGTTGTGATTATCCTTTTTCCACAAGGTAAATCCGCAGCCTTCCTTGCCGCTTTCGCAGTAAAAGTTCATTTTGCCTTCAAGAATATTCTTTCCGCATCTCGGACACCTTCCGATAACCATTTTTTCAGACTTGATACGTTCAAGGTTTACATACTTTCCCGTATCATCCATTTTGTAATCGGCAGAATATATCTTTCCGTCCTTACTTTCAGCCTTTAAGGATACTGTCTTACCCTCGATGAGCTTCGCTGCCTTTTCGGGAGTAATAACGTCCTTGAAAAACTTAGGCTCTTTCCAAAGAGTGAAACCGCAGCCGTCCTTGCCACTTTCACAGTAGTAGCTCTGCTTTCCCTCATAAACATTCTTTCCGCATCTGGGGCAAATGCCTATTGCTGTTCTCTGTCCGTTGTCGGGAGTCTTAATAGGAGTTCTCTGACGTGAAGGACTGTTTTCATAATCAATAACCGAACGGACAAATTCCTTTACATCCTCCATAAAAGGTTCTGCTGAAATTCCCTTTTCCTTGATATTTGTGAAAACCTGTTCCCATTCCGCAGTACGTTCAACGGATTTTACATTATCGGGTATTGATGCAATAAAGGTTTTTCCAAACTCGGTGGCTATAATATTCTTATCACGGCGCTCTGCATATTTTGCAGATATGAGCTGCTCGATAATATCGGCTCTGGTCGCTTCTGTACCGATACCCTTTCCGCTTACAGCTGCTTTCAGTTCCTTATCGTCAATTCTGTTGTCGATGTTGTTCATCACAGACAGCAGACTTGCATCCGTAAAATGCTTGGGAGGTTTTGTCACACATTCCTTTATTGAAATATTCATCATATCAAATGTGCTGTTTTCGGTATATTTCGGAACATTGTTACTCTTTGCTGTAGATTTCTCCGTATCATACTGCTTCCAGCCGATTTCAACAGGCACTTCGGTTTTAAGCTCAAAAGTCACATCTTCACACCAAAACTCATAATTGCTCTCGTTGTAGCTGTACTGCTTATCTACGGCGCAAAGCAGCCTGTTTACGATAAGTCCATATACCTTCCGTTCCGAATCCGAAAGATTATCAAGACTTGCTGTGCTTGCCTCTGGAATAATTGCGTGATGGTCGTGACCGTTCATTGCCTTGTCGTTGACTATTCTGCTATCAATATTAAGTCCGACACCGATAAGTCCGTGCGCTCTGTCCGCATACTCGGGACGTTCACCGATAGTGCTTACTACTCGGATTATCTGTCCACGCATATCCTCCGAAATATAATTGCAGTCGGTACGGGGATAGGTTATCAGCTTATTCTCATAAAGGCTCTGTGCAGCTTCAAGTGTCTGTTTTGCGGTCAATCCGTACACTCTGTTTGCCTCCTGCTGGAGTGTGGTAAGACTATGAAGAAGCGGTCTGTTTATACGCTTTTCTTCCGATACAGCCGAAAGCACATTAACGCTCTTGCCGCTGCATTTTACCTTTGCATACTCGGCTTCTTCCTTTGTCTGATACTCTGTGGTCGATACAGCACCGTTTTCCATTTCAAGGCGATATGTAGTTTCCTTCCGGAAAGCGGCAATCTCATTGTCACGGTCAACAATAAGTGCAAGCACGGGAGTTTTAACACGACCGATACGATGTGTATAGTTGTCCTTTAAGCCGTAAAGCCTTGACAGGTTCATTCCGATTATCCAATCAGACTTTTCTCTTGCAAGTGCCGCATAGTATTCTCCGTCGTAATTGCTGTCGGGTGGAAGTGCTGCCATACATTTTGTGATGGCTTCATCCGTCATTGAGTTTGTCCAAAGGCGCTTTACGGGTTTACTACACTTATTGGCATTGTAAATGTGACGAAAAATAAGCTCACCTTCACGCCCGGCGTCGGTTGCACAGATAAGCTCGTCCACATCGGGGCGATTTATAAGGGAGGAAATGAGGTTGCGAAGATTTTCGGTGTCCTCTCCCTCCGGATAAAGCTCAAATTCGGGGAACATAGGCAGCTCGTCCATCTTATACGCCTTACTGTATCCGTAATCCTGCGGCATACCAAGTCCGTAAAGGTGTCCTCTCGCATTTACAACATAGAAGCCGTTGCCTTTATAGCAATACTCTTTGCCCTCACCGTAGATTTTTTCTCTTGCACCGACAGCGTGAGCAATTGTTCTGGCGGTGGAAGGTTTTTCGCTGATTATAAGTTTCATATTATTTTTCCTTTCCTATTGATTTTTTTGATTCTTTTGATATAATATAGATAGGGAATTAAGCAACCGTATTTATCCGATATATACAAAGGAGCTTTCTTATGGGTAATGTAAAAGTTTATCTTGATACCTGCTGCTATAACCGTCCTTACGATGATCAGACTCAGCTGCGCATAAATCTCGAAGCACAGGCAAAGCTTTTCATTCAGAAGCAAATTGTGGACGGCAAATTGGATTTGATATATTCATTTATTTCGGTATATGAAAATTCCCAGAACCCTTTTGCAATCAGAAAAAACGCTATTTTTGATTTCTTCTCAAATGCTGTGATCTATATAGATGAAAGCAATGTTGAAATCATTAAACAACGTGCAGGAGAAATTATGAAAACGGGCATTAAAACTAAAGATGCTCTGCACGTTTCCTGCGCTATTGAGGGCAAAGCCGATTACTTTGTAACAACAGACATCAGATTACTTAAGTATTCATCAGATGAAGTAAAAATAATTAACCCCATTGACTTGATCACCATATTGGAGGGATGATTATGCGTAACACTACTGTAATAATGAACGATGCTATGAATTGCCTGATAAGAAATCTTGGAATTGTCGAAACCGAGGTGTTCATATCCAATTTGATCCGTGAGCCATTCGACTATACAAAATGGCAGCACGAAAAATTCGATGATGTAACACTTGATGATTTTTGCAATCAAGCGATGGAATACTGTAAAAACAATCCTATCCGCTGACTGATATTGAGTGTCACCTGCTTTCCTTGATTTTATGTTTTTTGCGATGCTCAACATAAGCAAGGGTAATTCCTGTTACACCAAGCAGAAATACGTGGAGCTTGCTGTTATCGAGAAACTCGATAACAGCATTTTCTTTTTCATTATCCTCTTCTTCGGGTACATTTTCCGAAACTACGGATTCTACAGCTTCTTTAGTTTCCCATTCTGTGCGAATGTTATCAAAGATCTGTACTCCGATAGCAAGAACAATAAGGACAATAATGATAGCCGTATATTTGAAGCTCGGTTCATCCTTGTGTTCACATACCCATTTCAATATTTTCCTCATTATGAAACCTCCTAATTTCTTTTCAACCGAGAGGAGTATCAACTGTCCAGAAGTTGTTTGGAATACTGCCTTTATCGGGATCTATAAGCATTTCATAAAAAGCCTTAGCCCGCACATTATCCGCAGCTCCGAACTGACGATAATCCCTTTCGGATATACCCAGCTTCTCATTGATCGTTTTGAGATAAGATTCTTTTATCTCCTCTGCTGATTCTTCATCTATTCCGCTTTCTTCCGCATTGGTAAGTTCAAAGATTTTTTCAATCAGCTCGTCCTTGGTTTTGCAAGCGCCTATCTCACCGGTGAGCTGATCGTGATCGTTATTGCAGTAATACTCCCACGAATATCCCGATTCATAATCTCCTATCAATCGACGTCTGCAGGTTCCGTCGCAAGGATGTTCGTGAGTTATCTCTGTGGTTATTGGGATAAACTCAGTTTCCTTGAAAAACTCCATAATATCATCGGCAGTAATGTTATATACCACTTCTGCATCGGCATCCGCTTCATCTTCGCTGCCTATAACCTTCAAAGATTTGTATAGCGCTGTCATTGCAAGCAGTTCTTCTGCAGACAAGTCACTTTTTATCTCAACATTACCGAAGTGGTTTGTTCCAACAATAGGCATTCCGGTGAACTCGGAAGAATCAGGCGCACCATTTCCTCCGCCGCTGTTATACACTTCATAATGCTGACGGCGCTCTTTCGCTTTCATCGAATCATCCAGAGCTTTCATCAACGCATCATATTCAATTCTTGCTTGACTAACCGATGCCTGAAGTGCTGCTGATATTTCTGCCGACATTGCACGGCTTATTGCAGAAACCTCTTCCGGAGTTTTGGCATTTGCAAACGCAGCCGAGTATTTTGCCTGAATATCACTTATCAACTTGCTCTGAAACTCTGCAAGAAAATCCGCAAAAGAAATATCCGGTGCTGGATAGTCATACACGCCGCCATACCAATCGCCGTAAACAAGGTAATAATACGCCTGGGTAACATCCATATAGTTCTGTATCAGATTTGCATATCCGTCAATTATTTCTTCCTCTGTTTTAGCTTCTGTCTGCTCTCCGCTGTCATCACCTGCAAGAGAATAATCATACGGTGTTAGCCAAGAAAAGAACGAAGCGATAAGAATAAGGAGAATGATTATGACGAGGATTACAAACATCACCGATGCTCCCGAACCGAGCAGCAGAAGTTTACTTTTTCCACCTGCACCGCCGACTTTCTTTTTCAGCTTATTTCCTACAAAAGCTGGATTTTTTCTGTTATGCTTTATATAGATGTTCTTCTGATGTTTGCGCTGCAGTTCCTTACGCTGTTTAGCAAGCTTATGTTTATACTTCTCTTGATTTCGCTCAATTTTATCAAGCTTTTTTTCAAGATTTTTGCTTATGGAGCCGTTCATTGCTTCTGCTTTTTCTTTCTGAATACGGCTCATCTGTTTATCAGATTTACGGTCAATATGCCTTAATTTCTTTTCCAGACGTTCTGCAATTTTTTCATCCGAAGGTTTGAAAAGTGCATTAGTCACAACACTTTTTATCTTACTCGCAGCAAGGTTCGTTACCGCATTTGCAGCTGCGCCGCCTACCGAATCTGAATCCTGAACAGCTCCCGAAATGGTTGATATGCCATCCGATATTCCACTCAAGCTGCCCATATTGTTTTTTATAACGCTGACAGCCGGCTGAGTTATCATTCCAACTGCATCTCCATTTTTTACCGCAGAAATATACTCTCCGGCAATTTCAAGTCCGGGAATGACATTATCTCTAATGTTTGTTTCCGCATCGGCGCTTTTCATTGCAGCAGTCCTCGCTTTTTCTGCTGATATAAGTGCTGCATTGGTCTGTGCCTGACTTCGGTCAACAATAGCTTCTTTACGCTTTTTCATCTGCGCTTCAAGCATTTTGTTCTTATACGCCTGTCTTACCTCTGCATTTTCAAGGCTGTTTTTATGCTTGTATTCACCGATTTTTTCAGAATTGCCAAGAAATCGGCTTTGAAACTTATTCTCGGTGTTTTCCTTCAAGGCAGTCCCCACTGATTCAGTCCCCGGTGGGGACTGAAAACTATCGGGAAGATTATCACTATCCGAATAGGCATCGGCTTTATCTGCAGCAATATCTCTTTGAAGCTTTTCCTTGATATATGCGGCTCTCTTTTCTCTGCTGCTGTCCCTCTTGGAAGATACCATTGATTTCTGAGCAGCGTTGCGAGATTTTTTGCTGTTACCATTATTGATATTGACAGAGTTTTCAGATGCAACTTTGTTTCCTGCTTCAACACAAGCTTCTTTTGAATCCGTATATCTGTCGGTACTCTTGACGGTGTATTTCTTCCTCGCATATTGAGAAGATTTCAAGTCACGCAGGACAATTTTCTTGTCGGATTTCGGAGTATCACTCCCCTTTTTATTCTTATCTGCCATACGGACCTCCTATCCTTATTCTGCTTTCGTTTCAAGCATCTTGGCTGTTTCCGAGAAGTTGGTTGTCATCTTGCTATATAGCTCTGTATCCTTCGGAAATTCGTCGTAGAAAGGAATCTTGTCTTTACCGCCGAGAACAAGAATACCGTGTCCGGGCGGAGTATCGTTGACATACTGTATCTCGCTGTCCGTGAAATGCAGAATGTCCTGCAGCTTTGCTGCGTCTGTGGGATTCTGCTTCAAAAGTGCAAGGTATTCCGAGTTCGACAGCATTGAACGGGATTTATCGTCTTTCAGCAAATCTTCAACATTCTGCGTGATTCCTGTAAGAACGCCGCCGTACTTTCTTGCACGTTTCCAGAGCATACGGAGATAATCAAGGGCATATTCATCCGCAAAAAGCAGATGTGCTTCATCAAAGTAGATATACGTTGCCCGTCCCAAATCTCTGTTGCGTGACAGTCTGTTCCATATATAGTCAAGTATCAAGAGCATTGACTGTGTTTTCAGATTGCCGTTAAGGTCACGAATGTCGTAGCTGATAAATCTGTTGTCGGTGTCGATGTTGGTCTGATTATTGAAATACTTTGCAGAACCGTTTACATACATATCAATAGTAACGATCAGCTTGTCCTTCATATCCTTGTTGATGTTCTCCGTTTCTTCCTTCATACAGTCAAGGAATGTTCCGAGGGTTGGCATATCCGCAGGATCAAGAGTATCAAGCACTCCCGATTTTATGTACGCCTTACGGACGCAGCGGTCAACAAAGGATTTTTCCTGTGCATTTAACGGATGCTTGCTGTCCATACAGCTGATAAATGATGTAATTAGCTGGCACTTGTCGGCGATAACGTCGATCTCATCATCATCGAGAAGAGCAATATCGAAATCGAATGGATTGATGTAGCTCTTGGAACCGTTAGAGAATTTTACAACCGTTCCGTTAAAGGCTTCTGCCAGCTTCCAATACTCACGTTCGGGATCAATTACGAGAATGTCAGCATTGGGGTTTCTGAGGAATACATCAACTATTTCCCTCTTGACAAGGAATGATTTTCCCGAACCGGGGCAGGCAAGAACAAATCCCGATGGATTGATAAGTCCAGTCATACGGTCGAACATTATGATGTTGTGGGAAAGCACATTCAGTCCGTAATATACAGAATTTTTCATCTGCATTTCTCTTACATTGAAGGGAATAAATATTGCCACTGATTCAGAAGGCATCGTTCTCTGCCATCCGAACTTACGCTGATAGCCGCAAGGCAGGCAATCGCACATTCCGTCCTCCTGCTGCCACGCCATCTCTCCCTTAACGCAGCCCGAACGCTTCAAAGTGCTTTCGATGATCTCCGTGTTATTCATCAGTTCCTCATAGGACTTTGCCTTAATGAGGATCTGAATGTTTGTAAGGAACAGTTTCTGGTCTTTAGTAGTGATCTTATCGAATACCGCCACCATACTGTCACGCTGATTTTTTATACGCTGTGGCATCTGCGACGAGAAGTTTCCGTGCTGTGCTGCCGCAACCTCTCGCTTTGCCATATCGGTGTCGAGCGCCGTTATCTGGTGCTGCACCAGCTTTCTTGCAGCGGCAGTATCGTAAGTTTCAATGTTTGTGGTGATCATTATTTCAATGCCCGTTGCAAGCAAGTCCGTAAAGATATCCGAAGTTGCTGTTGCGGGATATTCACGGATAAAAATTGTCTTTGCATAGGTATCATTGAACATAAAGTAGTCTTTTTTAAAGTCGAAATAATCTGGAGCGCAGTACAATTTTTCTCTGCCCTTTGCGTAATCCTCGGAAGTGAGAGTTGGAACAGGATCTTCATCTGTTCCTATATAGAAATCCTTGAGCATTTCCACACGTTCCTGCGATGTAAGCTCTCTCATATTGGTGTTGCCGATACGATTGAATGAATTTATTGCTGCAATATCCAATGACTTGAACTTTCTTGCTGCCGTTTCTTCATCGGGAGCCTTTATCGTCAGGGTAATGTACATATGCTTCTGAATTGCGTTCTGACCTTTCTTTATATTCTCTTCAAGCACACGATTGTTGTACTCAAAGCGGAGATTAAAGAAGTCATCAGCTCTCTGCTTCATAAGGGTTCTGTGTCTGAACTCCTCCATATTTATCTTGCTGTTCCAAAGACAGATCTGACAGTCCACCGTATCATCAAGCACATTCATAAACTCGATATAGCGTTCAAGATACATATACTGCTGTTCTTCGTCAGCAAGATTGAAGTTGATGTCATCAAAGGTATAGGCTTTGGAATACATCTTTTTACCGAGAAACCAAATATTATCCGCAAGAATTTTCTTGTACGGAATTGTTTCCAGAACTCTCTTCGAAAGGTTTTTCTTTTCCCTTTCCGACTTATCCGACTTGCTTTTTTTCTTTGATTTGCTCGACTTTGCGGCTTCAAGCCTTGCAGCATCCCTTGCTTTTGCTGATTTGTGGTCGGTCACTTTTTTCTTGCCGCCAAATTTCTTCAAAGCAAGTGCTGCAGCACCAAGTCCGACAATAATCAGAGGTCCGATTATCTGCTGCGGCTCTATTGAAACCTTTGGTACAGTTTCGGTTACTCCCGTAACCTCTGTAACACTTTCAGTTACTATCTCTGCTTCTTCGGGAAGAAGAACAGCTGTATTTTCGGCTTCGGTAGCAATTTCTTCGATAATCACTTCTGTAATATCTCTTTTACTTTCAACAATAGTGTGCGGAAATGTTGAAACTTCTGTTGTAATAACTTCTGTTTCCTGCTCCATCATTTCACTTTCGGGTACTTCCTCACTTTCCGCAGCACTTGTTACTCCCGCATTTTCCATAGCTTCTGAAACAGCTCTGGCTGCAACCTCGGAAATTGCTTCTTCGTCGGTCATACTATCCGAGAAGCCTTCTGTTTCCGCTAATGCGGTCGAAGCTGCTGTTGTCACCGCAGTCTGCGTCATTTCTTCGGGCATTTCTTCTTCCTCCTTTTATCGGATTTTCTCTGTTTCTTTTCTTCTTTAAGCTCTGCCTTTCTTTCTGCTTCGGCTGCGGCAAGAGCTATTTCACGAACCTTGTCGTGTATCTCGGTTTCTTCCGGCTGATATGATATTTTTCTGCGCTGATTTCCTATATAGAAATATGCTACCTGACCTATCAGCTTTTCAAACCCCATTCCGTTATAATTAAGAAAACCTACTGCCGCCAGGGGCGCAACTTCAAAAACGATTAGATAGATAAGAATGTCTATGGTTACAAAATTCCTACCAATAAGGAATGTTCCTATCGCAAGCACGATCATAAGCACCACACAAATTATCTGTCTGCCTGTCATTCCAAGGAAAAACTGTTCCTTGTATTCCGTTACGTCCTGCGGCACGTCTGCTTTTATCATCTGCATTAACCTCCTAACGCTCTCTTGGTAATTTCACTTGCCTTTGATACCATTACTGCCAACATAATTACGCTGAGCAAAGGAGTTGCAAATCTCATTATCTGTCCGAGCATACTTCCCGACACATCTGCAAAGCTGAGTACAAGTCCGTTGCTGACCTGTGTATATATCAGGAAGCATACAGACAGAACTCCCCATTGCATTGATACGGCTGCAAAATTCTTTATAAAGGATATTCCTGTTGAACGAGCCTGCGAATTTACAAGAGTGGAGAGAGCTACGGGGGATATTGCTATCAACACGCCTGTTTCAAAAACCACACCCAGCATTGTGATAACGATAAGGGAAAACAGTATAAACAGTACAGCTACCACTAAAAACAGCAATACACCCATACAAATGTAATTTATGTCAAGCACACCACCATCCATTTCACCTACCGTTACAGCTGTGGAAAATGCTGTTGATATTCCCGAAAATGCTTCTGAATATGAGCTGCACGTCACGGACTTAAACAGTCCCGATACAGCACCAACGATCTTTCCCGTGTTCTGCAAAATGAGCTGACTGACTATCAGCTTCATTGCTATACGCAAAGCTCCTTCAATTCCACCGTTAAAATCAATAGCGGCACAATATGTGAATACCTCCATACAGAAAAACAATGTCAGAAGTGCCGAGCCTGCCGCCGTAAACACATCAAGAGCAGTTCCGCACTGACTTGCAACATCAACGGACACCATCGCATCCAATATGCCTGCAAAGCCATCTGCTTCGGATTCAATTACGGATACTGCCGCTTCAAAAAACTTCTGCGCTCCGCTTGGTTCAGCCATTTTATTCACACTCCATTCTTCTGATTTTTACAGGAACGGTTCACATTTTTATTCTGCAAACCGTTCCTTTTTTGCTTCTGAAAACTAAAATATTAGCCGCCAAGAGAAATGGAAGAGGGAACAAGCGCACCTACCGCTGCGATGATTGCGCCGCCGATGAGAGTCTGGAATCCTCTGGTTTTACCATCCGCATTATCGTCCTTGAAGCCTACACCGGTCTGAATGCCGCCGACTACCGCAACGAGAGAACCAAGACCGATAATACCAGGACCAAGCACCGCCATAATACCGTCGATCATTCCCTGTGCTGTTGCATCTTCTGCGTGTACTGTAAGGGTACAAGCAGACACAGCCATAGGAACGACAAGCATAGCCTTACCTACCCTGGTATTCATAAGCCTGCCTGCAGCATTAGTTGCCGAGAGCATTGCCCTTGCGCCGACTTCGTTCACCTTGTCCTGCGCCTTGTCAATTGCCGCTGAAAATCTGTTCATTGTAATGAACCTCCTTGAAAAATATTTATATCAAACACGAACACACTCCGTCCTTTCACGCACTCTTTGTTCTATAACAATCATTACTCATCTGCCGAGGCGGACTGTGTTGTGTTGATTTCATAAACAAAAAAGGAGAGCCAACAGATGCGACATTCATCACATCTATTAGCTCTCCTCAGCTGTTCTGCACCACTCTTTCGGTACAGCAATATTAAATTGTATATATCAAAGATATACCGTTCACTTCCAATCCGACTTCCACGCACTCTTATGTAAAAATCATTATATATTTTTTTGCCGAGCCGGACCTTCCCGTGAGGATATATTCTGTGCAAAAAAATGAGGACTATCAGACGTGACAATGTTCACATCTTTTAGCTCTCCTCAGCTGTTCCACACCACTCCTTTGGTGCAGCAAATATTAGGTTGTTTCTTCAATTGCTTTTTTAGTCGATTGATGAATCGGCTTATTATCCTTTTTACAGCAAACTTCTTTTTCACTTTTCAGGATAACAAGACCGTTTTTTCTGTGCTGTATCTCAACATCATACCCTTTTGCGAGTACCTGATTGATTACTTTTATTTCAGAACATTCAAGCAATATTATCATCTCTTTTCATAATTGATTTAGCGTGATTTATTCTTCCTTCTGCGGTTTTGAAATACTGTTCGTTGAATTCAATTCCGATAAATCTGCGATTAGTATTAACACAAGCAACTCCTGTTGTACCACTACCCATACAGTTATCAAGTACGGTTTCTCCCTCATTAGTGTAAGTCTTTATCAAATACTCGCAAAGTGGAACAGGCTTCTGTGTCGGGTGTCCACCTTTGAAACGAGGAAGTGGTATCTCTAATAAAGTTGTCGGATAATACATTTCTGAATAATGCGGCATATAGGTAAAGTCATTATAGTTTGTTGAACCGCCACCGGTATTCTTTAATACTCTTTTTCCCTTTCTCATTTCAGGATTGTATGTAGGCTGCTTTTTATAGAATACTGCAATGTCCTCACAATTTCGCAACGGTTGTTTCTTTGCATTCAGAAATCCCGTTGTCTGCTTCTTATACCATACCCAACAATATTTGAACTCTTTGAGGTTCGATGAAATGAGGTGAGTTGTAAATGGCTGCTGACAGTTTAAGACAATAGCACCATTATCCTTAATTACTCTGTGATATGCCTCCCAAAGCTGTTCAAATGGAATGATACAATCCCATTTGTTTCTCGAAGTTACACCATAAGGAAGGTCACAAAGAATCATATCAACCGATTCGTTTGGAATAGCTTTCATTAGTTCAAGACAGTCGCCCTGCCACAAAGTTATTTCATCTATTTCTATCACTTCCTGTCATTTTCGACTATGCTGCATATATCCCAACAACATCCTTTAACCTGTTCCGAACCTCATCGGGAATATCATCCATAAGGTCAGGCGGTGGGATTACTACCTTATTATCACTTGTAATGTAGCCAATCTCTATAAGTTCGGAAGTATCAATATCGCCTTCGTCATAAAATTCCGAAAGGTCAATGGGTATTGTTTCTTCCAATGTGGTGATATTTTCTTCAAGGTAATAGGTGTTGTTTTCCTTGTCAGCTTCGTCAAGCATATCATATCGGGGATGATTGGTAATATCAAACTTCGCTGTCATAAACGGATGCAGACCACGCACCATTACGATACAGTCATTGTTATCCATTGTGGCAAGCTCGTCAATGGTAGCAAGCTCTCGTCCGAGAATAGCGTTATTGTATGAGGAACTGCCCTGTTTGCCTTTGGTCTGGTTTATGCTCTGCTGGTCGATGGTTTCCTTGCCAAGCTCCTTTGATAAATATTCATTGGTGAATTGGTCTTTACCGCCGAGATATATCATTGTATCACAGTTGCCGGGCAACTCTTCCCAAGACTTTTCATAAAGCCGCTTGAGCTGCGAAAGATTCTGGAGAATTACGACCGCCGATATTTCAAACTTTCGGCAAGTGGCAAGTATCTTTTCAAACTCCGGGATTTTTCCGACGTTCGCAAACTCATCGAGCAGGAAACGAACGTGAATTGGCAGCCTGCCGTGATAATATGTTATGGCTCTGTCATATAACGTATCAAAAAGCTGCGTATACATCATCGCTGCTAAAAAGTTGTATGTCGTATCTGTCGATGGGATAATTATAAATAACGCCGTCTTTTCATCACCCATAGTTTCAAGGTGAATATTGTCGGTGTATGTCAGATTTCTCACATCTTCCAGCTTGAAATGCTGAAGCTTTGTTGTGGTGCTGATAAGTATCGACTGCATCGTTTTGCCCGCTGCCTGCTTAAACTCCTCATAGTATTGCACGGATAATGCTTTCGGATCACTTTCCTTGCGCTGGTCAAAAATGAGGTCAAGTTCAGATTTTTCTTCTTCCTTACCCTCTATGACTTTCGCCTTATGGATAAGGTCGAGAACATTTGCAAAGTTCTGTTCTTCCTCTGTTCCCGTTTCAACAAGCAGAAAACATAGTGCCGATAACAGAAGCCTTGTAGCATCGTATAGCAATAGGTAATTCTTTGAAATAATCTCTGAATTTTCCCCTGCTCCAC
>JBJEQP010000050.1:0-2947 GCA_051881815.1 Oscillospiraceae bacterium | reverse complement strand
AATGTAGTAATAATAATATAAGTAATAAAGATTTGAGTTATATTGAGAATCAATCAATCCATCAATCACGGGCAGCTCCGCAAAATTTTTTGCCGGGTACTCTCAAAAAAGTTGAAGCTTATGATGGGCTGATTGATGGAATAGACAGAAACGCAGTAGAGGAAGAAGTAAAAGTACAGATAGATTATGACTGCCTTGTATCTCACCAGGATAGTTCGGTTGTGCAAATGGCAGAGGAAATCAAAGACCTTATGGTCGATGTTCTCTGCGGAGAGCGAAGTGTGGTATCCGAGGGAAAACGTGTATCGGAGGAAACAGCGAAAGCGGCATATAGGAAAATTACCTTTGAACACGTTCAGTATGTTATGCAAAGTCTTGTCAGCTATCCCGATAAGATAAGTCGGATAGACCGCTTCCTTACAACATCGCTGTTTAATTCTGTTTATACGTTGACCAACTCGACGTTTGCAGGTTTTGAACACGATATGGGTATGAAGCTGCTTTAGCTATGATAGAAAACGCAGCACCCGTTAAGTGCTGCGAGATGTATCTACTCGACAAATGGGAATTTTTAAGTTAATTATGGACACCACCAAGTAGCAACAGTACATACTGATTCGTATTGCTCTATGTTGTCCATTATATCCCATATCCAAAACATAAAAATATCAATGTACTCTTGTGAATAATCGTATAATCGCAAGATATATGTTTCGTCTGTTCTTTTGATATTGAAGAAATGATAATCATATTCTGTGTGTGTTGGTCGCCATTTGATTTCGTCATTTGGATCAGGAAAACTAACAGCAAAAATGTAATCATCACCAACTAAACCATGTGTAAATAAACGCTCATCAGAATCGAGATATTTAAGAGTTACGGACGTTCGAATATGATAATTTTGTTTTATTTTAAGTTCGGCTGTATGTATTCTTAGGGTTCTTCCATCTCTATTAACAACCGGAATCCGTTCGATGTCGCCTTTATAATCATTATAGATTTCAACATATAAATCCTTTTCGGGTGCCTCCAAAACATCAAAACTGATTGCATTATTGTTGTCATCTGTAATTGTAAAATCACAGTAAGGTGTATGTAATTTTGTAACATTATTTTCAATAGTTTTTAATTTCATTTTATTTCACCGCCGTAAATTCCGGTTTATCGAGCAGATAAACTTGACTCAATTTTCTTCATTATACCACATTCCCTCAAGGAAATCAATAAAAACAAAGGAGCTATATAACAAATGAAAAGGAACCGTTCACCTCCCGAAAATACAAACTGCTTCCGAAATACCAAGCAAATTTTTTGATGAAAGGATAAAACTATGACATATTTAGAAAAACAGAACGCAGAGATAGAAACGATAAAGCCGAGAACGTTTTTCATTGCTTTGTCTGATGCTGATGTTGTACGCATTTACAAAAAAGCAGCTTCGTGCGGCTGCACTCCCTCGGATATTCTTAAAAACTTTATCGGTGACCTTGTATTCGGAACGAGTACAAACGGATCTGACGAGAGGATGTATGCAAGTCAATGGTTTGACCGAGCAAGACATAATGGTTGGACGAATAAGAACTTTTTGTCTTTCGTCCTTGACAATGAGTATTACGATCCCGTAATTTCCTACATTGACGATATTGATGAGGGAAAGGAAGGTATCAAACTTCTTTCCGATGATGAAAAGTACGATGAGGATAGAAAATATTTCGGACTTCTTATCGAAGAAGGACGGAAGAAGCTGCTTGATCTTTTTAACGAATATAGCAGCAGAAATCCTGACAGCGAAACGTTTACGGAAGCAATTGCAGCGATAAAGAGTTACCGTGATGAGCTTGATCGTGTACTTGGTAAAAGAGATGATAGCTGAATTATTCATTGTCTTGATAACCTATGCAGTTGTACGGATACTGACAGACTATCTTCTCGGTAAATTTGAAAGGAACTGTGAAAATGGAAAAGACTAAAGAACCCAATGAAAATGAAATCCGCAGAATGGCAGCAAAACGTTCCTGCGAAAATGAAGAAATGATGGATCCCGAACTTATAGAGGATATTCTGATTTTTGCAGAAATGGCTTGCCGTGAGGAAATCGAGAGGAGGAAGAATATGAAAAAGAGAATTATCGCAATCGGTGCAGCTTTGACAGCAGTTGTCGGTGCAGCAGTTATCGTTTTTGTGGAAATCGGAGGAAGGAGCAAGAATGGAGAAACTCACACTTGATGCAATTGAGAAGCTGCCCAGGGATTACATAACGGTGTTTGAAGCGAGTGCTGCTATGGGAATAAATCCGCAGACATTTTACAGACACGTTTCAGAGCTTCCGTTCCCATTGTTCAAAGTCGGAAGAAGGTACAGAATCCCGAAAAAGCCTTTTATGGACTATATGAGAAGCGGAAAAACAGTGTAATTCTTGATTTATACTAATCCCCGATTATAAAGTGTACAAAAAGTCAAGCAAAATCTTGCATATATGGATTTTGCGCCGATTTTTTGTCTACACTTTAATGAGGGATTAGTATTAGTGGTTGGGAGGGAGGGCAAAACGGGTGTTGGAGAGGGATGGGAGCTTGTAGGATAGCAAGCGTAGAAAAGTAATATTACTTTTCCCATAATCTGGCTGAACGCCGCTTATGGTTAGGGATTTCTCCCTAAAACCCGTACTGCATAATGGAGGTGAACAGTATTTGAAGGCTAAAAAGGAATATAAGAGAAAGTTGATATATTTTAGTCCAAAGGAATGGGAAATTGTCTGCAAAAAGGCTGATGCAGTATATATGCGGACGGGGACATACATTCGAAAGATGGCCGTGAAGGGTTCTGTGAAAAAGGTTGACCTTAAACAGCTCAATCATTTGAGAATGTCATTTGTAAGCATCGGAACGCAGCTTATACTAATCCTCGTTTAAAAGGTTGACAAATACAGCAGAATATGATATAAATA
>JBJEQP010000049.1:0-16215 GCA_051881815.1 Oscillospiraceae bacterium | reverse complement strand
ATTTATATCATATTCTGCTGTATTTGTCAACCTTTTAAACGAGGATTAGTATAAATTATTTTTTGCAGATTTATTAACAAACTATTGTAGGGGACGGGTTTCCCGTCCCGATTTTACCGATAACGTTCAAAAACGGGACGGGCGACCCGTTCCCTACAAAAAATTACGCCGATTACGACCATGTTTTCATGGAAATTTCATTGTTTGTTTACTCGTTGAAATACCATGTATTAATTAGTATTCTGCGTTGACATTTTTAATTTAGTATGTTAAAATAATGTAAATTATTATAACATAGAACGGGGCGTTTTTATGAAAAAAATAATTGCAGGTGTGCTTGCACTTATGCTTCTGACAGGATGTGCGGCTTCAGATAATAACGAGGAGCAGACGGCAGTGACAATGGAAACTGCGGAAACGACAACAGAAACGGAAGAAATAACTGCCAAAGAATCGGAAACAGAAAAGTCCGAATCGGAAACAACGGAAACAACTTCGGAAACCTCCGATGAATATGAAAAGCCGATATTTGCAAGCGAAGAAGCCGAAAATTACTACAACATCATTATGAGCGACACATCTTGGAAAAAGGATGACGCTATCGGTGCAAATATGATCGACCTTCATGGCGACGGAACGCCCGAATTTATTGTTGAGCGTTTTAACATGATACGTGAATGCTACAAATTCGGCGAGGAAAAGCTTGAATTGCTTTACAGCTTTGAATGGGACAGCATTTTATCCAAGTGTGTTGAAGACGATAAAACGTACTGGTGGGGAAGCGTTGAAAGCTTCGAAGAATTCGGAGAATCGAACGGCAGAATGAATTCCTTCAAATCCGAAGAAAGCTATGGTCTTATGGAGTTTACCGAAAACGGTCCCGAAATGGTGAAGGTAATCTTTTTCAGCACGGAAGAATATGACGCCGAAACCGATATTCGCAAAGGCGAGATGTTCATAAACGGCGAGAAGTATGCCGATGATTATGTTGAGAATTACACAAAGCTGGACGGAGTTCCGCCCATGAACTATTTCGGATGGAAGGTAGAAAAAGAAAAGTGGGAAAACGAGAATTTTACCGAAAGATACCTGCTTCACCCGAATGAAGAGTGGTGGGAAGAAGATACCGATGTCAGCGAGGATATATGCAAGCTTGTGAACGCTTACTGCGAAAATGATTTAGACTATCTTGCCATATCAGTTCATAGCGATGCAGCTGCAGAAAATATCAATTCGTAATGTGTGTTTTTTCAATTTCGCAGATTTTTCGATCAAATATTTAAATAATGCCGTGTTTTAGCAAAAAAAATTGCAGTATTTTCGGTATTTTCGGTACATACTGATCGCCGGTCAAAAAAAGTTGATTTTTGGAAAATTATATGATATAATAATTATGAATAATTTTTTGAAGGTGAGAAACGGTATGCAGTTTTTTAAGCTTCAGCTCGGCTGCCTGTTGGTTATTCTTTTTGTTGAGATAAACTACATAAGAGAAACCCTGCGCGGAAAGATCAAGTGCAACAAATTATTTGATGCACTTATGGTGGTTGCTCCGTGGGCGGTCGTATTTGACGGTCTGACGTCATGGACGGTCAACCACATTGATATTGTTCCTGCTTTCCTGAACAGGGCGGCACACCTAATATTTTTTATCATGATGGATCTTACAATCATTATAACGGCGGAGTATATGTTTGAGCTTTTGATCGGATTCAAGAAAAAGAATCGGAAGATACTGCTTGCGGTGCCGTGGCTGCTTTCGCTTATATTGATCATTGCATTTATTGGAGATCTGCAGTATATCGAGGGAGCGACCACCTGGTATTCAATGGGTATTTCCGTTTATATCTGCTATGGCACGGTTGTTTTTTATTACGGACTAATACTCTTTTTTGTAATAACAAGGAGCAGGTTTCTGCCAAAGGACAAGATACTCGGAACGCTGTCCTTTATTCTTATTGCAGGGATCATTCTTATTGTGCAGATACGTTTCCCCGAGGTGCTGATCACATCTATTTTCCCGATGATACTTCTTCTCGGGATATATGTTGATTTTGAAAATCCGTCCATGCGGAAGGTCACTTTACACCACGATGAGATGACGGACGGCTTTGCAATGCTTGTCGAAAGCAGAGATAACAACACCGGCGGACATATCAAGCGCACAAAGGCGTATGTTAAGCTTATGCTTGAAAAAATGAAGGATGATAAGAACTACAGCAGCATAATGAACAAGGACTATATGGCGAATGTGAGCAATGCTGCGCCGCTCCACGATATAGGCAAGATCGCAACTCCCGACAGTATTCTGCAAAAGCCGGGTAAGCTCACCGATGAAGAATATGCGATAATGAAAAAGCACGCTGCCGACGGCGGAGATATAATCCTCAACACGTTCTTTGACCTTGACAACATGGAGTTCCGTCAGATCGCATACGAGGTCGCAAGGTTTCATCACGAAAAGTACAACGGAAAGGGCTATCCCGACGGCTTAAAGGGCGAGGATATACCGCTTCACGCCCGTATAATGGCTATTGCGGATGTTTTTGACGCTGTTTCGCAGAAGCGCTGCTACCGTGATGCTATGCCCATTGATAAATGCTTTGCCATTATTGAAAACGGTATAGGAACGGATTTTGATCCTCAACTTGCAAAGATCTTTCTTGAATCCAAGATAGAGGTAATACAGCTTATGCAGGAATATGACAAGGAAAATCACAGCGAAGTTAAAAGTGTATAATACAAAAAACCATTTAAACTGTAGACAAAAAATCTTCGCATAATCCATATAAAGCTGTTTTCAACAGCTGCAAGATTATGTTCGATTTTTTGTACAGTTTTTAAATGGTTTTAAGTATAAAATGACCGACTGTCTGATGTAGTTTCTGACAGTCGGTTTTGTTGTATAAAAAACCTTCCGAAAATCAATCTTGTAGGGTTTACTCGAAAAAAAGAATTCGTTGAATAATATGTTGTTTGAATTATTGATTTTATACTTGGTTTATGGTATAATTTTGTCATTATATGAAAGAAAGCAGGAAAGAATGTGAAAATATGTATTGATGCGGACGGCTGCCCCGTTGTTGATGAAACTGTAAGGCTTGCCGCAAAATACAATATCGAGTGCGTTATACTCTGTGATACTTCCCATAGAATTGAAAGAGAAAATGTACGGACAATAGTTGCCGACAAGGGCGCTGACAGCGTTGATCTGAAGCTTGTGAATCTTCTTGAAAGGGGAGATATCGCCGTAACGCAGGATCACGGACTTGCTGCGCTGTGCCTTGGAAAGGGTGCGTATGCGCTCGATCAGGACGGCAGGGAATACACCTCGGACAATATTTCGGGACTGCTTGAATTCAGAGCGATACACAAAAAGCTTCTCAGGAGCGGAGGACATTTAAAGGGTGCGCACAAGAGGACAATCGACCGGGATAAGGCTTTTGAAAAAGCTCTTGACGAACTGATTTGTCGGATCAATGGGTATTTTCGTTGACAAAGCAGGAAAAATACCGTATCATATATTTTGAACAGCCGACCGTTGAGCGGCTTTTATACGTTACCGTTTTTGACGGTTTAAATTTTATTTCAAAGGATAGCAGTTTAAATGATAAAGAACTTTAAAGGCAGTATAATGCTGCTCATAACATCGCTGATCTGGGGAACGGCTTTTGTTGCCCAGAGTGAGGGAATGAACTATGTTGAGCCGTTTACATACAACGCTCTGCGAACACTTCTCGGGGGGATCGTACTTATCCCCGTGATAATGCTTTTCCACTTTATCGACAGAAAAAACGGGAAAGAAAAATCGGAATTTTCGCTGAAAAATACGGTCGTCGGAGGTGTGTGCTGCGGAGTCGCACTTTTCGTTGCAAGCTCGTTCCAGCAAGCAGGCATTGCCCAAACAACGGCAGGAAAAGCAGGCTTTGTAACGGCGCTGTATATCGTTATCGTTCCGATAATCGGGATATTCCTGCACAGGAAAATGCCGCTGAAAATGTGGTTGTTCGTTGCGGTCGCACTTGTCGGATTCTGGCTGCTTTGCATTAAGGAGAATTTCGGGATATCTGTCGGCGATCTGCTCGTATTCTGCGGAGCGATAGTCTTTGCGGTGCATATAACGGTCATAGATCATTTTAACGAAAAAGAAACAGACGGTGTTCTTATGTCCTGCATACAGTTTTTCACGGCAGGTCTGCTCATGCTGATATGTATGTTTGTCTTTGAAAAGCCTGTTATCGCAAATATCGTTGATGCAGGCGGAACGATACTTTATGCAGGAATAATGTCCTGCGGAGTGGCTTACACACTTCAGATACTCGGTCAAAGGCACACCGAACCGACGCTTGCGACCTTGCTTATGAGTCTTGAATCGGTATTTGCGGCACTTTCGGGCTGGCTAATTCTCGGCGAAAAGCTGAATATGAAGGAATTTTCCGGATGCGTCCTTATTTTTGCGGCAGTCATACTTGCACAGGTTGCAGGTACTGATAAAAAAATTGAAAAGAACGGAGAGGGACAATGAAAAAGTATTTAAGCAAGATCATATTTGGTGCATTTATGCTTGCATTTCTGATATGCTGCATGATCTCCGCACCGATTTCCAATGCGGTCGGAACGCTCTGGTCGCTTCTTCCTCCGATAGTGGCTATCGGACTTGCACTTATCACAAAAGAGGTGTATTCCTCGCTTTTTGTCGGAAGCCTTACGGGTGCGGTTATCTATGCCGCTGCGACGTCATCGGGCATCGAGGGAGTTTTCACGACCGTTGTTCATGACGGACTTATCGCAAACCTCGCAGATGCTTACAATGTCGGAATACTTGTATTCCTCGTTGTTCTCGGCACGATCGTTGCGCTTATGAACAAGGCAGGCGGAAGCAGGGCTTACGGTGAATGGGCTGCAAAGCATATCAAGTCAAAGGTCGGAGCTTGTATTGCGACATTCGTTCTCGGTGCGCTTATTTTCGTGGATGACTACTTCAACTGCCTTACCGTTGGTTCGGTAATGCGTCCTATATCGGACAAGCACCGTGTTTCTCGCTCGAAGCTTGCATATATAATTGACGCTACCGCCGCACCGATCTGTATAATCGCTCCGGTGTCCTCGTGGGCGGCAGCCGTGAGCGGAACCGTTGAAGGCGTAAACGGAATACAGCTTTTCATCAATACGATACCGTATAATCTTTATGCGCTCCTTACGATAATAATGGTCGTTTTCATAGCTCTCACAGGTGTAAATTACGGCTCGATGAGAATTCACGAAGAAAATGCCGAAAAGGGCGATCTTTTCACGACACGAAGCACCGTTTACGATGCAGCGGATGAGCCGACCTCTTCAAAGGGTAAGGTTATTGACCTTATTATCCCTGTTGTGATACTGATCGTGTGCTGCGTTACGGGAATGATCTACAGCGGCGGATTTTTCAGCGGCGAAAGCTTTGTGGACGCTTTTGCGAACTGCGACGCTTCCTATGCTCTCTCGCTCGGTTCAATAATCTCGCTTGTGATCATTATCATATATTTCCTTGCAAGGCGTGTTCTTTCGTTCAATGACTGCATGGAAGCCGTTCCTGCAGGCTTCAAGCAGATGGTTCCTGCGATACTTATCCTCACATTTGCATGGACATTAAAAACGATGACAGGTCTTCTTGAAGCAAGCGTATTCGTTTCGGGTATTGTCAAGAGTGCGTCCGCCATTGCGATACTTCTTCCGTGCATACTTTTTGTCGTTGCGCTCGGTCTTGCCTTTGCAACGGGCACATCATGGGGAACCTTCGGTATCCTTATACCGATAGTCACAGGCATTTTCAGCACGGAGCTTTCGGGCGTTTCCGAAGCAGGGGAGATACCGAAAATTGTTATTATCTGCATTTCGGCGTGCCTTGCAGGAGCTGTGTGCGGCGACCACTGCTCACCGATCTCCGATACGACCATTATGGCTTCAACGGGCGCACAATGCGACCATGTAAACCACGTTTCAACGCAGCTTCCGTATGCGCTCACGGTCGCAGCGGTCTGTGCGGTCGGCTATATCTTCTCGGGATTTGTGCAGAATGTGTTTGCGGTTCTCGGATTGTCCGTTGTTCTTATGATCGCAGTTCTGTTCTTTATCAGAATGTTTGAGAAGAAGAGAACACCGAAGGTTTGAATTTATTAAAAAAGCTCCCGAAAAACAGATTCGGGAGCTTTTTGTATTCTGTAAACTGTGAAGAATCACTTTATCATTGCAAGTGTATCTCTTGCGATGAGGAGCTCTTCATTTGTGGGAACGATCCAGACCTCAACCTTGGAATCGGGTGTGGAGATCTTGATGAGTTCGCCGCGTGTGCCCTTGTTCTTTTCGGTGTCGATCTTGATGCCGAGGAATTCCATATCCTTGCATACGCCTTCACGAACTTCCCAAGCGTTTTCGCCGATGCCGCCTGTGAAGAGAACAGCGTCAAGTCCGTTCATGACTGCTGCGTAGGAACCGATGTACTTCTTGATCTGATACTGGAGCATTTCGGAAGCAAGGATAGCTCTCTTGTCGCCCTTCTGTGCTGCAGCTGTGATGTCACGGTTGTCGCTGGAGATGCCCGAAACACCGAGGAAGCCGGACTTCTTGTTCATGTATTCGCTCATTTCGGCAGCGGAGAAGCCGTGCTTTTCCTGGATATATGTAACTGCGGAGGGGTCTACCGCACCTGTTCTTGTTCCCATAAGTACGCCGTCGAGGGGAGTGAAGCCCATGGATGTATCTACCGACTTGCCGCCGTCAACAGCTGTGATGGAGGAGCCATTTCCGAGGTGGCAGGAAACGATCTTGAGATCCTTGATATCCTTGCCCATAGCGTCTGCAAGAGCGTGAGAAACGAAGCGGTGGGATGTGCCGTGGAAGCCGTACTTTCTTACATGGTAGTTCTCGTAATCCTCGTAAGGAAGACCGAACATGAATGCCTTTTCCGGCATTGTCTGATGGAATGCTGTGTCGAAAACAACGACCATAGGAACGCCCTCGGGGAGAACCTTCTTGCAGGCACGGAGCGCAAGTGCGTGAGCGTGGTTATGTACGGGAGCAAGCTCCTTCATTTCGTCGATCTTGTCGATAACTTCATCGGTAACGAGAGTTGTCTTGTCGAAAACCTCTGCGCCCTGAACGATCCTGTGACCTACAGCGGAGATCTCGCTCATTGATTTGATAACGGAAGCTTCACCGGTCGTAAGAACTTCAACAAGCTTTGCGAAAGCTTCTGTGTGAGTGGGGAATGAGCAGTCAACATCAACTTTTCTACCGTCGAAGGTCTTGTGGGAGATGTGACCGTCAATGCCGATACGGTCGCAGTTGCCCTTTGCGATAACGCTCTCATCATCCATATTGAGCAGCTGATATTTGAGTGAGGAGCTGCCTGCGTTTACTACTAAAATTAACATATTATCCATTCCTTTCATATAGTCAAGCCTCGGAAAACGTTTAAGTTTTTGCCTAAATATTAAAAAAAGACTTGACAAAACTGCATTAATCTTATATTATTACTTTATACGGCAAAAATCAAGGGAATTACAATATCTTTAGATTTTTGTAATTATTTATCCATATTTATACATTCTAAATATGGGTTTTTGGAGGACAAATTTAATGAAAACATACGGCATTATCTGCGAATACAACCCGTTCCACAACGGCCACATTTATCAGATAGAAGAAACCAGAAAGCACGGCGCTGACCATATTGTCTGCATTATGAGCGGCAACTACGTCCAGCGCGGAGATGTTGCGATCATTGACAAATTTAAAAGAGCGCAGATCGCAGTCAACCACGGCGCAGACCTCGTTGTCGAGATGCCCGTTGCATATTCCCTCGCAAGTGCTGAATATTTTGCCCGTGCAGGCGTTATGATGCTCGCTGCTCTCGGCTGCGTTGACGGCATTTCGTTCGGAAGCGAATGCGGAGATATCGAGCTTCTCAAAAACGCTGCAATGGCAACCTTCAGCGCAGGAACACCCGAAAAGCTTAAGCCCTATCTTGAACAGGGCAAGAATTATCCCGAAGCTCTCCAGATGAGCATTTCAAACGATCACGGTCCTATCATCGGCGGCGTTTTCGATTCCCCGAACAACACTCTTGCCGTTGAATATCTCCGTGCAATGAAGGTTCTCGGCGTTGACTTTGACGCTTTCACGGTGAAGCGCACAGGCGTAGGCCACGACAGCGATGAAACTGCAGACGGCTTTGCAAGCGGTTCAAAGCTCCGTGAAATGATCGAAAACGGCGAGGATATCAGCGCATTTGTTCCCGAGGATATGGCAAAGGCTGTTGAGGAATACGATGAAGCCGATCATCTTGCATATTTTGACAATCTTGAAAGAGAGCTCCTTTACGTTCTCCGAACAGCTTCACCTAATTTCATAAAGGATGTTCCCGATATCGCACAGGGTGTTGAAAACCGCATCGCACAGATGGGCAAGGCTGCAAATTCCGTTGAAGATTTCCTCAAAATGGTCGATACAAAGCGTTATACACAGGCTAAATTCCGCCGTGCGCTCCTCAATATGTTCCTCGGCATAAAGAAGAACGATCTTCTCGTTCCTCCGACCTTTGGCAGGATACTCGCATTCAACGAAAGAGGCACAGAGATCATCAAGGCTGCTTCCGAGAACGCAGAAGCTGCAAACGAGCGCATCAAGGCAGCACAGGAAAACCCCGAGCTTGCAAATCCTATGGACAAGTTCCTTATCCCGTTCTCCGGCTCTCTCAAGGACATTCTTGACAAGTTCAAGGTTCCCCAGCTCGTCCGTCAGGCAGAGCTCACCTGCCGCAGCTCCGACCTCTATATGCTCGCTTCGAGAGATGTTCGCCCCTGCGCTTCCGACTTTACAGCCAAGATAGAGCTGCAGAAATAAAACTGTAACTTTTGGTATGACTTCCGACAATTTGGCAACAAACTTTGAACAAAATATGCCAAAGTGTAATTAAATTGTAATATTTTTTGTCAAAAAAGCTATTGCAATTAAGGAATTAATATGATATAATAAACTCGTGAACAGTTATAGACGTATGTGCTGTAACACTAATTAAGGTAAAATTTATTTTGGAAAAGGAGATATTTAAAATGAGCAAAACTTATTTTGGCAGATGTGCTGCCGTTGGTATTGCTGGTCTTACAGCAATGTCCTCTCTCGCAATCGTTGCTTCCGCAGCAACACAGACAAGCATGCTTTATGAGCTCAGCTACACAGGTATCGGTGCAATTTCCCTCAAGGGTGACACAAAGTATGGCAACGGCAATACTTACTGCAATCCTACAGCACCCGGTGATCTTCTCATTGGCGCAGGCTTTAACACTGATCTTACAACACTTCTCGGTCTGAAAGTTGACAATGCTTACAAGGATGTTGCTACAGGAACATCTATCGATCTTACAGCAGGCGAGATCTGGAATGCAGCATATTTCGCAGACATCAAGTCTTATACAACTTCTGCTTGGAAGTATCAGGCATACGGCGAGATCGCTTCTGCAGGTACTTCGGCTGTTGCACTCAAGGATCCTTACCTTGACAGAGGAACTGCTAATGAATCGGCTGCAAGAAGAACATTCACATTCATGACTGAATCTGAAAGAACTTCTGCCAAGAACACAATGATCGCTAAACTCAAGAGCGACTACACAACACTTGCTACAAAGGCAAATACACAGTTCAGAGCTGATATCGAAGCTGCAAAGAAGGCTGCTCTTGCTGCTGCTGCAACTGCAAAGCAGAATACTATTGATGCTGCAAACGCTGCATACGAAGTAAGCGGTAAGACTGCTGCAGATGCTAAGACAAAGAACGATACGATCGCAACTGCAAATAACAGATACAATGCTATCAGCAGTGCTCTTAACACTTCTGCAAGCAAGATCACTTCCGAATTCAACGCAACATTCAATGCTAACAACTTTGTATATGATTACAAGTCAGGCAATGCTCAGAACGATACATTCGGCGAAGCTAAGTGCCCTGTAAGCTACGGCAGCACTATCGGCGGTATTTCCGGTTCTGCAACTGCTACATATACTTCTGTACTTGGCACCGCAATTGCTCTTGATACAGCAATGTACAACATTGGTGCAACTGCTTACAACACACCCGAAGATTATGTTTTCGCAGGTGAGCTTCAGAGCTACGCTGATATCACAACAACACAGCTCGTTGGCAACGGTACTTGGAGAAACTACCAGATCATTGACAACAATGCTAACTCCGGCGGTAACTCCGGCAGCTCTTCTTCCGATAAGGACGATGATAATAAGACAGATACAACTACATGGTATCCTGATTCTTCTTCCTACAGAGCTCCGAGTGAAGTTTCTTACCTTGGTAAGAATGGTCACTGGTACACATCTGCATCTGCTGCAACAGCTTACGGCGGCGGCTACACAGGTACTTCCAAGAACTCTAACTTCTCTGCAGTAAACGATGCTGCTAACGGAAAGGCTATCTACTTCGACTCTACAACAGGTACCTATTCCACAACATCTACAGCTTATTCCTACAAGGTTAAGGAAGCTACTGCTACAACAAACGACGATCCTTACTACACATACTTCTTTAACAAGAACAACACTACAACTACAACAGCTCCTGCAGGTTCTCCTGCTCTCAGCGGTTCTTCCAAGTATGCAGGCTGGACAAATATCTCTGCTTACATCACAAACAGAGCTAAGTCCGGTGCAACATATACTGTAAACATGAACGAAGGTACTGTTGTTCCTGCTGCTGTACTTGCTGCTGCAAAGGCAAAGAACATCACACTCGTATTTGTTAACGACAACGGTTCAAAGGTAACAGTTAAGCCCGGTAAGGTAAGCGTTGCTGATGACCTCAATGTTGCAATCACATACAACGTTAAGGATGTTAAGTCTTCTCTCGTTACAAAGGCAAAGAAGGTTAACAGCGCTGTAAGCTCTGCACAGGTTAGAATCGGTACAGAAGGTTCTATCGGCGGAACAGAAACTGTTACAGTTAAGTTCTCCACAAAGAGATCCGGCTGCACAGTTAAGGCTTACCGTCTTACATCTTCCGGAAGCCTCAAGCTCGAAGCAAAGGGCACAATCGCTTCCACAGGCCGTGTAAACCTCAACATCAAGAATGGTGGTTCTTACCTCCTCGTTGTTTGCTAATTGATCACAGCAAAATAAACTAAATAACAAAAATATGCTCTGCAGGGAAACCTGCGGAGCATTTTTTGTATATAAAAAACGCTGCCCGATGTTAGGGACAGCGTTACTCAAAATATTACAATCTTGATTTAAAATCATTGTATGAAAATGATTTGATGATCTGATTTTCACCGTTTTCACGGCGATAGATTATAGTCGGAAGGGGAATGCCATTGAATGTGTTGTTTTTTACCATTGAATATATAGCCATATCCTCGAAAACGAGCCTGTCGCCGACTTTGAGCGGAGCGTCAAAGCTGTAATCTCCGATTATATCACCGGCAAGACAGGTCGGACCGCCAAGACGGTAGGTGTACGGCTTTTCTCCCGGTTTTCCCGAGCCTTGTATGTTCGGACGGTAGGGCATCTCGAGCACATCGGGCATGTGACACTCTGCGGAGGTATCAACGATCGCAATATTCATGCCGTTTTGGAAAATGTCAAGAACCTCGGTAACAAGAAAACCTGCGTTAAGAGCGATCGCTTCGCCGGGTTCAAGGTAGATATCGAGAGGATAACGTGATTTGACATCCGATATAAGGCTGCAAAGAGCGTCACGATCGTAGTTGTCACGGGTTATATGATGACCGCCGCCAAAGTTGAGCCAGGTAAGCTGCGGAAAATACTTGCCGAATTTTTCCTCAAATACCTTGTATGTACGGACGAGTACATCGGAGTTTTGCTCGCACATCGTATGAAAATGCAGACCGTCAATTCCCTCGGGAAGCTTGTCGGGCAGAGCGGAAACGACCGAACCGAGCCGTGAATTCGGAGCGCACGGGTCGTAGATTTCGGTGTCCTGCTCGGAATACTCGGGATTTACACGGATCGCGCAATGAATTTTTCTGCCGCTTTCCTTGACGATCGGATAAAATTTCTCAAACTGTCCAACATTGTTGAAAACGATATGGTCGCAGATCTTAACGATCTCACGGAAGTCGCTTTCACGGTATGCAGGGTTAAAAACGTGAACTTCGCCGCCCATTTCTTCTGCTCCGAGCCGAGCTTCGTAAAGTCCGCTTGCTGTCGTTCCGCAAAGGTACCGGCGGATGAGCGGATAGGTGCAGTACATTGAAAAAGCCTTCTGCGCAAGGAGAATTTTGCAGCCGCAGCGGTCGGAAACGCCCTTTAGTATCTCAAGATTTTTCCGGAGCAGCGCCTCATCCGTGATGTAGCAAGGGGTTGGAACGTTTTTTGTCATGATCTCTTTTCTCCTTTGTTTCTTGCGGCTTTTGCTTCTTCTACATTGTCAACTATCTCAATATTTTTTAGCTGTGATTCAAGATTTGCTTTAAAATCCGCACGGAACTTATTGCGCAGAGCAGTCTGTTCTTCTTTTTCGGCGTCTGTCAATCCTTCGGGAGTCCTTGATTTGCGCGCAAGTTCATTAATTCGTTCGATCTGTTCCTGTGTCATTTTGTTATTATTCCTCCAAATGAATTATGATTTTATTATAGCATAAAAAAAGTGCAATTTCAATGTTTTTGAAAAACTTGGTTATTGAGTGCCAAATTCTGATTTAAATCAAGCTTTTTGTTAAAAAATACTGGACAAAGTATATCGGATATGGTATAATATAAACAGATTATGAAATGAGGTATGCAAAATGTCACATTGGATTGAAAAAAGCAACGTTTATCATATTTATCCGCTCGGATTTTGCGGATGTGAAACTACTCACGCCGAATCGTCGGAAACTCCCGTACCGAGAATTAGAAAGGTCATCGACTGGATCCCTCATCTTAAAGAGATGAATTTCAATGTCGTTTATTTCGGACCTGTTTTTGAATCGGTCAAGCATGGATATGATACTATTGATTATAAAGTTATCGACCGCCGACTCGGAACAAATCAGGATTTCAAGGATGTCTGTGACGCATTGCACAAAAACGGCATCCGTGTTGTTCTTGACGGCGTTTTCAACCATGTCGGAAGAGATAATGTTCAGTTTATGGACGTTCGTCAAAACAAGGGCGGTTCACGCTACAAGGACTGGTTCTGCGGACTTAATTTCGGCGGAAACTCCTCTTATAACGACGGCTTCTGGTATGAAGGCTGGAACAACTGCTATGACCTTGTAAAGCTCAATCTTCACAACGGCGAGGTCGTTGACTATCTTCTTTCCGCAGTAAAATACTGGATCGAAGAATGGGATATTGACGGAATCCGTTTTGACGCTGCCGACTGCCTTACCGATGATTTTATCAGACGTATACACAGCTTTACAAGAAATATGAAGCCCGATTTCTGGCTCATGGGTGAGATCATCCACGGCAACTATGCACACTGGGCAAATCCCGAAATGTTCGACTGCGTTACGAACTATCAGTGCTACAAGGGTATCTATTCTTCGCACAATGACCGCAATTACTTTGAAATTGCTCATTCTATCGAGTATCAGCTCGGACAGTACGGTCAGGTATATATGTACAACTTCCTTGATAACCACGACGTTCCCCGTCTTGCATCTGTTCTGCGCAACCCCGATCATATCGAGTGCTGCTACACAATGATGTACATGATGTATGGCGTTCCGTCCGTTTACTACGGAAGTGAGTTCGGCATCAAGGGCGTAAAGGGACATGGTGCAGACGCCGATCTTCCGCTTCGTCCCTGCATCGAGCTTGATATGCCCGAGAAAAATGAAAAGCTTTTGAAGCATATATCTGCGCTCGGCGCTATCCGTATGAGCCTTCCTGCCGTTCAGACAGGCTCTTATGCGAAAATGGATCTGAAAAATCAGACATTTCTTTTCAAGCGTGAAAAGGACGGAGATATAGTTTACATCGCTCTTAACATCAGCGACGGTGACTATACCTTCCGTTTCAATACAAAATATTCAAAGCTTGCCGATCGGCTTTCGGGCAGACAGTTCAGCGTTAACAACGGCAATGCGGAGATAACTGTTCCGAAGAACTGCTCAATGATTCTCGTTGACAGCGCAATTGCACCCGTAAAGGCTGAAGAAAAGCCTGTTGAAGCTCCGAAGCCTATAGTTGAAGCAGCTCCAGTAAAGCCTGTCGAGCCTGCTGCACCTGCAGTTGAGGAAGAAAAGACTCCGTGTGTAACTCCTGCAGCCGACAAGGGCAACGGCGTTAAGTCGCTTGGCGTTCCCGACGGAAGAAATCCCGTTCTCGGCGGTCACTACAAGCATTTCAAGGGCGGAAATTATGTCCTTCTCAACGTTGCAAAGGATCACGAGGTCGGCACATCTATAGCTGTTTATATGTCACTTGACGGAAAGCCCGACGTATGGGCAAGACCGCTTGATATGTTCCTTGAAGATGTTGACGATCACGGTGTTCGCAAGCCAAGATTTGAACTTGTTAACGATTGATATGTATCGGGGAGTATTCTCCCCGAATCAATGCCGTTATCTTATTCGCAGCACTTTTTAACGAAAGATTCGCAGTCTACGCACTCGGGAACTGTCGGGTTAGGCTCGTGTGTTCCGACCTTGATGGATTCGAGTGTGCAGTAGTTTTCGTTGTGCATATTGAATTTGCAGGAAGAAACGTCGCAATGGATACTTGGATTCTTGGGCATGATAAATGATCTCCTTTTGTTTGATTTGCCTTTGTGGCACGACATTATTATTTACTGCAGCGTTTTAAAAATTCATAGAAAAAGTCTGGAGAAATAAATGGATATCTATATTCCTGAAAATGTAAAAAAAATACTTAATGCGCTTGAGAAAAGCGGATATGAAGCATACATTGTCGGAGGCTGCGTTCGTGATTCCATTCTCGGAAAGGATCCGCGCGACTACGATGTTACGACTTCCGCTCTGCCCGAGGAAGTAAAAGCCTGTCTTGTCGGCTTTAATGTCATTGAAACGGGTCTTAAACATGGAACGTTGACGGTCGTTTCGGGCGATGATTATGTAGAGGTAACGACCTTCCGCATTGACGGCGAATATCTTGATCATCGCAGACCCGAATCGGTGGAGTATGCAAACAACCTTGCCGATGATCTTTCAAGGCGTGATTTTACGATAAACGCAATGGCATATAACGCCAAGATTGGCATTGTTGATAATTACGGCGGTCAGAAGGATCTGTTCAGACAGGTTGTAAGATGCGTCGGAAACCCGTGTATCCGCTTTGACGAGGATGCGTTGAGGATCATCCGTGCACTGCGTTTTGCATCGGAGCTTGGTTTTGAGATAGATCTGCCAACTGAAAATGCGATACATGAAATGAAAAATTTGCTGCTGAATGTTGCTTCCGAACGTTTGGCAAAGGAATTTGAGCTTCTTATTATGGGAAGTTCTCCTGCGAATGTTCTTGTGTCGTTTGCTGATGTGTTCGGCACGCTTTTCCCTGAAATAATGCCCTGCGTGGGTTTTGATCAGCACAGCAGATACCATATTTATGATGTCTGGAAGCATACTGCGGTTGCAATCGAAAACTCGGTTGCTGACCGTGAAGTTCGTCTTGCGCTGTTTTTCCACGATATTGCAAAGCCGAAATGCTGCGTTTTTGATGAAGAGGGCAGCGGACATTTCCCGGGACATGAATCGGAAAGCGCTGAAATGGCTGAAATGATCATGCACCGTATGAACTTCTCGTCCGAAACGATCAAATGTGTAACGCAGCTTATAAAGTTCCACTATGTTACGCCGATCGATGATGAAAAGGTCGTTAAAAAGCTTCTTTCGGCGGTCGGTCCGCAGTATTTCTTCAAGCTTACCGAGATGATGAAGTCGGACAGCCGTGCAAAGCAGAGCATCTGTTTTGAAAGGGCGCAGATACTTGAAGCAATGGAAGCAAAAGCAAAGCTTATCCTTCACAACAAGGAGTGCATAAGCATTTCCCAGCTTGACATAAAGGGAACGGATATTGCTGCTCTCGGTGTGCAGGGAAGCAGGATAGGCGAGATTCTTGACGAGCTTCTTATGATGCACATTGATGAAAAGGTTCGCAACGAAAAGGCTGAACTTATTTCAGCTGCAAAAAAATTGATATGATATATATGATACTAATAACCATTTAACCTATGGATAAAATACGGCGGCTATAATACGCCCACT
>JBJEQP010000048.1:0-16632 GCA_051881815.1 Oscillospiraceae bacterium | reverse complement strand
TTATATCATATTCTGCTGTATTTGTCAACCTTTTAAACGAGGATTAGTATAAAAGCACTTTCACAAATAGGGCAGGCTAAACCGAAGTACAAAACAGAGATCATTTCATCTCTGAAAAATGCTGATCTGTCAAAATACAAGGACAGTATGCGACCGCTTATTGAAAAGGACATTGCAGCGACTGTTAATATTTTGGAAACAGTTTTTTGAATCAAGAACAATTCTACTCTATTTTCAGCTGCTTTTTATAATATCAAGCAAATCTGTTTTATGAAGGATCATGAACAAAATGAAAATCAGATTAATGAGAATATCCGATTATGAACAAGTTTATCAATTATGGCTTTCCTGCGCAGGAATGGGATTAAACAATCCGGATGATTCAAAAGAGGGAATAGAACGTTTTTTGAACAGAAACCCCGAAACCTGTTTTGTTGCAGAGGAAGATAAAAAGATAATTGGTGTCATCCTTGTCGGCAATGACGGAAGAAGAGGTTATATCTACCATACAGCGGTAAGCCCGGATCACAGACATCAGGGCATTGCTGCAAAGCTTGTTGATACATCAATGACTGCATTAAAATCGTTAGGAATCAACAAAGCTGCTTTGGTCGTCTTTTCTAAAAATGAAGACGGAAATGCTTTCTGGGAGAAAAAAGGTTTTACTTCACGAGAGGATTTAGTATATAGAAACAAAACGCTTACCGAGATGATAAGAATAGAAACATAAATAGTTGTTTTCGATAGTTTTATTCTTTTACATATCCCTGTGGAATTCTGAAAAAATCATCAAAACAAAATCGGTGAAATAATATGAAAAAATCCTTTATTAAAGCAGCCGTTGTGATAGTTTCAACACTTGCATTTGTCTTTTTGGTATCTCTTTATGACTCCGAAAAGCTTGCGGAGCCAATCATAGGTTATTCCGAAGCCGTAACGCAGATACCGCTTGATAATATGTGGGAAGAAACAGAGCAACAGACCGAAGAAGCAATTGTTTCTGACGTCTTAACTGCTGCAACCGAAATCACTTCATCCGAAAGCATTACTTCATCACTGCCAAATGCAATATCCGAAGCATCCGAACAAAATGAGCTTATTAATATAAATACAGCCTCGGCAGAAGAATTGAAGCAGCTTAACGGAATAGGAGATGTCATAGCAGAACGAATAGTAGAATATGCTAAAACGATCGGATTCAATTCTATTGAGGAAATAAAAAACGTCAAAGGCATAGGAGATAAGAAATTTGACAATATAAAGGACAAGATCACTGTCTGAAATGCGGTGGTCTTGTTTTATGACATTTTTATATTGTATGTTGTTGCAAAACATCTTGTAATGTGTTATAATAAATTATATTTGTTAATGATTGGGTGTTTAACATAATGGAAGAAAACCAAGGAATAATAATTGAAGGTTCTGTTGATCGTATAACATTTTCCAATGCGTCAAACGGATACGCTGTCGTTGAATTATCGACCGATGACGGCGTTATTGTTGTTACAGGCGAGCTTGGAAATGTTGAAGAAGGCGAGCTCCTTTCTGTTACGGGAAAATATGTGAATCACCCAAGATACGGAACGCAGTTCAGCGCTGATGTCTGTGAAAGAAAGCTACCTGAAACATCCGCTGCAATACTGAAATATCTCTCATCCGGTGTGATAAAAGGCATTGGACCTACGCTTGCCAAAAGAATAGTAGAAAAATTTGGCGAAAAAACGCTTGATATATTTGAAAATGAACCTGAACGCCTTAAAGAAGTAAAAGGCTTTACTGAACAAAAAGCCGAGGAAGCAGCGATCGAATTTAAGCGAATATACGGTATAAGGACGCTTATGATATTTCTGTCGCAATATGGCATTAGTCCGTCTTTTGCTGTGAAAGCGTGGAAAAGATGGGGACAATATGCAGTTGAAGTAATTAAAGAAAATCCGTATGTTCTTTGCGAGCAGGGTATAGAGCTGGATTTTGTCAAGGCAGAAAAACTCGCCGAAGAGATGAAAATCCCTTCCGACAGCGAAGGAAGAGTCAGAGCGTGTCTGTATTACATCCTGATCGAAAATACTTACTTGGGACATACCTGTCTGCCATATCAGCATCTTGTTGAATCGTCAGCAAAATATCTCAATGTATCAGAAGAGCTTATTGATAAAGTCATTGATGAAGAACTCGATGAAAACCGCCTTGCACTTTATTCCAGCCGAAGGCAGGGGCGTGATTATATATATATTTATGAATACTATAATGCCGAAACATATATCGCAGGCAGACTAAATGTTCTTAACTCATTTATGAAGGACACCGAGCATGATTATTCCAAGATGATCGAGCTTGAAGAAAGATCCAAGAATATCATCTATGCCGAGCAGCAGAAAAAAGCTATATCGCTTGCGCTGTCTAAAGGCTTTATGGTGCTCACAGGCGGCCCCGGAACAGGAAAAACTACGACACTAAAAGCAATAATATCACTATATGAACAGCGTGGAATGAAAGTCCAGATCGCTGCGCCCACGGGAAAAGCCGCAAAACGCATTTCTGACCTTACAGGCTACGAAGCAAAGACTATTCACCGTCTTCTTGAAGTATCATTTGATAATTCGGGAAAATTGAGATTCAAGCATAACGAATCGGAACCCTTAACCTGTGATGTTATGATAATTGATGAAATGTCGATGGTCGATTGTCTTCTATTTGAATCGCTGCTTCGTGCGCTCAAGTTATCATGCAGACTTATTATGGTGGGGGACTGCGATCAGCTTCCGTCTGTCGGTGCCGGCAATCTTCTTAAGGATATGATCGAAAGCGGCGTACTGTCCGTTATACAGCTTAACGAGATATTCCGACAGGCGCAGCAAAGCTTGATCGTTATGAATGCTCACAGTATTGTTAAAGGAGAATACATTGATCTGACCCGCACGGATAATGATTTTTTCTTTATACAAAAGCTGGATACACAAGAAGCTGCTGAAACAGTTGTACAGCTTTGCACAGAACGCCTTCCAAAAGCATATAAATATTCGCCGACTGGTGATATTCAGGTTCTCTGCCCATCGCGAAAAGGTGTACTCGGGGTAGTTGAGCTGAACAACGCGCTTCAGTTTGCTATTAATCCTCCCGAACGAGGCAAAAACGAGATAAAAGGCATGAATTATACTTTTCGTGAGAATGACAAAGTAATGCAGATCAAAAACAATTATGATATAATCTGGAAAAAAGACAGCGAAAACGGTTCGGGAATATTTAATGGCGATATCGGAACTATTTTGAAGATCTCAAAACGAGAATTAAAATTAGTAATTGATTTTGACGGAAGGATAGTATCTTATTCTACCGAAATGCTCGACCAGCTTGAGCTTGCTTACGCCGTTACGGTACATAAAAGTCAAGGCAGCGAATTCAATGCGGTCATCCTGCCCTTGCTCGGTAATTTTGAAAAACTGTATTTCCGCAATCTTCTTTATACAGCAGTTACAAGAGCAAAAAAGATGCTTATCATAGTTGGTTCCAAAAGAACGGTTGAATTCATGATTACAAATAACAGACGAACTATGCGATACAGCTGTTTAAGAGAGATGCTTGACAAGGAGATGGATTTCGGTGTTTGATCGCAAAAGCGTCCAAGCTTTTCTGCTTGATCTTGTCTTTCCGAACCGATGTCCGCTCTGCGGAAATGTCATAAACTGGAAACAGAAATACTGTCAAAGCTGTTTTGATGAACTTCCATATACAGGAGAAGAATTCTGCCGAGGCTGCGGAAATATTTTAAAAAGCTGTACTTGTCATAATTCTGAAAAAGTTTTTTCACGATGTTATGCAGCATTCTACTACACTGATAGCGCAAAAGGCGGAGTCGTTTATTTAAAAAACACTAAAAACGATATTTTTCCAAAGCTTTATGCTGAAAAAATATGCAATGATATAAATTCTGATTTCTATGATTTCAAGGCTGATTGTATTGTTCCCGTTCCCATGTCAAGAGCCAAGCTTAGAAAACGTGGGTTTAACCAAGCAAAAGTACTTGCAAATGCTCTCGGAAAACAGCTTGGCATACCGATATATGATAACACACTTGAAAAGAAAGAATCTCTTGTAGCCCAGCATAAGCTTTCTGCGTCTATGAGAAAAAGCAATGCTGCCCGTCTGTATTACGCAGGAAAAAACACAGATGTAAAGGGTAAAACAGTTATACTGGTTGATGATGTTATGACAACAGGCTCAACAATTAACACCTGTGCTGAAATATTACTTGAAATGGGTGCAAAAGAAATTATTGCAGCTGTTGCTGCATCGACTATAAATTAGATTTTTACGATCTCTGTATAATAAGTCAGAAATCTGAAAGGAATGACATATAAATGGATATTGGAATTGATTTAGGAACCGCAAATGTTATCATTACAATGGGAAACAGCGGAATAGTACTGAATGAAGCGTCTATTGTTGCTTTTAACACTCGAACAGAACAAGTTATTGCAGTTGGTTCGGAGGCATATAAGATGCTTGGGAAAGCGCCGGATCATATTCTTGTTGTTCAGCCGCTTTCTGACGGAGTTATTTCAGACCATAAGATGACAGAATACATGGTAACGGCATTTATTGAGAAAATAACAGGACAAAAGCTCCTTATGCCAAATATTGTAATGTGCGTTCCATCGTCTATAACCGATGTAGAAAGCAGGGCAGTCGTTGAAGCTGCAAAAGTGGCAGGTGCAAAAAAAGTATATTTACTTGAAGAGCCTATAGCTGCACTTCTTGGTGCAGGAGTAGATATCTCTGCACCGAATGGAAATATGGTAGTCGATATTGGGGGAGGAACAACAGATATTGCCATAATTTCGCTTAACGGTATAGTTGCAAAAGCATCGGTCAAAATTGCAGGAAACAAATTCGATAAAGAAATAGTTAAATATATCAGCAATCGCTATCGTGTTCTTATTGGTGAAAAAACCGCTGAAATGGCAAAAATTACTGCAGCAAACGTTTTTGATCCGGACGGAAGCAGAACAATAGTTGTAAAAGGAAGACACCTTATAAGAGGGCTTCCCGAATGTATCCAGATATCCGATTATGATATTTATGAAGCATTAATTGACAGCATAAACGAGATAGTTGCAAATATCAAATCGGTGTTTGAAAATACTCCGCCAGAGCTTGTCGGAGATATCTGCAAAAACGGTATCTATCTTACAGGCGGCGGTGCGCTTATAAACGGTTTGGATAAGCTTATCTCGAGCGAGATCAAAGTACCATGTATCGTTGCAGATGATCCGCTTTCCTGTGTTGCCAGAGGCGCACAGCGTTCATTCAAGTATCTTGATAAGCTTCTTGATGGTTTCCAGAATGTTTCACTTTATAATTAATCATAAAAAATCCCGATTTCAGAAAAAGAAACCGGGATTTTTTTAGTTAATTATAATTAATATGGAATAATGCTGAGGAGAACACCTGCTGCAACAGCAGAACCGATTACACCTGCAACATTCGGACCCATAGCATGCATAAGAAGGAAGTTCTTCGGGTTTTCTTCCTGACCAACCTTCTGTGATACACGAGCAGCCATTGGAACAGCAGATACACCTGCAGAACCGATAAGAGGATTAACCTTACCCTTTGTTACAAGATACATAACCTTGCCGAAGAGAACACCGCAAGCAGTACCGATGCTGAATGCAATAACGCCAAGTACAATTACTTTAAGGAACTTGATATTAACGATCTTGTCAGCGGTAGTTGTAGCACCAACGGACACACCGAGGAAGATCGTAATGATGTTCATGAGTTCATTCTGTGCTGTCTTGCAAAGTCTTTCACAAACACCGCTTTCCTTGATAAGGTTACCGAGCATAAGCATACCAACAAGCGGAGCTGCGGATGGAACGAGAAGTGCAATAACAATTGTAACAGCAATAGGGAAGATGATCTTCTCTGTCTTTGAAACCTGTCTGAGCTGCGTCATGACAACAGAACGTTCCTTCTTGGTTGTAAGTAATCTCATTATAGGAGGCTGAATGATAGGAACAAGCGCCATATATGTATAAGCAGCAAGCGCGATAGTGCCTGTATCTATATCAAATCCGCCGCTTCTTAAAAGCTTACTGGAAACGAAGATTGCAGTAGGACCGTCTGCACCGCCGATGATAGCAATAGAACCTGCTTCCTGAGGTGAAAAACCAAGCCAAGCAGCGCCCAAGAATGTAAGGAAAATACCTGCCTGCGCAGCGGCACCGAGAAGAAAGCTCTTCGGGTTAGCAATAAGAGGAGCAAAGTCAGTCATACATCCGATTCCGAGGAAGATAAGAGGAGGATAGATCTGGAGCTTTACACCTAAATACAGCAAGTCAAGCAAACCGCCGTTATGTAATATCTCACCAAAATCAAGCTCACGTCCGCCGCTTATATCAAAAAGCTCCGGATGATACATTTCTGTGAGCGGAAGGTTTGTAAGAAGCATACCAAAGGCAATAGGCAAAAGAAGAAGCGGTTCAAACTGATGCTTTATTGCAAGGTACATAAACAGGAAAGAGATCAGGATCATTACGATTGACGGAATTGTCATATTGACCAAACCGGATCCATCTATCAAACCCTGAATGGATTGAATAAAAGTTTCCATCTTTGTTTTTTACCTTTCTGTTAGAATACTCGGGTACTTTCAGCGATACCCTGTGTGCCCCAAGCACTTCTGCGTGATGTCTTGGGAGAAGCTTTTCTTACGCTTTTGATAGCAAAATTACCTGACATCGACGCAACAGCTGCAGCAATAACCGCAACAATTTCATCACTGATGCCTTCCTCAATATCCATTGCAGGCGCAGCAGGCTGAACTGCTTTAACCGGAGCTGCTTCAGTTTTTTTGCCGTCACCTTTTTTCTTGCCTTTGCTGCTGTTGATAGATTCAAAGATCTTGCCCATTAACCAAACGAATGCAATAAGAACGACAAGAGCAATAAATACAACAATCAATCCCGTTAGTACGACTGCAAGTACATAAGAGCCTTCCATTTGCATAATTCCACATCTCCTTTTTAGAAAAAAATATCTATATTATTATAACCTATTTTCGACAATAAAGCAAGATTTTTATGGTTAAAATTATAACAAACTTTTATAGAATTTTCTATGAACTTTTAATTGAAACAGCAAATGTGATTTTTGTAATTAAGAATTATTTCAATAAATATCATAGACTTTTTTACTATAATACTAATATTTTATGCTATAATAGTATTAATATTGAATGGAGGCAGAACAATGAATCCTATGATTTTCTCTCATTTAAAATTACAAATAGCATCAGATATTCCCGATATATCCGAATATGTTGAGAATGGCATTGTAAAAGCATCTTTTTTCACAAAACTATGGTCGAATTTTCTCGAATACCTGCCAACTCTTATTGCTGCAATAATTGTTTATGCAGTATGCAGCATAATCAATAAGATCGTCATGAAGATCCTTTCAAAAGGATTGGAGCGCAGTAAAATAGACACCACCGTCCATGGCTTTCTCAAATCACTTGTTAAAGTTGTGCTTTTGTGTATAACGATCATAATCGTTCTGACGATTCTTCGTGTACCAATGACCTCGATCATTGCTGTTGTCGGATCTGCAGGTATTGCTATCGGTTTGGCTCTTCAGAGCAGTTTGTCAAATATTGCCGGCGGAGTTATCGTACTTGTAGAAAAAAACTTCCGTGTGGGTGATTATATTTCCATTAACGGTACCGAAGGAACAGTTAATGAGATATCTGTCTTTGCGACAAATATCATTTCTTATGATAACAAATCTGTCTTTATACCAAATGGTATAGTTTCCAATGCAACGATAATCAATTATACAAGAGAAAAAACACGCCGCGTCGATCACGTTATGTCTATTTCGTACAACAACGATACAAAAAAGGCGATCGCTGTTATAACCGAGGTTCTCAAAAATAACAACAAGGTTTTGTCCGCACCTGAACCATTTGTAAAGGTCTGTGCCTTTGGTGCAAGTTCGATAGACATATCGGTAAGGGCTTGGGTAAATACACCTTACTATTGGGATGTATATTATGAACTTTTGGAAGAGATCAAAACTGCTTTCGATGAAAACGGAATAATTATTCCATACAATCAGCTCGATGTTCACATGATAAACAGCGAAAATACATTATAACATTCAGTTTACATAATATTATAACATACAAACAGCCGTTCCGATATAGTATCAGAACGGCTGAAATTATTTATACGTTGTTTTCGATAAGCTGAGCCATATCATACAAACCTGCTGTCTTTCCACTAATAAATACAGCTGCATTTACTGAACCGACAGCAAAAACTTCCTTTGATGAAGCATGATGGGAAAGAGTGATCACTTCATCTCTGCCTGAAAATATGATATCATGTTCACCAACGATCGTACCGCCTCTTATTGAGTGAATGCCGATCTCGTTTTTCTCTCTCTTTTTGCGCTGTGAATGTCTGTCATAAACATAATGACAACGTTCGTCAAGAGTATCATTAATAGCATTTGCGAGCATGATAGCTGTTCCGCTCGGAGCATCTATCTTCTGATTATGATGCTTTTCCACGATCTCAATATCGAACTGGTCACCGAGTATCTCTGCAGCTGTTTTTGCAAGCTTTGTAAGAAGATTAATGCCGAGTGACATATTGAACGTAAAGAAAACAGGGATCTGTTCTGAAGCCTTCTTGATCTTGGCAGTCTGTTCCTCATTATATCCTGTTGTAGCAATTACAATAGGTGTACCTGTGGAAAGGCAGTATTCAAGAAGCTTATCAAGAGCCGACGGATGTGAAAAATCAATAATAACATCAGGCTTCTCATTTAATTCGGCAGGGGAAGAAACGATGAGAAAATCGGAATACGCTTCGGTATTAATGTCAATACCTGCAATAGTCCTGCAGTCATCCCTTTCGGAAATAACCGAACTGATAACCTTTCCCATATGTCCGTTTGCGCCGCTTATAGCAATTTTAACCATTCTTTCACTTCCTAATATAATTACTTAACAAGTCCGACCTTCTTCATTGAATCAGTGAGAAGATCGATCTTTGCCTGCTCCATTTTGAGAAGAGGAAGTCTGCATTCACCGGCATTCATTCCGAGAATGTTCATTGCTTCCTTTACGGGAATAGGATTTACATCGCAGAAAAGGTTGTTGATAAGATCAAGGTACTTGATCTGGAGCTTTGCGGCAGAAGCGAAATCATTCTTAAGACAGAATTCAGTCATCTCGTGTGTTTCCTTCGGAAGAACGTTTGAAAGAACGCTGATAACGCCCTTACCGCCAAGCGACATTATCGGAACGATCTGATCATCGTTTCCGCTGTAAACATCAAGCTTGTCACCGCAAGCCTCAATAAGCTTTGCAACTGCAGAAATATTTCCGCTTGCTTCCTTTGCAGCAACGATATTCTTATGTTCAGAAAGCTTGATATATGTATCAAGAGCAATGTTTACGCCTGTTCTTGAGGGAACATTATAGAGAATGATAGGAAGATCGACGCTGTCAGCAATAGCTGTAAAGTGCGCAACCAATCCACGCTGTGAAGTCTTGTTGTAATAAGGTGTAACAACGAGGAGTCCGTCTGCGCCGAGTCTTTCTGCTTCGCGTGAAAGTTCAATAGCATAGCTTGTATCATTGCTGCCTGTTCCGGCAATAACGGGAACTCTCTTTTTAACGTGTTCAATGCAGCGCTTGATACACTCAACGTGTTCTTCGTGATTAAGTGTTGCGGATTCACCTGTTGTTCCGCAGATAATAATTGCATCTGTGCCATTTTCGATCTGATAGTCAATATTTGCACAGAGCTGATCAAAATTAACGCTTCCGTCAGCATTCATCGGAGTGACGATTGCAACACCTGCGCCTGTAAAAATAGTATTTTTCATAATAAGCTCTCCTTTATATATTTAAAGCTTTATTGTGTATGTGAGCCATTCGTCTTTATCGCATTTTCCGCCGATCTTTTCGTAAAAAGCCTGTGCCGGAGTATTCCAGTCAAGGCATTTCCATTCCAATCGGGAACAATGCTGTTCATTTCCAATTTCTTTGATCGTATCAAACAACATTTTACCTGCACCGCATCTTCTGTATTCAGGATCAATAAACACATCCTCGATATAAAGCACACGTTTGCCTGAAAATGTAGCGATCTTATAAAAATAATATGTCATGATCCCGATAGGGACATTATTATTCTCAACGATCAACGCATTAAGACCGTTTTCTTCGTTCATCAAGTCACAGATCTGTGATCCGGTGATATTGCAGTACTCGGAAAGCTTTTCAAATTCAGCAAGCTTTTTTAGATATGCGGCAATTATCGCCGAATCCGATCCTGTTGCTTTTCTTAACGAAATATCCATTAATCAAAATAGCCCTTTTCAGCAAGAAGTTCAGCAAGAAGAACAGCACCGCCTGCAGCACCTCTGAGGGTGTTATGAGAAAGGCAAGCAAACTTATAATCATACTGATTGTCTTCTCTGAGTCTGCCTATGGAAACAGCCATACCGTTTTCGATCATTCGGTCAAGCTTTGCCTGCGGACGGTTATCCTCTTCAAAATAGTGAAGGAACTGCTTGGGAGCACTTGGGAGATTGCATTCCTGCGGAACTCCCTTGAAATTCTTCCATGCTTCGAGGATCTGCTCCTTTGTGGGCTTCTTCTTGAACTTTACAAATACAGCGGCTGTGTGACCATCGGAAACAGGTACACGGAAGCACTGTGCAGTAAAGAGCGGTTCTTTAGCGCTTTCAATGTGATCTCCTTCAATCTTGCCCCAAAGCTTGAGCGGCTCCTGCTCGGACTTTTCTTCCTCTCCGCCGATATAGGGGATAACGTTGTCAAGGATCTCTGGCATTGTGTCAAATGTCTTTCCTGCACCGGAAATTGCCTGATATGTACATACAAGAACTCTGTCAATACCGAATTCATCTTTAAGAGGATGAAGTGCGGGAACATAGCTCTGGAGTGAGCAGTTGGACTTAACTGCAATGAAGCCTCTCTTTGTACCAAGACGCTTTCTCTGTGCAGAAATTATCTCAATGTGTTCAGGGTTGATCTCGGGAACAACCATTGGAACGTCAGGAGTGAATCTGTGTGCGGAGTTGTTGGAAACAACAGGGCATTCAGCCTTTGCATAACGCTCTTCAAGAGCCTTGATCTCATCCTTCTTCATATCTACAGCGCAAAAGACAAAATCAACCATGCCGGCAATCTTTTCAACGTCAGCGGTTGCATCCATTACGATGATATCCTTGATATTTTCGGGAATAGGGGAAGTCATTGCCCATTTTGCTCCGACAGCTTCCTCATATCTCTTGCCTGCGCTTCTTGGGGAAGCTGCAAGAGCAACTACATTGAACCATGGGTGATTGGAAAGAATCAGAGAAAACCTCTGACCTACCATACCGGTTGCACCGATGATACCTACGTTATACTTTTTCATTTTGATTTCTCCCTTAAAATTTATTAATATAAAAATAAAAATCGGTATAAAACCGATTCATCATACTTAAAAATATAGAAATAACTTCACATAAATGCGATAGCACTCCATCATTCGTTAAGTATGATGACAATCATACACCTATTAAATGTATGATCAGAAAATGACCGGCCAAAATCATTATCTTCGGCGGCTGCGCCTTTCAATGCTGCATAAACGATTCGGCGATCTGTCAGCATTTACTATTCTATACCGCACCTCTATCTTAAATTAAACTTATAATATCACCATTCTTCCTATTTGTCAATACATTTTTTCAAAATAACATTAAATTAATATATTATCATATAAAATATATTTGACTTCATTGCTTTTTTGTGGTAAAATTTCTATAAGTACTTTATAATCACGGATTTGAAAGGATAATTGGTATCTTATGCTTAAATCGGAATTCTTCTACGATCTGCCCGAGGAGCTTATTGCTCAAACGCCGATTGAACCGCGAAATCATTCACGATTAATGAAAATTGACAGAAAAAGCGGTGAAATTGAGCATCGTCATTTCTATAATCTATGCGATTACCTCAAAAAAGGTGATCTTCTTGTAATGAACGATTCCCGTGTGCTGCCTGCACGTCTTTACGGTATAAAAGAAGGTACCGCTGCATGTGTTGAGTTCCTTCTTCTTGAACAAAAAGGCGACAAACTCTGGGAGATCCTTGTACGTCCGGGTAAAAAAGCAAAACCGGGAGCTAAATTCAGCTTTGGCGATGGAAGACTTAAAGCTGAGATTATAGAAACCGTTGAGGAAGGCAACCGAATTGCAAAATTCGAGTGTGAAGGGAACTTCTTTACAGCACTTGAAGAGATCGGACAGATGCCTCTTCCTCCATATATTAAAGAAAAGCTTTATGACAAAGAACGTTATCAGACGGTTTATTCCAAGGAGTTGGGTTCTGCAGCCGCTCCGACTGCCGGTCTTCATTTCACAAAAGAAATGCTTGCCGAGCTTGAAAATATGGGTGTAAAGCTTGCATACGTTACACTTCATGTTGGACTCGGAACATTCCGTCCCGTAAAGGAAGACAACGTTCTTGATCATAAAATGCACTCGGAACACTACCACCTTCCCAGAGAAACCGCCGATCTCATAAAGCAAACTAAAGCAGAAGGCGGCCGTGTAATTGCTGTAGGTACTACATCCTGCAGGACCCTTGAAAGTGTCGGAACATTCTATAATGAAATGGACGAGCATGAAGGATATACTGATATTTTTATTTATCCGGGATATGAATTCAAGGTGATCGATGGTCTTATTACCAATTTCCACCTCCCCGAAAGCACCTTGATCATGCTCGTTTCCGCTTTTCTCGGCTATGATAAAACGATGAACGCATATAAGACAGCTGTTGCTGAAAGATATAGATTTTTCAGTTTCGGCGATGCAATGCTTATTGTTTGATTCATTATTCGGAGGGCATTATGAACATTAAACGCAGAAAATCTATTTCTGTGCTCCTAATTATTGGAATAATATTCGCAGTTGTCGGCATTTGCTTTCTGATTGCAGGGATAACGGTTTACATCGGTAACAATAGTTTTTTTAACAATTCTGAACAAACAGACGCAGTTATTTCAAGAATCGAAACCGAACAATACAAAATAAGCAATGATCGTCGTATAAGACATGATGTTTGGGTTAAATATGAAATAAACGGCGAAAAATTTGAAGAATTGCTTGGATATTATGATTCACGGATGCGAGAGGGAGATGTTATTGCTATTCACTATGATCCCAATTATCCATCCAAAATAAGATCTGTTTCCGGCTCGAGAATCATTCTATTTGTTTTTATTCCGTTGGGAAGCGTTTTTGCAATACTTGGCATAGTATTTATTTCAATAAATGCTTCGTCGGTTCTTCGTAGGAATAAATTAGTTCAAACAGGTAAAAGACTTACAGGTGTTATTACAAAAGTAATAATAAACAATTATGTTACAATAAATAACAGGCATCCGTTCAAAGCAGAGTGTGAAGTTACTGACCCTTACAGCGGTAAAACCGTACTTTACACTTCAGAGAACATTACAGATGATATTTCCGGGCTTGTCGGAATGGAAGTTACCGTTTATGTTGACAGCGATAATATAAAGAATTACTATGTTGATGTTTCAGAACTGCTTGACAGATATGATCAATATGAAAACATCTGCAATTATAGATAGGAGATAATATGTACACACTTTTAAAAACCGAGGGTAAAGCCCGAAGAGGCAAATTTGAAACGGTTCACGGAACATTCCAGACGCCATGCTTTATGAATGTCGGAACCTCCGCTGCGATTAAAGGCGGTGTTTCGTCGATTGATCTCAAGAGTCTGAAAACACAGGTTGAGCTTTGCAATACTTATCATTTGCATGTTCGTCCGTCCGACAGAGTTATAAAGGAAATGGGCGGCCTTCATAAATTTATGAATTGGGACAAGCCGATACTTACGGACAGCGGAGGATTTCAAGTTTTTTCGCTTTCAAAGCTTCGCAAAATTAAAGAAGAAGGCGTATATTTCAACTCTCACGTTGACGGCAAAAAGATCTTTATGGGTCCTGAACAGTCGATGCAGATACAATCAAACCTCGCTTCGACTATTGCTATGGCATTCGATGAATGTGTAGAAAACCCTGCTGCTTACGAATATTCAAAAAAATCCTGTGAGCGTACAGTTCGCTGGCTTTACAGATGTAAAGAAGAAATGGAAAGGCTTAATGCTTTATACGATACTATTAATAAGCACCAGCTTCTTTTCGGTATAAATCAGGGCTGCACCTATTCTGATCTGAGAATAAAGCACATGGAAACCATTGCTCGTCTTGATATGGATGGATACGCAATTGGAGGACTCGCTGTCGGCGAACCGACAGAAGTAATGTATAAGATTATCGAAGATGTTGAACCTGTTATGCCAAGAAATAAGATCAGATATCTTATGGGAGTCGGAACACCTTCAAATATTATTGAAGCTGTTGCAAGGGGAGTAGACCTTTTTGATTGCGTAATGCCGAGCAGAAATGCCCGTCACGCAACTATCTTCACATGGAGCGGAATCATGCACGCAACCAATGCCTGCTATGAAACAGATCCTCTTCCGCTTGATCCCGAATGCGATTGTCCTACCTGCCGCAATCATTCAAGAGCATATATTCGTCATCTGTTCAAGTCAAACGAACAGCTTGCAGGACGTCTTGCAGTTATCCACAACCTCTATTTCTACAATACACTTATGGAACGTATCAGAGATGCTCTTGACAATGGTACATTTGCAGAATTCAGAGCAGAATATTCGGAAAAGCTTTCAAAAATTCTCTGATTTTTTAACTTATTTCGGAAAAACAGTATCGAAAGGAACAATATAACATGGAAATGAAAGATCTTTACAAAAAATATGTCAAGGAAACCTTTGACGAAAACGGTATTATCAAGGAACTCGATTTTGATATTCCCGAAAACTTTAATTTTGCTTATGATATAATTGATGTTATAGGCAAAAACGAGCCGGAGCGTAAAGCTATGGTTTGGGTCAATGATAAGGGTGAAGAACATACCTTTACCTATAAAGATCTTTCTGTTAAATCATCTCAATGCGCAAATATGCTCCTTGCACACGGAGTAAAAAAAGGAGATATAGTGCTTTCGGTACTCAAAAGACACTATCAGTTCTGGATCCTGCTCCTTGCACTTGACAAAATAGGTGCTGTTATTATTCCTGCAACAAATCAGCTTATGAAAAAAGACTACACCTACCGCTTTGAAGCTGCAGATGTTAACTATATCGTTGCAACTGCAGATGGAGAAGTTACCGATCACATTGAACAGGCTCTCAAAGAATATAAAGGCATAAAAGAAAAATTCATAGTCAGAGGAGATCGCGATGGCTGGATAAATTTTGACGCTGAATGTGAAAAATACCCTTCTGAAATTGAAAGAATTCCGAACAATGTTAATGATAATATGCTTATCTACTTCACATCCGGGACAACGGGATATCCCAAGATGGTAGTTCATACACATTATTACTGTCTTGGTCATATTGTAACAGCAAAATACTGGCACAAGCTTGATGAAGACAGCCTGCATCTCACAATATCTGAATCAGGCTGGGCAAAATGTATGTGGGGCAAAATGTACGGTCAGCTTCTCTGCGCAGCTTGCTTGTTTGTTTATGATTTTGACCGTTTCCATGCAAATGATATTCTTCAGAAGATACAGGATTACAAGGTTACTTCGTTCTGTGCACCGCCGACAATGTACCGTATGTTCATCAAAGAGGGTATATCAGGATATGACCTTTCCAATCTCAAACGCACAAGCATTGCAGGTGAGGCACTCAATCCAGAGGTGTTCAATCGCTGGTATGACCTTACCGGTTTAAAGGTTATGGAAGGCTACGGTCAGACAGAAACTGTTCTTGCAATAGGAAATATGTGCGAAATGGAACCAAAGCCGGGCTCAACAGGTATTCCAACACCGCTTTTTGACATAAAGATCTATGATGATGATTGTAACGAAGTAGAAAATGGTCAGGAAGGTGAGATCGTTATTATTCCTAAAACAAAAGAGAAGATCGGTTTGTTTAAAGAATACTATAAGAATCCCGAAGCTACCGCCGAAGCGTGGAGAGGCGGAGTCTATCATACAAATGACCTTGCATATAAGGATGACGACGGATATTTCTGGTATGTCGGACGCAAGGATGACGTTATCAAGTCATCGGGTTACCGTATCGGACCTTTCGAGATCGAAAGTGTCCTTATGGAGCATCCTGCCGTTCTCGAAGTTGCTGTTACAGGCGTAAAGGACGCTATCAGAGGTATGGTCGTCAAGGCTACTATTGTTCTAACAAAAGCATATAAGGACAAGGGCGATGAAAAGCTTGTAAAGGAGCTTCAGGAACACGTCAAGAACCAAACCGCACCTTATAAATACCCCCGTGTTATTGAATTTGTCGATGAGCTTCCCAAAACGATAAGCGGAAAGATCAGACGAGTTGAAATTCGTGAAAAAGATAACTCAAATTCATAAAAAATCAGCCTGATAAGATTGTATCTTGTCAGGCTGATATTATGTTTGCCCCGAATGGGCAGTAACTCGGTGGTGAAAGTCCACTACAGACTT
>JBJEQP010000047.1:0-16650 GCA_051881815.1 Oscillospiraceae bacterium | reverse complement strand
TCTTTCTTGATTTTTTTCATTTGGGGTATTGACTTTTTATAGCTGGTCTTTCATGTAATACTCCATGTGTTTTCTGTATTGTTTATCCATTTTCTCATACTCGTCTGCGGTCAAGCTCTTTACTCCATCGATCTCAGGCGTAAGGCGTGGAAATTTAATTTTTTTACCGCAAGCAGGGCAATATGATATACCACCTTTGCGCCGTCCGTCACAATCGCTCACGGCATAGCCGCACCGAGGACAATCTCCTCGCAGATAGCATCCTGCATACGCTTGAATGTTTTTCGGCCGTTTTGGCTTTCGATCATCTATTGCTACCAAAATTAACGCCATGCACAAATAAGCAATGAAGCCACATATCACTGTAAGCATCAGCACCGCTATTATTTTATCAATCATTTTTTACCTCCAAATACTCAACAATAACCTTCTGCGCCTGCTCCATACCGAAACAGACCTCAACTCTGTACCCTTGCTTTCGCAAAGCCTTGATAAACTCCTCCTGCGCCGATGATACACGGCCGCCCCTTACTCGCTTTAGCTCTATGTATAAGCCGTGATATCCGCCTTTTGCGCACGGAAGAAAAATATCCGGCACTCCTGCCTTAACGCCCTGCGCCTTGAACCTCGCCGCCTCTGCCTTGCCACGCTTTCCGCCGTTTGGTATGTGGTGCATAAGGTCGAGCTCGGGATATTTTCCGCTTGCACAAGCCGCCCAAGTGAACAAATGTGTCTGCTCGACATCCTCACTCGGTGTGTTGTTATATTTCATCAGATCAGCCTCCTCATTCCGTACTTGATGTATCTGCCGCCAGTCAGCTCATGCTTGCCGCTGTAAATGCTTTCGGGTATAAGTTCATAGCCTTTCGGTGCTTTCGGCGCATACCACTTTTCTGCATCAATGCGCTCATGAGTGACCTTCGGCTTTTTCAGGCCTTGGCTCGGAATATACCGCCGCTCTCCCGGAATGTGCGTATCGGGAAGCTTGCCGCCTTTTGTTCGGTCAACGTAATATGCCGCAAGTCCTTTCCAGTCATAGTTTGACCAAAGCTCGCTGTCTATGCGGTATTGAATTGAACCGCCGCTTTCTTTGCGCCAAAGCTCTTGAATCTCTTTCAGTTCTCCATAAACTTTGTTGTTATGCAGGATGATGTGATGATGCAGCGCACCTTTTTCGCCTATCTCGGTGTTGTAGATATAATCGGGACGATAACCGTGCGCTCTGCAGTACTTGCGATAGCTTTTCAGAAAATCACTGACAGTTTTCTTTGCTTCGCTGACCGTTCGGCGGTCGTCCTTTGGGTATGTCAGCACGACGTTGTAATCTCCGGGAAAGAAATTGCAGAGCAAGGTATAGAACAGCCGTTCGATTGTTTTTCGAATGTTGTATCGTTGCTTCTGCTCCGATGTCGGTTTTGACTTTTTTGCTCGCTTGCCGTTCACCTTCTCCGCACCCGAGTATTTTGTGACAAATGTCATTCCGTTGCAGCATTTGACCGTAGTTTTGAAATAACTCATGTCGAAAAGTTAACCCCTTTAACAAGACCGATAAAAGGGGTTCTGCTCCCTTGATTTTTACATTATAATAGTATATATCCCTAAAGACAGCAACAGGGCAAGCCTGACCTGCTCACCCTATGTTTATATGTAATCGCTGCGCCGTAATGGCATAGTCCTGCTGCTCGAATGACCAAAAACAGCAGGACAAAAACGGCATTATCCTATGCAGCGAATTACTTACTTTTCTGCCGCTCACGCTGATCTGTGAGCACTCTGTGTATTTTTGCCGTACTGCAAAGCATGTTGTTGAGCAAAACATCATCAAATACAATCGGCGTGATCGCAGCGACTGTAAACATCCCATTTTTCACAACAATTATCTGCTTACCTTCAACAATGCGCAGCTGGTAGCTTATTTCATCGCTGTTTCCAAAAGGCTTGATGTATTTAGGGTCGACAAACAATACGCAGTCGCCGTCGGATGTGCTTAATACTACTTTGTTAAAGAAACTATAAGGCTCGATCTGTAATAATTGATCTGATGCGTTATAGCTATCGGACATCATTTCTTTTATATAATTGTTCTGCTCTTTGGATTCAACGGAAATATCGTCGGAAGAACAGCCGATCAGAGCCGCTATTGCCGACTCACTAAAAGTAGGTAAATTCTCATCAAGCGCATAGCAGCAGTATCCATCGTTAAGGTACTGCTTGGATATGTATGTTTCCCCATCAAGATCTTTCTCTTTACAGTTAAAAAGAATAAGCTTATACGACTTGCGGAATAAGCTGTATATTTTATCAAGTTTCATTTTTATCACTCCAATCCAACGCCTGACCGCACCACTTACAATACGGTATATCAATATTACCGTGTGCCTTCTCGTTGCGGTCGATAAATTTATTACAACAAGGACAGATATAAAACATCCCACTTTCCGATGTGTGCGGCTTTTTGGGATTTTGCTTGTCGAGTGCTGTTTTGTCTTTTGATAAAATCAGTCTTTGATAGCAGGTATAGCATAGATCAATTTTTTCCCATTTTTGGATGAAAAAAGGATTTAAATTTAATCTCTTTGCTTTTATCTTAAATTTGATATTTGTTTTGTCACCGCAAACATCGCATACATTAACATTTGCCATTATTATCACTCCTACTTGACTGTAATTCATTAACCGCATCAACAAGTTCGTTTATTTTTCTTGTAAGCACCTCACAGTATTCCGCAAGGGCGTTTACATCGGCTCGGGAATCGTGAAATATTCCGTTGCCGAGTTTGGTTTTTATCTTGGATTTGAGTTTGTTAATCATTGTTATCACCGTCCATTTTTTAAGATTTTTACATAACATTGCTTATTACAAGTTGGCGCATCACTCTGTCTTGGCCTACTCGGGCAATCCCAAGAATGACCTTTTGTGTCATAGGCCTTATGCCAACCGCTTGCTCTCAAAGATGCACCGTCCTCTGTTTCGAGAATATATGTAATTATCATACTATATCCCATTTCTTTGGCTATTCGAGCTGCTTTGCTGTACAAATAACTACATACATTTTTTGTGCCGTCAGTACAAAGACGTACTACCTCTATAGTTTTTCCATCATCGAGTACTCGGCTGACTGGCCTTGCGAGTTGTATAACGCCTACCAGCTTGCCGTTGCATTCGCATCCAATCCTAAATTTATCACGATGTACGCTGCTATGATGTCTGTGTAACTTGTCAACAAAAGCGTTAGCTTCTTTCAGCTCCATCGGAACGGCTTTAAGCATAGGAACCACCGTCCATTTTTGCCCCACAGTTGGGGCAGTGATCGTATTTAATCATTTTGACTTTATGATAAGTAAATGATGATTCAGCGCATTCTGAACATACAAAATGGTCACTTAATCCTCTTTTACTTACAAATCGTGGAATCCAATGCCCGTGACGAACAGGCGCAACGTCTTCACTCGGAACTTCTACCATGATATCAACAAGTTCGTGTAATGGGATATTGGTGTACTCACTTATAATTTCCGCCGCTGTTAACGGATTAACGTACCTTGCCATTGTCATCATCACTACTTTCGATTAATTTTCATAAAATGTATTTCATCGCATAATCTATTTACTTTAGATTTTAACTTTCTTATATCATTACAGTGAAATGCACTCAACTGGATCGATGTCATTGAAAGAACAACGCAAATTATGATTAAGATTTTTTCAGCGGTTTCCACTTTATCACCTCCTATTCAATTTCACAATCCGAAATATCACATAAGAATTCCGATAAGCTTATACCAAGTCCATATCTGCATATCAGAAACAAGGTGTTTATCCCTATGTTTTTGCATTTACCGTTATAAAGCGCATATATCGTTGTCGGCGGAACTCCTGCTTTATTTGCTATCGCATTTATAGGCTTGCCTGTCGCTTTTATTTTAGCGGCTATTGCTGCTGTTGGGGTCATTGTCGGTTCTCCTGTTCCAAGCTGCGGCAGCTTTTTCATCGGAACTGTATTTCTTTGATATTTTGAACATTCCACTTTCTGCTCCACATTCTACACATTTAACAATACTGCAAATGTCGTCTGTAAGAACAGCTTTCCCACCACAAAACGGGCAAGGCTTTAACTTTATTTCAGACATTATCCTCACGCTCCTTCGAATAATCTAACGGCGCTGTTATAATTAGCATATTCATTGCTTTCTGCCAGTTCAAACACCATTCTTTCAGTGTTCCGTTTTCAATTTGATGAGCAATTTCAGCAGGATTTATGTCAAATACCATACCTGATATTTCTTCAATCCATTTTTCGTTATCAGTAACGTTAGATTCCTTTCGAGCATTCAATGTGTTGTTATAAGCTGCCTGTATCGTTTCATCAGACAGGTTCAGCTCTTGCAATTCCCGTATCTGCTTGAAATCCTCGGCGGACTGTTCGTTCAGCTCAATTGATATCATTATTCTTCACACTCCTCGTACCAAACATCTACAAGACCACTTTCCCAAAACGCATCAACCATTTCGGATTCAATTTCATCTTTATCAAAGTGTGTTGGTGCATCAAATTCAAATGTTTCCTCGACGCCTGTCATAACAGCGTGTCCGATGTAATGTTTTGTCGGTGGATTATTTATATCAATCATCATTGTCAACCTCCTCCACATAACACCACGACTGCGGCGGCCTTTTCAGCGGTTTATGTCCGTGTATCTCGCTTGAACAGTCCATATCGTATTCATCGGCATTCACTCTGACATATTGCCACATTTCGCAATTTGTGCAGTCCTCGTTGCATAAGGAATAAAACTCTCTTAACTCCTTTGGCTTGTCGTATATAACAAGCTCTGAAATATGCCAAGCATAGCCTTTTCTGCCATCAAGATATTTTTCTATTTCTTTTTTGGAAAGACAGGAATTTTCAAAAATATCATCAGACAACAAAGTGCCGTTTGCAGATACTGCTCTGTATTCATAGGTGTTGCTTGTCATATTGCTAACTTGTGTTATCAATGTTATATCATCGCATACAAATTCGCCTATGACTTTGCCGTTCAGGAAATCGTCTGCCATTGTACAGCCGCAAACAAGCTCCTTTGAGTAAAAATCTACATATAAAATATCGGAGTAATATTCACCGTGATACCAAAACTTTTTTTGGGGCTTAGTACAGTAGATATAGCACTTAAACGGCGGCTTAAGCTTCGGTCTGCTCTTGCGGACTTCAACGGTTTTCTTGCCTCTTAAAATCAGCTCGCACCATTGAGGCTGTATGCTTATGAGAACAGCTTTACTCATTCTTGCCCCTCCTATTACAATTATTACAACGTCCTGCGCATTTCTCACTGCTGTCGCATTTATCTGCTGTTACGCCCTGCTTGTCAGCCTCGCTCCATACCTGATACAGCGCCCAAGCAAGCGGCTTTCTGACGTGCTTAAGATTGAGAGCTATTTCATAATACTTCCGTACCTGCTCTATTGCCTTTTCAAGAGTCATGCTTTTCCTCCTTGACGAAAGCCTCGTGAGTGCCGTTTAAATACTCTCGTTCTGTTTCCGACATCTTATATCCGAGCATTTCAAGAACCTTGTAAATGCATTCAAGGTTATTATCCTTTGAGAATTCGCACGTCCATAGATGCGCTTCAAGCTTTTCAAATCCCCCTGCGCTTGCAATAAGGTTTATAATGATAAGCTTGTCCTGGTCAAGCTTCGATATGTATTCTCGAGCATCAATGTCAGAACTGTCGGGGCAAAGAATTTCCGAAATTGCGCTCCAGTCAAAATTGTAACCCTCTTCATCAATCAGACATTCCGTGACAATCCGGTTGACGTCATATATTATGCAAAGCTTGTCAACAGCCTTTTTCTGCGGAATGCCCTTGAAATTCTTAAGAAATTCGATCCTTGAATTTAACATCGCCGCAGCAATATCCGACAACTCTTTTCTGCGCCTGTTAAGCTCTGCCGCCCTCGCATTAGCTCGTTCAAGCTGATCCTTGACCTGCTGCTTCTTGTCGATATCCGCTTCCGTATAATCGGTATAAACTTCAATACTATAAAGTTGTACCTTGTAATAATAATTAAGGCTTTCATCAAAATTATTCGGAAGTATAGGCGCATCCATGCTGTGATATGACCTTAAACTCTTGAGGTTAGATGTGTCCGCATCGTTCGTAAGCTCACTTGCAAACCCTTTGACAAAATCAATAAGCTGCTGCTTTTTCTTTTCTCGCTTCTGATCGTTAAGCGCACGTTCAAGCTCCCATTTGAAATTGTTTGTACCGATAGAGTTTATAAGCTTTTCCTGCTTTGCTTTATCTTTTATTTTGTTTATCTCAATAAAACTTGTGATGCCGCCGCCTCTTTCGACCGCAGCTTCGACTGCTTCACGATCATGCTCCAGAACTTTCAAGCGTTCACGGATACTTGTTTCCCCCATACTTGTTTTTTTAGCAACCATGCTGATAGTATCGCCAAGATCGAGCATCATCTGTATTCCGTCCGCCTGCTCCAAGAGAGTAAGATCTTCTCTCTGCATATTTTCCGCAAGCATTCTCGATATCTGCTCCGAGCGGCTTAAATTTCCGACTACTGTACAAGGTACCTTGTCAAGTCCTGCTGCTATCGCCGCCGCAAGTCGCCTATGTCCGATAAGCGTAATGTATTCGCCCGATACCTCGGACGGAATGACCGTCAGATTCTGCATGATTCCGTTCTGTTTTATGTCTTCCGCAAGGTTGGAAACATCCCCGACGTCCTTTCGGGGATTGTCAGGGTGCGGCTTGATCTTGTCAACATCAATATATACGATAGTGCGCTTGTCGTCCTCGATGCAGTTGATAGAATCCATGATTTTTTTAGCTGCTTTCGGTGAGATTATTTCAAGCTCCTCAAATCTGCTTAAAAACTCGCCGACCGTTTTCACTTCCTCACGCTCACAGAATGCAAGAAGCCTTTCATTAAGCCCGATCTCCTTAATACTGCGGTTTACGTCTGTCATATAGTTTCCTCCTTGTTTTAACCTTTATATTCTTTAAATTTTCCCACACTTCGGAAAATAAAATCTATCTCTTAAGTTCTCGCCTTTTGGCTTTGTACTCGTTATACTTCTGACGATAAATATAGCTTTCTCCGAAGACATTCCAAGCTGCTTTTACAAGATTTGGCTCAAAAGGTCTTATCTTTTCCAAGTTCTCGACAGCCTTTGACGATATAGAGCAGCCGCAGCAGCCTGTTCTTGTAAGTCCGTAGACTTCGTAGGCATCGGAATAGCGTATTCCGTAATATTCCTTATACCAGACCTTGTCGGAATCCGATACATAATAAAGCGGCCGCAGTCTGAATTTTTTATCTGCTGTTTCGTAAAAGCACATTGATGTATTTTCTTTTTTGGTATCGTCATCTTCAATTTTCTTTTTAGGCACGGAACGCATTCCGCCTTCGTCACGGCGTTCGCCTGTTATTATCATTTCATAATTCTTTTGGGCGGCGTGTGCCGTTGCCTTTTTGCAGACCTCACAGCATCGGTTGCTGACCTTGAACGGAATTGGACTTTCTTTTATAAAATCAAGCATATAATCCGATGAATTTATGACAAGTTGAATATCCGGTCGGGGTTCACCTTTGGAGTTACAACCGCATAAAAAGTTGATTGTTGCTTCACAATTGGGATAGCGTTCTTTAAGCTCTGCTCTTTTAGCGATCTTGTCTTCCGCTTCGGCGTATTCATCTGCGATGGTCAGCGGAATATTCTTTTTCTGAACGCCTTCCAGACCTGCAGACATAATTTTGCTGACAAAAGGCAAGCCATACTCTCTTGTCGCAAGTACGATATTCTTTTTGGGTCTGTATTCGGTGATCGTGACGCCGTACTGCTTTTCCATATCCTTGACGTGCTGTTTTATGGCTTTCATTTCAAGTCCTGTGTTAAAAAAGGCGTAATGCACGGGTGGAAGGTCAAAGATTTTTCTTACTTGCTCGATGAGGTGAAGCAATATATCGCTGTCGCTTCCTCCCGAGTATGAGCATATTGCGTTTGGGTGTTCTATAAGTCGTTTGGCAATTATGCTCTTTATTGCTTCAAATTTTGCCGGTGCTTCAAAATCCGCATAGGGTGGGCGGTCTGTGTAAACACGGCTTCTAAATGGTTCGTTCATTTTTTCACCCTCACTTGACATACTTAAGGCCTTATGATATAATAAAGCTGTCATATAGTTTTTATCTTTCTTTTTTGGGATCGTCCTTTTGGGTCGATCTCTTTTTTATGCAGTTACGTTTCTTTTCCATAATCAGCTCCTAACATGATAATCAACTCCTCGACCCTTGTCTTTGTCCATCCGACAACGGGCTCTCGGAGATTTTCATGGTAAAACTTTTTATATTCTCGCTTGATAAGCTCCTTTACCTTGCGCTCCCATTCCAAGCGTACAGAAGGTTCAGTCCCGTCTTTGTGGTCGAGCTTGGCGATATATCTCTTATACCAAGCGCCAAGAACATCATTGCAGACGTTAAACTCGTAGCCGTAAGGATTATCAATGTTATACACTCGCCTATGCCGCTGCCTTGCATTGGCAAGAATCTCGTCATTTGTTGAATATGCCATGTCTTAACCGTCCGATCAGACCGATAAACTTGCGTACAGCTGCTTTTACAGCCGCTTTTATGATTGCTTTTTCCTCTTCCGTGAAAGAGATATCAATGTTCTGTGCGACCTGCAGGATCAGCAGGCCGACGTAAGCACCGAGAATTATGATCATTGCCAATATGTACATTTTGGTTTTCCTCCTTGTCTTTCAAATAATCGCTGAACGCCTGCGCCATTGTCTGCATCTTTGCCGCCTCTGATACCGATATGGCTAACTTTTTGTCCTCGTTTTTCACTTTCGTATTCAGCTCTGATCTTGTCGGCAAACGTCCGATAAACATCTCGTTGTAGAATGCTTCCGGAAGAAACTCCTTTGTCATTGTCCGAAGTATCTCCTTGAACTTTTGTTGATATCTCTGACGTTCAATGGCGGTTTTTAATTCAAGCACACCGTCATGCGCCATATCGTCAAAATGCTTGGCTTCCTCCATGACTGCCTGTATGTAATCATCAAGCCGCTTTGTTCCAAACCCAAAATACTCATGTAGCACAACGCACGTTAAAATCAGATTGTTGAGCATAACGTTATACACCTGATTGTTAAAGCTTTCGGCTGCTGCCTTTTTCGCTTTCACTTTTATCACTCCCATCAAACTTTGGTATATTTTTTTTGGCATGGTCTAACAGCTTGTCCAGATCGTAAGAATGTACACCGCCGCCACTCTCGGTAACGGCTGATTTTGGAAGTTCATCATTCCACCGCTGACCGTTAAGCCATACAGTTGGATGCGGTACGTATGCACCGTTGTCCTTCGTCCATTCATCAGTCCTTGACCATGCCTTTACTGCCGCTATGATTCGTTTTTTCAACTCTTCATCCGGAGATATTTTCGCCCATTTTTCAGCTGCTAATTTGCGCTTGACCTTTTTGGGATATACCTCCCAAAACTCTGTAAATCCGGGTGGATCATCCTTATTATCTACTTTTTTACTGTCCGCTTTTTTGGACAGTTGCTTTTTAGGCTTGGGTGCAGGCTTGTCTGGCTGCGGTTTTTCAGCTGAAAGCTTGTCCACCTGCTCAACGGCTGCAGAAAGCTTTTCTGCAGCCGCTTCATTCTGCACCGTTACCGCACCGAGCCGCCCGATAAGAGCGTTAAGGCTCCCAAGCTCGGCAAGCTCGATGCGTTTTTCTTCCAGCTCGGCCGTGAGCTCCTCGACCTGCTCGTTGAGGCTTGCGACCTGCTCGGAATATTGTTGAATAGCCGCTTTGCTTTCCGCCCTCTCACGCTCTATGGTGCTTTTCATGCGCTCTGCTATGTTGCGAACCTTGATATCATCCTCGGCAAGTTCGATGCTCACCCGAAGAAGCTCGGCGGCTCTCTGCGGAGTGCGGCACTCGTTGCAAGCGTCAATGTACTCCTGCGCCGTCATGACTTTTTGCCCATTGATTTGATACGCTGCTTAAGGCTGTTTTCCCACTCTGTAAGCATCTCGCAAAAGTTGGGATAATCGTCTGCAAATGTTGATATGCAAAGCTTTATTGCAGATATAAGCTTTAACATTGCATCTTTGCGTGTAGGTTTTTTAAAGGCCATTCTCTTCACCGCCTTTGTTGTTATTTTTCGGCTTCTCTCCACGCATATAGTTGAGAAAAGCCTGTTTCGGTATCTTTGTGCGATTGCCTATGATTATTACCGGGAATCCAAGAGAAGCAGGGTTGTTCCGAGCCGCAAGCGTTATTCCGTAAGCATAGCAGCCTATGACCTGTGCGACCTCTTTCGGAATAAGATATTCTCTCGGTATCTTTTCGATATCTTCAAGCGTCAGCATACTATTTCACTCCTTTTTTGCAGATCATATATAAATTTGAAATTGACGAAACGCATCCATTTGAGTTCGGGTCAGCTTATGAACACGCCTATGAGTGGATACTCAAATCTCTTCAAGAGAAAGAATGTTTTTGAACTTGTTGACAGTCTTACTCTTTTGGATCGCCTGTTGTGCGATCTTATCAAGCCAAAACGCCGTTAATGCTACCTCGGCTTCGGTCATGCCGTCGCTTTGCATCTCGTCCAAAATATGCAAAGCGGCGGTTTTGGCTTTTGTCCGCATTTCCTCGGTTATGTAGTCCATCCTGCTCACCTCGCTTTCTTTTTATGATGTCCTCTCGAAGAGCTGCTCAAAAGATTTTTCAGGGAAAAACTTGCTTTTTATAGCGATTGCTTCGTCAATATTGAATGCAGTTTTGCCGCTAAGCTTGTTTCGAAGAGTATCACGAGTTATTCCAAGCTCTTTAGCAATATCAACATAATTGAGATGTGCAATCGCAATTTCGCCGATTAAGTTTTTGTATTCAGCCATTTTTTAACACTCCTTTTTATGCGTTTGCGTAATCTATGCTTTTATTATATCGCATTTGCGTATTTTGTCAAGCTAAATTTATGCATTTGCATAATATTTGTAACTTTGCACAATTCAAAAGTGTATATTTTGTTCATCTAAATAATATTTTATGCAAATGCGTAAAACTGATTGACTTTAACAATATAATCGTATATAATAAAATCAATAAAGAAAGGAGGATATTAACATGGGACTTGGCAAAAGGTTAGAGGATATAATAATCAGCCGTAACCTTAAAGTTACGCAGGTTGCCGCAATGGCGAATGTTTCAGCAAGTACGTTATATAGTATCATTGATAGAGATAACAAAAAGATAGATATTGATGTTCTTATACGCATTTGCAAAGCACTTGAAGTATCTACCGATTATATATTGCAAAGCGAAGATGATTCCGAAACGATAAAGCTGAACACAATACATAATACGGTTAATTTATCTAAAGATAAACAGAGATTGCTCGAAATGTACGACCTGCTCGATGATATTGAAAAAGGCGAAATTCTCGGTGAACTAAAGGCAATGACAAAAGATAGGATAAAAGTTAAGAAAGACGGAAGTGCATAAAAATAACCGCCTATAAACGCGGTTGAATAACATTGTTAATATGAAAGGGATGCTTTTATGTCAAAATACAATAAAACGGTTGTTCTTGTGCTTTGTGTGTTATTGGGTTTACTTGGCGTACATCGTTTATATGTCGGTAAGATCAAAACGGGTATTCTTTATTTATTGACATTTGGTTTATGCGGAATAGGCTGGCTTATAGATATTCTGCTGATTTTATCAGATAAATTTAAAGACGGTGCAGGAAATTATGTAAAAACACCTCTGAACTCAAAAGAATCAACTATAAAAAATCAATATAAACCGAACATTCCTTCGATAAAGCAAAATACTACACAATATAATAACTTGGCAATCGAAAACAAATCCGAGGAACATCCGATAATTAATTCAGCTCCAAAAGTTGAAGATGAAATCGATGATAGTCCTGAAATAAAAATTCCATCGGAGATTGACGGTCTGCCTTTGGCATACAAATACTTTGATGTAAATATTTGTGTTATTTCGGGACAAGAGCCGGATTATAACGCTATTATCGAAAGGCTTTTAGTTGAACCAATGGTTACAACATTGGAAATTGAAGCTGATAATCAATATGATAATCAAGCTGTAAAAGTAATGTTCAATGGCTCAAAACTTGGATATTTGTACAAAGGCACAATAAAAGATATGGCATACGACTACATAAAATCGGAACGTCCAATTTTTTCGTGCCTATCATCAATTGATCCGGAAAGCTATAAAATGAAAATGTTTATAGGCTTTTACTGCAAGAAAACATACAAAAATTCAGTTTCTTTTAAATTAACATCAAACAGCAGTGCAGAAATGCAGGCAACTTTAGGGTTATCTTCCGAAGGCGATGAATTAAGCTTTTCTTATGATTATGAAAAAGATAAATATTGCTTTTCCGATTTTGGTGAAATCGGATATGCACCAAAATCAAAAACTGAACTGCTTAATGAAATTGAATATGATTGCAAAGCTACTATCGAAGAAATAAGCGAAAACGAAAACGGTAAACTTTCTGTTACAGTTACCGTTGAATATTGATATATGAAAGTTAAAATAAAGAAAAATCTGCAAATACTATATAACATTACAATAATTATCCTTGCCGCCGCATCTATAATCATGGCTATACTGGATATATGCGGCAAGATTTCCCCCGAAAACACCGCATTTTACACAGCTGATACCGTGATACTGATTATTTTTGCGGTTGACTATATTGTGAGATTTATCGCCGCCCCGAAAAAGGCGGCATTTTTTAAAACGAATATCTTCGATCTCATAGCGATAATTCCGTTTAGCAGTATTTTCAGCGTGTTCCGCTTTTCTCGGCTCTTCCGGCTTGCAAAGCTTGTCAAGCTCGGAAAGCTTGCAAAGTTTTCAAAACTTACAAGGCTTATAGGATTTTTCGGAAAGCTTCAGCGCCAGATCAGCGGATTTTTGCACACGAACGGCTTTATTTATATGCTATATGCCGCAGGCACGCTGATACTTGTATCGTCTGTAATAATTTCTTATGTTGAGGAAAAGCCGCTTTCCGATGCGTTGTGGTGGTCGATTGTCACATGTACAACGGTAGGCTATGGCGATATATCGCCGTCAACAGGAATAGGACGAGTTATAGCTGTTATATTAATGATATTCGGGATAGGTCTTGTATCAATGCTCACGGGCGCAATAACAACCTTTTTTGCGGATCGCTCGAAAGCAAAAAAAGAGCCTTCACCTGATACTCTTGACGATATCCTCGCAGATCTGTCTGCCGATGAGCGTGCAGAGCTTGCCGAAATAGCTAAAATAATAAGAAAATAATTGCATTTGACTGCAAAAGGAGTGATAAAATGAAACTTCCGAACGGATACGGCTCTGTATTCAAGCTGTCGGGCAATCGCAGAAATCCGTGGATAGCAAGAATTACAACAGGCTGGAAGAATGTCGAGGGCAAGAAACCTCAACCTATATATCAAGTCATCGGCTATTACCCTTCACGCTCCGCAGCACTTCAAGCTCTCGCCGATTTTAACAAAGCACCTTATGATATTAACAAATCCAAGATAACATTTTCGGAAGTCTACGAGAAATGGTCTGAAACTAAATTCAAAGAGATCTCCGAATCTGCAGCACGAACATATAAATCGGCATATAACTATTGCTCCGAGATATACGATGTTAAAATGTCGGATCTCCGACCTGCTCAAATGCAGCATATCATTGATACAGCGAATGTCGGTGCAACGACCAGAGCGAGGATAAAGTCACTCTTTAATCTCATATATGACTATTGCTTGCTTCATGAGATCGTTCAAACCAATTATTCCGATGTCCTTCGCCGCCCAAAGATCGAAGTCGAGAAAGAGAAAGTTCCGTTTACTCGTGCCGAGATACAAACGCTGTGGGATAATCTTGGAACATCGTTTGTCAACATAATTATTATAATGCTCTATACCGGCTGGCGCGCCGGCGAGATCGTCCTGATAAAGCATAGCGACATATCAGACGGAATTATGACCGGCGGCATAAAGACCGAAAGCGGCAAGAACAGACAAGTCCCAATACATCATAAAATACAGCCGCTTGTTGATGAGCTTATGGCAAAGCCGACCGAATACCTTATCACAGACGAGGATGGCGAGCCGATAAACTATGATAAACTGTACAGGCAATTTGAAGCCGTGATGAGAGATCTCGGTATGACTCATAATCCTCACGAAACAAGACATACATTCATTACAGAGCTCGATAACGCCGGCGCAAATAAGACCTGTATCAAGCGATTAGTCGGCCATAAGCGTGGAGATGTTACGGAAAAAGTATATACACATAAAGACATAGAGCAGCTGCGTAAGACCGTGGAAATGCTCGATTTTTAAAATAAGTTTGTCACTAATGCGTTACTAACTTGTTACTAACAGGTGTTTCTTTAGCAGTGTTTCAGTAAATTTGTACAAAAAGAAAAACCACGCAAAATAGCCTTTGCGTGGTTTTATTATATTATATTGAGTTGTAATTAAGCCTTCATAGCCTCCTCAACCGCAACCGCACAAGCAACAGTAGCACCAACCATAGGATTGTTGCCCATACTAAAGATGGAATAAAAACTGATATTTATTGTTGCTTATTGTTACTTATCATTACCTGCAAACGTCGTAGGTATGCGGTTTGCGAAGATGGCGTTTTTCTTATTGTTGTTTTTTGTTACTCACAGAAACTTACCGTTATCTGTAGAAACACCGCACTTGGAGTACGTTTGGAGTACGCACAAAGCACCTGTACTCTTTTGGAGTACGCAAGCACGAAAAGGCATAAAATGTTATAGATACTATAGCATATTTCCCCTGTTTTGTCAAGCCTTTTCAGAGCAAAAATGCAGCATACAGCGGAACGGAACATACATCAATTTTCTCTTTTGAATGCGTTTTTACAATGTGTTAACAACATATTATGGCAAATGTATTATAATTAAGGTTGTATAGTATCGTCTTTCCTTCTTGAATACCGATATTTGAGAAATGCATTAGGAGAAAAATATGGATACCTATTATTTATTTTTAGATGAATTGAAAGCAAATGAAATATATACTCATTTTTGTCTTGGAGGATGTATCATTGAAGATATAAAGTACCGTAAGGAAGTTATTCCTTTCGTTGAAAATTTAAAAGAGCGCGTGTTCAATAATAGGACTAAAATACTGCACGAGGTTGATATAGGCGAAAATAACGAAGCGTTTTGGAGTGAGTTTAAAAAGGTCTTTACCGATTTTAATATAAAAACTCTATGCGTTGGAATTGATGTAAATAAGTTTAGAAATACATATAAGCAAACAGCTTCATCTCATAATAGTGAATACTATGTAGCTTTGCAAATTATTATAGAAAATTTTGTCCATTTTTTAGATGAAAACAACGGTATTGGTAGTGTATATATAGAATCTAGAGGATTAAAAGAAGATTTCAGGCTGAAAGAACAGTATGATAGAATTTATCGTGAAGGCACTTTGTTTATTCCTCACGAAACATTCGAAAAGAGGATTTTTTCAATAAGTTTTCCAATGAAAGCAGACAATAATATTGGAATACAACTGGCTGATTTTATTCCAAATCCTATCGCGCGTGAGTTCAGCGGCATTCCTCAAAAGAAATTTTCCCTTTTCGATGCTATAAAAAGCTGTGCGTATGATGGAAACAATAGTTTAGTACAGCGCTTTGGAATAAAAAAAGTTTTATAAAAGAATTTTCCCAAACTACTTGACATATAATAAAAGGTATGGTATCATAGGATAGTAAAGAGAATGAATGCCTTTTTAAGTCGCTTATTCTTTTTTATTATAGGAGATAGAATGATTATTTCGCTTTAGCTCCACCAATAATGCAAGCGAACTTGTTTGTAGAAAGGTACTTGCATTAATTTGATGCCATCGTGCTCATACTTAAGTATGAGCACTTTTTATTGTATAGTAAAACCCCCAGTTTTACTGGGGGTGGAAAAGCTTATAGCTATGGACAAAAACCTCCTTGCGCATTATAATAAAAGCAGGTTTGCCGACCGCAATTAGAATAATGACAAGGAGGAAGTGTCGATGAACGACATGAATAGTTTAGCACATTCCAAGTGGAATTGCAAGTACCATATCGTATTTGCCCCAAAATATAGGAGAATGGTGATATATGGAAAGATAAAAGCGGATATTGGAGTGATACTGAGAAAATTATGTGAGCAGAAAGGTGTAAACATAATAGAAGCAGAAGCTTGCCCCGACCATATACACATGTTGGTGGAAATACCACCAAAAATAAGTGTAGCACAATTTATGGGATATCTGAAAGGGAAAAGCTCTCTGATGATATTCGACAGACACGCAAATCTGAAATACAAATATGGTAACAGACATTTCTGGTGCAGAGGGTACTATGTTGATACAGTAGGAAAGAACGAAAAACGCATAGCAGAATATGTAAGAAACCAACTGCAGGAAGATATATCATGTGACCAGATAAGTTTTAAAGAATTAACCGACCCGTTTACGGGTGAGCCAGTAAAGAAAGGCAAATCGAGTAGGAGGCTGCCCATTAATTGAGCAGCCGACCTCTCACACCACCGT
>JBJEQP010000046.1:0-16683 GCA_051881815.1 Oscillospiraceae bacterium | reverse complement strand
TCATACATTTTATAGGTGAGTTCTTCCAGATACTTGCGTTCTTTTTCACACCATATCTCATACTGACACTTTACATCTTTTACATATCCAATACCCATTGCCGCCATTGCCTTATTCATGCTGTTTTGAGTTGACAAACCCTGCTTAAAACCATCTGCAAAAGGAACAATTACCAGATGTCCATGTATTGCAGCATATTCCCATACATTACGCTGATTCAAATACAACTCATCACCGTGAATATCAATGCTTACAATTGCAAAATTAGGATTTCTTTCTTCAAAGTTTTCGCAGTATACGCGAATGATCTTGTCTTGAAGATCGCGGGGTAAGTATTCGGGATGTATCTCATGATTTGTTTTGTCATAGCATACTCTTTGGTCGTCATCCTTTTGACATTCAGTATTGCCCACAGCAACGATAAATTCATATGCTAACCTTTTGCCTTTTGGCTTGCTTGTATCAGCAACTTTTTTTCCGTTCACACGTTTTGTCTGTCTTTTTCCTCTTGTGTCATTTTCAACAGAATTCATATATTCATCCATGGTGATTTTTCTGTCGCTGCGTGTCTGTTTGTCGTTATACTCTTTCAATGACTTTCCGAATAAAATGTCGTATTTATCTTTCAGAGTAAATCTGCACAATGAAGTGTGAAAAGAGTCACCGAACTCATTGGAAAAATCAATTTGATTTCTCGAATTATGTGAGTTTTCAGCCAAAACCATGTCTATGTCACGCCAATTATGCAGCATCGAAATACCGCCCTTGTTCATATGAATATTTACAGTCGTATACATAACTATTATTACACTCCTTTTCGTCAATGCCACAGCTTATAATGTCAACATTATTAGCTCCCCTAATAAAGCTGTCATCCCGTCCGAGGACGGGCAACAACTTTATGGTGGGCAGAGAGGAACTACCTCTCTGCGCTCTCTGCTTTAAGACATGCTTTCTGTTCCATATGTTTCAGCTTCGGGCGGAACAACAGTATTGCCTTCACAGACATCGCCACTAACTGTGCTACATGTATCAGCTTCAGGCGGAACAACAGCATTGGCTTCGCAGACATCAACACTTTCTGCCTGTGGCTTAATTCTGCCGTCAAGATATGCGGAAACAACATTGTTGAATTCAACGCTTTCGCATATTCTTTTATAGTCATCAAACGACGTCAGCTTACACTTGTCAACAAACAGCTTTCCAACTTTATTGATAAGCTCATTACGTTCCTGACGCTGTTTCTTTATTAAAGCCTTACGGGCTTCCTTTGCTTCCGCATTAATACGATCACAATATTCCTTCTCGGATTCATTTCTGCGCTTTGGCATAGCAAAACACATCCTTTCTTAAATTGTCATAGGAATTTATACTAAACACCATTTAAAATTTGGAATAAATCAAACCGACAATCTCGAATATATTGGATTTCGGCGCAGATTTTTTCCTGTATTTTATTGGTGTTTAGTATTATATGCGCACAACAGAATACAATCTTACTCCCATATCAAGCAAAGCTTTCATCACTCGTGTATGAAGTGAGCCGTCAGCAGTCTGCTCCGGCACGTTATACTGTTGATTTTGAAATAGTAACTGTTGTACATTATGGTTTATTTCTGCAACAGGATGCATCTGCATTGATTCAATTATTCACAGGCGATTCAATTTCTTCAAGGAAATAAACAACGCCGTCGATTTCAATTTCTTTAAGGCTGTCCAAATCGATCTTATTGGTTATAATTTCATCATTTACACTATCTAAATAAGTGATCTGCGCTGATAGAATTTCCATATCGCAGCCCTCTATGTCGGTATTCAAAGAGCCAAGCCCCATTAAAGGTGCTATATCGGTCTTACCGTTTTCCGTAACTAAGGATACATTACATACAGCGTTCCATAAATCACGTCTTACTTCGGAAGAAACCAGTGTCTTGCCCCAATAACCGCCGCCTCTGGTTCTTCCGTGCTCGGAATAACCATTATTCTCTCCATAAACTGCACAGTTTAAATCGGATACGCATAGTATTTTCGGGGTAACATATTCGCTAAGCTGTTCATCGCTTTTTAGGGCGTACCATTTTCTGTTTATTTTGTTTTCTGTGCTAATGATTGCATTTTTCGGTTCTTCTCCGATAGTATATTTAATGTTTAAAGAATTGTTTTCAGAGAATACAGAATCCAATTCTACTGCTATTGCGAAATATCGGCTTGTTGGGGTGTTGTATTTTTCAAGCTCAGCATAAAACCAAACTGCCCCGGGACTTGCATAACTGCCGTCAGGATTAATAGAAGGCTCTATTATGAATTTGTCATGGCAATCGTATTCCTCTAAATTAAGATTTTCATCTCCCCATGCCTTACCTTCCTCGGTGAGATAATCATATCTTATCGTCATAATTGAATTTGAACCGTCTGTAATAAACTCCTGAACAGTAAGTCGTATGTTTTCGTTTTCGTCCGAAAAAACGTCATTTTTAAGCTCGGAAATGATTTCCTGCTTTTCTCCGAGCGAACTGTTTGCTATAAACGCAATTTCAAAAATGACCGCACCTACTGTTATAGCGAGGGCTGCCGCCGCTATTGCTACAGCGATAGGTAAGCTTAATTTCTTGCCCAAAAATCTGATTTTTTTGTTGTCCATATCAATGCCTCTTTCAATGCTTTCATTGCTATTGAAGAAGACGGATATATCCGGTGCTGCCTCAAGAATATATTTCTCGTCTGCGTTACCGATAGCGTCAAGTATTCTTTTTTCATTCATATTGAGATTCCTTCTTTCTCCAATAGCTTTCTAAGCTTGTTTCTTGAACGATGTAAGGACATTTTAACTTTGCCTTCGGAAATCCTAAAATCTTTGGCTATTTCTTTCACAGAGTTTAAATACCAGTATCTCCTCATAAATATTTTTCTGTTTTCGCTTGTAAGTGTGCCAAGGAAACGATTGATTATTTCTGAAAGCTCCGAATCATCAGCATCCCTTTGTACGCTGTCAGCAGCAGGTGTGAATTCTTCAATTTCATCTAATGACAACAAAATTGCATTTCCTCCGCGTTTTTCAGCGTTGTTCCTATATAATCTGTTGAGAGAAATATTCCGTGTGATTCTGCCTAAATATGTCCGAAGTATTTTGGGATATTGGGGAGGAATACTGTTCCAGGCATTAAGATATGTATCGTTCACGCATTCTTCACTTTCGCAGTTATCCGAAAGAATGCGATAAGCGATATAATAGCAGTAGCTGCCATACTTTTCCTGAGTTTTTAAAATAGCCAGCTCATTCCGTTCAAAATACAGATTTAAGATCTCGCTGTCATCCACATTTTCATCTCCTTTCCATGTGTCAAATGTCCTTCACTATAATACACAGAAAAAAATCCGTTTGGTAACACAGAATTTTTTTATTTCAATTATTCAAAAGATATTTGCATCCGCAGCTAAGCATAGAAGCTCTTATGTCACGGAAATTCCAAATCAAACTATTTTCTAATCTATTAATTTATCGGTTCCCTGCTTGCTCATCGTTTTTCCTCGTATATTGGGGGAGTATTTTAAAATGGTTGGTAAGTTTATGATAATTACTTTTGAGAAATTTGTCAACAAAAGCGTGAAAAATTCTCTTTTTTTAGTTTTTTCTTTGGCTTCAATATATGTTTCATATTTTTGCTTTGCACATCAAAAAAGACCATTTTTTACCTTATAAAATTTCAAAATCAAGTGAATAAACCTGCCTGCAATACAAAAACTATACTCACAAAGCCTTAATATTACAAATTCGGCAATAACATAAAAAACTTCTAAAAAAATCGGAGGAAAATAAAATGAAAGCCACAGGAATTGTCAGAAGAATAGATGATCTCGGACGTGTCGTTATCCCTAAAGAGATACGCCGCACTATGAGGATACACGAGGGCGACCCGTTGGAGATATACACCAGCGCAGACGGAGAGGTAATTTTCAAGAAATACTCTGCGATAAACGAGATGGCGAACTCGGCTTCGCAGGTCGCAGAAGTTATGACCAGACTTGCGAACTGTCCAACCGTTGTTTTCGACCGCGATCATGTTGTCGCTGTCGCAGGTGTACAGAAGAAGGAATTCAGCGAACGTCGTGTTTCACGCGCACTTGAAGAATACCTTGAAAACCGCAAAAACTATATCCGTTCGTCAAGCGCAGATGCAAAGGTCTTCCCAGTTGAAGGCGTCGATCAGGCAGCTCTCGCCTGCTCCCCTATTCTCGCATCGGGTGATGTTACGGGTGCAGTTGCATTTCTTGCCCCGAATGACAACGCCGTTGCAAACGAAGTTCAGCAGAATCTTATCCAGGCAGCAGCGCAGTTTCTCGGCAAGCAGATCGAAGACTGATAGCTTCTTCGCAATAGGCGCTGTAATACTAATAACCATTTAACCTATGGATAAAATACGGCAGCTATAATACGCCCACTCTACGTCAAACTCCCTTGCAATATTATTGCACTGACGGCAGGCAGCCTGCCTGCGGTCGTTTTCCTTGATTGGTCGTATTCTATCCACCGTATTTATCCATAGAACAAATGGTTATTAGTATAAGGAAACGGCGAGTAGAATTGATCGCCCACATATCAAAAAAGCTGCCCATCGCAGAAAATGATGCGCAGCTTTTTTTATGCAGTGGACAGAGAAATAAAACGCCCAAAAATATTGTAAATCGATATAATCATACAAATGACGACAAATTTTTAAAAAATATTGACAAATTCAACAAAATATGATAAAGTTATTATAGCAATTATTGAAGGGATTGCATAAAACCGGGGGGTGCATCATATGAAATACAAAATTCTTGTCAACGGTGGAAATTCAGCATTATTAAGAGACTTTTTTGTAAATGCAGTCGGATTTACATGTATGAGCACATCAGGCTTCTGGGCGGATCTTGCTGCGCATTATGAGATGTTTAAGCCGGATGCCTATGTCTGCATTGCCGAATATGCCGATGCTCAGGTCATGGCACAGATCAAAAGACTTAAATCAAACGAGGCGCTCTGCACAGTACCTGTAATTATGGTCACTAATGAAGACTGTTATGAGTTTTACACAAGCGAAAATGAATATGAACATACAGTCGACATTATACTGTCAAGACCTATCACCATATCGGTTATCAGCGATAAAATAATCAAGCTTCTCCGCAGTATTGAAGAGGAAAAAGAGCGTATTGCCAAGGAAGCAGAGGAAGCTGAACGCATTGCCCGGGAAGCAGAGGAAGCGCAGAAAGCGGCACTTGAGAAAAAAGCTGCCACGGATAGAAAGCATATCGTTGTTGTTGATGATGACAAAAATGTATTAAAGCTGCTTAAGGCTGCGCTTGAGGATAAATACGATGTTACGGCAATGGCAGGCGGAAGAATGGCTTTGAAATTCCTTGAAACAAAAACGCCCGATCTTATTTTTCTTGATTATGAGATGCCTGTCGAAAACGGTCCCGAGGTTTTCAGAAAGATCAAAAAGATCGACAGTGCCAAAGATATTCCTGTTGTTTTTCTTACAGGCATTGCCGAAAGGGAGAAGATCACGGAAGTGCTTTCGCTTAAGCCTCAGGGTTATCTTCTTAAGCCAATAAATATGGAAAGAGTGAACGAAACCATTAGATCGCTGCTGGGGTAAGGGGTGGAGCTGCAATGATCAAAACAGACGAGAAAATACATCTGACTGACCTGATACCTATAGAAACTCTCCAGAAAATTCAGGATTCATTTTCCAGAATGGCAAGAATGGCAGCTCTGACCACAGATGAAAACGGAACTCCCATAACGAAGGGTTCAAACTTTTCCGATTTCTGTATCAATTATTGCCGTAAATCTCCTGTCGGTAAGGTGAGATGTGAAAAATGCGACCGTGACGGAGCGTTAAAGGTTCTGGAAAGCGGTAAGCCTGTATCATACTTCTGTCATGCAAATCTTGTGGATTTTGCTGCGCCTATAATGTTGGGCGACAGGATGATAGGCAGCTTTATCGGCGGACAGGTTTTATCCGAAGAGCCCGATTATGATAAAATGCGTGAGATAGCTAAGGAGATAGGCGTTGACGAGGTCAAGTTCCTTGAGGCTGCAAGCAAAACACAGATCGTTCCCAGAACTGCTATTGAACGTTCAGCCAACTTTATTTATGAATTCTCGCGGATAATTTCCGATATGGCGTATAAATCGTATGAAACGATACGGCTGAGCAAGCTGGCGGCATCACAGAAAGCGGATTTTCTTGCAAATATGAGCCACGAGATAAGAACGCCTATGAATGCTGTTCTCGGAATGGCTGAAATGGCTTTGCGTGAGGATATGTCGCCTCAGGCCAAGCAGTATATCAAACAGATACGTTCTTCGGGGAAAAATCTGCTCGTAATAATCAACGATATTCTGGATTTTTCAAAGATCGAATCGGGAAAAATGAATATTGTGGAGGTGGTGTATGAACCGCTTTCTATTATCAATGATCTTGTAAATATCGTAAATACAAGAATAGGCTCAAAGAATCTTGAGTTTACGATAGATTTTGATACTCAGCTCCCCCATAAGCTGTGCGGAGATAATGTCAGAATACACCAGATATTGCTGAATCTGCTTAATAACGCCGTAAAGTTTACTGAACGCGGAGAGGTACATCTGGCAATATCATTCTCGCAGATAGACAGCGATAACATCATGCTCAAGGCAATTGTAAGAGATACGGGTATAGGTATAAAGAAGCAGGACATGGGCAAGCTGTTTCAGTCCTTCCAGCAGGTTGACAGCAAGAGAAACAGAAATATTGAGGGCACAGGTCTTGGGCTTGCCATTTCACAGCAGCTTCTTAAGCTGATGAACGGAAAAATAACTTTTGAAAGCGAATATGAAAAGGGAAGCACCTTCTATGTGGAGCTGCCGCAGAAGGTCATCAGCCATGAGCCGTCCATACCCTATCCGGAAAACAGCGAAAAGGCTGTGCTGATAATTGAAAATCAGTATGTTCTGGCTCAGATGTGTAAGGATCTTTCGGTACTGGGGGTAGAATATACAGACCTTGAGAAAGTGGGAGATCTTGATTCTGTCAGGGACGGATATATAATTGCAGAAAAGCATCTTTTCAATGACAGGATAAGGGAAGCTGTAAAAGACAATCCCGATGTGAATTGTCTGCTGGTATCGCCGTATGACAGTCCAAACGATGTGAATCAATCCCGTGTAAAGGTGCTGCATAAGCCTGTTTTTTCGGTGGGGATATATTCTGCTATGCATATCGGAAGCGGTGTGGTGATGGAAAGTGATACGGGTAATGACGATTTCGCATTTACAGCCCCCGACGCACATATCCTGATCGTTGACGATAATCCGATAAATCTGACCGTTGCCTGCGGAATTATTGAACCTCTCGGTATGCAGGTCGATACGGCAAACGGTGCTTCTGAAACAATCGAAAAGGTCAAGAAGCTGAAATATGATATTATATTTATGGATCATATGATGCCCGAGGTCGACGGCGTTGAAACAACACATATTATCAGAAGGCTTATTACAGGATATGAAAATGTGCCGATAATCGCACTTACTGCCAATGCGGTGGGCGGAACAAAGGAAATGTTCCTTAAGGAAGGAATGAATGATTTTGTTGCAAAGCCCATTGAGGTGACGGATATTGTTTCAATGATAAGGAAATGGCTCCCGAATGAAAAGATAATACCCGTTTCCGCCGAAAAAACGCAGAAAAGCAGCAATGAAAGCGAAAACAAGAAGTCTGTTCCTGTTATAGAGGGGCTTAATACCGAGCAGGCTGTTTCTCTTCTTGGCAGCGAAAAGCTTTATATGCAGATACTTAAGGATTATTACCTTTATATTGACAAACGTGCTGCGATAATTACCGCAGCTATCGAGAAGAGTGATATTAAAAGCTATACCATTGAGGTACATTCGCTTAAAAGCACCTCCAAGCAGATAGGTGCAGACGCCCTTGCAGAGCTTGCCGCAAGACTTGAGAAAGCAGGAAACGAGCTTGATATAGATCTTATCCTTGCAAAGACAAGCGATCTTATGGCTCAATATCTGAGGTACAAGGATATTCTTGCGCCGCTGTTCCCCGAGCTGAATGTTAAAGCCGAGGCCGCTTACGCAGACTTTGGCGTTGTGTCAATGCTTCTTGACAGTATGAATGAAGCGATTGATTCCATGGATACTCTGGCAATGGATGGCGTTATCGAAAAAATGTCGGAATATCGCTTTACAGCTGCACAGACCCAATGCTTTGAAAAGCTGAAAACAGCTGTGGAAAGCTGCAATATTGATCAGTGTGCGGTTATGGTTGGAATATGGCGTCAGATAGCCGCTTCGGAGAGCAAAAAGAATGCTTCATCTGCCGGCGAAGTCAGAGAAATGCTTAGTAAAATGCAGATTGCGTTGGATGATTTTGACACGCTGCGCATTGACGAGGTGCTGGAACAGATGGAGAAAATGAAACTTTCCGACCGTTGGGGAGAATTGTATAATAAGCTGAAAAAGGCGGCTGAGGATTCCGATATTGACGCTTGCTGCAGCATTGTTGAAGAATGGAAGAGTATTTTGTAAAGCCGAGTACGAAATAAAGGCTTATAAGGCTGCACACCGCAGAAATGGTGTGCAGCCTTCAGTTCGTCACTCACCGTTGATGACGGATATATAATTACTTATGCTAATAACCATTTGTTCTATGGATAAAGACGGTGGATAGAATACGCCCAATCAAGGAAAACGACCGCAGGCAGCCTGTCTGCCGTCAGTGCAATAATATTGCAAGGGAGTTTGACGCAGAGTGGTGCAATTATAGCTGCCTAATTTATCTACAGGTTAAATGGGGATTAGGAAAAAGCTGATTAAAGCGCAGCGTTCGTTTCGCCGTTTTGAAAAATGTACGAGTTTACGCCTTTGAGGACATTTTGAAAAGCGGCAGAAACGTATTAATCAGCGTTTCCTTAGTATTATTCATTCTCCCTCATAAGTGATAACGGAGCGGACATCGTATTTTTTGAGCTTGTCCCTGCCCTTCAGGTCGGTAAGCTCAATAAGGCAGACGATCCCGATTACCTCTCCGCCAAGCTGTTCGACAAGCCTTGCTGCGGCTTCAAGCGTTCCGCCCGTTGCGATAAGATCATCTATGATAACGACTTTATCGCCCTTTTTCAATGAATCGGTATGGATCTCAATTTCGGCTGTACCATATTCAAGGTCATACTCTGCGGAAACAGTCGCTCTTGGGAGCTTGCCCTTTTTGCGTACGGGGATAAAGGCTTTTTTCTTTGCATAAGCGATAGGCGCACCAAATACAAAGCCTCTTGCTTCAAGTCCGAGCACGGCGTCAAAATCGAGATCGTCGAGCAGCTTTGTCATCTCGTCTACAGCCGACGAAAAGCCCTCGCCGCTCTGCAAAAGCGATGTTACATCTCTGAAAACTATACCCTTTTCAGGAAAATCGGGAATATCCGTAATATATTTTTTAAGATCGTTCAAGTCAGGCCCTCCGTTTCTTATAGGAAAACATATTTCAGCACAAACATTGCTGCAAGAACATACATTAACGGATTTATCTGTTTTGCTTTGCCGCATACGAGATTGAGAACAACATAGGAGATCATTCCGATAGCGATACCTTCTGAAATGCTGTAAAAAAGCGGCATTGCGATTATACATAGATATGCAGGGATAGCCGATGTATAATTTGTTTCATCCACTTTGATCTCTGTTATTGTCGAGAACATAAGGAAGCCTACAACGATCAGCGCAGGAGCAGTTGCAAATGATGGGATAGCGATGAAGATCGGCGCAAGGAACATTGAAAGAAGGAACAGAACCGATGTTGTCAGCGCAGTAAGGCCTGTTCTTCCGCCTACCGCAACGCCTGCCGAGGATTCAACAAAGGTCGTTGTTGTGGAGGTTCCGAGAACGGCGCCTGCGGACGTTGCAACAGCGTCCGCCATAAGTGCAGGTCTTATCGCAGGAAGCTTTCCGTCCTTATCGAGCATTCCTGCCTTTGTGCTTACTCCGATGATCGTTCCGAGCGTGTCAAAAAGATCGACAAAAAGGAACGAGAAGATAACTGCGATGAAATTAAATACTCCTATCGAATTGAGATCAACATTGAAGCACTGTCCGAAGGTTTCTCCAAGCTTTGAAAAATCGGTCATTGCAAATGTCGGGAAAAGGGAGTAATAATTCACTCCGTCAGGGACATAAATGCCGATCAGCTGGCAGATCATCCCGAGCAGCCATGTACCGAACACGCCGATAAGTATTGAACCCTTTATCTTCTTGATATAAAGCACCGATGTTATCATTAGTCCGACTAAAGCAAGCAGCGCACAGATACCCGAAGTCGAGAAGCTTTCACGGAAATTCACAAGCGAAACAAGCGTTGCCGAATCCACGCAAAGGCCTGCATTCTGCAGACCGATAAATGCGATAAAAAAACCTATACCAACCGAAACTGCACGTTTGAGCTGGAGAGGGATACAGTTGAATATGCTCTCGCGAACCTTTGTCAGCGAAAGAATAATGAATATTATACCCTCAAAGAATACTGCAAGGAGTGCTGCCTGCCACGGATAACCCATTATTCCGCAAACGGTGTAAGCAAAGAAGGCGTTCAGTCCCATTCCTGCCGAAAGTGCAAACGGAAGATTTGCCGCAAATGCCATAATTAGCGTTCCGAGGAACGATGCAAGACAGGTCGCAAGCAGAACTGCCGTGCTGTCCATTCCTGCAGCAGACAAAATATTCGGATTTACCGCAAGGATATACGCCATCGTTACAAAGGTCGTAATGCCTGCCGTTATCTCCGTTTTGACAGTAGTGTTATTTTCCTTTAATTTGAAGAGCTTTTCAAACATTGACCCCACTCCTTTTTCCGTCAGCATAACCGACGTGTTATTTTATATAATTATACATCATTTCTACGGCTTTAGTCAACATAATGATATAAGTTTCGGCATATTTTACGAAAAACGCATTGAAAGTGTCGGAGCTGACAATTTTGTATTTTAAATCATTGACAAACAAAGTTCCAGAGTATATAATTTAAGAAAATACAATGTCCAAAATGGGGTCAAGCTTATGAACAAAGAATGGTCGGAAAAGAATGCTCTTATGCAGGAGCTTATAAAAAAGGAAAGCACGTTCAAAGACGGCATCGATCGGCTTATTGAACTGCGCAGCAGTCTTTTTGAACAGATAACTTACATAGTGAACGGCTTCCACGAAAAGGCTTTTTCCGAAATGCCGTTTGCAGGCGCAGACGGTTATCACAGCAAGACTCTCGCCTACTCGATATGGCACATTTTCCGCATTGAGGACATTGTTGCTCACACGCTTATAGAAAATGATGAACAGATACTTTTCTCGGGGAATTTCCGGCAGAAGACGCACCCCCCCATCATAACCACGGGAAACGAGCTTAACGGTGATGATATCGCAGCTTTTTCAAGAGAGCTTGACATAAAGCAGCTTTATGAATATGCGAAGGCTGTTATGCTTTCCACAAATGATATGCTCTTAAAAACAGAATACAAACAGACGAAGAGAAAATTCACCGAAGAAGACAGAAAAAGAATCATAGCCTGCGGCTGCGTAAGCGAGGATGAAAAGGCTGTTTGGCTCATCGACTACTGGTGCGGCAAGGATATCAAGGGTCTGATAAAAATGCCGTTCAGCCGACATTGGATAATGCACATCGAAGCGATGCAGCGCATAAAAAACAAGCTTTGCAGGATCGCCCGAAAGGGTGTTGACCCGGTCGCTTACTGCGGTTTTTCCTGCGATCATTGTTTCCTCGGTCAATGGTGCGGCTCCTGTCGGACGGAATACAACGTCTGCTCATTTGCGACCTGCTCACCCGACGGCAAGTGCCCGAATGTGACCTGCTGCAAGGAAAAGAGTTATGACGGCTGTTATGACTGTCCCGATATTGAAGGCTGTCACAAGGGCTTCTATTTTGAAGGCAATGACGGCGCAAATGCCGCAAAAGCACAGGCTTTATTCATACATAAATACGGCAAAAAGGCTTTTCTCAAAGTCCACGACAAGCTTCACGAGAAATATGATTTTGCCAAGACGCAGGAGATCCTCGGACAGGATATGCACGAAGGTCTGAAGCTGCTTGAAGAAACTCACAACGATAGGTAACAAAATGAAAAGATACATCGCTCTGCTCCGAGGAGTAAACATCAGCGGCAAAAACAAGATAGTTATGTCGGAACTGAAGGAAGCTTTTGAAAAGCTTGGCTTCACCGATGTAAAAACTTATCTTAACAGCGGAAATGTTGTATTTTCGGCTGAAAGAGAGTTCACCGCTGACGATATTGAAAAAATGATAAATGAAAGCTTCGGCGTTTGCACCGAGGTTTGCATAACGGACGATGAAAAGCTCGCCGACATTCTGAAAAACGCTCCCGATTGGTGGGGTACGGCTGATAAGGACATTTACGACAATCTTATATTCGTAATTCCCCCTATGTCAGCAGAGGAAATTTACGAAAAGATCGGTGAACCGTCGGAAAAGCTTGAAAAGATATTTATATACAAGGACGTTATTTTCTGGTCATTCGACAGAAAGAATTATTCAAAGGCCAACTGGTGGAAAAAGACCGCAAGCGCAGGTATCGGCGAATTCATCACGATAAGAACTGCGAATACCGTAAAGAAAATTACGAAGCTTTGCGGCAATTGACAAGCGGAAACGGAGAATTATATGCAGTTCAGCAGATTGTTTAAGGCGATCACAGTTTTATCAGCGATACTTTCGTTTGTTTTCTTTGTTCTTTACAGGACATATCATACTGTTTCCCTGTTTTCTTTGACCATAACTGCGGCAACGATGTTTTACCATTTTGTTATGCGGCTTGCTGTGGGTACGGCAGTTGACGCACTGACGAAAAACGGGATAAACTGCGAAAGTCGGTGGTTCAGGGAAAAGAAGTTTGAAAAAAAGCTTTACAAGCTTTTGAAGGTAAAGAAGTGGAAGCATATCATCCCGACTTGGGAACCGCAAAAGTTTTCGTTAGAGCATAACGACATTAAAAAAATCATTGAAAATATGTGTGCTGCGGAAATAATACATGAGATGATCATACTGCTTGGTTATGTATCGCTTTTATTCAGCCTTTTTACGCCCGACCCCAAAGAGTATTTATTGATATTTGTGATAACAGCATTTTTTGCAGGCTGCTGTGACGCTTTTTTCGTTATCCTGCAAAGATACAACCGACCGAGGATAGTTAAGATATATAACAGAAGCATTAAGGTTACTTTATAATTATGAAATTTACAACAGAGAGATTAATACTCCGTCCGTGGAAAGAAACGGACGCCGAAAGCCTGTATGAATATGCAAAGGATCCCGATATCGGCCCTCCTGCAGGCTGGATAGTGCACAAGAACGTTGAACACAGCCTTGAAATAATCAGGACAGTTTTTTCCGCACCCGAAGTATATGCGGTCTGTCTTAAAGAAGATAACAAGGCTATCGGCAGTATCGGTCTTATGCTAAACGGAGATACCGATATGACGGATAAAGACGATGAATGTGAACTCGGCTACTGGATAGGAAAGCCGTTCTGGGGAAAGGGATATATCCCCGAAGCTGCGCAGCGGATCATCCGCCACGGATTTGAAGAGCTTGGAATGACGACTATATGGTGCGGTTATTACGACGGCAACATTAAGTCAAAACGGGTTCAGGAAAAGCTCGGATTTCGTTATCATCACACCTGTGAAAACGTTACTGTGCCGCTTTTGGGAGAAAGCAGGGTCGGTCATACAAACTTTATGACTAAAGAAGAATGGCTTAAAATGGGAGCAAAAGCAGCTTATGAACCTTAAAGAACGAGCAAAAAAGCTTAAATCGGAGATACCTGCTGTGTTTCTCTGCCTTAAAGACAAGGAAACACCGATAATTGCCAAGATCACCGCTGCGGTCACGGTCGCTTACGCTCTCTCGCCCATCGACCTTATCCCCGATTTTATACCCATACTCGGTTATCTTGACGATATTATACTTCTGCCTGCGCTTATTGCGCTGACAACAAAGCTTATACCGAAGAATGTATGGGCAAAGAATCTTGAAAAGGCACAGGATATATGGAAGGACGGCAAGCCGAAAAAATGGTATTACGGGATACCGATAGTTTTATTCTGGCTGCTGATAGTATGGCTCATCATTAAGAGCATTTTGTTTTAAACCGATAATCCTGCCGAAAGGCTTGATTATATAAAAATTTTTTAAGGAGATCGCTGTTTGAAGAAAAACAACACCTTGGAGATTGTATGCTGACCGGGAGGTTAGGCTAATACATTCTCGCCAAACCTCCCCGTACCGCAGTCAACGATCATCAGGAGGATAAAATAATGAATAATATTGACTACATCATTCGTTTGGAAAACACCAATGAACACCGTGAGGTAGAAAACCTCGTAAGAGAATCATTCTGGAACGTATATCGTCCCGGCTGTCTTGAGCATTATGTGCTTAATCAGCTGCGAAACGATCCTGCATTCGTTCCCGAGCTTGACTTTGTAATGGAAAAGGACGGAAAGCTCATCGGTCAGAATATGTTCATGAGGGCGGTTATCAAAGCCGATGACGGCAGAGATATCCCGATCATGGCAATGGGACCTATCTGCATTGCGCCCGAATTCAAGCGCAAGGGCTACGGCAAGAAGCTGCTCGACTACTCGCTCGAAAAAGCTGCCGAAATGGGTGCAGGCGCACTCTGCTTTGAGGGAAACATTGATTTCTACGGCAAAAGCGGTTTTACCTATGCAAGCACATTCGGCATAAGATACCACGGTATGCCCGAGGGTGAGGACGCTTCGTTCTTCCTCTGCAAGGAGTTAAAGCCGGGATACCTTAACGGAATTACCGGAGAATATACTCCGCCGCAGGGTTATTTCGTTGATGAAGCCGAAGCGGAGGAATTCGACAAGCAGTTTCCGCCAAAGGAAAAGCTTGTTCTTCCGGGACAGTTATTTTAATATTTCCTGAACGAATGAAAACGAACAGCCGCAGGCGATAGTGTCTGCGGCTGTTTGTTATACTAATATCAAATCGTTCTATAGACAAAGCCGACAGATAGAATAATCCAAGTCAAGGATGGCGACCGCAGTAAGGCTGTATGCCCTTCAATGCAATATCATTGCATAGGAGCCAGACGCAGAATTGGATTATTATATCCGAGGATTTAGTCTTACGGTTGATTTGATATTAGGAATACGCTGATTAAAGCGCAGCGTTCGTTTCGCCGTTTTGAGAAATGTACGAGTTTGCGCCTTTGAGGACATTTTGAAAAACGGCTGAAACGTATTAATCAGCGTTTCCTTAGTATTATATTCCGTTTTTCCTCAAAAATTCCGCCGAAACGGTTTCATCAAGAACGCTGTCGATATAATTCATATCAAAACGATAAGAGGAGTTTATTCCGTGGCTTTTTGCAAGCTCATCGCTGTACTGTGAATAGAAGTAAACACGGTTGTTTGCGTATTTTGAATCATAATGCTGTATTGTCGGGATGAGTGAAACATCGGTTATGAACGGTTCGCCGTCATCGTAACGGTCAACATAGAAGTCAAGCACACCGCCAATGAGATTTCTCGGCTGCGACTGTGCCGAAACGAAATTTCCGAGGGAATAAACGCAGAGCATTTTTCCGCCGTCCTCACGCTCTATCCACTCAATATCACGAAGTACATGAGGATGCGTTCCGAGAATGATATCCGCACCTGCATCGGCAAGCGTTTTCGCTATACTGCGCTGATAATCGGAGATCATGCTTGAATTCTCCACGCCCCAATGAAGTGACACTATACAGAGGTCGGATATCTCTTTCGCTTTCTTTATATCGCTGACCATTGCATCAACATCGTTTGCATCGCCTATAACAAGCTCCGAGCCTTCGGGCAGCTTTAATCCGTTCAGGCTTTCCGTATAGGAAAGGAACGAAAATGTCACGCCCTGCTCGGTAAGCGTTCGGATATCCTCTTTGTCCTCTGCATTTCTGTATGCACCGAGAGCGACAGCTTCGGGGCGTGAATCCCAGTAGTCAAGGCAGGCTGAAAGTCCGCTTGTGCCTTTATCGAGAACATGGTTATTCGCCATTGTGAACACATCGAAGCCTATATCTATCATGTGATCGCCGAGTGCTTTCGGGCTGTTGAAGCACGGATAGGTCGAAGGCTTTATCGTATCGTTGCAGATAAGTGTTTCCTGATTGAGGACAGCAATATCGGCGGCTTTTATATATTCATCAACGTTGTCATATTCATAAGCAAAGTCGTAGCCTTCCCCGTTCGCACGTTTCGCCGCCTGCTCATAAAGGCTGCTGTGGATAAGGTTGTCACCTGCCGCAGTGATGTGGATATGTGATGTTAGCTGCGGTTCGTGTACGGTTTCCGCCGTTGTCGTTTCCGTGGTTTCAGCTGTGGTTTCTGCCGTTGTTTCTTCGGATACGGAAGTAATTATATGTATTTCCGCATTGACCGGTGCTGCATCCTCTGCTTTTGAGCAGCCCGACAGGGATATTGCCGATAAAAACAGCAGAAACGATACTATTTTCTTGTATTTCATTTTGTTACCCCGCATATTTGTTTTGTATATTCTACACTTTCCTGTTACAATAAATTTAGTCGGTAAATCCATAACAAACCAGCTATGGTTTACA
>JBJEQP010000045.1:0-16880 GCA_051881815.1 Oscillospiraceae bacterium | reverse complement strand
CTGTTATCTCCGGCTTTGCAAGCAAGGAGCAGGCTGAAAAGGCTATGGACAGCGTAGAAAGAGAGCTGAATACTCCTTACGGCGCAATGGTAATGTATCCTCCTTACGTTGAACACGGCTTCGACGGCGCACTCATGCAGTGCTTCAACAAGTGCACAAAGGAAAATGCAGGTATCTTCTCACAGCCGCAGGGCTGGCTCATCCTCGCTGAATCTCTCCTCGGCCACGGCAACCGTGCATATAAGTACTGGAAGGAAGCAGCTCCCGCAACATACAACGACAACGCAGAACACAGATGCCTTGAACCTTACGTTTACGGTCAGTTCGTAGAAGGCAAGGACAGCCCGTTCGCAGGCCGTGCACACGTTCATTGGCTCACAGGTACAGCTTCGACCGTAATGGTTGGTACTGTTGAGGGTATCCTCGGTATGCGTCCGAACGCAGAAGGACTTGTTGTTAATCCTTCAATTCCTTCCGAGTGGAAGTCCTACACCGTTGAAAAGACCTTCAGAGGAAAGAAGCTCAATATGACCTTCAACAATCCTAACGGCGTTGAAAGCGGCGTTGCAAGCGTTGAGCTCAACGGCGAAAAGCTTGAAGGCAACCTTATCCCTGCTGCAAAGCTCAAGGACGTAAACGAAGTAGTAGTTACACTTGGCTGATCGTCAATAAAGTTTAGATAAAATAAGACGCAGCTCGCGGAAAAGTTTTTCGTGAGCTGCGTTAGTTGTAGTATAATACTAATATCAAATCAACCTATAGACAAATCCTCGGATATAATAATCCAATTCTGCGTCTGGCTCCCTTGAAAGGCATACAGCCTTACTGCGGTCGCCATCCTTGACTTGGATTATTCTATCTGTCGGCTTTGTCTATAGAACGATTTGATATTAGTATAAGGTAAAAGAACGGTGAAAAAATGACTAAAGAAGAAACCTGTGCTTTCTTAAAAGAAAAAGGAATAGAATTTGAAGCTGTCGAGCATAAAGCAGTGTTCAACATGAGCGAGCTTGACTCCGTTGAGCTTCCCCACCTCGATTGGGAAGCGAAAAATCTTTTTATCCGTGACGATAAAAAGAGCAATTACTATCTTATATCGGTTAAAGGCGACAAGCGTGTCGATCTCAAGGATTTCCGCAGCAAACACGGTTTAAGGCGGCTTTCGTTCGCCTCTCCCGAGGAGCTGTTTGAAATAATGAAGCTTACTCCCGGTTCGGTCACGCCGCTCGGACTTCTTGAAGACAGCGAATGCAGAGTGAAATTTTTCCTTGACGCTGAATTTGAGGGCGGAATGATAGGTATTCACCCGAACGACAACACGGCGACCGTCTATTTAAAGGCAGAAGATGTTATGCGCATTATCCGTGAGCACGGAAATGAAGCGGAATTGACCGAGATTTAAGGAATTGTCAAGGTTTGATTTGACAAAACATTATTGCATTTGAGAGAGAAATTTGATATAATCAATATTGATATAAATGAAAAAACAGAAGGGAATGACCTTTAGATGAAGACAAAGCGAATAACGGCATTTATCGCCGCTGTTATCTGCATTTCAATGCTCGGCGGCTGCGGAAACAAAGCTGCGAACTCGGAAACGGCTGAAACCACCGAGGGAACAGTTGTTACAACCGTTGTTTCGGTCGATGAGAACGCCGTTGACCCGAGCGTACCGTTCGACCTTGAAGGCGGCGTAACCGACAAGATGTACAACCGTGCGCTTTTAAACGTGGGAAATACATCAAGGCTTGCGGCTGCGATGGAAAAGGCGAAAAAAGGCGAAAGCATAACAGTTGCTGCTATAGGCGGCTCAATAACGCAGGGAACGGCGGCTTCAGGCTCGGAAAACTGCTACGCTTCGAAATTTTTTGCGTGGTGGCAGGAGAAATTTCCCGAGTGCGAGGTCAACACCGTCAACGCAGGCATCGGCGGAACGGATTCCTACCTCGGCGTTCACCGTCTGGACGAGCAGGTTCTCTCTTACTCCCCCGATGTTGTCGTTATCGAATTTTCGGTAAATGACACGGACAAGACGATGAACAAGTATTCCTACGACAGCCTTGTCAGAAAGGTGCTTTCCGCAGAAAACAATCCTGCGGTCATTCTTCTTTTCACAACGCAGGAGGACGGAACGAGCCTGCAGGATGTTCACAAGGAGATCGGCGCAGCATACGATCTTCCGATGATAAGCTACCGTCAGGCTGTTTATCCCGAGGTCGAAGCAGGAACTATAAACTGGAAGGACATCTCCCCCGACAACATTCACCCGAACAATGTCGGTCACGGAATTATCGGTCAGCTTCTCTCGCGCTATCTTGACGGAGTTTATTCTTCCGATACGGCTGCTCTTGCCGCAGAGGTGACAGCGTTCGACGCAGAGGGCTACACCAACGATTACTACAAAAACGCAAAGCTTGTCAACGCTTCGCAGACAGAATACACCGCCGACGGCTTCGAGGTCGGTCAGAACAAGCTTTATACGCAGTTCCCCGAAAACTGGATAACCGAGGGCGGCGGAACGCTCTCTTTTGAAACAGAATGTCAGAATCTCGGCATCCTCTACCTTAAAACAACGGACGGCAAGAGCGGAACCTACGAGGTCTACGTTGACGGCGAGCGCAAGGGCAAGCTTGAAGGCGACTTCTCGGGCGGCTGGGGAAGTCATGCAGCTCCGAAGCAGGTTCTTCTTGCAAAGGATACCGCAAAGCACACCGTTGAAATAAAGCCTGCCGAGGGTTCGGAGGATAAGGGCATCACGATCCTTGCAATTATGGAAAGCTAAAGAGGAGAGATTTAAAATGAACATTAACGAGAATCAGCTTATAAAGCTTTACGGCGAAGATCAGCTTGAACGTCAGAAAGCACGTTATGCCGCAGCGGAGGAAGGCTTCGTCAAGGAATTCGGCGCACAGGACGGTATCAGAGTTTTCTCTGCGCCCGGAAGAACAGAAGTCAGCGGCAACCATACCGACCACAACAACGGAAAAGTCCTTGCAGCGGCAGTAAATCTTGATATCATCGCATATACCGTTCCCACGGACGACGGCATCATTACGGTAAAGTCGGAGGGTTATCCTTTGTTCACCGTTGATACAAAGGAGCTTGAACCGAAAGAGGACGAAAAAGACTCCACTCCTGCGCTTGTAAGAGGCGTTGCGGCAGGCTTTGCAAACAACGGTCTGAAAATAGGCGGCTTCAAAGCATATATGACCTCGGATGTTATGAAGGGAAGCGGCGTTTCTTCCTCGGCTGCGTTTGAGGTGCTCGTTGCAAGCATCCTTTCGGGACTTTATAACAATAATGCGGTAAGCGCTGTCAAGGCGGCGCAGATCTCGCAGTATGCGGAAAATGTGTATTTCGGAAAGCCGAGCGGACTTCTTGACCAGATGGCGGCTTCGGTCGGCGGATTTGTTTATGTTGACTTCCAGAAAACGCAGTACCCTATTATCGTTCCGATAGAATTCAATATCGGCAAGTACGGCTATACGCTCTGCATCGTCGATACAAAGGGCAGCCATGCAGATCTCACTCCCGAATATGCGGCTATCCCCGTCGAAATGAAATTGGTCGCAGCTGCCCTCGGCAAGACTGTTCTCCGTGAAGCGGATGAGGAAGAATTTTTTGCAAATATCGCAGAGCTTCGCAAAAAGTGCGGCGACAGAGCGGTTCTCCGTGCAGCGCATTTCTTCGATGAGAACAGACGGGTAGAAAAAGCGGCGGACGCTCTCAAATCGGGCGATATCGACACATTCCTTGAAGCGATAAAGGCGAGTGGAAACAGCTCGTATAAATTCCTCCAGAATGTTTATGCGAACAAGAGCCCCGAAGAGCAGGGCGTTGCTGTCGGACTTTACACCGCTGAACGTGTTCTCGGCGGAAAGGGCGCTTCAAGAGTGCACGGCGGCGGCTTCGCAGGAACTATCCAGGCGTTTGTTCCGAACGAGCTTCTCGATGAATTTGTCAAAGCGGAAAATGCCGTATTTGGCAAAGGCTCCTGCCACAAGCTTTTCATTCGTCCTGTCGGAGGAACGGAGATCGTGTGATTTTATTTCGCAGAATATATAAAAATAGTCATCGTTCACATTTTTCCGTGAACGATGACTATTTGTTTTTCAGTCAGATATAAAAAGCTTATCGAAGCTTTGAACCGTTCGGAACATCCTTGTCGATGAAGATAACTCTTGCATCCTCGCCGACATCGGCAGCAACGATCATTCCCTCGCTCTCCACTCCGCAGAGCTTCGCAGGCGAAAGGTTTGCAACAACAATGACCTTCTTTCCGATGAGGTCTTCGGGCTGATACCATTTTGCGATACCCGAAACTACCTGTCTGCCGCCCATTCCGTCATCAAGTTGGAGTTTGAGCAGCTTCTTTGCCTTCGGGATCTTTTCACATTCCTTTACTTCGGCAACACGGAGATCGACCTTGCCGAAATCGTCGATAGAAATGATATCGGAGAGAGGAAGCACGTTTGAAGCTTCTTCCTCGGCAGGCTCGCTTGACTTGATAAGTGCGTTGAGCTCGTCAATTTCCTTTTCAACGTCAATTCTCGGGAAGAGAAGATCGCCCTTCTTAACGGTAACATTTGCAGGGAGAACGCCGAATTTTCCGAGGTTCTCATACTTTACATCGTCCTCGGAAGCGCCGATCTGCTCCCAAACCTTCGGCATTGTCGAAGGCATGAAGGGTTCAAGGACAGCGGAAATTATCCTGATAGTATCGAGCAGGTTATAAAGAACCGCTGCAAGTCTTGGCTTGTTTGCCTCGTCCTTTGCAAGGATCCAGGGCGTTGTTTCGTCAATGTACTTGTTTGAGCGTGAAACTACCTTGAAAATTGCGATAAGAGCGTCCTGAAGCCTTGTGTTTTCGATGCAGTCATCGACCTTTGCAAGGAGTTCCGTTGCTTCCTTGATAAGCTCGTCGTCGAACTCGCCGCTCTGCTTTTCGGTCGGGAGAGTTCCGTCAAAATATTTGAGCGTCATTGCAACGGTTCTTGAAACGAGGTTTCCAAGACCGTTTGCAAGGTCGGAGTTGATGCGGTTTATCATTATTTCATTGGAGAATGCGCTGTCTGCACCGAGAGCCATCTCACGCATGATGTGGTAACGGATAGCGTCTGCGCCGTAACGCTCGCTCAAAACGAACGGGTCAACGACATTTCCGAGCGACTTGCTCATCTTCTGTCCGTTGAAGGTTATCCAGCCGTGAACGGCAAGGTGCTTCGGAAGCGGAAGATCGAGAGCCATAAGCATTGCAGGCCATATAATAGCATGGAAACGCATGATATCCTTTGCAACCATGTGAACGTCCGCAGGCCAGAATTTATCATAGTCGTTATAGGTTCCGTTTTCATAGCCGAGAGCTGTAATGTAGTTGGAAAGTGCGTCTATCCATACATATACAACGTGGTCGGGGTCAAATGTGATCGGGATCCCCCACTTGAAGCTTGTTCTCGAAACGCAGAGGTCTTCAAGTCCCGGCTTGATGAAGTTGTTTACAAGCTCGGTAGCTCTTGTCTTAGGGCGGAGATAGTCGGTTTCGGTGAGAAGCTTTTCGATCCTGTCGGCGAACGGCGACATTTTGAAGAAGTAAGCCTCTTCCTTTGCTTCGATAACATCTCTTCCGCATTCGGGACATTTTCCGTCAACGAGCTGGGATTCTGTCCAGAAGCTTTCGCACGGTGTACAGTATTTTCCGACATATTCGCCTTTATAAATGTAACCTCTGTCGTAAAGCTCCTTGAAGATCTTCTGTACAGCTTCAACGTGGTAGTCGTCGGTGGTGCGGATGTAGCGGTCGTAGCTTATTCCCATACACTCCCAGAGCTTTTTGAAGGTCTTGACGATCTCGTCAACGTACTGCTTCGGAGTAACTCCTGCAGCCTTTGCTTTTTCCTCGATCTTCTGACCGTGCTCGTCCGTTCCTGTGAGGAACATAACGTCATAGCCCTGCATACGCTTGTAGCGAGCGATCGTGTCGCAGGCAACTGTTGTATAGCAGTGGCCGATATGAGGATTTCCCGACGGGTAATAGATCGGGGTCGTGATATAAAAAGGTTTCTTTTGCATAAGCTTTCATCCTCCCAATTTTTGTGAAATCAATGCTATTATACCATATTATATATGAAAAATCAAGCATGATAAAAAGAGCAAAAAAAATGCAGGACAACGGTGCCCTGCAAACTGAAATAAATTGAAATGAAATAAATATGTGTAGAACAAAAGAAAGGAGACAACAAAACGGATGTTAAACATTTTAAAATAGAATTTAGAAGAATTCTAACATCGTTATTATTATAAACCATAAGTTCCTATACGTCAACAGTTTTGGCTCAAAAAAACATTTTTTGTATAGATGCACAAATGAATGAGTGTATTTATATATGTTTTGGATGTTTTGACTGTGAGATGTGTAGAAAAGATTAGAATATGAGGATAAAATAAGCTTTTACTTGTGTAATATAATTGCAAAAGTATCAGACTGCAATTTATCTTTAACGAGATATTATATCATATTGTTTTTTTAATGTCAATATTTTTTGCTTTTTTATTTTTCCCCCAAAATTCCCCAAAATTCAAAATTCGGCCGAGTTGAAATGCCGTGATAAAAAGCTCATAATCCATTGACTTTTATTGTATATGGTGATATAATAATTTTAGTCGGTATTCTTCTGCTGATAAAAATATATTCTTACATAATATAAAGGAGATTTTTGAGTTATGGAAAACAAAGTTATATGCCATTGTATGAATGTTTCTTATGCAGATGTTGAAAAAGTACTCCATGAAAGCAAGACATTTTCGGACGTTGAAAAAGAATTTGAAGAAATACAGAAAATCACTAAATGTTCAACAGGCTGCGGCGGCTGTCACGATGAAATTATGAACGCTATATCTGAAATTATGAGTAAGTAATATAAAAACGGGAGGTTCAAGGGGAGCCCCCTTTGCCATTTCGTATGTCAATTTGCGAAATGAGCAAAGTTTGTGGCTCGGTACCGATAAATACTTCTTTATCGGCAGTACCCTAAGGGGAGCCCCCTTGGGCAATTCGTAGGTTACTTTACGAAACGCTCAAAGAGGACGGCTCGGTACCGATAAATACTTCTTTATCGGTAATACCCTATAGCAATCCACAAAAAATATCCTGCCAAGTTCGGCGGTGCAAAGCTTGAATAGTGTCGTCACTTGCCCTTGACAGGCGGCAAGCCTGCCTGCGGGTTCGTTCCTAACTCTTCAAGCTTTGCCCTCGCCTCCTTTTGTCAGTCTATTTCTGTGTCTTGCTATAAATCTGAACCTCCTTTATTTTTGTATCATTCTGTAACAAGTTATAATAATACTATCCCCGATAAAAGTGTAGACAAAAATCGGTTTGCTGTTGTGTTTGCCTTTTCACAAAGAAGGATTGCACACGATAAACCACTTTTTATCGCCGGTATCCACAAGCACGCCGGTGATAAATCCGCCCTCCTTCGCACCGATGTAGCATTCAAAGGGAACATTTACATTTACTCCGCATATCGACAGATAATATGTACTTGTTTTATGCCTTGAAACACTCGGAGCGTCCGAGGTATCGACCATGTTCACAAATTTCTCGGTGACAAGAAATTTGTATGCCTTGTAATTTCCGCGTTCAAAGCTTGTTTTCACGGGAGCTATCCAAAGACTGCGGACAGGCTTGTAAAGCAGAGCCAGCGCTCCGTAAAAAAGCATTATACAAAGTGCAGTCCTAGGTTCGCTGCTGAAAAATATGCCCAAAGCGCCGACAACGGCGAAAAAGCCCGTTACGAACACAAAAGTATCGTTGGAAGACGATATTTTTTCCAAGATATAAGCGGTCTGCAGCGAAGTTAATTCCGTTTCCTCGAACCCGGTCAGCACATCTGTCAATGTGTTGGGAACAAATCTTCCGGACACGATCTTTCTTTCGATAAACATTTCTTCACGGTTACGCATTGATATCCCCCTTTTCTGCAGGTTATTGTTTTGATTTTTAGATATCCCCCTATAATTATAATTCCTGAGTGTGCATTTTTCAAGAAAATCTGTGTAAAGCATAGGTTAAAGCTGACTTTACGCGAGAACGGGACTGCGTTGAACGGTGGGAATATACATAAGATATAACATAGCTTGAAATATACAATTCGTAATGTAAACGTTTTGGAATATTACATCATTTTAACCTTTGTAACCGAATTTTAATCAAAATTGCATTATAGCTTTGCTGTTTTGGGTAATTTGCTTAAAAAAATAATAAATCTAAAAAAATTTTCGTCATAATAATGCTTTGATTTTTGGGCAGACTATGTTATAATATCAGCATAATCACATTGTTATTTATTGTGGTGATTAAAATATCTTAAAATGGAGGAAACAACAATGAAAATGAAGAAGATTCTTGCTGCGATCGCAGCTTGTGCAATGGCAGTTTCTATGCTCAGCCTTACAGTTTGTGCTGCAGGTTCCGAAGATGACAGCCAGGACCTCGATGAAGAGGATACAACAGCATCCGATACAATTGATGACGTTGACGACACAGATGATATCGACGATACTGATGATGTTGATGATACCGATGATGTTGACGATACCGATGACGCTGACGACACAACCGATGATGTTGACGACACAGCAGACGCTGCTGATGACACAGCAGAAGCAGGCAACCCGGGCACAGGCAACTCTCCTATCGCTCTCGCAGTTATCCCTGTAGCTCTTGCTGCTGCAGCAGTAGTTGCAAAGAAGGCTTCCAAGTAATCATCCGATCACAAGGAAACTTTTAAAAGATGATATCAAGCCGTTCGAGATTTCGGACGGCTTTCCTTTTTGTAAAAATAGCATAATGAAAACGTTATTATTTTTTGCATTTTTGATATAGATTTTATGAGCCGAATGTTGTATAATATGTGTAAGCTCATCGAATAGAATGAGAACAAATAATTTTATGGAGGAAAACTATCATGAAAATTAAAAAGATCGTTGCTGCTATCGCAGCAGCTGCAGTAGCAGTATCCACAATGGCAGTAAGCGCATTTGCTGCACAGAACACAGACTCCCTCGCTGACGGTACAGCTTACCTCGCAATCAACAATTCCGAATGGGGCGATTTCGAAGCTACATGGGAAAACGTTGAGATCACAGGCGATGGTGAATACACCGTTTCCATGAAGGGCGCAGACAACATCGCTCTCGCACAGTTCAATGCTCTCGAAGTTAAGAACGGTGAAGTAAAATTCGGACGTACATACACGATCACAGTTACTTCTATTCTTATCAACGGCGTTGAGCAGAAGATCGCTGACGGTTACACATGCTCCGCTGACGGCGCTGCTATCAACACAAGAGTAAACCTCTACAACGAGTGGAACAATCCTTCCGAAGATGTTTCCGATGACGGTAATGTTGACTGCCGTTCTGCTGATGGCGACTTCATGAGCAAGTCCGCAAGAATGATCGATTCCGCTTGCCTCGAAGCAGGCACAAACGATATCGTTGTTACTTTCACAGTTGCAGGTCTTGGCGGTGCTGCTGCTGACACAACAGCTGATACAACTGCTGAAACAACAACAGAAACAACATCCACAGCTACAGGCAACGCTTCCGCTGCTGCTATCGCTGCTGTAATGGCTGTTGCAGGCGTTGCTGCAATCGCTGCAAAGAAGAGAAAGTAATTTCAAAGCTTGCAATTAAATAAGTGATCAAAAAGAGTATCGGGTGTAAAGCTCGGTGCTCTTTTTCTGTTTTTGCATAGCCGAGCTGTCTTGCCGTCGCTTTTCTCAAAATGAAATTATATTGTATAATGATCAAATTGTTATACAAATAGTATTGCGAATGTAAGCTCTATATTTCATTTTTGTAAAAAGCACTAAAAAAACAAAATAAGTTTTATTCAGTTTGGCGGTTGTATATTTTTTGCTAAAATGTTATAATTAGCAGTGAAAATGGCGGACTGTCAAAAAAATAATAAGTCCGCAATAATATGGAGGTAAACAAAATGAACATGAAGAAATTCATTTCAAGCATCGCTGCTGTTGCAATGACCGCTTCTCTCATGGCTGTTGCTGCAGATGCAACAAACTGGTCTAACGCAAGCTATGCTGATAATGACCCTAACACTGTTAAGGTTATTTCAACAAGCGAAAATCAGGCCGATTTCACTGCTACAGCTGACGGTACTGCTGCAAAGCTTCGTGTTGTTGTAGGCGACCTTCTCGAAGATGCTGACTGCGCAAACGTAAAGTCTGCATCCTGGACAGTTACTTATACTATCCCCGAGGGAACAGCTGCAGGCAACGGTGTAGGCGGCGGCACATGGTTCGGCTGCAAGAATTCCACAGGCTACTGGATCAGCCCCGACTATGATGATGACGGAAACGCATACTGGGCAAACGCAACCTATACTGCACAGGATGAGGCAAAGTTCCTTCTTCCTACAGACGTTCTTAACGCTGACAGTGAGCTCGTATTTATGGATTGGTCCAACCACGAAGCTATCACAGCTATGACTGTTGCAATTTCCGACCTCAAGTTCTTTGACGCTGACGGAAACGAGATCGCACAGAAGGCTTACGCAGGTGCTGCTGATACAGCTGCTCCCGCAGGTGACACAGCTGCAACAACATCCACGGGCACAGGCAATGCTTCCGCTGCTGCTATCGCTGCTGTAATGGCTGCTGCAGGTGCTGCTGCTGTTGCTGCTAAAAAGAGAAAGTAAGCTTAAAAAAGCTTATTATAAAAAATTATTTTTTTGGAGGAAAAAACAATGAATTTCAAGAAGATTCTTTCCGCTGTTGCTGCAGCTGCAGTTGCAGTATCCACACTCGCTGTAAGCGCATTCGCTTCCACAGTAGCACTCAACTCTGAGTACACAGGCGGTTGGTCCGCAAGCGCAACTATCCCTAAGTCTGAATTTGCTGCAATCGGCGGCGACGTTAAGGTCGTTCTCGAAGTTGAGAGAAAAGATCCCCTCGTTGGCGACGGCAACTACCTTCTCAAGCCTATGAACATCTGCTCTTCATGGGATGCTATCACAGATCAGCTCACATCTGATACAGCTATCAGAAAGGGCGACGGCTTTATCGTTGTTGGTAAGGACGTTACATCCATCGAATTCGTAGTTCCTGAGTCCTGCTGGTCCACATTCGTTGACTATGAGGGCGGCGACGGCGCTGATGCAGGTCTTGCTTTCCAGGTAAACGATGTTATCATCAAGTCCGCTGAACTTTCTTCCGGCGCAACAGAAGGTGCTTTCACAGTTGTTTCCGAAGACGAGAGCGCTGATATCATGAAGAATGGCGTTCCTGCAGCAGCTGCTGATACTGCTGCTGATACAACAGCTGATGCTCCCGCTGCTGACACAGCTGCAACAACATCCACAGGCACAGGCAACACTTCCGCTGCAGTTATCGTTTCCGTAATGGCTGTTGCAGGCGCTGCTGCTATCGCTGCAAAGAAGAGAAAGTAAGCTTTTTCGGATTTAAAAATTATTTTTGGAGGAAAAAACAATGAATTTCAAGAAGATCATTGCAACTGTTGCTGCAGCTGCTCTTGCTGTATCTGCAATGGCTGTAAATACATTTGCACTCACAACTGAAACACACAGAATTGATGCTACAATGTATATTGTTTCGGAAAAGCCCGATCAGGAAAAGCCTTCCTGGATCACAAACTCCGGTTACACAATTGCTGATGTTTACGGTGTAACATACCATGTTGAATTCAAGGCTGAAGAAGTTGCTGAACCTGCTACTTGGATCGGTGGCGGTATTGGCGCAAACTCTCCTTCCACAGGCTGGAAGCAGAACGAGTGGGGCAGAGCTGACAAGCCGATCATTGCTGATCTCGAAAACGGCACAATTACTTGGCTTAGCGATGCACCTATATTCAAGGACAGCGACAATTACGCACAGTTCTGGCTCCAGACTTGGGGCGGCACTGTAACTGTTAAGAGCATTGATGTTCTTGGCAAGGACGGCGTTGTACTTTCTGACGATACTCCCGATCCTGTAGAAGAAGCTCCTGCTGCTGAAGATGATGCTGCAGCTGCAACAGACGATGCTGCTGACGTTGCTGACACAACAGCTGATGAAGATGTTGATCTCGACGATGTTGCTGATGTTGACGATACTGATGATGTTGATGACGCTGCTGACGTTGACGATGCTGACGATGCTGACGATGTTGACGATGCTGCTGACGTTGCAACAGATGACGCTGACACAACAGCTGACGTTGCTGATACAACAGCTGACGCTCCTGCTGCAGACGCTGACACAACAGCTTCTTCCACAGGCAACACTTCCGCTGCTGTAATCCTCTCTGTAATGGCTGTAGCAGGTGCTGCTGCAATCGTTGCAAAGAAGAGAAAGTAATCTGAATAAAATCAGAATTTACCTATGAATCAATCACCGCTCGGGCTTTTCGCTCGGGCGGTTTTTGTTTTGTATTTTGACAGGAATAGTATGTATTTTGTGCAAATAATATTGCAATTGTTAATAATATATGATATAATAAACTTATAATTTTGTGAATATGCTATTTCACTTTGCAGAAAGGAAATCAATATGACTGTTTTGACCGAAAGCGCTCTGACGGGAAATATTCCGACAGCTGTTTATATAATCGCTGCGGCTATTGCTGCGGTAGTCATTATTGCAGCCGTTGTAATGGGCGTTATCTCAAAAAAGAAAAATAAATAATATTCAGGAGGTATTATTATGGGACTTATCAGCGCAGCAGTATCTTCCGTAGGAGGAGTGTTAAAGGATTCCTGGCTCGAAACTATTGAGCCTACACCTATGACCGACACGACGGTCATGGTGAGCGGCGTCAAGGTAAAGGGCGGCAAGAACAAGGGCAATGACAACGTTATTTCAAACGGTTCCGTCATCCATGTTTATCCGAATATGATGATGCTCCTTATCGACAGCGGCAAGGTCGTTGACTTCTGTGCACAGGAGGGCTACTATGAAGTAAATCTCTCGTCTGCACCGTCGCTCTTCAACGGTGAGTTAAGCGAATCCGTTAAGGACACCTGGGAGCGTTTCAAGCACGGCGGCACAGTAAGCGGCACACAGCGTGTTTACTACATAAATCTCCAGGAGATCAAGGGCGTTAAATTCGGCACAAAGAACCCTGTCAACTACTATGATACAAGATACGATGCAGAGCTCTTCCTTCGTGCGCACGGTTCCTACTCGATAAAGATCACCGATCCGCTCAAATTCTTCAACGAGGCTATTCCCCGCGGAGCTTCATCCGTTGATTACAACGATATCTGCGGTCAGTATGCGGACGAATTCATGGACGCTCTCCAGTCGGCTATCAATCAGATGTCCTCGGACGGTATCCCCATATCTTCCGTAACCTCAAAGAGCCGTGAGCTTTCAAAGTATATGGCAGAAACGCTCGATGACGACTGGACAAAATTAAGAGGTATGGAAATATGCTCTGTCGGCATCGCAAGCATCTCTTATGACGAAGAATCCAAGAAGCTCATCAATATGCGCAATCAGGGTGCTATGCTCAAGGACGCTTCTATCCGTGAAGGCTATGTTCAGGGACAGATCGCAGAGGGTCTTAACAAGGCAGGCTCTAACAGCGCAGGTGCTGCACAGGCATTCATGGGCATGGGAATGGGAATGGGCGCTGCAGGCGGATTCATGGACTCCGCTTCACGCACAAACGCAGCGCAGATGCAGCAGCAGGCAGAAGCAAAGGCAGCACAGGCAGCTTCAAATACATGGAAATGCTCCTGCGGCGCTGAAAATACAGGCAATTTCTGCAATAACTGCGGCAGCCCCAAGCCTGCTCCTGCAGGTCAGTGGAGATGTTCCTGCGGCACGGTAAATACGGGCAATTTCTGCAGCAACTGCGGTTCAAAGAACCCCAACGCTTCATGGAAATGCTCTTGCGGCGCTGAAAATAAAGGCAACTTCTGCAATAACTGCGGAGCAAAAAGACCGTAACGGAGAAGCAAAATGGATGTAGTACAGATGAAATGTCCGAACTGCGGAGGAAGTGTAGTCTTTGACCCGAAAAAACAGATGCACATCTGCGAATACTGTCAGTCGGAATTCACGTCTGATGAATTGAAGCGTGATGCAGCCGAGGTCGATGACCTTAATACCCCAAGCAGTGAGGAACAGGCTGAATTCAATGAGCACACCAACCTTTATATTTGCGACAACTGCGGTGCGGAGATAATTGCCGATGAAAACACGGCTGCAACGTTCTGCTACTATTGCCACAGCCCCGTGTCGCTCAAAGGCAGGCTCACGGGCGAATGCCGTCCCGAAATGATCATCCCGTTCAGTCAGACCCGAGAGCAGGCAATGCTCAACTACAAGGAATGGTGCAAGAAGAAGTGGTTCCTGCCGAACGATTATACCTCTTTTTCCACCCTTGAAAAGATCACGGGACTGTATGTTCCGTTCTGGCTTGCCGACTGCAAGGTCGACGCAGTGCTTGATGCGGATGCAAGGATAATTACAACCTATGTTTCGGGCGACTACAATGTAACAAGAACCAAGTACTTCAAGATCAACCGTGCTGCAAAGATCCGTTATGACGGAGTTCCTGCGGACGGCTCAAAAAAGATCGAAGATTCTCTTATGAGTGCGATCGAGCCGTTCGATTATACAAAATTCAAGCAGTTCGATATGTCCTATCTTTCAGGCTTCTTTGCAGATAAATATGACGTTTCAAAGGATGAAGTTCTGCCGAATATCAAAGCTCGCATAAGCCAGAGTGCGGAAAGAGTTCTTATGGATTCGATAATAGGATACACGAGCGTCATTCCCCAGTTCAAAAACGTCCGTCTTGTACGTACAAACTGGCATTATGTAATGCTCCCCGTATGGTTCCTTAACTATAAGTACAAGGGCAAGGACTACGAGTTCGCAATGAACGGTCAGACGGGCAAGATCGAGGGTTATCTCCCCATCTCAAAGGCAAAGCTGGCTGCTCTTGCCGTGGGGCTTTTTGTCGTATTCGGTACGATCGCAGGCTTTATCGCAGGAGGTATTCTGGGATGAGGAAATTATTCAGAACAGCGGTTTCTCTTGCGCTGGCACTGCTTGCTTCGCTCTGTCTTTGCATAAATTCATTTGCGGCAAAGATCTTCTTTGAGGATAATGCAAACCTTTATACGGATGAGCAGGAAGCCAAGCTTATGAAGGAACAGCAGGAGCTTTGCGACTACACAGGCTGGAATATCGCTGTCATAACGACCGATATTGGGTTTCCTTCTGACGGCTGGGAAGCGGTAGAATACGCCGAGCGCAGGTATAAGGAGATCTACGGCAGCCTTGAAATAAGCGGTGTTTTATATCTTATTGACAGCAAGTATTTGCATTTCACAATCTGTGGAGAACCGGATTATTATTATTTTAATGATTCCAGAGTAAACAGTATGTTTGAACGATGCAAGGAGAAATATGTCGATTTTGATGATGTAGGCAACGTTGAAACTTACTTCCAATGCGTAAGAGAATACTATGATAAGGGAGATTTCAGCGGCGACAACACCGTTATAATTATAGTTGCGGGACTTATCGCAGGCATAGCTGCCGCAGCGATAGGAGTCGGCATTGTTATTCACCGCTACAAGTTCCACAGTACGACCAGTGCGTCAAATTATATTCGCAGCGGCAGCATTGATATGTATCGTAAAAATGATATCTATCTTCGTGAAACTGTTACAAGAACAAAGATCGAAAGCAGCAGCGGCGGTGGCGGAGGTCACGGAAGCAGCGGAGGCCACAGTGCAGGCGGTGGCGGCGGTGCTGTCAGCAGATAAAAATAACAAAGAACCTTGCAGGCTTACGGCTTGCAGGGTTCTTTTTATAAAACTTGTCATTGCCTGTACTTTTTCGGACGAACTCCGCATAATATTTATCGAAAAATATTTTAAGGAGTGGATCTCAATGAGCAAATCTTCCAAATCATGCGGCAAGGTCGTACTTGCCGGGCTTCTTATATTGGCTGCGGCTGCTGCGGTCTTTCTGCTCGGGAAAGCAAAGCAGGAGGCTGATTCAGATAAGCTTTTTGCGATGTCGGGCAATGCCGAGAGGGTCGAGTTCCTGAATCGCCAGGGTTATATCGTCAAACCCGATCCCGTTCGCCGTGAGGATGTGACCGTACCGTCCGAGTTCAACGATACATATAAAAGCTATGTCGAAATGCAGAAGGTGCAGGGACTTGACCTTGAAAAACACAAGGGCGACAAGGCAACGCTTTTCAGCTATGCGGTGCTGAACTATCCCGAGTATTCCGAGAATGTGTTTGCCGATCTGCTTGTTGCCGATGACAAGCTTATTGCCTGCCAGCTCAAATATGACGATGAAGAAAACGGCTTCGTCAAGCCGCTTATAACAAAGGGGTTGACAGAGATCGAGCAGAGTGAAACAGAGCCGCCCGAAAACAAGGCTGAAACAACCGCAAGCGAAACGGAACAGCAGACCGAAACCGGTGCGGAGGAAACAACGGTTACCGAAAACGCCTCCGAGGTCATATTTGTTCCCGATGAAGATGCAGAAAGCACAGATTTTGAGTGAGAATATAAACTGATTTTTGTTCCGCTATGTTAAGATTTAGAAGAAAAATTGCCGATTTCAAAGTGAGATCGGCATGATTTTTGTAGTGATTCTATAAGAGAGATATATATAATATGATAATTTGTTGTGCAATGTGACAAAAGTCGAAAAAACAGGTAAAAAAGGCTTGACTTTTTGCTCGAAATGTTGTATTATAATTAAGTCGTCACGAGAGAGGACAAAACCTCCGAGTGATACAAAATGTGGGAGCATAGCTCAGCTGGGAGAGCATCTGCCTTACAAGCAGAGGGTCATAGGTTCGAGCCCTATTGTTCCCACCAC
>JBJEQP010000044.1:0-3158 GCA_051881815.1 Oscillospiraceae bacterium | reverse complement strand
AAGAGTTTTTATAGGGGTTCTCTTTAAATTACCCTTAAATTTATTATACGAGGAAGAAAAAAAATGCACTTTTTAAAGAAAAACTCTATCGGCATAATAATATGTGCCGCAATAGCTTTTATTTCGTCTATGCTTGCGGAGATCTCGATCGGAAGCTTCTCGCTTGAAGTTATCGGCGCACCCGTGTTTTCCATTCTGATAGGTATGCTCATAACGCTTATCCTTCCGAAATTCGCATCAAGCGAACGCACAAAGGACGGGATCAAATTCACATCGAAAAAGATTCTTCAATGGGCGGTCGTTATCCTCGGCTTCTCCCTCAACCTCGGAACTATCGCAAATGTCGGCAGCAAAAGCCTTCCCGTGATTATTTCAACTATTGCGGTTTCGCTTCTGACCGCCTTTGTTATGATGAAGGCGCTTAAAGTCGATCCGAAGGTATCCACTCTCATCGGTGTAGGCTCGTCTATATGCGGCGGCTCCGCCATAGCTGCCACCGCTCCCGTTATAGATGCCGACGATGAGGAGGTTGCACAGTCGATATCGGTGATCTTCCTTTTTAACGTGCTCGCAGCGCTCATTTTCCCTGCATTCGGTCACGCTGTCGGACTTGGCTCGGAGGGCTTTGCGATATTCGCAGGAACCGCCGTCAACGACACTTCGTCCGTTACAGCCTGCGCATCCACAGGCGAAAGCATCTACGGCACAGAGGGGATCCTCTCCGCAGCTGTTACAGTAAAGCTTACCCGAACACTCGCAATAATCCCGATAACGCTTGCTCTTGCGCTCTTCCGCACAAAAAAAGCAGGCTCGGACGGCGAAAAGTCGGGAAGCTTCTCTTTTGCAAAGATCTTCCCGTGGTTTATTCTCTATTTTATCGCTGCTTCAATAGTCACAACCGTTGTCGGACTTATGCCTGCAAGCGGCTTTACCGAGCTTTACAGCGCAAGCTTTGTCCCGATAATGAAATGGCTCGCAAAATTCTTTATCGCAATGGCAATGTGCGCTATCGGACTTAACACCAACATTGTCAAGCTTATCAAAAACGGCGGCAAGCCTATCCTTATGGGTCTTGCCTGCTGGATAATGATAACACTCGTTTCCCTCGGCGTTCAGCTGCTTACGGGAATATATTATACCAATATATGACATTTATCGGAGGTAACAAATGGCTCTTGACGGAATATTTTTAAGCTGCGTGAAAAACGAGCTTACTCCTCTCATCGGCAGCAGGGTCGACAAGATCGCCCAGCCGTCCCGTGAGGAGATAATAATAACAATGCGAACAAGAGGCGGAACGGAAAAGCTCCTGTTTTCCGCCTCGGCAAACTCTGCGCGCGTTCATATTACAAAGGAAAGCGTAGAAAATCCGAAGGTCCCGCCGATGTTCTGTATGCTGCTGCGCAAGCACTTCGGGAACGGCAAGCTGCTCGATATAAGGCAGGACGGACTTGAACGTGTGCTTTATTTCGATTTTGAAGCGATGAACGAGCTTGGCGATATGGTAAAGGTCACCCTTGCCGCCGAGATCATGGGCAGATGCTCCAACATCATCGTTATAAACGCCGACGGAAAGATCATCGACAGCATCAAGCGTGTTGACCTTGAAATGTCGGGCGAACGGCCTATCCTGCCGGGAATCACCTATACTCTTCCCCCGAAAACAGAGCGACTCGATTTCAGGACCTGCACCAAGGAGCAGCTTTCCGAAGCTCTCGGCTCAATGCCCGACGCCGATCTTGCGAAAACTCTTGTAAAGATATTCGAGGGAGTTTCCCCCCTCGTTGCCCGTGAATGGGTATTTTCTGCCGCAAACGGCGACCAGATACACAAAAGCGAGCTCACCGATGAAATGCTTGACAGGCTTTGCACAGAGCTGAAAAAGACCGCCGATGAGCTTTCGTGCGGCACAAATGTCTATACCGTTTTGAAGGACACAAACGGTCTGCTTAAGGATTTCGCCTTTATGGAAATTTCGCAGTACGGCTCGCTTATGACAGCAAAGCAGCTCCCGAACGCCTGCGCTGCGCTCGACTATTTTTATTCGGAACGTGACAATGTTTCCCGTATGAAGCAGCGTTCAGCCGACCTCTACAAGCTTCTTCTCAACACGACCGAACGCATTGCACGAAGAACCGAAGCACAAAGGCTTGAACTTGCCGAATCCGCAAAGCGTGACGAACTCAAACTAAAAGGCGACCTTATCTCCGCCAACCTTTACCGCATTGAAAAGGGCATGGACAAGATCGCCGTTGAGAATTTCTATGATGAAAGCTGTCCGATCGTTGAGATCGAGCTTGACAAGCGTCTTACTCCAAGTAAAAATATGCAGAAGTATTACGCAGAGTACAGAAAGCTTGATACAGCGGAAAAAGTACTTACAGAACGAATTGCACAGGGCGAAGAAGAGCTTGCATATATCGACAGCGTTTTTGACGCTCTGACCCGAACAAAGAGCGAGGACGAGGTCAACGAGCTTCGTATGGAGCTTGCGGAGCAGGGATATATCCGTGCAAACAAGCTCAAAGGCAAGCCGCCTAAGTCAAAGCCGCCCATTGAATTCACTTCGCCCGACGGCTACACCATCCTGATAGGGCGAAATAACATCCAGAACGACAAGCTCACCACAAAGCTTGCCGACAAGACGGATATCTGGCTCCACACGAAAAACATCCCCGGTTCACACGTTATCATCCGCACGAACGGCACAGTTCCTCCCGATGAAACTATCCTTTATGCCGCAGGTCTTGCCGCTTTCCACAGCAAGGCGAAAAATTCATCGCAGGTTCCTGTCGATTATGTCAACATAAAATTTGTAAAAAAGCCCTCGGGTTCAAAGCCGGGAAAGGTCATTTTCACGAATAACAGAACGCTCTATGTTACGCCGATCAACCCCGAAGAGCAATAAATTAATGCGTAATTCGTAATGCGTAATGCGTAATTATTGGATTTGCGCACATTTGTTGAAAATATGTAGGGAAAGATTTTACACAATTAAATCATAACCAAAAACGGCGCTGTCACAAAAAAATGTGACGGCGCCGTTTTGATTTTAAGTAAATTATGATTAAATAATAATTACGCATTAAGCATTACGCATTATGAATTACATTAAACCTGGCTGTTGTGGTCAAGGAAGTCCATAACATCATCAACAG
>JBJEQP010000043.1:0-17260 GCA_051881815.1 Oscillospiraceae bacterium | reverse complement strand
GCGTATTATAGCCGCCGTATTTTATCCATAGGTTAAATGGTTATTAGTATTATATGAAAGGAAACGCTGATCAAGTAGTTTTGCCGTCATCAAATGTACGAGTTTCCTGTCTTTAATGTCATTCTGACATAGACATTTTAAAAAACGGCAGAAACGTATTAATCAGCGTTTCCTTAGTATCAAACCATTTTTTGTGATAAAAAGATGAAAATAAAATGATAAATTGCAATATAGCCGATTTTTTAAGGTTAATTTAAGTTTTGAAAATTAAACTTTATTCATGAAGAAAATCTTGTGGAGGTAATATTATGAATAAAACGATAAAAAGGGTCGTTGCAGGAGTAATATCGCTTGCAGTGATCGGTGCGGGAGGGTATGCCGTTTATCGAAATATCCCAAACTCATCGGATGAAAAAAATAACATTGCAAAAACAAATGATTATACTGTTGTAAAAGGAGATATTACAGTCGGTATTTCAGAAAGCGGTACGGTCACTCTGAACAGAGAATATGTGACTTTTGCGGCTGATGCGGAAGTGGCTGAAATACTTTATAAGGTCGGCATGACAGTCGGTGAAGGCGACAGTATCGCACGGTTTGATACAGATGATATAACCAATGTGTGTGCGGATTACGAGAAACAGATCGCTGCGGCTCAGCTTGCTTATTTGCAGGCACAGGTTGATGCAAAGAGCAAGCTTGAATCAGCAAAGCAAACGTATGAGGAAAGTATTTCTTCGGCATCTCTGGCTGATTCGGATTATTCGCTGACAATAACACAGTTAACATCCGATATCACATCCGCCAAAAATAAGCTTGAATCGGATAAAAAACAGCTTTCCGAATATACAGAGCTTTCGCTTTCCTATCCCGATGATTATGCGGTTCTTTGTGCTTTTGAAGAAAAGCTGGAAGAATATGAAGCTGTATATAAGAGCTATGAAAATACATATTCCGAGTATGAAAGCGAATACAGAAGTCTTTCAAAAGAATACACGGAATATGAAAAAACGTATAAATCATACGAAAAAGAGCTTACCTCATTAAACGATGAGCATAACGAGTATCTCGACAGCATTTCCGATAAACAGGAAAAAATGAATGCTGCAAAAGCCGAAGTCGATGAAGCCAAACAAGCGGCAGAAGCGGCAAAAGAAGCCTGCGATAATGAATCCGACAGTTCAAATATCCAATTAAATAAACTGACAGAGTATATCGAGAGCTATCAGGAGTTACAGGAGAAGTACAACAATCTTGCCGCTGCGTATGAAAAAGAGTATCGGGCGCTTGAATTGGATATAAAGCTTAAAACCGAATTATATGAAAGCAAGGTGAAGAAACAGGAACAGAAAATGTCGGAATTATCGAACACAATGGATGAGTACAAAACAAAAACACTTGACCTGTATTCCGAAAAAATGAGCGATTATCAGACGGATGTTATGCAGCCGTATTCCGATATGTTAAGCGATTATCGGGAAGAATACAATGAATTTAAGACAGAATTTCAGGATAAATACGGCAATCAAAATGCAGAAGATATAGATGAACAGATCGCATCACTTACAGATTCTATTGAAAACGATTCTTATTCCATTGATAAGGCAAATCATAACTACGATCAGTCGAGCTTGTCCGCAAAGCAGCAGCTCAGCTCCACCCAATCCAAGGCAGAGCTTGCAAAAGAGGTTTATGATATCACTGTTGCACAGATAAACGCCGAGCTTGAAAACACCAAGGAAGCTTATGATAAGCTTGTCGATGAATATAACACTTTCCTTGAGGAAATAGATGCAGGCGGATATGTGTTTGCCCCATGCAGCGGTATCATATCGGCGGTAAGCGTTTCCGACGGTGACAGCTATATGGCAAATCAGCCATTGGTCACAATTATGGACAGCGGATCGGTATATATTTCTTTGGCAGTTTCCGAAAATGATATTTCATCTCTGTCTGTTGGTCAGAAATGTGAAATAACACTTTCTGCCTTTGAGAACAAGAGCTTTTCGGGTGAGATAGACACTATTTCCGCCGAGCCTGCACGTTCCTCGGGTTCCGTATCATACACAGTCACCGTAAAAATGGAGTCTGACGGAAATGCAAATATACACGAAGGTATGACGGCAGATGTAACATTCCTTGAAAAGCAGGTCAAGGACGTACTTTACATAAATGTTCGTGCTGTAAGCTATCATGACGGTTCCAACTGGGTGAAGGTCTATGACGAAAACGGCAATATGGTTGAAAAGGCTGTTAAGACGGGCTTTTCCGACGGAAGATATGTCGAGATAATTGACGGACTTGCAGCAGGTGACGTAGTTGCAGCCGAAAGTGCGGTGACTATGAAATGAGGATAAGCGAAATTCTGAAAATGGTCCTTATGAATATCTTTGCAAATAAGTCAAAAGGACTTCTGACCTCTCTTGGAATAGCAGTAGGCTCAGCGACTATCGTTCTTGTTATTGCGGTAGGACAGGGTGGACGACAGGACGTTGCCGAGCAATTCAAAAATCTAAATGCAGGTGCTATAGAAATATCGGTAGGACAATCTGCCGATAAAATGTTTGAAGATATGATTGGCGGAGGAATGCCGGGCGGCGGAAATGCTCCGAGCGGAATGCCCGGCGGCAATATGCCGAGCTTTGACCCGGGAGCTTCGAGAGGAAATAAATCTCCCATGTCGGGCGGCGGACGTTCCGGCGGAAATGCTCCGAGCGGTTCTAACGGTGTAAAGCTGACCGTTGATGATGCGGAAGATATTGCTGCTTACGTCCCCGATGTAGAAGCAGTTTCCATTGTTCTTACGGGAAATTCCGCTGTTTCGGGAGGCGAGCTGGAGGAGGAAACCGAATATACCGTTGCAGGTGTAATGGCGGATTATCAGTCAATAAGCAACCTTGAACTGCTGTATGGAGAGTTTTTCGATGAATACGATGAGCAGGATAAAGAAAAAGTCTGCGTCATTGGCTATACAGCTGCGCAGGAAATATTCGGTGCTGCGTACCTTGCACAGGGAGATGTTGTCACCATAGAGGGAAGAAATTACGAGGTCGTAGGTGTTCTTTCAGAGATGGGTACTGTATCATCGGGAATAAGCCCCGACAGTGCAATATATGTCCCTTATTCAACCGCGCAGAAATATATTTTCAGCAGCACGACCGCTCCCACGATAACCGCTGTTGCAGCCGATTCCGATAAGGTTGAAACGGTCATTGAAAATATTAATGCACTGCTTACCGAAAATTATCCGCAGGCGTCATTTACCCTGAAAGATGCAGGCAGTGCAATGAAGGCTGCAAACAATTCGGCAAGAACACTTGAAACACTTCTTATTGCCGCAGCTGTTATAGTGTTCATTGTAGGCGGCATAGGTATCATGAACGTATTGTTCGTAACGGTCAAGGAGCGTACAAAGGAGATAGGTATACTGAAAGCTCTTGGCAGCAGACGAGGCGTGATACTTCTTCTGTTTTTGCTTGAAGCGTCAATAATTGCCGTTTTCGGCGGAGCAGTAGGTGCAGCAGTCGGATATTTGCTTATTCCGCTGGTAAACAAGCTCGGCACAACTGCCGTAGCGGTATCGTATGCAGGAGTACTCGGAGCAGGTTTTGCGGTGTTCACAGGAACTGTATTCGGTTTATATCCTGCCTACAAAGCATCACTTCTTAAACCTGTTGAAGCACTTTCGCAGGAATAATCAAAGGAGAAAAACAATGAAAAAGAATTATTCTATCATTATAGCAGCAATTGCAATACTTGCCTTTTCGGCGTGTGCCAAGTCTGACGGAACAGCAGATAATACCACTGCTGTTCAGCAGGCTGAGGTTTATGAAATGAAAGAGGGCGATACACAGATAAACGGTGAAGTAGTTTCTATCGTTGGCAATGAAGTCACATTGGCTCTCGGTGAAGTGACCGAAAGAGAGAAGCCTTCGTCAGATGCTCCCGAAAACGGCGGAAGCAGCGATGCCGATGATTCATCTTCCGCCGAACGTCCGGCACGAGGAGAAAGAGGCGGTTCTGCCGACGGCGAAATGCCCGATCCCGGAAACTCCAATAAGGGCGAGCGTCCCGAGTTTGCAGATGGTGAAGCACCTGATCCGGGAAGCTTTGAAAAGAACGGAAATAGCGACGGTAAGTCCGGAAACAAACGAGGCGGTGCAGCTGTTGCACTCGAAAAAAGCGGCGAAACAGGCACCTACATTATTCCTGTCGGAATGACTGTCGGCGGTCTTTCAGGACGTTCCTCCGATTATTCGGGGATATCCGAGGGCGATATACTTACCTTGATCATTGACTCGGAAGGAACAGTAAAATCAGCAGAGGTCAGATGATCTTTATGGAGGTAGCTTTATTTGAATAATGTCATTGAAATAAAAATGCTTAATAAGTCCTACGCTGTCGGCGGTGAGAAGCTCCACGTTCTCAAGGACATAAATCTTACAGTAAAATATGGCGAATTTCTTGCCATTCTCGGACCTTCAGGCTCAGGGAAAAGCACATTTATGAATATAATAGGCTGCATGGATACTCTGGACAGCGGTGAATATTATCTGGCGGATAATCCCATTCACAAGTACAATGACCGCCGTATGACAGATGTACGCAATCAATATATAGGGTTTATTTTTCAGAAGTATCATCTCATCAGTCAGCATACCGTTCTCAAAAATGTCATGATACCGCTGCTTCTCAGAGGATACAGCGGCAAGGAGGCAGAAGCGGCTGCAAGAGAACAGCTTGAAAAGCTCGGCATGAATGACAGATTGGATCATCGTCCGTCCGAGCTGTCGGGAGGTCAGCAGCAGCGTGCAGCCATAGCAAGAGCACTTGTGGGAAATCCCAAATTGCTGCTTGCAGATGAACCTACCGGTGCACTCGATACTGCAACGGGAAAGGAAGTGCTTGATCTGTTTTGCGAACTAAATAAACAAGGGCACACTATCGTTATGATAACTCATGATCTTAATGTTGCAAAATATGCTCAGCGAATCGTGAAAATAATTGATGGCGAGATCTTTGCTGACGGTGAAGAAGTGTGAATAGCCCTTGCAAATGCCGAGAAATCAGCCGAACAGATAAAGCGTTAAACATAATATAAAAAGAGCCGTACAGCAAACTTGTACGGCTCAATTTATATCGTATTATACTTAAAACCATTTAAAAACTGTACAAAAAATGGGGCAAAAATCTCTCGTATATGGATTTTATGCAGATTTTTTGTCTACAGTTTAAATGGTTTTTATACTAAACACCATTTAAAATTTGGAAAAAATCAAGCCGACAATCTCGAATATATAGGATTTCGGCGCAGATTTTTTCCTGTATTTTATTGGTGTTTAGTATTAGTATTATAAGCAATTAAAACTTATCCAAGGAAACACCGATTTTTATCATGGGTTACAAAGACTAATTATTATGTGCGTGAAAGTTAAGGGCACACTTTTTTAGAGTCAATATTTTTTTACAAATAATTACCGGAAATTTTTGTAAAAAACACATATAAACTTAAATGTGTAATTTCCGTCGGTACAAATGCAGTTAATCTGCGTTTTTCAAAATTCCTAATGCTTTCCCGATCCGCTGATTTTTATCCTTTCTTCTTCATAACGCTCATGTATGCAGGCCTTATTATCTTATCGGTGCAGACGATCTCCTCAATACGGTGCGCGCTCCAACCGACTATTCTTGCAACTGCGAATATGGCCGTGTAAAGCTCCTTCGGTATGCCGAGCATATCATAAACAAATCCGCTGTAAAAATCGACATTCGGGCAGACACCGCTGCGGTTGTGCTTTCTGTTCATAATGATCTGCGGAGCAAGCCGCTCTACCTGTTCATACAAACGGAACTCGTTAGTTCTGCACTTTTCTGCGGCAAGCTGTTCTACATAGCTTTTAAGTACCTTTTCTCTCGGGTCGGAAAGCGTGTATACAGCGTGTCCCATTCCGTAAATAAGCCCCTTGCGGTCAAAGGTTTCCTTGTCGAGTATTTTTTCAAGATAGGCAGTGATCTCTTCGTCGTCCTCAACGTCATTTATCTGCTCCGAAATATCCGCCATCATATCCATTACCTTGATGTTTGCGCCACCGTGCTTCGGACCTTTCAGCGAACACATTGCCGCCGCAATGGTGGAATATGTATCCGAACCCGATGAGGTAACGACTCTTGTGGTAAAGGTGGAGTTATTTCCGCCGCCGTGCTCCATGTGAAGTATCAGAGCGGTATCAAGCACCTTCGCTTCGGTCTTTGTGTACTTCTTATCGGGGCGGAGCATCGTCAGTATGTTTTCGGCAGGGGATAAACATGGGTCGGGGTAGTGGATAAACATACTTTCAAGATTCTGATAGTGATTATATGCGTTATAAGCATAAACGGCAAGGGTGGGGAACTGGCTTATCAGCTGTAAGCACTGGCGTATGTTGTTTTCAAGGGAAGAATTTTTCAAATCCCAATCATAAGAAGCAAGCGTAAGTATGCTCCTTGTCATAGTGTTCATGATATCATCGGTCGGCGCTTTCATAATAACATCACGGGTGAAGTTTGTCGGGAGAGCCATAAGCGTTCCGATAACGGAGTGAAATTCGTCAAACTGCTTTTCATCGGGCAATTCTCCCACAAGCAGAAGATATGCGATCTTTTCATATCCCATTTCATCTTCACCGAGCCTGCCTATAAGGTCTTCAACACGATATCCGCGGTACCAGAGCTCACCGTCACACGGTTCCTTTACGCCGTTTCTCCTCTCGTATGATTTGATAAGAGAAATGTTTGTAAGTCCCGTAAGAACGCCGTTCCCCTTTTCGTCACGAAGTCCCTGATTGATATCATATTCATCGTAAAGTCTGCGGTCGATAAAGTCGTTTTCACGGCAGGAGCGTTCCAGCTCGTTCATGTATTCATTCATCTGTTTCATTGCTATCCTCCATTTGTTCCAGTTCAGTTCTCATTACCGAATCGAATTCCTTCATAAGCTGAAGAAGCTGTACGATCTTTTCCTTGCCGAAATTCTGCAGTACTCTTGAATAAAAATCCCTCAGCTTATTGTCGGTCTCTTCAAATACAGCCTTTCCGTGGTCGGTCATCGTCACATAGGTTCCGTCCTTTCCGTCGCCGTCATGATCCCAGCTGACAAGGTTTTTGCCGTTCATCTCTCTGATAAGCTTTGAGGTCTTTCTGATTGGGAGATTTAGCTTTTCCGATATCTCGCTCAAATATATCCTGCCCGAATAGATCGGATTGCTTTCAATATGCTCGCACATATAATGAAGCACTATGTACTCTGCAATATTTATGTCCTTGAGCATAAATTTTGCGTCATCCTTTGATAACAGATACCGTCTGTATGTTATCTCATGGGCGATCTCCTTCATCGTTTCAATTTTTTCAGCCAAAATGATCGTTCCTTTCTGTGATTTGATTTTATACTGTTTGTTTTTAAACTATTACACATAGAATATAAGCACTTTTCCGATGCTTTATATCATAAAGTGCTCTATATTTTTGCATATCTTGCGGAAGGTCTTTTGGAATGATGCGATCTCTTCGTCGGTCAGTCCATAGTAAAGTTCATTCTTAATGTCCTTCCATACATTTCCTATATCCGCCGCCGCTTCCTTGCCTTTATCGGTAAGACTGAAATGCATATATCTGCGGTCGTTTTTATCCTGTGTGGAGTTGATATAGCCCCTTTCGATAAGACCGTAAACAGTTGAAGAGATATGCCCCTTGTTCGCATTAAGAAAATCGGAAATATTAACGAGAGAATCCTCCTCTCGGCATATCGACAGATAGTATATAACTTCAAATTCCGCACGCTTCATATCATAATGCTTCCTGAGCAATGCAAACTTTGAATCGGAATACTTTCGGAATTCGCCGCCTTTGAGCACTACCTCCAACGGTTTCTGTATCATATCATCACCTCACTTTTAACTATAAAGGTTTGTTTTTAAACTATTATACTGCATTTTTATCCGCTTGTCAAGAGACTTTTCATTTTTTTGTCAGATTGATACAGATTCAATACTTGTATCTTTGATAAAAATAAAACAGCACCAAAGTCGATGCTGTTTTTGGCAAGCTCAATTTGATACGAAGAGGGACGATTTTAATCGACAGAATCAAGTAGTTCGGCTATCATATCCCGATTGACCGTATAATTTTCAATATCAATTGACTTTAGAATATTCAGCTCTCTGATTTTTCTTTCTTCAAGACATTTGATATATCCGTCGTAACCGGAAAGGTTATTCTGCTTACCATATCCCTGCGAGGTATGATAGTCAATTACAGCGTTCAGCCAATCATTTCCGCGCTCGTCAAGTACGCTGTCGATCGTTGCTTTGATATCGGGCAGATCTATGTAAATTATAATAGGGTTCAAAGGCTTGATGATCTCTGATATCTCTTTGATGTATTTCAGCGAGGCTTCTTCCGACATACCGAACCTCATCATTGTTTCGCACATCGGATTCTGCAAAAAGATGCAGTTGAAAACATATATCGTGTCTTTGTCGGCATTTTCGGTGAATGACTGCCACTTTCCGAGTATTTTCTCCCTCTCCGTTTCAAAATCGGGGAAATCATAATCAGCGTAATCAGCAGGGTGTTCCCGAACTCCTTCGTCAACACAAACGACCCTTTTACCTTTTTCATTAAGCTTTTCAGCGATCATCGCCGCAGCCGTACTTTTTCCGCAGCCCGGAAGTCCTTCTACTATGATAAGATTTGTTTTCATAAAGCCTCCAATAATTTCAATTTGTCGGGCAGATAATCCCTATTTTATTCAATTATACTCCAAATAAAAATTATAGTCAAGTAAGAAAAATGTAATTTGCCTGTCAAGGGTGAGTGACGATACAATTCAAGCTTTGAACCGACTAACTTGTAAGGATATTTTTGTGGATTGATATAGTATAAAAAATACGGCTGCGGATCAATTCGCGGCCGTATTTTTATGTCATTCATTATCGGAGATTAGTTTGAATCATTTTAACCTGTTACTATGTAAGGCTGAACAGCTCCTGCAAGAATATTCGCAGGCATCGTCTGGAGCCATATCCTGCCGGGACCCGTTACCTTTGTGTTGAAAAGTCCCTCGCCGCCGAGAAGTACGTTTCCGACGCCATTGACGGTTTCGATATCCATTGTGCAGCTGTCCTCCATTGCTGCAAGGTAACCCGTGTCAATAAGCATCGACTGACCCGGCGCAAGATCATACTCAACAACGCTTCCGTTTATTTCAAGGAAAACCATTCCGCTGCCGGAGAATTTCTGCATGATGAAGCCTTCGCCGCCGAAAAAGCCTGCGCCGATCTTCTTCTGGAAGAAAATATCCATATTTACACCGATAGTATTTGCAAGGTAAGCGGATTTCTGCGCAACAATAGCCTTGGAGCGTGTGTCAAAGCATAGAATATTTCCGGGAAAACTTGATGCAAAGGCGATCTCTCCCGGAGCACCCTGTGCGCTGTATCTGTTGCGGAAAATTGATTCGCCTGTAACTGCGCTCTTTGCCATTTTTCCGAGTGCGCCGAGCAAGCCGCTTCCGCCGTTGCCAAGTCCTGTTTCCATCTGCATGGACGGCGTCATCCAGGACATTGCGCCCTTCTGACATTCAATGGCTTCTCCTGCTTCCAGCTTGCAGATAAGCACCGGAAGGGGAACATTTTTTACTTCATACTGCATAACAATACCTCCAATTTTTATTTATACCGAATCCTGCGTTGAGGAAACGGGATACACCTATATCATATTTTGAAAATATCTTTTATAAAACTTGCATTGTCAAAAGCTTATAGCCGCAACGGAATCCTTATACAATATCTTTCCCTTTACCTGTATCATTCCCGTTACGAGCCTCGGCGAACGTATCTTGGCAAGGAGAGATTCAACTGCGATCTTTGACATTTGCTCGGTGTTTACTTCTATCGTTGTGATATTCGGTGCGCTTATCGAGCTGTAAACCGAATTATCAAAGCCTGTGACGGATATGTCATCGGGAACACGGTATCCGTTGTCCTTGAGCTGTGTTATCAGCTTGCAGGCAACTTCGTCGCAGTTGCAAACGAAGGCTGTCGGCATTATCATGGGAAGCTCTATCGGTATATACCTTCCCGTCTGCGTATCACGGTCGGAAATAACGAAATAATCATGTACGGGAATGTTATGCTCCATAAGCGACTTTGAATATCCGAGAAATCTGTCCTGAATGCTCGATGTAGAATAAATATTCCCGACAAAAGCGATGTTTTTGTGTCCGTTTGCAATAAGATAGTTCGTCATTTCATAGGTTCCGTAAAAGCTGTCGCTTATTATACAGCTGTCAGAGGTAAGCTCATTGTAGAAATCAAGAAAAACTATCGGTATTTTTGTTTCAAGCACAGCTTTCGTGTATTTGTCGGAGATCTGTCCGAGAATAATGATGCCGTCAACACGCTGATGAAAGAAAATATCGGGCAGAACGCAGTTATCCTCGTTTTTTTGCGTCAATGTATGCAGGAAAACATAGTTCCCGTTTTTCTGCATCTCCGTGGACAGCGCTCTTATAAATTTAAAATAGAATGAATTATCCGAAATGTATCTTTCGGCAACGAGCAAGCCGATATTGTTGCTTAAAGAACTTTTCTTCTGAACGCTGCTCTTAGCTTTGTATCCCATTTCGGAAGCGGTTTTTTTGACCTGTTCCCGGAGAGCGGCGCTTACGCCCTTCTGACCCGACAACGCTTTTGATACTGCGACCGTGCTTATCCCAAGCCTTTCGGCAATGTCGCTCATTGTAACGCTTTTGCCCATACGATACCTCCGAAATAATATCATTGATATAATTTTAGCATAAAAGTTCAGGTTTTTCAATAGTTTTTAATTGATTAATTTTTTTGTTTTTGCATAAAAATTAATCATGTAATCGTCTTTTTTAATCTTTTTAATTAATTAAATTAATCTGAAATCTTAAACTTTTATAATGCATAATGTTACTAAAATGTTAAATCCGGTATAAACTTATGCTAAAGATAAATTGTGAACGTTTTCGCAGTAAATTCATAATTAGTATATTTTAAACAATATTGCGAAATTTATGGCGATTTTTTAGTTTTTTATAGATATACTTTTTGGCTTTTTGTGCAGGATGCCTTTAGTTAACAACATTTATTTGTATAAATTGCCGCTATTGGCAAATTCGGTTGACAAGTTGGTTCTTCTCGTTATAATTAGAATCACAACAGCGATCCGTTAATCGATTAAAAGATTTACGGACGCAAGCTTAATAAGAACGCATTTAATTAAATTGGAGGAATCAACAATGAATTCACAGATGAAAAAAACAGCAGCTGCAGCAGTTGCAGTATTGATGACCTGTTCCGTATTCGCAGGATGCAGCAGCAGTACAGGCGATACCGCTTCAACAACAGCAGCTACAACAAAAGCAGCTGATGCAAATACTGCTGACAGCGGCAATGATTCAGCTGAAACAACAGAAGCTGCTGAAGCAAACAGCGACCTCTCCGGTACTATCAAGGTTCTCCACCACCGTACCGACAGAGATCAGGACGGCACAATGGCAAAGCTCACAGAAGGCTTCAATGCACTTTATCCTAATGTAAAGGTTGAATATCAGTCCTTCACAGACTATGCTAACGACATCACAACAATGCTCCAGGCTGACAACTATGGTGACGCACTTATGACTCCTCAGGCTATCAAGCAGGCTGAACTTCCCAACTTCTTCGAGTCCTTCGGTTCATTCGATGAGCTTGACGGCAAGTATTACTGGCTCAAGGATTATGTTGCTGACGGTCAGGTTTACGCACTTCCGACAGCAGGTACAGCTTCCGGTCTTCTCTATAACAAGAAGGTATGGGCTGACGCAGGCATCACAAGCCTTCCGACAACTACCGAGGATTTCATCAACTGTCTTCAGCAGATAGCTGACAATACAGACGCTATCCCTTACTACACAAACTATGCTGCAGGCTGGACTATCGCACAGTGGCAGTCGCTCGTTCTCTCCGCTGCAGGTGACCCCGAATACAATATAAAGCTGCTCACAGAAAAGAACGATCTCTTCTTTGACGGAAGTCCTTTTGACGCTGTATACGGCACACTTTTCGACATCTACTCCAATCCTGCTCTCCATGAAGAAGATCCTTCAACGACTGACTGGGAAGGCTGCAAGCCTGCATTCGCACAGGGCAAGATCGGTACAATGGTTCTCGGTTCTTGGGCTATCTCACAGTTCCAGGAAGCTGCAGTAAATGTAGGCGAAGATCCCGCAAACGTTGGATTTATGCCTTTCCCGAACTCCGTTAACGGAAAGCTTTACTCCGCTTCTTCCAACGACTACATGATGAGCGTAAACAAGAACTCCCAGAACAAGGACGCTGCAATGGCTTATGTAAGATGGTTCTGCGATGATTCCGGCTTTGCTCAGAACGAAGGCATGATCTCCGGTCTTAAGGGTGCTCCGATGCCTGAAACACTCTCCGCATTTGAAGATCTCGGCGTTGAGCTCTTCGTTGAAGCTGCATTCCCAACAGAACTCGTCGGCAAGTACGATGAGATCGCTAAGGATTCCGAGGTTGATCCTTGGGGCGACGCTACCACAAACTTCAAGGTAAGAATGGCTGAGGCTGCATTCAAGGGCGAAGGCGAAGATTCTTACAAGAAGATCTGCGACGATGTAAACGCAGCATGGAACGCTTCCAGAGATAAGATCCTTGGTTAATTAACTTTTAAACTGATCATTTCCTATCCTTCTTAAATTTATATCGTACCGTGTGGAGTTTTCCGTATGAAGCGGCATTTATCCCCCTTTCTGCCGCTTCATATCCGCCGGTGCAAATTCATTTTGTAATTTCTTTGAAGACCGTCTGAAAAATCTTAACAAGATATCATAGGACGGCAATTTTTTTCGGAGGCAGACTATGAAAAGTCAAAATGTTCTTTCGCATAACAAGCTTGGAAGAATCAAATCACAGCAGCTTCTGACGGTAGTATCGTTCTTGCTCATTCCTTCCGTTCTTCTCTTCGTGTTTACATATATCCCTGCGTTCAATATGGTGAGGTACAGCTTTGAAAACAGAGATCAGTTCGGACAGAATGTTACATTTGTCGGTTTTGAAAACTATAAAACTGTTTTCACAACTCCCGAATATTTCTCCTCGCTCAAGAACAGCGTTTACTATCTTGTAGGCTCGTTTATCCAGCTTGGACTTGCGCTTTTCCTCGCAACCATTCTTTGCTCAAAGATAAGAGGCGCAAGCTTCTTTAAAGGCGCTCTGTTTTTCCCTTATATGATAAATACCGTTGCCGTTGCGCTTATCTTCCGCCGCTTCTTCCAGAGAGGTGACGGCGTTACCAACACAGACGGCACTCTCAATACTTTGATCACTCTTTTCGGCGGCGAGCCGATAAAATTCCTTTCGACCGAAGGCCTTGCAAATGTCTGCCTTGTTTTCGTTTCGATATGGCGTTATATCGGACTTGACCTTGTAATGTTCATCGGTGCTATCCAGTCCATCTCACCCGATATTTACGAAGCGGCAGACCTTGACGGCGCAAACCGTTTTCAGGTATTCCGTTATATCATAGCTCCCGGTATCCGTCCTATTATTCTTCTCCAGATGATACTTGCAGTGAAGGGCGCTATCAGCGTTTACGAGATCCCGTACATTATCACCGGCGGAAAATTTGGTACAAGCACATTCGTTATCCAGACCACCGAAACGGCATTCAAGTACCAAAAGGTCGGACTTGCCGCCGCAATGACAATGGTGCTGTTCCTTATCATCATAGTCGTGACGATCATTCAGAAAACCGTTCTGAAGGAGGATAAGTGATCATGGAAACTACATATAATAACGGAAAAACGACTCGAATTATCTTCAGTATACTTAAATATGCGGTTCTTATCATTGCTTGTCTTGTCGTCTTTATCCCACTTGTCGTAGTATTCCTGGGTTCGTTCAAAAACAATGCGGAATTCCTTTCTTCCAATGTTTTTGCGCTTCCCGAAAAGCTTGAGTGGAACAATTATAAGACCGCTTTCATGGACGGCAACGTTCTTCTCGGACTGAAAAACACAGCTATCATCCTCGTTATCTCCTGCATAGGAACGGTTATCACAGGTACAATGACAGCATACGTTGTTCAGAGGTTCAATACCCTCTTGGGCAAAGTCATGAAAACAGCATTTCTTGTTGCGACTCTTTTCCCGAACATTGCAATGCAGGTCACAGTTTACCGTATCATGAATTCGTTCCATCTTGTAGGACACATGGCTGCTCCGATAATTCTTTATATCGGTACAGATATCATCTCGATCTATATTTTCATCCAGTTCCTGAATAATATTTCATATTCGCTCGATGAAAGTGCTATCATAGACGGTGCAAACTATTTCACAGTCTATGCGAAGATCATTCTTCCTCTTTTAAAACCTGCGATCGCAACGGTGCTTACAATTAAAATAATAAGTATCTACAACGACTTCTATACTCCACAGCTTTATATGCCCGACAAAAAGCTTGCCGTTGTTTCAACAGCACTTTACAGCTTTATCGGACCTTACGGCGCAAAATGGGAGATAATCTTCGCAGGTATCGTTATCTGTATTATCCCGACGCTCATAATTTTCCTTTGCCTTCAGAAGCAGATATATGCAGGACTGGTAAACGGTTCGGTAAAGGAATAACCTTTATATTCTATAAAAATCTCTGCTTATGTAGGGATTTTTATACTCTTTCGAATAATTTTATACAAAAAATATTGAAATCCTTTCGTAAATATGTTATAATTAAACAGATATTATTGATCAAAAATCTGTCTTCGTTCAAAAACCGAATGAAGGATCGTACATAAAAAACGGAAGGTGATCGTATGGCTCGGGGACGTTTTAATATAGGGCTTCTTGTCGCAAATATAATGGATTCTTTCAGCAACAGAGTATCGAAAGGTGCTATCGCTGCTGCAGAAAAGCTGGATGCTGATCTGGTCATTTTCCCGATGAAGTATCTTGATGTTGATTATGACAATGCTTCATACGATATGAAATTCGAGTATCAGTACAATATACTGATGGATTATGCCGCAAAAGCAAAGCTGGATTATCTGATCGTATGTACGGGAACTATTGCTTACATAAGCGATGACAACAGGAAAAAAGAAGTCCTTGACTATCTGAGTGATACGCCTATACTGAATGTCGCTTCAAGGATAGACGGTTACGATCATCTTATATTTGACAATGCTTCGGGCATAACGCAGGCTGTCAATTATCTTGTAAAAGAGCAGAACAGAAAGCATATCTGCATGATGATAGGTAAGCTTGTCAATCTCGAATGCAGAGAGCGCTTTGAAGCATACAAAGCTGCACTTGCCGCAAACGGTCTTGAATACGATGACAATATGGTCATTGAAAGCGATATCTCCGAGTTCTGCGTTGAAGAAGCGAAACAGCTGCTTGACAGAAATCCCGACTGCGACGCCGTAATGTGCGTCAATGACGAAATGGCGTCGGTGTTTTACGATATATTGAGGGATCGCGGTAAGCTCGTCGGCAGGGACATCATGCTTGTCGGCTTTGACGATACTCCGTTTGCTTCAAAAATGGATCCTCCGCTTGCGTCCGTAAAAGCAGACGCTTATGCAATGGGATACAGAGCTGTTGAAAAGGTCATCAATCTTTTGAACGGCAAAGCTGATACCGATCATTATTGCAAAACCGAATTTATTCCTCGAGCGTCCTGCTCAATGGCAGCCTTGCACCTTAACGATATGAAAAATGTGTTTAAGGGCAATGACGATGAAATTGCGGATAACATCATAAACTATCTGTATCAAAGCCACGTTCCGATAGAAACCTATGACAGCGTAAAGCAGCGCTGCCGCGGACTTATCGCACTTCTGCGAAGGTGTCTTATCGAAAAAAATGCCGATGCCTATGATTACAAGCATTTATCGGAGCACTTTGAGGATTTCTTTTCAAAGAGCCTATACGCCGTGGATCTTGCCCCGAGAATGATCGAAGTCATTGACGGAGGACATAAATGGCTTATTGATAATTCTCCTGCCGAAAACATTGATATCATAAACAAGCTTTTCAAATATTCTGTCATAAAGATCTCAAACAGAATGATAAATGATTTCAAAAAGCTGGAGGATCGTCAGAAAAACCATACCCATTTATCCAATCTCTTTACAAGAGATACGCTGATGTTCAATGAAAATATGGCGATGAGCTATGCGCAGATGATGAATAAGTTCCATTGTCTGGACATAAGATCGAGCTATCTTTTCCTTATTGACGAGCCGGCAGAGTATCATAACAAGGGTGAATTCCCGACAGGGCTGAATTGGCGGTTCATGTCCTATCAAAAAGGCAAGGACTTCAATATGGTACCCAAGGAAGAGCAATGCGTTGCGGCAGAGTATATGTATAAAAATAGGTACATTTCCGATACCGAAAGGCATACGTTCATCGTTGCCGATCTCTACTCACGAGAATATCAGTACGGAATTTTGCTTTGCGAGCCCGATACCGAGGATTTCTTTGCCGATCTGGAGCTTGTGGTCTATCAGGCAAGCGCCGCAGTTAAGCTCATAAGGCTTATTTCCGAGCAGGACAAGATCAATGAAAAGCTTCATATAAAGAACATTGCGCTTGAAAATCTTTCGGAGATAGACGAGCTGACGGGAATTTACAACAGACGGGGCTTCTACAAGGCTGCCGAGGACTTTATCGACAAAAACAAGGGCAAGGATATCATCGTTTGCTATGCGGATATGGATAATCTTAAATCTGTCAATGACGGCTACGGTCACTCGGAGGGCGATTTTTCCATAAAAAATCTTGCTCTTTGCCTTGTTGACGTGTTCGGCGAAAACGGCATTGTCGGAAGAATGGGCGGCGATGAATTTGCGGCGTTCGTACTTAAAGATGATATCGGCAGCGTTGAAAGCGTTATAAGCAAAAAATGTGAATACATAGATCGGCTTAATATGACAGCGAAAAAGCCTTATCCGATAGATATGTCAATGGGTTTCTGCGAATGCAGATGCGAAAACTCCTACGACTTCAAGGAAGCCGTTGACAAAGCCGACGGAAAGCTTTATGATGATAAGACAGAGCGCAAAAGAAGAAACAAAAAATTTGGCTTTTAACAGATGTAAACCAAACGGCGCAAGTCGTTAAAAATAAACACTAATAATGAAAGGCGGTCAAACCCATGAACGTAAAAATCATCAACGGCGTATCAAT
>JBJEQP010000042.1:0-3291 GCA_051881815.1 Oscillospiraceae bacterium | reverse complement strand
TATGGTGTGAAAAAGAACGCAAGTATCTGGAAGAACTCACCTATAAAATGTATGAAGAATACTGCAGAGATAATCCTGATTTCTATATTGAAAACGGACCTCTTCATATATACCATCCTGTTTCTGACAGGAGCAGAATGGGTGGACTTGATAAAGAAACTTACGCTGCTAAAAAAGAACTTGAGGAACAGCAGGCAGAAATACGTGCAGCTTGGGATGAAATCATTCGTACAAAAGAAAAACAGGATGCCAAAGAACGGGAATTTGACGAACGAGAATTGTCGTTTACCAGCAGAGAAATTGGCTTGAATGCCAAGGAAAAAATGCTCAAGCATAAGGCAGAAGAAAACGAACGTATTGAAGAAAAAAACAAGCTGGATGCTGAAGCAAATGCACGAGCAAGAAAACAGCTCGAAGATGAAAAGGCGGCTTTGGCTGAAAGAAATGCTATATTGAACAAAAAGGAAGAAGAGTTTGATGAGCTTGTTGATAAAGCTGCTGAGAAGAAGGCTGAAGAGATACTTAAGAAGAGAGATACGGAAAGAAAAAAGGCAAGAATGGGCGAAAAGATCTATAACGGTCCGGATCCTTCTCGAAACCGTAGTTCGGATCTTAAAAAAAGATTTAAGTAATATCAATGATTCTGAAAAATTAACTGTGTAAATGCAATTCAACATTTATACCGACTATGTATTTTTGATAGCTACAGCAGCGGTATTCCTCATAAGCATTGTATGGACGTTCTGATTGCAGAAAATGTTTGATAGATGATTTTTTACAGAGAAAATTCAAAGCGCACGGCAAAACTTCTGCCGTGCGCCGAAATTATTCTGTAAGTATATAAAGTCCTGCCGCAGAAATGCTGTAATCATCGGGTTTTGCGAGATAGTCATTCCGGCAATGATAGAACAGAGCACCCGTAAGTTGGAAAAACATCTGCATATCCCAATGGATAAAGTTGCTCATCAAATCCTTGCGAACATATGGAAAAAGCATTTTTTTTACACCTTCACTTACTCTGTCGGCAAATTCTTCAGCAAGCTCTTTCAGTTCATAATAAAGCAGTTCGCAGATCTTTTCATAGATTTCTCGCTTCATAACAGGAAGCTGAACAATAAGCCTACTATCCACCTTTTTTAGCAAACCATTTTTCAGCAGCTCTGCCGCAATTGCTTCCTCGTGAACGGACAATTTCCTTTGCGGATCTTCCGAAAGACTTACAAGCAGGGCGATATTGTTTCCGTCAACCCATCTATCACGTCCTCTGCGCCAGTCATTATCGTCCCCTCCCTCATCGGGAAACGGCTTCATCTCATAATCATTGACAAATGAAAGAACTCCGTATTCCGTCGTGGTGAAATTTTGATGAAGCCCAGACCAGTTACATTCACGCAGCTTTTCCCAGACAGAACCATCAAAGTATTCATCGGGAAGGACGTATTCCATAGTCAATCGGAATTTTCTTTCTGCTTCGTCGGCAAATTTGCCTTTGTATTTTTCAAGGTAATGCTCTTTACTTGCTTTGCCAAAGCAGTTACTTGCGGCAACGCATAATATCCACATCAGATAATCATAGTTGAAGTTATTGCCGTAAAAGTCAAACGAAGTAATATTATCTTTCAGCATTATAAGTTTTTCTATTATTTTTTCGGCAAAGCCGCTGTCGTGAAAGACTTGGTTTGCATAAACCTTTGTCTTGATATATGTTTCTTTTGGAAACACACAACAGTTAGCAAGAAACCTGCCCTTTGCAGGTGAAAAAAGTAAATTAGCACCAAGCATTTTTTCGAGAATTTCCTCAAGATATACAGGTGCAACACCCATTTCGTCGGCAATTTCGTTTACAGCTTTTGCCTCGTTTCGGCAGATAACCATAACCTGCGGACAAATTTTAGAGCTGTCCATAAGGAGTGAAGCCTTCATTGCCGAATATCCCCAGAACCAATCAACTTCGGCAGGAGCATAAGCAGTCTTTCCGATATTATTCATATTATCAAACCTTTCTTTCAGATTTTTCTTAGCGTCGAACAGCCGTCTTTTAACCGTTCCTTCGGGAACAGCAAGATCATTTGCGATCTGTCTGACGGACTGTTCTTTCAGATAAAAGCGTATAATGATCTCACGGTGAATTGATGCAAGCCTTGAAAGGGAAAAGTTGAGCTGTGAAATATCCTCTGCGGCAATGATATTTTCAATAGGCTGCGGAAGCTCAGCAGCCATACCGCCTGCGGTTTCTATCGGCAAAGTCTGATCCTGCTTACAGGAAATATAGTCCGCATATTTATTTCGTGCCATTTTCCAGTACCACGAATAAAAGCTTATAAATTTCTTTCCAGTTGTGATAACACGGATAGCTTCGTACAATATATCCTGCGACAGATCCTTTGCCGCTTCGGTATCGGAGATCCGCTTCACGCAAAAAAGATATGTAGCTTCAATCAGCTCACTTGTAATGTGCTCGTTCATAGGCTTACCTCTTGCAAATCGATTTACGCTTAATAAGTCCCTGAAATTATAAAAAGGTTCGGTGGTTTAATCATAATATTTTTTAAGCTATTTGTCAATAAAAGCACTTGTGAGAAAAATACACCAATAAGCATTGATTTACACGCTATAAAGTGTTATAATTTAACAAAGAAGCACATTTTATATGCTTTTCTGTCAGATAAAACCATAAGCATAAATTGAGTAATCGTGGAGAATATAATGAACAACATTAAATGGATATTCTTTGATGTGGGATCAACCCTTATTGATGAAACGGAATGCTAATGAAAACAATACTAAGAAAGGCGTTACCGTTTAAAGTGAAATGGTAACGCTTTTTATGTCGAAATACAGCTGTTTCGAAAGGTGTACCCATATGTGGTATTTACAGTAATACAACAATCCCTGTGATGTAGTAATGTCGATTTACATTTCACTTTCTTTTTCTTAACATACTTTGTTTGTCGTCTTGTATATAAATGTTTATGCTTCAAGTTATTTTGGGAGTTTCGGGTAGAAAGCAGTTCTCACATAGCAGTTCAGATTGGATGTGTTTACAAAAAAGTTTGCGAAGGGATAAAAGTTTATTTTAATGTTTTTAGTTAGAATTTACGTGCTTATCCGTTGTTTATGGAAGCCTTGAATAATGTTTCTTACGATAAACAAATTCAACTGAATAATGTAATAACAGACTATGCGTAATCCATGAATGAATGGATTTGTTGCGAATTTGCCGATTTTATTTATTGTAAAAGTCTTACGGTGAAAAGTCAATTGACAAAGCAGAGAAAAAGCGAGTGAAAA
>JBJEQP010000041.1:137668-157831 GCA_051881815.1 Oscillospiraceae bacterium | reverse complement strand
AGTCTGTAGTGGACTTTCACCACCGAGTTACTGCCCATTCGGGGCAAACATATAACAAACGCCGCTTGAACATCTTCAAACGGCGTTTCTTCATGGTGCATCTGACGGGATTCGAACCCACGGCCTTCAGAGTCGGAGTTTGCTATGCTGTTTGTTTCGGTTTATCACAATTTATTATAAATCCCTATTCTACGTCATTTTGTGCATTTGTGCCTGCCTTGTCTTATCACGTCTTTTCTTGAACATTTGACCCTTGACTTGAACAAAAGTTGAACATGAAATAATCAAACGAGCAGGTCAGCCGCTTTTTGACCTGCTCATTCTTTATTTACTCGTTAAGCTTTTCCCTTGATCATTCTTGAAGGAGTCGAATTCGACCCCTTTTACAATTTCATACATTCCCCCTCAAATTCGATAGGGTAAAATTGCTGTTATCATGTCAGCTGTCCCATTTTTTGTACAACTCTATTTGCTCCTTAAATACCACTTTTAAGGAGCTTTGATGTTTATAACGTAATTTCTCAATTAAACAATCAAAAAGCATTACAGAGCGTTTTTGTGCCATTCACAAGCATTCTGCGATAAACAAAGTGAGCAGGTCAGCTGTTCGGTTGACCTGCTCAGACTTTATTCTGCATACTTTTCAAGATTATCCCAGTCTATATCCTCATCGGAAATAAAACCGCTCTTTTCTGCTTCATCTATCTGCTTGCGCTCCTCGGAAGTAACTTTTGTAAAATCAGGATCCCAAGCAAGCACAAAACGCTTGATAGTTTCGTAAGCAAGTTCCTGCTCTTGTTCGGGCAGCATTTCATACATTTTTACCATCTGTTGTGTTCTCGGTGACATACAAGCAACCTCCTTTTACTTATAAATATCTCCTCTTGAACCTATGTCTATAATATACAGTATTTTCAATTGATTGTCAATATCATATCGGTAAATAACACGGTATTTTCCCACACGAAGTCGCATTCTTCCGTCATCATATCCCTGCATAGCTTTTATATCTCCCTCCGGAGGAGAAAGCGTAAGTCCTTTTATTGCTTCTCGGATATTATATGCAATAGGTTTCTGAACTTTTGCAAGGAATTTAATAGCATCTTTGGAGTATTTTATATTCATTCGCTTTTATCCTCGCTTTCTGTTTCCTCCCGAGCAGGTTTGTTTGACCCTATGCTATCAAGCACAAAATCTCGAAGCACTTTATTAGCTGTACTGCCTTTGCTCTGACAATGTTCTTTAAATGCTTGTGCTTGTTCCTTTGTAACTTTACAGCCTAAAGTAGCCATATGCTCTTTGTTGTATTTGTTTGAAGCCTTTTTTTGTGCTGCACTTACTGCCATTATATCACCACCTCTATGATATATTATAGCACATGTATATATGGTTTACTATATATAAAATGCATAAAATATATGGTTAACTTTGTCTAATATGTCAATTGATATATGGTTAACCATATGCTATAATATAATCATGGAAAGGAGGAAAAGGCAATGGCGCAGCGGAAACGCAAAAAGAAAAGCTCGGATAAATCAGCCACCCTCACAAAGTTACTGATTATCCAAGCCGTTATCCAACTTATCAAGACCGTTGTTGAATTAATCAACGAACTGCTTGAATAAGAACGCAGGGAGCGACAAACTCCCTGCTTATAAGATACCACATTCAAAGCCATTTGTCAAGCGTATGATCAGCATTATTTTAGACATTATCACAATCGTTCTGTTAGTTGCAGTTATCGTGATCGGAACGAAAAAGGACTAAATCAGAGAAAGGAGCAGGTCAGAATGAACGTTATCAAGTCCAAAGTTATGACAATCGCAAACAGCCTCGTTAAGCACGGTATGAACCGCAGAACGGCAATGCTGAAAGCGTGGATAATCGCAAAAGCTTCTGCACTTCGCACCAAGATCAAAGGCACAAGCCGCAGACAAAGCGAGCTTGAACAGCTTTCGAGCGTAAACCCTGCCGATATATCGGTAACACTTCGCAGAGAACCGCACAACAGCCACGACAGCAACGCAATAGCCGTCTATGCCGTTTCAAGCGACCGACACGCATTCTTTGCAGGCTACCTTCCAAAAGCCGTAGCAAGCGTTTTAGCCCCCTTATTCGACAAGGGCAAAGAACCGCAGGCAAAAGCGTTCAGAGTTACGGGCGGTTTCAATCCGTGGGTGAGCTACGGTGCAGCACTTGCAATTGAAGTATAAGAAAAGCCCTTACATCTTCCACCAACCAAAGCGAAATGTAAGAGCCGCAAACCCACTCGGAGCAGGTTTTATTCAATTATAGCTGACCTGCTCCGAAATGTCAAGTATTTTTTGAAGGAGTAAATATAATATGTCCAAGTCAGAAAGAACCTACACACCCGAACAAAACGAGCTCTTCCGCATTGCAAATGACGATATAGGAGCTGTATATTATAATACATCAGACAGCCAAGCACTCAATACAGCGATATATACTTTGCTCGACAATGCAACCGAGCTTGAACCCTCAAACCCACAGATCATTATAAACAAAGCAATATCTTTGCTGACCATTCAGGAAGAACGGCTGAAAGCAATTCGGGAAGCTACAAACACCGTGATGAATAATCTTTTTAAGCTTATAAATCCCCCCGAGAAAGAGCAGGTATGCAGAAAATGAAATTAGATGCAGTAGATCAGATCATAGAAATATATAGCCAAAGGGAAAGCGAGCTTATACTAAACACCATTTAAAATTTGGAAAAAATCAAGCCGACAATCTCGAATATATTGGATTTCGGCGCAGATTTTTTCCTGTATTTTATTGGTGTTTAGTATTACAGCTTTTGACTGCGGACTTCTGATAGGCTTTTTCAGATCCGCCCGGGAAAGCAAAGAAAACGAAAGGCGCACACACCCAACCGCAAGCACACCGCATCGGAACACCACAATGACAAAATGTGCAAAATAATACACATACGAGCAGGTCAACCACCTGCTTTTTGTGTTTACAGCAGCCCCAACCGCATATATTCATCCGTAAGCTTGCGCAGTTCTTTATCATATCTTAACTGCTTTATTGCTCGTTTTTCACGGTTTACCGCTTCTCTATGGGTAATGCCGAGCTTGTGGGCGGTCTGCTCAAATGTCAGCTCTTTGTAATATCGGCATAATATAACACTTTTCAGCTCTTCGGGCAGACGGTCAACCGCCCGGCACAATATTTCGGCCGTGCTGTTCTTATATATGCGCTCGAAGTCCGCAAGGCTCGTTTCATCCGCCACAAGCTCTATTACCTCTGTATCGCTTTCATTGTCTGCCATTACGGGCGCATTCAGACTGTCCGAAACGTTGAGCAGGTCTTTGCCGAAAAGAGGACGGACGGCACTTTTGAACTGCAGGTCAAGATACGATGTGAACTGATACCCTTTATTGCCGTCATAGGCTCTTACAGCTCCCAAATATGCGGCATAGGCGGCTTGTTTCAGATCGGACACAGTAACGCCGCACCGCTCGCACTTGGAAGAATGGGCAGAATAATACTTGTTTGCAATAGCATACAGCAGCTTGCGCACCCTTTCCCACAGAATGGGCGTAAGCTCATCATTGCCGCCTGCCTTTATAAACTCTGCAAGCTGTTCATTTGTCATTGCCTTATTCCCCCTATGAAAAACATTCCCGAGCAGGTCACTCTTGAACTTGTCTTGTATCTCCCCGGCGGTGTACGCTCCCCTCTTAAGCCGATATTTTAACGAATGGGGGTACGCTTGCAGTTGAATGCAAAAATATATTTTCGCCGTTTTGGGAAAAAATTATCTACAGAGGGCAGGAGTAGGTGTGCGCAGAACCCCCGATGATCTGCGAACACCCCCGGGGGCATATTGCAGGAAAAACCAAGAGAAAACGGCATTCCCGAAGGCTCGGCGCATTTGTTCCCGACCTGCTCAAATGTGATATCTTTAAGTTTTGGATATGAATAAAAATGCTTAAAAAATTATAAAAAGCAGCAGAAAAATCATATTTTTTTACACTTTTTTGACCTGTTTTTTCAGCGTTTCAAGCTCTTTTTTCTGCAATCGCAAGGCAAATTGCAGACGTTCCCGTGTGCCTTGCGCCGTGCAAGCCTGCAGGCTGTCGTTAAGCTGCATAATGCTTTCTTCAAGCTCCGATGCTCTGTGTGCATTGTATTCTGTGTTGTTAAGACCTGCTCCGTATATATCCTCAATAGATCTGCTGCACATTGAGCTGAAAGAACTGTCACCCGACAACTCGGCAATGCACTTTATAGCTATCATAAGCAGTCTGAACGGGTTCACACCTAAAGCAATACCACGGCATATATCACGCCTTGCCGCTTCGCTCTTGCGCATATTAAGCAGTTGAAGTTCATCTGTCTTTATCATTGTTAACCTCTTTCTTTTTCCGCTTCGGACTTCCAAAGCCGTAATACTTATATAGCCGCTGCAATGTCTTTCCGCAAACATGAAGATCTCTTGCAACTTTCGTTCTGCTTTTACCTGCTCTTTCAAGTTTCCAAGCTCGGAGCGTTGTTTCTTCCGAAAGACAACATTTCATCTGTGAATCTCCTTTTCGTTGTAAAACGTGCCGTAAATTCAAGTCCCTAAAAGAGCAGGTAAAGGTATATTTTTTTCGGCAAGCTTTATGTTTGCAGCCTTGCCGATCGACCTGCTCTGTTATTCCTGAAATATAGGCTGTATGTTCAGCGGTTCTTCGATAATGCGAACGTACTTGAAATACACATAACCGCTTTTGTAGAACTCGCTTTTCTTTGCTTCAACGAGCATAAAGCCTTTCGGAGCTTTCGGCGGATGTTCGGGAGTGTATTCCTTGCGGACTTCCTTTGCTTTCTCGCTTATAGGCTGTACAATGCTCTTTGTCTGCTTCCAACGCTTGCCTTTGTATTCCTCGGGAGCGTGGCGGTGAAGATACACGGCTAAGGCTGTGAAGTCCTCGCCGTGATCTATGCCGTTATAATAATTATGCTTTCGGAGCTTTTCCGCCTTTGCTACCGTTCCGAATGTCCACTTGCTTATTATGTCACTTTCGGAAACGCCGCTTATAATGAAGTGGTGATGCAGCCGCCCCGAGCTGGTGCCGTACCCGGTGACAGAAATAATACGAGCGTTCGGGTTGGAGTATTTAAGCCGCCTTGTGTAGTTGTCGGCGTTCCTCAAAGCTTCCGTGTAGCTTTCGGGCAAATGCTCATTGTCGTATGTAAGTGTAACATAATAACCGCTGCTGTTGAAATTTGTGTTCACAAGCCTTACAAAATGCTTTTCGGACTTGTGGCGGTTATATCTTGCCTTTTCCTCGGGAGTGCGGACGTTTGACGGCTCGGGTTCGCTTCTGCCGATATTCCGCACCGCTTCCGATACCGGGTAATATTCGACCTCACAGACCGCACCCGACATTGTAACACGCTTGCAGTTCGGCATAGCTTTTCCCCCTTATTCAAGGCTTTGGTAAAGCATATCAATGAGCTGCTGCGTGTCCTTGCTTTTGCTCTTTCCCGAGCGTTCAAGGCAGTCAATAAGGGTTTCAACCTCGCTTGGAAGGAGATCAAGCGGATAAAGCTTTTTCGGCTTGCAATGCTCGGCTTTGTATAGGCTCGAATCGATGTTTGTTATATCAATTTCCCTGCTGATGCGCTTATATGACTCCTTTGTGCGTTCAAGGTATGAAACAGCCTTGCGCTTGCCGTGAATAAGTGCCGCTTTGACCTGCTCTAACTCTTTTTCCGGAAGAAGCAGAGTAGTTTTTACAGCCGTTCTCGTTCCGATCGGGGTCAAAAGTCCCTCGGGTACCCGAATATTTATTTCTTTTTCCATGTTTTTTTACTCCGATACTTGCACCTGCTCTGAAAATGTGCTATAATCGGAGCAGGTGAATAATTATATATTTGCTTTTGCGCTTTCTGCTGGCACTCGCCAAAGTTTTCAGCAGAGGGCGTTATTTTTTTGCCTTCATATTTTTACCGGCCGTATTCCGCCGTACTGATATTCGGGTTCCGGTGCTGTCTGTTCGGTATGCTCGTTTAAGTAGTCAATGAGCTTGTCGAAGTTAAGCAGTATTTTTCCGTTACGGCTGTTACCGCCGCAGCGGATCCCCACAAGCTGGCCGTTTATAAAGGCATTACGCAAATACCGTTCTGACAAGCCTGTGCGTTCGGCTGCATCCTTAAGTGAAACCATTTGCGGAACACGGCGGCTCATTTCAATATCATTATTGCAGTTGACTGCAAAAGCGGCGTTGCTCATTTTCTTCACTCTCCTTTTTTGCGGCAAGTTTTTCCCAATAACGTTGGTTATTGCGTTTCACCTTATCTTGGTTTGCTTCTCTCCATTTGCGATGGTACTCACGGCGAGCCTCAATCGCTTTACGTTCCATATCCGGTAATTTGTTTGTGTCAATCATAAAACCACTCCTATGTTAATTTATTTTTCTTTTCTCTTGACAACGTCAATTAAATGCTCTATAATCATATTATAAAATAAAAATAAATAAATGTCAATAGTTTTTTCAAGCATAATAAAAATGCTCATTTTATTAACATTGAAACATTGTGGAGGGTTATATGGAAAAGGAAATAAATAGAGGAAGAAAGAAAAAGGAAATAGACGGAGAGTTTGCAGAAATATTAAGTAAATTACTTCAAGAAGCAAAAGAAAAGGGAATCAGTCAAGACAATATCGCCCAGGCTATTGGAGTATCCCGGCAATCGTTAGGTAAATGGGCGAACGGTGTAACTGTCCCCGATATACTTGATTTAAAGAAGCTTGCAAATTATTTTGATGTTTCTGCTGATTACCTGCTCGGATTAAACGAAAATGCTACAACTGATACAGATTTAAAGGCTGTATGCGATTATACTGGTTTGAATGAAAAATCCGTTCATCTTTTAAACTTGCTGAACAAGATCAAAAAACTGAATATTTCAGAAGCGCAGCCGCCAATTATTGATATTTTAGATAATTTGATTCTGAATATAAATGATTATTATTATAAAGCTTTGTACCTGCTACAGCATGCAATAGGTACAACAAGACCAATTGACACTAAAGTTATAAGTGTGTTCTCTAATAAATCCTTAAATTATAAAATTATTCATGGAGAAGAATACAAAACATATTTATTACAAAAATGCAATCACCTTTTTGAAATGCTTACAGAAAAAATTGTGGATACAATGGGATATTCTGATTCAATAAAAGAAATATTTAAAGAAAATGACAAAAAATTTGGAATTGATATGTATAAAGACGTTGAAGATATGGGCAAAACAATCGAAACCTTAATTGAAATATGCCAAAAGCTTATAAAAGATAATGAGGTGAAAAAAGACAATGGCAAACATAACCCCAAGGAAGAATAAAGACGGCTCAACTTCCTACCTTATCCGTGTATATGTGGACGAAAACAACGAAGGCAAACAGAAAGTCAAGTCAATGACATGGAAGCCGCCTGCAAATATGTCGGATAAGAAAGTTCAGAAAGAGCTTCAGAAAACCGCCGCCCTTTTCGAGGAGCAGGTCAAAAAGGGACTGATCGCCTTTGACTGTAACACTACTTTTGCGGAATATTCCACCGAATGGCTCAAACACGCTGCAACGGCAGGACTTGCGGAACGTACCCGTGAGAACTACGCTGACCTGCTCAACCGCATAAATGCAGGTATCGGCCATATACGCTTGTCAAAGCTTGAAGCACGGCATATAAAGGATTTTGAAGCGCAGCTACTCGAACCCGGTGCAAAGCAAAGCGGCGGATATGCTGTTGACCGTGGATTTGCCGATATGCTGAAAAAGAACAAGATCTCGAAAGCAGAAGCGGCACGGCGTTCGGGAGTTTCGACCACAACCGTAATAACTGTATGTAAAGGCAGACACATACAGATATCCAACGCCGAAAAACTCGCCGCTGCGTTCGGTGCTGCTGCAGATAAGTATTTCGATATTCACACGGTATCGGAGCCGCTTTCGGATAAATCCGTTCTGCACCACCATAGACTTATTTCACATATCCTTGCAACCGCCAAACGAGAACGCCTTGTGCCGTTCAATGTCGCATCAGAACACATGCAGCCGCCAAAGATACAGCGCAAAGAAGCAAGATACCTTGACGATGAACAAGCACAGCAGCTTGTCGACCTGCTCTTTAATGAACCCGATCTGCGCATACGGACACCCATTTTGCTGTCATTATATACCGGTGTAAGGCGTGGTGAATTGTGCGGTCTGGAATGGAAGGACATAGACAAGGAGCGTGGCGTTATAAGCATTGTGCGTGCTTCACAGTATCAGCGGCACAAGGGCATTGTAACCGTACCGACCAAGAACGCAAGCAGCGAACGTGCCGTAAAAGTGCCGAAAATAGTGTTTGATATCCTCGATGAATACAAGGAATATTATAACAGCCTGCGTGAGCAGTTCGGTACAGCTTGGACGGAAACGGACCGCCTTTTCGTTCGTGTTGATAAAATGCCCGGTAAACCTATTAACCCCGATACAATAAACTTCTGGCTTGACAGCTTCATAAAGAAGAACGGACTTGAACATTTTACACCTCACAGCCTAAGACACACTTTTGCTACTCTGCAGATTTCCGCAGGTGTTCCTATTAGGGTGCTGCAGGCGAGAACGGGACACGCACAAGCTTCCACGCTGGTAAACATATACAGCCACGCTATAAAGTCCGCCGATGAAGCGGCAACAGAAGCACTCGACAATATGCTTACACCTGCAAAGCGCAGGACTATTGAGCAGGTTACTGCCGATGAACCAAACAAGCCAAAAACGGCAATATAAACAGCAAAGCAGATATGCCCACACAGAAGCATATCCGCTTTTATATTTCTCTTAACTTATTATATTTTGCCCTATGTTGAAACGGCTTACAGTATCGCTTCTTGAACAAAAGTTGAACATCAGGCGATTTAAGGGCAAAATTCAAGCCGCCTGCATCACCTGCAAACGGCTTGCCTATGTGGTGCATCTGACGGGATTCGAACCCACGGCCTTCAGAGTCGGAGTCTGACGCTCTATCCGGCTGAGCTACAGATGCATACGCTCCCGTTTTGATACGGGAGCAGATGTTACATTATTTTATGCGTTTTAATTGGAAATATTCAGCTTTCTTCCCTTGCTGACATCCGCCGCATTGGACGACGAACAATAGTCTGCGACCTGCTTGCTTTTCGCTGCCTCGTCAAGCTTTACCTTGATCTCGTCACGTTTTTTGGCAAGGCAGTCATACGCCTTCTTATCGTTGCGCTTTATCTCCTCACGAAGCTCCTGAACACGCTTTATCTTGTCCTGAAGCTGCATGAGATCGCCGTTGAGATCCTCGATCTGCTCGAAACGCAGGAGGGCATTTATCTTATCCATGCGCTCGATAGACTGCTCACTGACATACTGCTTGACTGCGACCGAGATCCCGTCCATATTGGTAAGTATCTGCTGACGCTCCGCAATAAGATCGCCCACGCCGTCAATAGAGTCCTCGGTGATGATCTGAGAAGTTATCTCGTTATAGTGTTCAAGCTGGTGGATCTTGTCGTCCATCAGTTCGATAATGGTTCTGTTCAAACGAACGCCCCCTTACGATCACATTTTTTTGCTTGCCTCATCAAAAGCGTCGCGAAGCTCCTGAAAAAACGGGATAAGCGATTCAAGAATCTCCTTGTCCTTTTTCATGTTCGCCTGAATGATCTGTTCACGGAAATACTGGTAGAGTGCCGCAAGATTATCTGTGATCTCGTAGTTTTCCTTCAAGCTCGCATCGAGTGCGTCAACGATATCTCCGACTCTTGTGATAGAGTTATGAGCCTTTGGGATATCCTTGTCCTCGATATAGATTATCGCCTTTTTCAGCTCAACTATCGCCTTGTCATAGAGTGCGATAAGCAGCTGCGCAGGAGTCATTGTCGTAACGACATTGTTCATATATTTCTGATATGGATTTGGTATCATAGAAACACCGCCCGTATTTATTTTGGAATGCTATGACGAAGCATCACTCAGTCGGAATAAGCTTCACGGTCATTAATAACCCTGATCGAAGATCGAAGACTGGCTCTGCATATTTGCCATATATGTTTCAAGCGCTGTAAACTGGCTCCAGTAACGTTCCATTTCGTTTTCATACTTTGTCTGGAGGCTGTCAATAAGCTTCTGCATATTATTGATCTGGTCGAAAAGGGCGTTGTCCTTCTCGGTCAAAGTGTTTTCAATGCCTGCAACGGAGGAAAGATATCCGAAGCTCTTTTTATCCTTTGTGGAGATAGCTCTGTCGATCTCGTTATTAAGCTTTGTTGCAAGGCCGTTTTCCGAATCAACAAAGAAGCTTGTTACCTTGTCGCCGTAGTTCTTTATTGCGGCTTCAAGCTTATCCTCGTCAACAACGAGCTTGCCGTTGCTCTTCCAGTCGGAGGCAAGGCTTACGCCCATATCATAGATCGTGAAACCGTCAACCTTTACAGAAGACAATGCACCTCTTATGCTTGAAACGAATGAGGTAAGGTAACTATCCTGATAGAGAAGACCCTTTTTAGCCTCATTATTCCACTTTTCGATCTCGTCCGACTTCATTTCCTCTTCCTGTTCCTCGGTAAGAGGATCGTAATAGGAACCGTTCTTCTTCGGACGGCTGGTCTGTATCTCGCCGTAAATATCATCGAGAAGCTGGTTGTAAGCGTCAATAAACTTTACAACTGTATCTTTTATGGAGGAAGTGTCCTTTTCGGTCGTAACGGTTATTTCATCAACACCGTCAACGGAGGAATCAAATGTGCCAAGCTTGCCGACATTGATAGTCGTTCCATCAAAGGTATAGTCGTTGCTTGCGCTTGTATATGTAGTATAGTTTTCACCGTCCGTGCTTATAGTAACGGTACCGTTCTTGCCGTAAACAGCCTTATCGGAAAGATCCTCGGAAGAACCGAGAAGCGAATTGAGAAGATTGCCCTTTGTCTGGCTGATCTTTACCTCGCCTGCCGTACCTGTAAGCTTGGATTCTATGCTGAAGGTCTGGCTCGCCGTGCTGAACGAAGCGGTAACGCCTGCGTCGGAATCATTTATCTTGGAAAGGATATCGCTGATCGTAGCGTCCTTTCCGAAGCTGAAATCCGTGCCGTTTATCGAGAATTCAAAGCTGTCGCCTTCAAGAGCAGTGGAGAAATCTATATCGGAAAGCTTTGAAGTCTTGGAGATGACGCTGCTTGCAGTATTGCTCAATCCTACAGCCTCGCTGTTGTAGTTGACGCTGAAGGTATGCTTTATACCGTCATTTGCATTGTTGAAAACGAGGGTGGAGGTTCCGTCCTTGAACTCAAAGCCCTGATCGTCGCTCTTGATATCCTTGAAGGTATTGTTCACAGCGTCAAGGAAGTTAGCCTTTGCAGTATCGGAGTCGGTGCTTCCCGTGAATTTTACTTCTCTGGTCGTACCGTTGAAGGTCATCTTTACGGTGTATTCCTTATCGTTAACGTTGTTGCTGAAATCGAGAACGATCTGATCGGAGGAGATAGAACCGCTCGACTTTACCTTTGCAGCGGATGCGGAGGTTGCAGCGCTGATATAGTAGGTCGCAGCCGTTGCAGACGAGCTTGCCGATGCAACGAGCTTATCATTTGAAGATTCTGTCTTATATTTGTTCATAACGGAGTTAGCCTTTACCGAGGTATCGCTGCCCCAGTCAAGGAACTTCTTCTGAAAATCGGATATCTTTGAAATGCTTGAACGATAAGCTTCCTGCTTCCACTGGAGAGTCTGGAGCTTCTGCTTTTTTGAATTAAGTCTGTTTTTGGTGTTTGCAGCCATTGATTTTACAAGGCTTTCCGTGTCAAGACCGGACATAAGTCCCGACATTCTGTTATTGCCCCAAAGGCTGGATGTCGATGAAGTCGAAGAAGTGCTGCTTGCCATGATCTTTCATCCTTTCATATATTGCCGTTCGTATAGGAACGATCACTTATCTCTGTTGTCCAAAAGCGCTGCGAGAAGATCCGCCGACGGCTTGTTTATCGCAGCCTGTACATTGAATTTTTCGGTATCGTAAAGCTCACTTCGCACGATCTTTACGCTTTCGGGAGCATCAACGCCTATTCTTATACGGTCTTTTGCGATCTCAACGATCGTGACCTTGATATTTTCGCCGATTATGATGCTCTCGTCCTTTTTTCTTGAAACAACAAGCATTTAAGCACCCTCCTTTTTAAAAGCAGGGAACTTGAGCGGATAATTTTCCGCTGCGATGACCTGAACGCCCTTTTTAGCGGCGGAATTTATCACGATCGGGCTTTTAAGGTTGAGCGTTGTGTTTATATATTCATCGGGAACGACCGCCATGCAAAGAAAATCAAGCTCTGCTCCGTCGGCTTCAAGGAGCGCCTTTGTTTCCTTGTCGAGCTCGACCGAATAATCGGGTATGAACTCTCTCGGGTCAAATACGATGAAGCAAAGGTTCTGATCGTCCACGCTCTGCAGCCACATCGGATATTTATCCTCTCCGCAGGGAGAAAGCAGCACAAAGCGCTTATTCTCTTCAAATGCATAGACTCCGTTCGGGAAATCTATGATAACTTCCTCGGAAATTTCTTCTTCGCCGAAATCTCTTGTTTTTATGATCATATTTTTATCCTCTTATGCAATAACGTCAACTTCGCCCTTGTAATTCGGATCGGCACTCCTCGGGAAATAGAGCGGATCGCCAAGATATTCTATTTCAAGGTCGGGCATCTGACTTACAATGAATTCGATATTACCCGGAATGAACTCAAAGCCGTTCTTCAGATCGGCGATCGAACCGATATCGGAGCTGCTGTCGCTGTCTATCATGCTGTAGTTGATGCTGAGCGTTCCGTCGTTGTAGCTTATGCTGCTTTCCTTTGACTTTGGAAGCTTGCTGAGGATAGCTTCGATGCTCTGTGAAGAGCTGCGTGAAGCGACCGTTGTGTCGGCAGTTTCGGAAGTGCCTTCCTTGCCGCCTATCTTCGCAACAGCGTCGTATGTGAGAGTAAGCTTGCTCGGCTGAACGTTCGTCGGAACATAGCTGTCAAGCTTCGGCGATGAGATATCTACTTTGTAAGGCTGCGCAGCAACTCTTACTCCGTCCGAACTCTTTGAGATCTTTACAGACGGTTCAAACGGATCTGCCTCTTTCGGTTTGAGCTGTGCATTGGTAACATTGACTTCAATCTTAATAGGAATATGCTTGATACTTAAAAGCTGTTCCATAAATTATCCCCTGCTTTCCGGCTGTTCTATCAGATAAAATCGAATATACTCTTCGGGAGAACGTTTGCGCTCAACTGGAGCATAGCGTTGTATGCTGCCTGCGTAGCGTTCATATTTGTGATCTCCTGAGTCATATCGCAGCCTTCAACATCATTCTGACGTTCCTGAAGGCTCATTTTGTATTCTTCATCCTTTTCAAGGTAGAATTCCGTGCTCTTGTACTTTGCGCCGAGAGTTGTGATCTCGGTAAGAATTCCCGTATTTGAATTGTCAAGAAGATCTATTGTAGCGTTTGCACGGGAAACATCACCTGCTCGGAGAGCGTCTGCAGCATCATAGATGAGCTGAACAAAGTTGTTGCTGAACTGCATATCGTAGGATGCCTTTGAGAACGGATCATCTTTATTATAATTGGAATTAACAGCCGAATTAATGGTGGTAAAGCCTGTTCCCGTTATCTTCGCACCGTTCATGCTGACATCAACGGCGGTTCCGACCTGAACTTCGCCCTCGGCATTGTACTTTATTCCAAGACCGATATCAACGTATATCGGCTTGCAGCCGTTCACGTTTTCCGTCTTTATGTATTTTCCGTCAATATTTACAATAGAGCCGTCATTCTTGGAAGCATTGAATTCATCCTCGGTAGCAGCTTCGCCCGTATAATAGCGGTAATTCTTCTTGTAATATTTTGTGACGGTCTCCGTCTTGTAGTACTTGCCGTCCTCCATGCTGTAAGCAGGATCATTCGGGTCATATTCATCTGCGCTTACTTCCGTCTTAACATCACGGGTTTCTGCTCTTACGCTGTCGGGATCGGCAGGGATCGTACCGCTGCCGTTGAGTATCTCATCATACTCTGCCTGATCGATCTCCTCGTCATAGCCCTGATCGTAAGCTACTCTTACAACGGTGCCTGCATCGGCAGTACCGATCTTTGCGTCGTATTCGGCCTTTGTGATGCGCTTCATATAGTGAGCGCCGTCTGCAGTGATATCATCTACCGGAACGCCGTTGTAGGTAACGATCTTATGTCCCGTAACGGGATCAAGCTTATCGGTGATACCGTCATCCTCTTTAAGCGTAGCAAAAGCAGGTGAAGAGTTGTTCGTGCCGCCAAAAAGTCTGCGCTCTGCATAATCGGCGTTGAGCGTTGTCAATGCGCTTTCGGCATACTGGTCAAGCTCGTGAGCGATGATGTTGAGCTGTTCCTGGCTGTATGTTCCGTTGCACGCCTGATCGAGCTTTGTTGAAACCTCAATATAAACCTTATTTGCAACAGTATAAAGATTCTGTTCTGCCGCTTCATAAAGACCCTTTGTAAGCTTGAGGTTGGAATCGTACATATCAAGATCCTGAAGATTCTTGCGGACGGTCAGAGCCTTGCTTGCATTGATAGCATTTTCGGAAGCTCTGAAATAGTCCATCTGCGATTCTATCTTGAGCATGCTTTTTGTATAGTTGGACAAAAGCCTGTTGTTGTTTTTAAGATATTTTCTGTCTGCGAAATTCTGTGTGATCCTCATTTTATATCATCCTCCGTTATCTGCCGACAACGCCCATGCCATTTATCAACTTGTCAAGCGCTTCATCAAGGGTCGTTACCATTCTTGAAATTGCGTTGTACCACTTCTGATAGTTGAGCATATTGATGCCCTCTTCGTTGATGGAAACGCCCATTATCTCATCTCTTGCATCGCAAACGGATTCAAGCATGATATCCGTTGTTCCGAGGATCTTTTCATTGCCCTCGATCTGTGTTCCGAGGTTGTCGGAAATATGAGCAACGAACTTTTCGAGAGTCATTTTGAGCGGATCCTTGAGCCCCGTTTCTTCATTACCGTATTCAAGGGAAGTGTTTTCAAATATTGCAAGGCACTTGTGGATAAAGTCATTGTTGAGCTCATCCATTTCGTCTTCCTTGCCGCTCGTGAACTGTTCTGGCTGCGCAAGAAGGCTCGGGAGCTTTCTCCAAGTATCTGTAACCTTTATATTTGCCGCCGCTGTACGGAAGCTTGCGCTGCCGTTGTCATTTTCATAGGTGAAAAGCTCGAGCGGATTGCCTTCTGAATCCTTGAAATCCTTGTAGATATCGTTGAATGCCTTTGTGAGCGTTGCTGTGAACGCATTGAGCATATCACGATAGTATTCGATACCCTGGAAGTCGTTTGCATACTGCATCTGAAGCGGAATTTCCTTGTTTACATGAACAAGTGCATCACCGAGCTTGCTGCCTTCGGGATAAGCAGAAGCGTCGGTCGGAAGATCCGTACCGTTCGCTCTGACCTCTGCAGCTATTGCATCGGCATCTCCTACAGCCGTCCAATCAGCCTCGGACTTCATAGCCGAAATAACGAAAGCAAGGTTACCGGGAGTTGTGTTTTCATCCTTTATAGCTATCTGCGCATAGCCGCTCGCACCAGCTGCCGGCTGACCGCAGAATGTTACTGTACCGTTTGCGGCGTCATATCCGGCGTCGCCGTATTCCTTCAGCTTTTCAAGCAATTCATTGATCTTATCGGTATCACCTGCTGCGATACTACTGCTGATATCCTTAAGCAGACTGTTTACCTCATCGGGATAGTACTTTATCTCCGAATTGAACTTGGTCATATCCGTGCTGTTGAAAACGCCCTCGCCGTTGTAAACATCGAGGTAGCCTCGGAGTGCGCCGCCTTTGAGCTTATCCTTGCCCGTGATATCAACGACTTCATTGGTCTGCTGAACATACTCTCTGTTTGTCATTCCCTTGTCGGTGGCAAGCTTTTTCCAAAGATCTGCGTTCATAAGACCTTCGTAGCGATCATCCTTCTGGATGTATTTTCCTGCATCCGTGATCTTGAAGCCCATATAGAGCGGATCGGGATTTTCAACAGTCATCGTCATCTGCGCATATTCATCATTGTGAACAGCGACCTGACCCGCAAATGTAATGGTGAACGAACCGTTGCTCTCCTCATTGAAGGTAACATCTCCGAACGATGCAAGCTCATCTATAAGGAGATTCATCTGATCCTTGAGTTCAAGAGGACCGTAGTCGTTATCGACCTGATAGCTGTTTGCGGTCATCTCCATATAATTCATCTGAATATAGCTGTTTGTGATCTGCTTGTTGAGGTTAGCCATGCTCTCGAGTATCTTGTTCACACGGTCAACGGAGATGTCCGCATCGCCCTTTGTCTGAGCAGATATATCATCAAGACGGGAGTTCATGTAGCGTATCTGCTGTGTGACCGATTCAGCCGCACGGAACGCAACGTTTGCGATCTCCTTACGGTTGGCTTCATCCGTTGCATAGCTCTGGAGAGCGGCCTTGAATTCCGCAAGGTTAGCGGCAAAGCCGTATTCCTTCGATTCAATATTGTCGAGCGCTGTTTCAACGTCCTTCATTACAACATCTTTAATATTATAGTCATTTTCAAGAGTGGTGTATGTTCTTACCTTTTCATCAATAAGAGCATCTCTGTACTGACCGACGCCGACATTGTCAACGCCCTGTCCTGCAAGGCTTACGCCTGTATTGTACAGAAGATTGTAGCCTGTATTTGCAACGGAGCAGACATCGAGCCTTTGGCGTGAATAGCCTGCTGTCTTGACGTTGCTTATATTGTTTCCTGTTATATCAAGAGCCTTCTGCGCAGAATTGAGTGCTTCTCTCTGCACATACAGTCCCATAAAGCTTGAAGCCATTGTCGTTCCTCCTCAGACCTTGTTCATTATCGCCGAACGTGTAACGTGTTCAGTCTTTACTCCGCCCTTGCCGTCATAGGTATCAAGCTCGGCGGTCCTTCTTTCTACTCGTTTAAGTCTGCCTGTTATAATGACGTTCGCAAGGTCGTTAAGCTCCTTGATCTTCATAACGCAGGCGGAAAGCTCCTCATACTGTCCCTCCAGCCTTTTTTTGCAGGAGATCGGAGCTTTTTCGATTATCTCTCTGAATGTGAGATCCTTATCATCCCCGAGGATCTCAATGCGCTTTTTTTCCATCGAATTTGATTTCATTATAAGCGCCTGTTCCTTGGAAAGGCTTCGGCTCAGTTCTTCGATCTTATCATTGTTTATCATATCCAGCTTGCTGTATTCAAAATCAAGCAGTTCCTTGTAATGAGCGATATATTCATTAAAAAAGCGGACAAGCTTAAAGTAATCTGCAGCCAAATCAATTCACCCTTTCCGAATCGGGATCGTTATCCCTCAAATATCGACGCCGCAACGCTCTCGGGAGAAACGTTGTAGCTTCCGTCAGCTATCCTGCTCTTGAGTGAGGCGATCCTGTCAGCCGAAGCATCACTGTCAGCGAACTTCTTTGCAGCTGCCTTTGCGGATCCAACGCTCATTCTTGCACCTGCGGACATTTCAAAGGTATCGACTCTCTTTGAAGAGGAAGCGGTCACCTTTTTTTCGTCCTTGGCACCGGACTTATAGCTGTTTTCAATCTTTCTGTAAACGCCCATTGCGGTACTGAGTTTATTGATCTCCATAAAACAGCCTCCTATCATTCATGTTATCGTTATTCTGCACCCCTTGATAAGGCGCTACTTATCTCTATTATTTTTATCGGCAGCAACTTTAAAAACTTTAGTCCTTTTTTGCTCATTTAAAACAATTTTAACAATTACAGGTTTAAAAAAGTCTGTATCGCCGCAAGAAAGCCTTTTTCACGGGCAAAAATTATTGAGATTGCACAAATTCAAGGCTTGTTTTAGTTGAAAATTCTCTATCAAAGCAATCGCATCTGCGGTTTTCTGTTCTTGTAAACAGCGTAATATTTAAAGCCGCAGTCCTTGAGTATCTCTCCGCATTCTGCAAACCTGTAGCCAAGCGTTTCGGGCGTGTGAGCGTCCGAGCCGATAGTCACAAGCTCTCCGCCGAGCTCACGAAAACGCCTTAAAACATCTGTATTCGGGTTGGGTTCGTCCATTCCGTTTGAAAAAGCTCCGCTGTTGCATTCAAGAGCCTTTCCGTCCGATACGAGCCGGCGAAGTATCTCGTCGATATAGTCCGAATATTCTCTGTAGGAATAGGTCAGACCGTGCTTTCTGCCATATCGGACGATGTAGTCGAGATGCCCAAGACTGTCATAGCATTTTATTCTTTTAATGCGTTTAAGCGTGACCTTGAAATAGCGTTCATACGAATCCGAACCGTTCTTCTCAAAGAATTCGGGAAAATACGGGTCGATCCCGTCAATAACGTGATGCGAACCTATGATAAAGTCAAGGCAGCTGTATTTTTTTATAAGCTCGTCAAGATAATCTGCTATGTGCAGCTGCAGACCAAGCTCAACACCTATTGAAATGTCGATCATTCCGCTGTATCTTTCTTTAAGCTCACGCATTTTTGCAAAATAAGAGTCAAAATCAAGATTAAAATCAACATCGGATACCATATCAAAATCGTGGTGATCGGTAACGCATACCTCTGCCATTCCGAGTGAGATCGCCCGTTCTATCTGTGCTTCGGGCAGAGTATCGCTGTCCCCCGAAAAGCTTGTATGAAAATGCTGATCGGCATAATATCTATCCATAAAACTTATCCTTCCAAATTCAAGATTTTCTTCATTATACCATATTTATACTCATTTGGCAAACAAAAACTTGCATTTTGACCGATTCTATGTTATAATTATTTAAAATATACTCTAAAGGAGATACCGTTTTATGAGCAAAGTAAAGATAATGACCGACTCTGCAAGTGATATTTCCCTTGCACAGGCAGAAAAATATGATATCGCCCTCATCAACTTCTGGATAATCGTAGGTGAACGCAGCCTTCGTGAACACGTTGAGTATTCGACAAAGGAATTCTACAAGCTTATGGACGAATCGGAGGAGATGCCGCATACGTCGCAGATTCGCATTGAGGACTATGTTGAAGAGTATGAAAAGCAGTATAACGACGGTGTTACCGACCTTATAAATGTTGTTATCGCTTCCATCGGCTCAAACTCTTTCAATAACGCAAACGCCGCAAGGGACAAATTCTATGAAATTCATCCCGAAGCAAAGGATAAAATGAACATCACTGTTATGGACAGCAAAGCATATACGGGCGCATACGGTCTTCCCGTTATGCAGGCTGCAAAGAAGATCCAGAAGGGCGCTTCGGCAGAGGAAGTTATCGCATACCTTACAGACTGGTTTGACAGCGGAATAATCATCTGTACCGCCTATACGCTCAAATATGCAAGAAAATCGGGACGAGTTGGCTGCGTAAGTGCGTTTGTCGGTGAAATGCTCGGACTCAAGCCTATCATAACCTTCACGGACGCAGTTTCGGAAACCGTTGCAAAGATCAGAGGTGAAAAAGCCGTACTCCCGAAAATGGTGGAATATGCAACGGAGCACATGGTTCCGGGAACAGCCTATGCAATACTTGACGGCAGCCGCCACGAGCTTACCGAAGAGCTTACAAAGATGATGAAGAAGGCTGTCGGCTATGAACCCGAGGAAATCTGCGAAGTCGGCGCAACGATCTCCTGTCATCTTGGACATGAGGTTTCGGGGATCATTGTAAAGTGCCCAAACAGAAAAGCATAAAAAACGCCGGCAATTTTCGGCACAAAAGAACTTGACAATTTCAAAAAGGCTGATGTATAATATAATAGACGGAGGTGGTTATATGGAAACGAATGAGATTCTTTTACAGCTGCTCGAAGGTCAGAAGCAGATGAACGAGCGCTTTGATAACGTGGATAAACGTCTTGACAATATGGACAAACGTCTTGACGGTATGGATAGTCGTTTTGATGCTATAGATAAACGTCTTGACGGCATGGATAGCCATTTTGATGCTATAGATAAACGTCTTGACGGCATGGATAGCCGTTTTGATGCTATAGATAAACGTCTTGACGATATGGATAAACGTCTTGACGGTGTGGATAAACGTCTTGACGGTGTGGATAAACGTCTTGACGGTGTGGATAAACGTCT
>JBJEQP010000041.1:0-137568 GCA_051881815.1 Oscillospiraceae bacterium | reverse complement strand
TGACGGGGTGGATAAACGTCTTGACGGTATGGATAAACGTCTTGACGGTATGGATAGTCGTCTTGACAAAATAGAAACACGTTTGGATAACTTGGAAGAAGACGCTCAGATCACAAGATTCGCTGTCAATCATATCGGTGAAAAATTTGAAGAGCTTGTCACGATCCTTAATGACACCAACGTTGTAAGCTTTAAATTTACATAATAAAAGAACATCGGTGTACTTCCTTCATCAGCAAGGGAAATGCACCGATTTTTTGTTTATATAAGCAGTTGCCATCATCAATGATCGGAAATTACGCATTAATTCTTTTTTCCTGAATACAATTATATAAATAGTTTATCGAAAGGAAAGATGAATATGAATGACGTAAACGAAAAAGCACACAGCATTATTGCCGAAAACCGAGGAAAGCTATCCGTTTCGGGCGTTACCGACATTGACAGCTTCGACGAAAACTCCGTTCTGCTTTACACAACTATGGGCGAGCTGACGATAAGGGGCAGCGATCTTCATGTCAACGATCTGTCCGTTACTAACGGCGAAATGAACATTGAGGGAAATATTGACGCGATCATTTACGGCGACAGGGATCTGCGCTCTCCGCTCTCTTTCCTCGGCAGGCTTTTCAGATAAATCAGTCAGAAGGTGTTTTTTTGAGCCTTGAAACTTTTTTTACCGTTTCCGAACAATGCACGCTGTTCCTGTTTTCGGTCATTCTCGGCGCAGGTATCGGCATTTTCTACGATGTATTTCGTACTATCCGCATAGTTTTTCCGTTTGCCGCAAAAACCAAAGCTGTTTTTGCCGAGGATATTGTTTTTATGGTCGTTTCGGGTGCGGCTGTGTTTCTTTATGCCGCAGTTTTATGCAGAGGACAGGTGCGTTTTTTCTGCGTTATAGGGACTTTTCTCGGATTTCTGCTTTATATTGCTACTGTCGGAAGCCTTGTTGTCGGAATTCTGCGCTCTATTGCTGCCGCAGTTGCACGTTTTTTTCGAAAATTCAAAAAAAGCGGCAGCAGTTCTGCTTAAACCGGCAAATACAGGACGTATATTCACGGCGGATTGAACTTGCTGTAAATTTCGGTGATAGAATTTATCAAAATTAATTTAATAATTTTGTGCATACCTATAAAAATTTTTTAATGTGTAAAAAAAGCTTGAAAATCAATGCCCCTATGTAGTATAATGTTATCATCTGGAAGTAGCCGTAAAAATAGGTAATGGGGTTCTCTAAAAACCGGGACTTGCGCAAATTTTCGTTATTGACTTTGTCCGGCTTCAAGGCAACAAACCGTAGTAATACTTGATGTATTGCAAGGTTTGTTAACGCAGAAGACGGGCAAAGTCATAGAGAATTTGCCAAGAAGGAGGTTTTTAGAGGTTCCCTAATATAAAAGGAACGGAGGTGCAGCAATGGGAAAGACCTACAAGGCTTATGTCAAGCAGAAGGAAAAACAGCAGCGTTCGGAAGACCGAAAGAAAAACGGCGGTCCCTTTATGCGCGGTCTTGCTTCGCTCGCAGGCGTAGCCGTACTCGCTTATTCGGTATGCTCATTTGTTGCAACTCAGGCCGATATTGCCGAAAAGAAGAAAAAGCTTTCCCAGCTCGAAGAAAAGGCTGCAGCTCTTGAAGCACAGAACGACGAGTATGCTTCTATCCTCGCCGAAGACGACGAAAGGGCTTATATGGAAAAGATCGCTATCGAGGTTCTCGGCTTTGCCTATCCTAACGAACGCCGCTTCTATGATACAACACGAAACTAAGGCAAGCACAAATTCAAACAAGATCCTGCCTTTAGAATAAAAAAACAGAGAGGTTAAAAATCTTTATATGCAGCTTGAAGTTGGAAATATTTACGAGGGAAAAGTCACGGGTATCACAAAATTCGGCGCTTTCGTCGAGCTTGAACCCGGAACTACAGGAATGGTACATATCAGCGAGGTCGCTAACAGTTTCGTAAACGAGATCAGAGATCATCTCACCGAGGGACAGACCGTTAAGGTAAAGGTTCTCACAATCGGCGAAAACGGAAAGATCTCTCTTTCGATAAAAAAGGCTGTCGACAATCCTCCTCCGCAGCGTCATGACAACGGCGGAAAAAGGCCCTACAACGGCGCAAGAGGAAACGACCGCAAACCTGCACAACAGGACAAGACCCCAATGACACCCGAGGCGGCTTTTGAAGATATGATGAACCGCTTCAAGCAAAGCTCCGAAGAGCGTATGAGCGACATCAAAAAGAATGTTGACAACAAGCGCAGGAGCCAGTCACGCAGAAAATAAAAATAAACGGCCGCAGCTTTAAGGTTGATACCGAATGGTATGCTTTAAGCTGCGGTCTTCTTTAACGGAGGAATTTATGAGCATAACGGTAAATCTTTTTTACACGGGCAAAAACGGCAGCGCACGGAAATTTGCTGAGTAAATGACCGCAAGCGGAACTGTCGCAGCGATCCGTGCGGAAAAAGGCAACCTTATACTAATATCAAATCGTTCTATAGACAAAGCCGACAGATAGAATAATCCAAGTCAAGGAAAGCGACCGCAGGCAGGCTGCCGCCTGTCAAGGGAGCTTGACACAGAATTGGATTATTATATCCGAGGATTTGTCTATAGGTTGATTTGATATTAGTATTAAATATGAATACTTTTTCCCGATGGACGATCCCGAAACCGTTCTTCTGATAGACAGCTGGGAAGACCAAGCCGCTATTGATACTCACCACGCCTCACCGATGATGAAAACCATATTTGCGCTTCGTGAAAAATATGATCTTCACACAAAAGCCGAAAGATACGTTTCCGATGAGGGCGGTATTCCCGAAAAGGATAAGGGATTTATCAGGGAATGATCTTATAAAAGGAACTTATTAATCAGCACTTTCTTAACATCATAAAACATACAACGTTGAAATGTAAATATACTCACTTCGTTTGTATATTTACATTTCAAGGATAGTTTTTTAGAAAAAAAGAATAAGCGCAATTCACGATTTTATTTTTACAGACTGATTTCTCATGTTCTGTTTTAGCTTTCTTTTCGTGAATTGCGCTTTTTATTTGTTAGATATTTCGCTTTTGCGGCAAATATTTCGCTAAAAGTTAGAGAGTTTCGCTTCTGCGGAAGCGACCAAGTGGCTTTGCCCCTTGGAACCCCACCACCTTTGAAAAGGTGGACGAAACTTTTGCTTGGCTTCGCAGATCAGTAACATATTGAAGATATGCGTTCCATTAATTATACGATCTTCTTTTTTTATTCTGCGAGCCGTCGAACTTTCTTGCTCTGCCTGTGTTTTTTCTGCGGAAGTTGCGGTAGTCCTTTTCGCCGCCGTCCGAATATCTGCGGTCATTTGACCTGTTTTCGCTCTGCTTGCCCTCATAACGCTTTATTTTTATCTTCTGACCGTTTATCTTTGTTCCCGTCATTGAATCGAGGATATAGTCGATATCGGCTTCGGGGACTTCGACTGTTGTATAGCGGTCGTAAATGTCGATCTTGCCGAAGCTTTTGCCTGCCATTCCCGTTGCGTCAACGAGAGCGCCGAGGATAAAGTTCGGAGCGATGCGGTTCTGTCTGCCGAGAGAGATCTCGATCTTGCAGGAGCTTCCCTTTGATCTTCCCTTTTCGTCACGGGGACGGAACACGGGTTTAATGAATTCGGGAACTGTTCGTGTTTCCTTTGATATTCTCATTCCGAGGAGCGTTGCTGCGATCTGTTCTGCCGAAAAGCCAAGGTCTGTAAGGCGTTCAAGCAGCTCTGCGCCGTTCGGATACTTGTCCGTTGTTATATAATCGCAAACCTTATCGAGGACACGCTGCGTTCTCTTTTCGATAACGTCATCCCTTGTCGGGAGGTCGCAGCGGATGATATCGGCTTTTGTAAAACGTGCGATATCTTTAAGCTCATAGACCTGCTTTCTTCCGCTGACGATAGTATAAGCCGAGCCCGTGCGGCCTGCTCTGCCCGTTCTTCCTATACGGTGGATATAGTACTCGTTATCCTGTGGGATATCGTAGTTGAAAACAGCGTCGACATCGTCAACGTCAATTCCTCTTGCGGCAACATCGGTCGCAATGAGTATGTTTATTCTGCCGCTCTTGAAAGCGTTCAGCACCTGCGTTCTGCTCTGCTGCTTCATATCGCCGTGAAGTCCTGCAGCCTTGAAGCCCTTTGCAACGAGGTTTTCGGTAAGCTCGTCTACCATTGCCTTTGTGTTGCAGAATATCATCGAAAGTCTTGGTTCAAACGCAATGAGAAGCATACGGAGCGCATCCATCTTTCTTCCCATCGGCACCTCATAATAGTACTGCGCAACGCTCTCGACGGTGCGGCTCTTTTGCTCAACGCCGACAACGATCGGGTCACGCTGATATTCGCCCGTGATAGCCATTATCTGCGGCGGCATTGTTGCCGAGAAAAGCACAGTCTGGCGTTCTTCGGGGATATACTGCAGAATTTCTTCGATATCCTCACGGAAACCCATATTGAGCATCTCGTCAGCTTCGTCAAGGATCACTGTGCGCAGCTCTTCAAGGTGAAGTGTATGACGGCGGATATGATCCATAACTCGTCCCGGAGTTCCGACAACGATATTCGCACCCTTTTTGAGCTGTACGATCTGACGTTCAATGTCTGCGCCGCCGTAAATAGCGCAAGCCTTTACATACGGAAGATACTTTGAAAACTTCTCTATCTCCTGCGAAGCCTGCATTGCAAGCTCTCTTGTCGGGCAAAGGATAAGCGTCTGCACCCGTCTGTAACCGTCCGGGTCGATTTTTGCAACGGCAGGAAGTCCGAAAGCGGCGGTCTTGCCCGTACCTGTCTGCGAACGTCCTACAACGTCCTTTCCTTCGAGAAGGAGCGGAATGGCCTTCGCCTGAATCTCCGTAGCCTCCTCATATCCCATTTCTTCGACCGCACGGACGATCTCCTGCGGCAGTCCGAGTTCACTAAAAAGCATAATTTTTTCCTTTCCATAAATGGCATTTGGACAAAACACGCTCTCTGAAAACCTTCCTGCCCTATGCCGACAACAAATTGATTCTTTTAAAAAACAGGAATTTATTATAACACACTATGCAGTGGATTGTCAACTGTTTTTTTCTGTTTATTTTTGAATAATAATATATATTCAAAGCTTAAACTGCATAAAATTCCCATTATGAACAAAGCCATAAGCAGTATAAAGCTTAACGCCCATATCGGAAGCTGTTATCTGAACCGTTCCGCAGCCGTAATTTCGGGCTTCTTCGACAACTCTGTTCAAAAGCTCTGTTGCAATGCCCATTCTTCTGTAACGGCTGTCGGTGAACATACTTGAAAGCAAGCCTATCCTGCCGCTCGGGCAGCCGAAATACGGCGGCTTTTCCACGAACGACATTCCGCTTGTGCCGATTATCTCACCGCTGTCAACTGCAAGCCATGAAACGAAAGTACCGTCCTTTAATACTAATCTTCAATCAACCTATAGACAAATCCTCGGCTATAATAATTCCACTCTGCGTCAAACTCCCTTGCAAGGCATCAAGCCTTGCTGCGGTCGCTTTCCTTGATTGGAATTATTCTATCTGTCGGCTTTGTCTATAGAACGATTAAAGATTAGTATAAGTGCCGTTCATAGTAGTCTTTCAGCGAAGGACGAAGGTCAAATTCTTCCTTTGCACCCTCTTCACGAAGCTGATCTATCCGCATTTCTATAAAGCGGTCAAGCTCATTTTCGGTAAGCTTTTTATATTCGATTGGCATTTTATCATCTCCTATGATTCATACTGCACAGCTGTTCATTTCCTGTTGAATTGTAAATTCACTCACTGCGTTCGTGTATTTACAATTCAAGGATAGTTGTTCCGTAAATATAGAATTAGCGCAATTCACGATTTTTGTTTTCGAACGGATATCTCACGTTCTGTTTTACCTTTCTTTCGTGAATTGCGCTTTTGGATTTGTTAGTGATTTCGCTATTGTTAAAAGCTTTTCGCTAAAGTTTAGGGTATTTCGCTTCTGCGGAAGCGACAAGGGACGCCGTCCCCTTGACCCCTGCAAGCCTTTGAAAAGGCTTGACCTAAACTTTTGCTTTTTTACTTTGCCGAAGGCAATTTACTTAACCGAAGCGAATTACTTTGCCGAAGCCAATTTACTTGGCTTTTGTATCATTTTCCTCAAACACCTTTGCAAGAGCTTCGTCAAGCTTAACATCGGGAAGCTCGCCTTCTTTTCTCGAACGGATAGTTACTGACTTGTTCTCCATCTCCTTATCGCCGATAATGAATGTGTAAGGAATTCTTTCAAGACGGGACGCCTTGATCTTTGTGCCGATATTCTCGTCACGCTTGTCAACAGTAACTCTCATTCCGTGAGCTGTCATCTTGTCGGCGATCTCCTGTGCATAAGCCCGGTGTGCTTCGCCGATGGGAAGAACTCTTACCTGCTCGGGAGCAAGCCAGAGAGGAAGAACGCCTGCATATTTTTCGATGAGGTATGCAAGTGTACGCTCATAGCAGCCGAGGGATGTTCTGTGGATAATATAAGGTCTGCGCTTCTTGCCGTCAACATCGGTATATTCCATGCCGAACTTTTCTGCAAGGAGCATATCTATCTGGATCGTTACAAGCGTATCTTCCTTGCCGAATACGTTCTTGTACTGAATATCGAGCTTCGGTCCGTAGAAAGCAGCCTCATCTATACCGACAGTATATTCTACGCCGAGGTCGTTGAGTATCTTTTCCATTGCGGACTGTGCGTGTTCCCACTGCTCTGCCGTGCCCTCGTACTTGTTCTTCGGGTTAGCGGGATCCCACTGGGAGAATCTGAATGTGCAGTCCTCAAGGAGTCCTACTGTATCGAGCATATACTTTGCAAGCTCAAGACAGCCCTTGAATTCTTCTTCGAGCTGCTCGGGACGGAGGATATAGTGACCCTCGGAGATCGTGAACTGACGAACACGGATAAGTCCGTGCATCTCGCCGCTGTCCTCGTTTCTGAAAAGCGTTGATGTTTCCGTCAAGCGCATCGGCAGATCACGGTAGGATCTTGCGCGGTTGAGGAACACCTGATACTGGAACGGACAGGTCATCGGACGGAGTGCAAAGCATTCCTTTTCCTCATCGTTCGGATCGCCGAGGACGAACATACCGTCAAGGTAGTGATCCCAGTGTCCCGATACTTTATAAAGCTCACGCTTTGCCATATACGGAGTCTTTGTCAGCATACAGCCCTTTGAAGCCTCAACATCTTCGACCCAGCGCTGGAGTATCTGAATTACCTTTGCGCCCTTCGGCAGAAGGATAGGAAGTCCCTGTCCGATATAATCGACCGTTGTGAAATATTCAAGCTCACGGCCAAGCTTGTTGTGGTCACGCTTCTGCGCTTCTTCTCTTGCTGTAAGGAAAGCTTCAAGCTCGCTTGCCTTCGGGAAAGCTGTACCGTAGATACGGCAGAGCTGCTTGCCCTTTGAATCACCTCTCCAGTATGCACCTGTGCAGGAAAGGAGCTTTACAGCCTTTACGGGAGCTGTCGATGCAAGGTGAGGGCCTGCGCAAAGGTCGATAAAGTCGCCCTGCTTGTAGAACGAGATCGGCTCGCCCTTGTCTGCGTGTTCTTTGCAGAGCTCAACCTTGTAGGGTTCGCCCATTTCTTCAAGCTTCTTCATAGCTTCATCGGGAGCAAGCTCAAACTTTTCAAGCTCTATGCCCTCCTTGACGATCTTTTTCATTTCGGCTTCGATCTTTACAAGATCATCGGGTGTAAATGCCTTCGGAGCGTCAAAATCATAGTAGAAGCCGTCCTTGATAGACGGACCGATAGCAAGCTTTACTTCGGGGTAAAGGCGCTTTACAGCCTGTGCAAGGATATGTGACGCTGTATGGTTGAACGCCCTCTGTCCGTCCTCTGTATCGAATGTGAGAACCTCGAATTCACAGTCTTCTTCGATCGCGGTGCGGATGTCGCATACCTTTCCGCCGAGCTTTACGGCACAGGCAGCCTTGTAAAGACCCATTCCGATGCCCTTGATAACTTCTGCTGCGGGTGTGCCCTTTTCGCACTCTCTTATGCTTCCGTCTTTAAGTGTGAGCTTGATCATTTTCGTTTACCTCCATATTATTAATAGTATTATTGGAAAATAATTAACATTAAATCAGTTATATCATTTTTTGGAAAACAAAAACGTCCTTAATGCTCTCCTACAAGCATTAAGGACGATATAAAACCGTGTTTCCACCTTAATTCATACATTTAAAAACAAAATGTACCTCATTAATGCCTTTAACGCAGACCTGCGGCGCAGATTAAGCGCACTCAAAAGGCGGTGTGCAAAGCTCCCGAACCTGCCGCAGTTTTCAGCCGGTGACTGCAGCTCTCTGAAAGTCCATAATGGCGGATTGCCTTCCTTTTTCAACGATTTAATGATATTCACATTGAATATGTTATCACACTTTTTATGATTTGTCAACCGTCTTTTTTCACAGTAAGAAGGGTTTTTTATTATGAAAAAGTGTGAAAATGTTAAAACAATCTTGACATTGTTACGGATTTGTATTACAATAGTAAAGTAAATGCAATATGAGGTAATTCTGCAAGTATAAAAAACCTGCAGGTTTGTCACTAAGGTGAAGCTGTCTGTGCTCATACGCTGTTCCGATTTTGTTTTTTAAGGAACGGTCTTTTGGATGCAAACAGTATAAGCTTAATAAATTGCAGTTCATTTTTCATTCGCTCTGTCGTTTTGAACAGAGGTTTCATATATTCATTATCACATTCAAGCCCTGTATAAGGGTTCAGTTATTCTTTACAGATTGTATTTTTCGGATAAAATTATACGTTATGTAGTGAAAATTGTCAATTGAGGATAATATTCGGGAACAGATCGTGCATACTTTCGCCGTGCTTTTCCTGCATTTTTTATAGAACCGAGCTTAAACGTTTAGGGGCATTCGGAGCATCTAAAAAATCGGCAGAAATATGTCACGCATCCCCTTTTCCGCATTTTATGCAGCGGAATATGAAATCCTCTCGTTCAAGCCCTCCGAGCGGTACTATAACTATGGGGAGGTCAAGGACTTGTACACAGCAACTATTATTGCAGCTGTCATTGCGCTTGTTGCAGGCTTCGCTGTCGGAGGAGCTATTTTCTTCGCAGTCGGAATAAGCCACCGCAAAAAACAAGCTGAAGCAGCGATAGGTTCGGCGGAAAAGGAAGCCGAAAGAATCGTCGACGCAGCAAAGGCAGAAGCAGAAAACCAGAAAAAGATCGCACTTCTCGATGCAAAGGAAGAGATCCAGAAGAGCCGTTCAGAGCTCGACAAGGAACTCAAAGAGCGCCGCGGCGAAATTTCCCGTCAGGAGCGCAGGATCCAGCAGAAGGAAGATAACCTCGACAAAAAGAACGACAGCCTTGATAAAAAGGATGAGATCCTTCAGAAAAAGATCAAACAGGCTGATGAAAGGCTTGAAGAAGCCGACGCTATCAAAAAGCAGCAGATGGAAACCCTTGAAAAGATCTCACAGTTCACTATGGATCAGGCAAAGGAACACCTGCTCTCAATGCTCGAAAACGAGCTTGTACATGAAAAGGCTCTCAAGATCCAGTCCTACGAGCAGCAGCTCAAGGACGAATGTGAGGAAAAGGCAAGGAACCTTATCTCACTCGCAATTTCAAAGTGCTCCGCAGATCAGGTATCCGAATCCGCTGTTTCCGTTGTTCCTCTGCCGAACGACGAGATGAAGGGAAGGATCATCGGCCGTGAGGGCAGAAACATAAAGGCACTTGAAACACTTACAGGCGTTGACCTTATCATTGACGATACGCCCGAAGCTATCACGCTTTCCTGCTTCGATCAGGCTCGCCGTGAGGTTGCTCGAATCGCACTTGAAAAGCTTATCGCAGACGGAAGAATACATCCGTCCCGTATTGAAGAAATGGTCGACAAGGCTCGCCGTGAGGTTGAGCATATCATGAAGCAGGAGGGCGACAGAGCCGTTCTTGAAACCAACGTACACGGTCTTAACCACGAGCTTGTTCGTCTTCTCGGAAGACTTCATTACAGAACATCCTACCGTCAGAATGTCCTCAACCACTCTATTGAGGTCGCTCACCTTGCAGGTATTATGGCTTCCGAGCTTGGCATTGATGCAAATCTTGCAAGAAGAGCGGGACTTCTCCACGATATCGGTAAGGCTTTGAGCTATGAGATCGAAGGCTCGCACGTTCAGATCGGTGTTGACGTCTGCCGCAAATATAAGGAAAGCCCCGAGGTCATCCACGCTGTTGAGGCTCACCACGGCGATGTTGAGATTCGTTCCGTTGTCGCTGCGCTTGTACAGGCTGCCGACGCTATTTCCGCAGCAAGACCGGGTGCAAGAAGCGAAAATTACGAAAACTACATCAAGCGTCTTGAAAAGCTTGAAGAGATCTGCTGCTCCTACGACGGCGTTGAGAAATCCTTCGCTATCCAGGCAGGCCGTGAGGTTCGTATCATGGTTTATCCCGAAAAGATCAACGACGAGAAAATGGTCATTGTTGCAAGAGATATCGCCAAGCGCATCGAAGACGAGATGGATTATCCCGGACAGATCAAAGTTAATATCATTCGTGAAAGCCGCGTAGTTGAATACGCTAAGTAAGTAACAATTTTAGGGATCCCTGCGGCACGATTCGCAGGGATCTTTTGCTAAACGGAGTTTTATTATGGATACACAGAATCAATCCCCCAAGCAGCCGAAAACCATATTCGGAACCACCAGCAAGTCGAACTTTATCCTCAATATGAAGTCCGATACGCTCCAGAACTGGATAGCGGCTCTTCTCGCTGCCTGCATCATAGTGCCTCAGATTACAGGCTTTGTTGTTTACGGCGTGAATGCTTCTCCTTCGTTTATGAGTGCAGGTCTGTATTTCACAGGCTTTTCCTGCATACTCTTCTTCCTTATCGCAATGATCAAGGGCAGCCTTTCCTTCAAAAAGGAAAAGATACTCTGGCTCGTTGCCTTTATGGCTGTCTGGGCATTTGCCTCCTATTACGGAGCAGTTATCCGTGCAGGAGATCAGACGGAGATCATTAACACCGCTCTTTCAGGTGAGATAGGACGATATGAAGGTCTGCTCTCGCTGCTCGGTTACTTTGGTATATTCTGCCTTGCAGCCTGCGTTACAAAGGGTAAAACGATACGTCTTGTTATTGATACAATGATCGCAGCAGGTGTTGTTCAGGCGCTTTTTGCAGTTTTCCAGCATATACCCGGACTGCGCTTTATGCCAAACTTCGCTGATCTTCCCACCGTTGCGCTCCGTGATGTAATGCTTTCAAACGGACTTTCCGAGAACCCTATCGTTTTCGGAAGCTTCCTCACGATCGTTTTTGCAGCGGCTCTGACGGGTGCTGTTTACGAAAAAAGCGTTCTCCGTGCAAGGCTGTACGGCGCAGCTGCAATGCTTTTCTGGCTTGTCGGCTTCTTCACTTCGTCCATTGTTCCGATCATCGGAATGTCTGCCGTTTTCATTATCATTTCGGCAGTGATCTTTGTTTCAAAGCCTGTATCGTTTGAGAGCGGTCGGCTCAAATCATCCGTTTACCGATATGCTGCCGCAGCTGTTGCAATGGCGCTGATATTTGCGCTGATATGGATATTCCAGGGTATCTATATCCGTGATAAGGCAATAGCTTACTATGACGCCTTTTTCCGACTCTTCATCGTGGTAAACTACTCCTATGTCAATACCCAGTCACTCGGCGAGATCGGTCTTGAAAAGAGCCTTTACTTTATAAAGGAACATCCCATCCTCGGCATAGGTCCCGATCTTATGGCAAAATATCAGCTGTTCAGCGAAGAACTCTCCCTCTGCTCGATAGACAGAAGCTACAACGAGATCGTTTATGTTGCCGCTACGAGAGGGATCCCTGCCGCTGCTGCATTTGTCATTTTCCTCGGCGCTTCGGTAAAGAGCTCGTTCGTAAAGCTCAAAGCCTCGTTAAACGTCGCAAGCTGGCAGGACACAGCCGTATTCACTGCTATCGCGGCATATATCGTCCAGAGCTTTTTCAGCTTCAGTTCCATACTTTGTGCGCCGATGTTCTGGATGCTCTGCGGATTGGCATTCAGCAAGATCAAGGATAAAGGAGCAAGATCATGAGCAGCAGTTTAAAACGTACGATCGCATTTCTGTTTTTTCTTCTTGCAGGTGTTCTTCTCGGCACGATACTCGGCAATATCTGCGAGAATGTTCCGTATCTTTCGTGGCTCGCCTACACTCTTTCGGTCGGACTTGACACGGGCAGCCCTATGGTGCTTGACCTTATCGTTTTCAAGCTTGCGTTCGGCTTCACTCTTTCCGTCAATGCTGCACAGATAATCTGCGTTATCCTCTCGTTTATACTTTACAGCAAGACCTGCAAGGGACTTTAAGTCATGAAAATTTGTTATCCCGACTATTGCCCACGGTTCAAATGCGTCGCAGACAAGTGCAGCGATACCTGCTGCAAAGGCTGGGAGATCTGTATTGACGAAGCTTCGCTTGAAAGATACCGTCAAATTGACGGTGATATCGGCAGGCGGCTCAAAGAAAGCATAATAACAGACGATGACGGCGCACATTTTGTTCTTTTGGACGATGAACGATGTCCGTTTCTCAACAGCTCAAACCTCTGCGACCTTTATATTGAGCTTGGCAAATACGCACTCTGCGGAATATGCACCGACCATCCCCGTTTCCGAAGCTTTCTTTCGGACAGAACGGAGGTCGGCGTCGGACTGTGCTGCGAGGCTGCCGCCGAGATCATTTTAACCGAAAAAAGGCCTTTACATATCGTTCCCGAAGTCCCTTTTTCGGAAAATATGCTTGAAAAGGCAATTCTGCAGATACGGGGAATGCTTTTTAAGCTTTGCGAAAGCGGCGACCCTTTTGCGGCTCTGCGGAAATGCTGTGCGCTTGCTATAGCTGCGCAGGATTTGCTTGCAGACGGTGATTTTTCGGGAATTTCTTCCTTATATGAAAGCTTTTCGGGATATTCCTACGCTGTGGAGGAGCTTTCCGACAATGAAGTTTTATCTGTGCTGAAAGAAATGGAAAGTATTTCGCCCGAATGGGACGAGATGCTGCAAAAGCTTTCCGACGGACATTATAACACGGATTTTTCTGCAGAAACCGAGCTTCTGCGGCTTGCGGAATATTTCATTTTCCGTCATTTCCCCGAGGCACTTTCGGACGGCGACATCGTTTCAAAGGCATACTTTGCGTATTTCGCAGTTTCGTCAGTGAAAATGTTCTGGGGTGCTTATCTTTACGAAAAAGGAACTCTTTCGCTTTGTGACAGAATAAACGGTGCAAAGCTTTTCTCCAAGGGAGTCGAATACTCGGAAGAAAATATGACTCGGGCATATAAAATGCTTTAAAACAAATAACCGCCGATTGAGCTGTGTGATCAACTCAATCGGCGGTTTTATATTTAGTCTTCCTTCACGGAAACCTTGTGTTCTTCCTCATACTTCTTTATAAACTCATTGACGCAATATGCCATTATTCCGAGAAGTATCGCACCTCTGAACTTTACATGATGCTTTTGAGTGCTGACATAGACAGCCTTCGGGTTGCCTTTTTTGCCGAGAACGGTAAGCTCCGCAGGAACTCCGTCATCAACGATTATCTTTGTCTGCTTCGGCATAAAAAGCCTTTCGATAATGCCGTATAAAGCAAGAACGATCGAAAGCGAAAGCAGCGAATCTCTTACCGACTTTATGAAATCGGTGAAATCATTGTACATTTGAATACATCTCCTATCAAAGTGAAGAAATTGAAGCTGCAATATTTTTTATTGACTCCGTAACAAGCTGACGAAAAAGCGGCGCTGCTCTGTCGGCTGTTTCCTGAACCTCCGCATGGGTAAGCGTCTTGTCCGTTATTCCGCAGGCAAGGTTGGAAATGCAGGAAATACCGACTGTTTTCAATCCGCAGTGGTTAGCGGCGATCGCTTCACAGGCGGTCGACATTCCTACTGCGTCTGCGCCGAGTGTGCGAACCATTCGTATTTCTGCAGGCGATTCATAATTCGGACCTGTGAGCTGGATATAAACGCCTTCTTGGAGCTTTATACCAAGTGAAGCGGCTGTATCTCTTACCGTTTTGCGAAGCTCTCTGTCGTAAATATTGCTCATATCGGGGAAGCGAGGGCCAAGCTCGTCAAGGTTTGCTCCGATGAGCGGCGAAGGAGCCATACAGATCTGGTCGGAGATGAGCATAAAGTCGCCTGCACTGTAATCGAAGTTCACTCCGCCTGCTGCGTTTGTGAGGAAAAGCACCTTTGCGCCCATAAGCTTCATAAGGCGCACGGGAAGAACAACATCCTCCATTGAATATCCCTCGTAATAGTGGACTCTGCCCTGCATTACAACGACCTTTACATCACCGACATATCCGAAAACGAATCTTCCCTTATGTCCTGCAACGGTCGAAACGGGGAAGCCTTCAATGTCCTTGTATTCAAGAACAGCCTCCTGCTTTATCGTATCTGCATAGTCGCCAAGTCCCGAGCCGAGTATCAAGGCGATATCGGGAATGAAATCAACCTTTGCCTTAAAACATTCATAGCATTTCTGAAGTCTTTCATAGGCTTTGCTCATAGCACAGACCCCTCTCTTATACCATTTTGGTTTCCTTTGTTGCGGCTCTGACTTCCATTATACCCGTATCGGCATGGAAAAATACCGTTCTGCCGTAGTTAAGACCGGTTTCCTCCGCAATTATTCTTATGCGGTAGGCTGCAAGCATCTTCTTTACCGCTTCGACATTTCTCTCGCCTATGTTAAATACAGCCGAGTTTGTGGCAAACATCTGCGCACCGCCTGCTATCTTCGCTGTGAGATTTCTGGTTGAAGCACCTGCAAGCTGCATATCCTGAATAAGCTCTGTAATGCCCGTATCGGCATATCTGCGGCGGTTTTCCGGGGTAGACTTGCTTGCGGCAGCTGCGTCCTTGCTCAGCGGAAGCATTATGTGTGCAAGACCTGCGATCTTCTTTTCCGCATCATAAAGGCAAATACCTACACAGGAACCAAGTGCATAGGTAACGAGAACATCGTCCTCTTTGCCGACCTTGAGATCGGCTATGCCAACTGTTATTGTTGTTCCCATATCAGATACCTACTCCCAATTTATTGAACAGATACTCGAGCGAATCCATTTCGGGGACGAGGATCATATTGCTCTTTACCTCATTTCCGCCGATTATAAAGGTATCGTCTATAAACAGTACCTTATCACCGACCTGCGCAAAGCTTACTGCAGGAACACTGAGTATCGCACCTGCCATATCAACGGTCATATTCGGTACGGAAATATCTATCGTCATGTTCGTAAGAGAAGCAATGGCATTGATATAAGAAGCCGACATAATGTTTCCTATCTCATTGATAAAGGAGATCTCCATCTCATTCATATTCGCAATATCTTCGATCGGCATTCCGAAAACCGCTTCCGTCATGCTGCTTGCGCACTGGTGCTGAATAACATAAAGCATCATTCCCGTGATATCGCCTGTGATATTGACAAGCATACCGATCGCAACATTTTCGGGACCTCCGAGGAAGTTTACCGCATCGTCAAAGTTGAGCAGCTTAACATTAGGGACGCTTATATCTGTCGGAACGTTGAGCATTGTCGAAAGCGCACTTGCGGCATTGCCCGAGCCTATATTTCCTATTTCTTTCAGAACGTCAAGGTGCATGCCCTGAAGCTCTTCAATGTTCGTGATAGCCATTAAAGTCTGTTTCCTTTCGAATTAGTTTCTGAGGTTGTTGATGATGTCCTCGAGCTGATTATGCGTCTTTACCATAGTTGTATTGAGCTGGAACGCTCTCTGATATTCGATGACCTTCGACATTTCATTTGCAATATTGGTCGAAGAAGCTTCAAGATAACCATTCTTCTTTATTACATCCGTGTTTGCAACGGCAGCGCCGCTTGAAAGATTAGCCTCGAAGTAGTTGTCGCCGATCTGGTCAAGACCGTAAGGATTTTCAAAGGTGTATGTACCGATCATTTCGGTAAGCGCAGCCGTATCGATATCGGTCGAATCGCCGATGAACGGAACTGTAATGCGGTTGCCTTCATAGTCAAGGATGAATCCGCCCTTTGAATCAACGAGCGTATATGTTCCGTCGCCGTTGTTGGAAAGGTAGAAAGCACCGTCCTTTGTGTATTTAACTTCGCCCGTTATGCCCTCTTCAACTGCGAAGAAGCCTTCGTTGAGCGCAGCAAAGTCAAGCTCTCTGCCTGTATCTCTCACCTGCGACTGTTCAAACATAAGGTCGGTCTTGTCAACTCTTACGCCGTGACCGAACTGAACATCTTCGTTATCGGTGTTTCTTTTTGTATATAAAAGATCGGCGAAGGACGGGCGTGAAGCCTTAAAGCCGTAGGTATTTACGTTTGCAAGGTTGTTTGCGGTGATATCCATTCCGAGCTGATAGCTTATAACGCCCGAAGCGGCTGTATGATAACCGATTTTACTCATAATAGAAGCATCCTTTCAGTTATTTTAACATTTCGGATCAGATCTTTGAAAGATCGTTTGCTGCGATCTGATTCACGCTGTTTATTATCTTCAAAGCCTGTGAACAAGCGGTAAAAACGTTCTGCGAGTCCATTGCCTTTACAAGCTCCTCCGCAACATCGACGTTTGAACGCTCGTAGCTGCCGTGACGGACGCGGTATCTTTCTCCCTCGGGAATATTATTCACGCCGAAATCGTCATACGGGCGGAACATATTATCGTCAATGCGCTCGATAGCGGTATCGGGCGGAAGATATGTAAGACCGAGCTGGAACGTTCTGCCGTCATCGGTGGTGATAAGTCCTGTCGGGGAGATATCAATATCCGCTGTGCCGAGCTGGATGGGGTTTCTGTTCTCGTCAAGTATCCTTCCCGACGGACCGACGCAGAGATAACCTTCCGCATCGAGTGAGAACTGACCGTTCCTTGTGAGAAGAGTTTCCCCTGTCTTACGGTTCTCAATATTGAAATAGATGTTGCCGACAAGCGCACAATCAAGCCTTGAACCTGTGTCCTCGAACGAAGCCTGTTCAAGATTTGTATAGGTTTCCTGCAGAGTTCTGTATCGGATAGTGCCTGTCTGACTTGATTTTCCGTTTATAAGCACCATTTCTTCGGCGAAGGTGGTCGGGATAGCTGTTTCATTTCTGTAGCCTGCTGTTTTGAGGTTAGCCATATTGTTCGTGATAACATTGAGGATACGTTCCTCGTTGATAATGCCGTTTGCGGCGGTATAGTAGCCTCTGAGCATATTTATCCTTCCTTTCCTATTTATTATCGCTGTTATCCATATATTCGGACAAAGATCTTTTCATTTTCATAACTGCCTTTGAATGTATCTGGCATACTCTCGATTCCGAAACGTCAAGAACGGCTCCGATATCGGAAAATTTGAGCTTTTCATAGTAATAAAGCGTTATAACAAGCCTTTCCTTTTCGGAAAGCTCGGAGATAGCCTTTGCAAGATAACGAAGCTTTTCTTCATGGTGAACGGAAGCTTCGGGCGCCCACACTCCGTCATCGGACGCTTCATCGGCAATGTCGAAGCCTGTGTTTGTGACAAGCTCTTCAAAGGAAAGCGTCTGCGCCGAAGCTGCTTTTGCAGTATAGCTTTCAAACTTTGCCAGTGAAAGTCCGAGCCGCTGTGCCATCTCCTCGTCTGTCGGCTCACGGTTAAGCTCCGAGAAAAGCTCGGAATATGCGTTATCATATTCCTTGGCGAATTTGCGGACATTACGGGGAACGATGTCCTGCCGTCTGATATAGTCAATGACCGCACCTCTGACACGGATGGAAGCGTATGTTTCAAATTTAACGTTTTTGTCGAAGCTGAAGCTGTCTATCGCAGACATGAGCGCAATAGTAGCTTCATTTATAATATCCTCGCTGTCGGCAAATTTCGCATACATATTCCTTGTGGAAACTGCCGCATAGCGGACGATATTCATATAGGAAAGAACGACCTGATTTCGCAGAGCCTTGTCGCCCGTTGTCTTATACCTGCGGAGAAGCTCGGATTTTTCTTCCGATGAAAGCTTTTCCGCTTCGTATTTTTCGGACATCAATGCTCAACTCCTTTCACACGCCGGCTGTATCAGCAATTGCAACGTTGCCGACTGCCTGTATCTGTACAGAATTGTCGATCTCACTATAAGAAAGAACGGTTATATTCGGGATAAACTGGTCAACAAGCTTTTTAAAATAAATTCTTACGATCGGCGATGTAAGGACGATCGGCATCGGGATGATATCCTTTACCTTGTCGATCTGCTCGTTGAGCGAAGCAATGAGAAGCTGTATCGTCTGCGGATCCATTGCAAGGTAGGAGCCCTGATCGGACTTCTTTACCGAGGCGATGATCTTGTTCTCCGTTTCGGTATCGAGGGTAAGAACTCTGATCTGTCCGCCGTCTGCGAAGCGTCTTGTTATGGTTCGCTTGAGTGCCTGACGGACGTATTCGGTGGTGATATCAACATCCTTCATTGTGTGCTGATTATCGGCGATCGTTTCAAGTATCGTCTGGAGATCTCGTATCGGAACGCCCTCTTTGAGCAGCAGGCAAAGCACCTTCTGCAGATAAGCCGCCGAAACGATATTCGGAACTATGTCATCAACGACGGCAGGATTTGTCTGCTTGAGCTTATCGAGCATCGTCTTTACATCCTGACGGGAAAGAAGCTCAAAAGCGTGAGCCTTGATGACTTCGGAAAGATGCGTTATGATAACGGAGGTCGGGTCGATGAGCGTATATCCTGCGACCTCGGCACGGAGCTTGTTCTGCTCGTTTATCCACTTTGCGGGGATATTGAAGGCAGGCTCGATCGTGTCGATACCGTCGACTTCATGCGAAACACCGCCGCTGTCGAGCGCAAGATAGTGATCGACAAGCACTTCCGCCTGTGCGACTATCTCCCCCTTTATCTTTATAACATACTGGTTCGGGTTTATATGCTGGTTATCCCTCATTCTGACCGACGGGAAGACCATACCCATATCCATTGCGAACTGTTTGCGGAATATAACAACACGTTCGATAAGCGTTCCGCCCGAAGCCTCGTCTGCAAGTGGGATAAGGCTGTAACCGAACTCCATTTCGATAGGCTCAACTTCAAGCAGCTTATAAACGTTGTCAATATCTTTATAATACTCCATTTCGGAGAGAGCTTCCTTGTTTGCGTTGATCTCACTCTGCTCTGCACCCTGTTCAAGAGCCAGCTTTTCGTTGTTCCGTCTTAAAACAAAGCCGAGCGCAAGCAGTCCCGAGCCGAGAACTACAAGCTGCACCTTCGGGAATCCCGGGATCAGCATCAGCAGGAGCATTATCGCACCCGAGATCATCAGAACGACAGGCTGTGCTGCGAACTGGTTCTTTACATCGACCGCAAGGTTCTCCTTTGAAGCGGAACGTGTAACGATCATACCCATTGCTGTTGAAATGAGCAGCGAAGGCACCTGCGAGCAAAGTCCGTCACCAACGGTAGCCATACTGTAGGTCGTGAGGACATCGCTGAATGCCATCCCGTTGTACACAAGACCCATAACTGCACCGCCGAGGAGGTTTACGATCGCGGCAACGATGGAAAACGTTGCATCACCCTTGATGAACTTGGAAGCACCGTCCATTGCGCCGAAGAAATCGGACTCACGCTGTATCTTTTCACGGCGCAGCTTCGCCTCGGTCTCATTGATAGTTCCCGAATTAAGGTCGGCGTCAATAGCCATCTGCTTACCCGGCATAGCGTCGAGTGTAAATCTTGCGGTTACTTCGGCAACTCGCTCCGCACCCTTCGTTACAACGAGCATCTGAACGACCGTTATAAGTATGAATACGATAAATCCGATAACAGGGTTGCCCTTCATAACGAACGAGCCGAACGCCGAAACGATATGTCCTGCATTACCCTGATTTGAAAGGATAAGTCTTGTCGATGATATGTTAAGACCAAGTCGGAAAATGGTCGTAATGAGCAGCAGCGACGGAAATATCGCAAATTCGAGCGGCTCTTTTATGTACATTGTAATAAGCAGTATCGTCAGCGACAATGCAATATTTACAACGAACAGCATATCCAGCAGCCATGTCGGCAGCGGAATAAGAAGAAGGAAAACGGCGAGTATTACAAATATCGTTACAACGTTATCAAGATACTTTTTCACGGTCCTGCAACACTCTGCCTTTCTGAAATATAGGAAGATCTGCTTTTTGCAGATCGTATCTGCACTTTATTCGGGCATTTTGCCCTGAAGCTTATATACGAAGGAAAGAACCTCCGCAACAGCACGGTAAAACTCCGGCGGTATCTCCTTACCGACTTCGACCGCATCATAAAGACCTCGTGCGAGCGGCTTGTTTTCCACCATGACGATATCGTGCTTTTCGGCAATGCTCACGATCTTCATCGCAAGATTATCTGCGCCCTTTGCAAGCACGACAGGCGCATTGTTTTTGTCCTTGTCATACTTGACGGCAATGGCGAAATGCGTAGGGTTTCTTATGATAACGTCCGAATCGGGAACGGAATCCATCATTCTGCTCATCGCCATCTGGCGCTGTATCTGACGGCGCTTGCCCTTGACCTGCGGATCGCCTTCGAGGTTTTTGTACTCCTCCTTGACCTCCTGCTTGGTCATTCGCATATCCTTTTCAAACTTGAAATACTGGAAAAGGACGTCGATCGCCGCAACGCCGACAAAAACGGCTGCGACCTTGATAACGATCGAAAATATCGTATCAAGCATATACATCATCGAGCTTGCTATCTCCATATCAAAAAGCTTTGCAAACTCGGGGATACGTTTTTTTACTTCGCCGTAAACTATCACGGCAAGTATGACAAGCTTCAATATAGACTTTGCAAGCTCAAAAAGAGAGCTTATCGAGAACATTTTCTTTATGCCGTTTATCGGATTGAGCTTGTCGAACTTAAATTTTATTGATTCCTTTGAAAAGATGAACTTTGTCTGGACTCCGGTTGCAATTACGGTAACGAGAACGGCTGCGACAAGGGTCGGTCCTGCGCATATAAGCAGAACCTTTCCTATCTCGATCAGAAGCTTTGAATAGATCGGCATACCGTCAATACGGTTTTCTTCCATGCCGCTGCCTGCAAGGCTGAACCAGTAGTCGAACGACCTTTCGCAGACTGCGATCATCGTTTTCATAAGTACTTTTAACAGCGAGAATATAATGACGATGAAAGCGGCTGTAACAACGTCCTTGCTCTGCATGACGTTGCCCTTTTTACGCTCCTCACGCCGTTTATGTTCGGTCGCCTTTTCGGTTTTCTCGCCTGCGCTTTCGGCCATTTATTCTCCCTCCCCAAATGAACACTTATACTAATCCCCGATTATAAAGTGTACAAAAAATCAAGCGAAATCTCGCATATATGGATTTTGCGCGGATTTTTTGTCTACACTTTAAAGAGGGATTAGTATTATAGAGCAGGAATGAGGGGAAGAACGCCCTCGATCGTTTCAAGCCAGATATCCATGAATCTTTCGATAAAATCAGACAGCGGAACAGCCAGAATGAACAGTATAAGGAAGCCGAAGCCTACCTTTATCTGAATATTTATGACCATTATCTGTATCTGCGGAACAGATTTCATCAGAACGCCGATGCAGAACTGAAGTATCGTCTGCGAAACCATCAGCGGCATCGCAATTTTCAGCACAAGCGTAAGCACAACGCTGAAATACTCGACTATCGTTATCCCGAGATCGGGGTTTACGCCCTCGAACCCGAGCGGTATCAGATCGAATGACTTGACAAAAAGCTCGATATATGTCATGTGAGCGTTTGTTACGAAAAAATAGAGATACATCATAAAGCTGACAAACGAGCCCATGATCGACATCTGCAGGTTCGTGCCCGGGTCAAAGACCTTTGCCATACCAAGACCTGCCTGCATATCCATTATTTCGCCGCTCATCTGGACGCTGTAGAAAAACATATCGGTGATAAACCCGATGACAACACCCACAAAGCCCTCTTTCAGCAGCATTGCAAGGTAAACGCCTAACACCTCTCCCGTATCAACAGGCTCGGGCTGCCGCACATTTATAACTATCATCGCTATAAGTATGCAGGTGACAACCTTGACTATCTGCGGAATATTCCTTCGGGAAAGTATCGGATTGAAAGCAAAAATGCCCAGAACTCTTGAAAATATCAGGAGATTGGTTTCAAAATTATCGAACAGGAGGCTGTAAAAGTCCATTCTGCCCTCCCGTTTTTATAAAACAGTCTGGCTGCTGACCTTTGCGATGATATCGAAGATCTCGTAAAAAAAATCGTTCATCGCGTTCATCATGAACGGAGCCATCAGCAGCAGCATAACAGCTATAACAAGCAGCTTCGGCACAAACGAGAGCGTCTGCTCATGCACCTGCGTAGCCGCCTGGAGTATCGAAATAACAAGACCCACCACCATACTCACAAGGAGCAGCGGACCGCCGAGCTTTATGCTTAGCAGCAGCGCTTCACGGAAGATCTGTAAAACAAGATCCTGTGTCATATCCCGCCTCCGACTATGTTCCGAGCGGATTGAATCCGTTCACAAGCGATGCCGTAAGCAGCGACCATCCGTCCACAAGCACGAAAAGCAGTATCTTGAAAGGTATCGAGATCGTTGTCGGCGGAAGCATCATCATACCCATTGACATCAGCAGTGTTGAAACAACTATATCGACTATCAGGAACGGTATGTAGATAAGGAAGCCGATCTGGAAGCCGATCTTTATTTCACTGAGGATGAATGCAGGTACAACGGTCACAAAGCTGACCTCCTCGATAAAAGCTTCTTCCGTTTCGGCTTCGATCTCCGTGTCGGAAAGCTCAAGGAAGAAATTCATCGACTCATTGGAGGTGTTTTTCAGCATCCACGTTTTGAGCGGAACGGAAGCGGCTTCTGCAGCCTCGGTGATCGTATATTCTCCGTTTTTGTACGGCACATACGCAACCTCGTTCATCTCGGACAAAACGGGTTTCATTATAAACATCGTTAAAAACAACGCAAGACCTATCATCACCTGATTCGGAGGAGTCTGCTGAACGCCCATCGCATTTCGCAGCAGCGAGAATGTGATGATTATTCTCGTGAAGCAGGTAAGCATCACAAGTATAGACGGCGCAAGCGACAATATCGTTATCAGGAGAATGAGGTCAACTGTGCTGGAATTATTTATGTCAAGCAGATCAAGCAGATTTTGCGCTTCATCGTCCGTTGCCGGTTTTTCATAAGGAAGCTCATCATCCTGCTGCTCCTGAACCTGCGTTTCGGGGTTCTGGAGCGGCTGCGTCTGCTGTGGGACGGAGGTTTCAACGTTCGGGATCTCTGTTACAATAGAGATCTCCGTCACGGAAGTCACTCCATCCTCGGCGTGAACGTCAACCGGAACAAACAGCAGCGCTGCCATAAGCGCCGCTGCCATCGCAATAAAGACGGTCACCGGAAAAGAAGCCTTTGCGAAGACAGCAGCGGCGTCAGAGATCATTTTTTTCATTATTTTCCTTACCGTCCTCCTGAACCGAACCGTTATCCGCATTGTTATTCTTGAAAAAAGCGTTTTTTAAGCTCTCCGAGAAAGAAACAGAAGACTTTTCCTCCGTTTCCCTCTGCATATCGCTGATATCATCGTCATCAATATCGCAGAGCTTGGAAATACTGTTCGGCGCAACGCCGAGAAGCATACCCTTTTTGCCGACTTTAACGACCATAAGCTGCTTATCCTGCGCTATACCGATACAGTCAATTATTTTTATTCCCCGTTCAAGGCCGTTCCAGCCTGTACTGCGGAACTTTTTGTTGAGCCATCTTGTTCCGTAATAAACAAGGAAGATCAGACCGATCACTCCCAAAAGGGAGCAGATCACCATTAATAATTCAGGCACTATTGCCGCCCTCTCTTAACCCAGTACCTTCTGAACTGTCTGGAGGATTCTGTCGGGCTTGAAAGGCTTTACGATAAAGTCGAGAGCGCCGAGCTTGATAGCTTCAACTACCATTGCCTCCTGACCCATAGCAGAACACATTACAACCTTTGCGGCAGGATCGCTTGCCTTGATGTCCTTGAGAGCTTCGATGCCTGTCTTGTTAGGCATTGTGATATCCATGATAACGAGATCGGGATGCTCTGCAGCATATTTTGTGCAGGCGATCTCACCGTCAGCGGCTTCGATGATATTTGTGTATCCGTTCTTTGTGAGCGCATCCTTAATCATCATTCTCATGAAAGCGGCGTCGTCTACAAGCATGATCTTCTTATCCATAATTAATTACTCCTTACCTAAATTATCCAAGAATTTTGATCTGATTATCTCAGTTATTCTGACAGCAAAGTTATCATCGATAACAACGACATCTCCCTTTGCTATAAGGTTTCCGTTAACGATGATGTCAACGGGGGCACCGGCCTGTCTTTCAAGCTCGATGATCGTACCTTGTGTAAACTCAAGTATCTCCTTGACCTTTTTGGAGGTTGAACCGATCTCAACGCTTACGTTGAGGGGAACACCCATGAGCAGCTTGAGATTATCGTTCTGCTCCTTATTAAGTGATGCGTTATTATATGTAGCAAAGCTCTGGAGCTGAACGGGCTGGATATTCATCTGCGGCTGCTGCGGATATCCGTAAGGCTGCTGCGGATACATATTCGGCATCGGCTGACCCTGCGGCATCTGACCGTACATACCATACTGCTGCATATTCGGATCGTAGCCGTATGGCGGCATACCCTGCATCTGCGGCATCGGCTGCTGCGGCATACCCTGCTGCATCGGATTCGGAGCAGGCTGCGGTGTCGGAGCAGGCTGTGGTGTAGGCGTCGGCTGCGGTGTCGGAGCAGATGTACTTTCCGTAACTCCTCCGCCCAGCAGTGCTTCTATCTCTGCCTGTGAAAGCGTTGCACCTCCCGATGAAGACTCTGTCGGAGTATTCTCCTGCACGGGTGCGGCGGTAAGTGCTTCATCGGCAGCTGAACTGTAGCCTGCCATCATCTTTTCAGCCATTTCCTTAGCAAGGTTTATCGTAAGTATGGAAATAAACTCGGAATTGATAACTCCGTCAATAGTAAGGTTGAATTTGATGCTTACTACATTTTCATCTCCGTTGACCTCATAGAGATCGGCTATAAGCTTTCGATTGTCTTCAACGATGGCCTCGGGGGTCGAAATATCGACAGTTGTATCAATTATTTCCGAAAGAGCCGTTGCGGCTGCGCCCATCATCTGATTCATGACTTCGCAGACAGCGGATATATTCATCTCATCGAATTTAAAATCATCCGTTACTTCAAGCGGCAGACCCATGAGCTGATTAAGGATCAGCTGGACGTCATTCTGCTTGAGAACAAGAACATTCTGTCCCGAAACACCCTGCACATATTTGATCCTGACCATAATACAAGGCTCAAGTTCAGGAAAAGAGAGTTCACTGGCGCTTATGACGTTAACTGTCGGAGTGGTGATCCAAACCTTAGCCGATAGGAGATTGGATACGGCAGTGGCAGCCGAACCCATAGTGATGTTCATTATTTCACCGATGGCGTCTTTCTCGACTTCGCCGAATCCGTCAACAAGTTTTTCATCACTCATTATTGCTCTTACCTCAATTCTTTATATATATTATCGATTTTAACGGCTTTCTTGTTGTTTTTAATGCCAAGCTTGCCGTCAAACCAGAGATTATTTCCGATCTTAACGGTAATATTGCTGTCGATCGGCACATTGAGCGGAATGACATCGCCCACCTGGAGGGTAAGAACATCATACAGATCAAGTGTTGTTTCGCAAAGAATGGCATCGATATTAAGGTCGGAATCCTTTATCGCATCCATAAGCGAGAGCTTTCTCTCATTCTCACGCTTCGGATCAAGCTTCTTGGTTCCTCTTGACCACTTATCGCCGAACTTTGCCATTATTGATTCAAGACCCATTGCAGGAATACATATCGAAATAGTATTCTTAACGTCCTTGATCTCGACCTCAAGCATTACGATTATCACGACTTCATCGGGTGAGAACGGCTGAACGACTCTGGAGTTTGTTTCGACCGAGGTAAGCGACGGATTAACATCTATGTAGCTTCCCCAAGGTTCCTTGAGCAGCGACGCCATGCGCTTGAGCACGGTCGTCAGAAGCTCGACTTCGATCTCGGTGAAGTCCCTCGACTGGTCGGTATAGGTGCCTGCACCGCCCATGAGTCTGTCCATCATCGTGTAGCTGATAGGGTTGGAAAGCTGGATTATACAGCTTGTTTCAAGTACATCATCGTCCATGATCCCCATATTGACCATAGACATCATAACATAGTCGGGGAGAGCGTTATTGAACTCATAATAGAGCTGTTCTTCTGTCTGAATGACCTCCACCTTGCAGTAAACGCGAAGCAGACCGGTCAGATATGAGGAAAGAACACGGGAATAGTTTTCAAAAATGCCGTCGATCGTTTTGAGCTGTTCCTTTGTGAACTTCTTCGGCATTTTAAAGTCGTATGTCTTGACTTTTTTCTCGTTTGACTGCTCCTCGATCTCGTCCAAAGCCTTGGCGCCCTCTTCGGAAAAGCTGTTCAGAAGAGCGTCTATCTGGCTTTGCGACAGTATGTCAGCCATATATTCGGATCATTCCTTTCTGACAGACGGAAAAACCGATCTGTAGTTTGTAGGTATATCATTCTGCCGCCGGTAGGGCAGCCTTGCTTTCCTTCATTTCGTTGATAGCGTCCTCTTTGGAAGCATAATTCCTGTCGGGGTCGTTTCTTTCCGTATCGGCAGGAGTAATAGTTTCATCCGCTTCTGCAGCAGTATCTGCGTCAAGCATGGATGAACCTTCCGATCCTGACGGAAGAACAAAATTCGTGCCGAATTCAAGCTGGAGAAGCTCATTGAGAACATCGGGATTCGTGAAATCCATATCATTGCGGATGAATACTATCTCAACACGGCGATTCTGCCGTCTGCCCTCTTCGGTGGAGTTATCCTCAAGCGGACGGTTCTTGCCGTATCCTGCAGACGAGAACTTGTCCGAATCGCAGGCGTCAAGGCTAATCATGTAATTGATAACTGAATTGGCTCTTCCCGAGGAAAGATCCCATTCATTGACGCTTGAAGAAGCACTCGCCGCAGTATGACCGCTGACCTTTATGGCATAGACAAGCTCGTTTATCGAACGTATTCCGTCTGAAATTATATCAAGGATAAATTTACCTTCATCAAGCAGGACATCACTGTCGCCTGCGAAGAAAATGTTATCTCTGAATCGCATATAAACGCCCGTGTCGGACATTTCAACACTAACGCTGTCGGAAAGGTCGTTTGAAACGATGACCTCTTTGAGGTACATAAAGAAATCCTCAAAATCAATGATCTGAGTTTCCTCTTCGGGCACTTCGGGGATCGTATCGTCATATACAGCCGTAGGATCGTTGTTCGGGTCGGGCTCGCCGACTACACGGATATCAGTATCGGAGATCTTTCCTTTTGAGAAAGCCTCGGCGATATACTGCCACTTGCTTGTATCCATAGATGACATTGAGAACAGCAGAACGAAGAACGTTAAAAGCAGCGTTACCATGTCACCATAGGTATCCATCCAGCTTCCGCCTTCTTCTTCTCCACCGCCGCCGCGCTTTCGAGCCACAAAAATCACCTCACAGTATAAAAACAGACATATATAACAATTCGTAGTCAGAAAATCGGTAATAAAGCATCTGAATTATAGACTTCAAATTATTATACCACATTTCTTAACAAATTGCCATAGTTTTTTGTAAAAAAAATAGAATTTTTCAAAATTTCCTTCGAACGTTTTTTACAGAAAATGACAAATCAGGCTTTATTCTGCCGACGCGCCTTTTCCTGCCTTCGGTTTTGCAGTCGCAGGGAGCATCATTCTGAGCTTTTCTTCAACGTATCTCGGGTTAGCGCCTGCTGCGATAGCGAGCGTTCCCTCTTCTATTATCTGTAAACAGAGAATTTCCTGATTATGGTTATATTTGCAGAGGTTTCCTATAGGTCCGCAGAAAATATGGGCAACAATACAGCCGTAGAACGTTGTGATAAGGGCGGTGGACATCGAAAGACCGAGCGTTGCAGCCGAATCGGAGCTTGTAACGTCCATTCCCTTGAGCATATTGATAAGACCAACGAGCGTACCAACCATTCCCATCGCAGGGGCAACGGCTGAACCCTTTACCCACAAAGCGAAGTTGCTTTCGTGACGTTCGCACATAAAGTCGATCGAGTCATCGAGCATGGACTTTATCTTGTCCGATTCATTAGCGTCAACTATGAGCATGAGCGCTGACTTCATGAACGGGTCGGTGCAGGCGTTTGCACTTTCTTCAAGTGCAAGTATACCCTTCATACGGGCAGTTTTACAATGCTCGACCATCTGTGCGATGTATTCCTCGGGGTCATATTTTTTCGGCATAAATGCAATTTTGAGCATCTTGCCTACGTTTTTGAGAACCGAAGCAGGATATGTAAAAATAAGCGCACCGACAGTACCGCCCAGAACGATAAGCACCGAAGACGGATCCCAGAAGTTAAGCATACTTCCTCCCTGCAGGATTCCGAAAACTATAAGTCCAATAGCCAGAACCAAACCGATAATACCTGAAATATTCATTTGGTAGATATCCTCCTTGATTTTTCTATATGTTTAACGAGTTAAAACCCGGATCTTTCATTGCTCTTTACCGCAGTTTCGGCGGAATTCAAACATTTTTTCAATAATTTCGTCAAGCTTTTCTTTGAGTATATAGCGATGACCGTTCATCATTGTGACAACTGTATCGGGAGTTTCCTCTGCCGCTTCAATGAATTCCTCATTGAGCATGAGCGGCGTTCCGTTTAGCCTTGTTACCAGTATCATTACTTTTTCACCTTCATCTCCCACGGAATGGCAGCTCCGCCGAACAGAGCTGCCGACCGAAGGATAAAACATTATTGAGCAGAATACAGCCGATCCGCAAAAACAGTTTATTATGCACACCTCGGCGAAACGAAGCGTGGCGCGAACCTGCCGCGGGGCTTCCCCGCTTATCTCTTGAGGTTTACGAGTTCTTCAAGCATCGAGTCGGATGTCGTGATAATTCTTGCGTTAGCCTGGAAGCCTCTCTGTGTAACGATCATATCGGAGAATTCCTGTGCAAGGTTTACGTTGGACATTTCGAGCTTGTTGGAAGCGATAGTGCCTGCGCCCTGTTCGCCTGCTTTTCTTACCTTGCCCGAGCCGGAAGCTGCAGTTTCGGTGAAGCTTGTATCGCCGTTTTCAATAAGACCCTCGGGGTTGTCGAAAACAGTTATCTCAATACGCGCGATAGCCTTGAGCGTATTGTTGTAGGTGGTCGTGATAACGCCGTCCGAGCCGATAGTGAAGGCTGCAAGGTCAGCGTATGTGAACTTGCCTGTTACGCCGAGATCGTCAACGCCGAGCGGATTATTGGGATCTGGCTGATTAACGATAGTGTATGCCGTAGCAGTCCAAACGCCGCCGTTATCTACCATGTTATATGCAGATATACTTGCTGTGCTGGCAGGATCTGCAGGATCAGCCATAGTGTACTTGAAGAATGCAAGATCGGTCTTGTCGTCAAAGGTAACATAGTTGCCCTTGAGGTCGCAGAGGTAATAGTTTTCTTCGCCTGTTGTAGGATCTCTGTCGATCTCGCCCTGCTTGAAGCCGACTACCTTGCCGTCCTTGACTACTGCTTCAGGCTTTCTGTTCGTGTAAAGATAGCCTGTGTTCTCATCGGTATAGATGCCGTAAGCGTCTGCGATAAGGTCGTTTACGTTGATCGTATTGCCGTAGGTGTAGTCGGTGGAATTGATCTGATTGTCGCCGTTGTTGTCCTCAAGCTTTGTCTTGAGAAGCTCCTGTGCGCTCAGATCACTGTTTTTGAGAAGTCCTTCTTCGGTGTTTCTTGTACCGAGAATAAATCTGTTGTTGTTGGAAACGAGATTACCTGCGCTGTCGATGCCGAAGTTACCGTTTCTTGTGTATGTGATAGAATCGGGGGAAGCGGTGATATCGGGAGCACCGCCGTCTGCGCCCGAAGAGAATGCGCCCGTTGCGAAGAAACCGTCGCCGCTGATCGCAAGGTCGAGAGTTCTGTTGGTGGACTGGAACGAGGACTGCGACATATCTCTGTCGATAGAAGCTACCTGCGTACCGTAACCAACGGTCGAGGGGTTATTACCTGCAAAGCTCTCGGTACCTGCAGCTGCGGTCTTTACCGACTGGTAGAAAACATCGCTGAAGGAAGCTCTCGAGGATTTGAAGCCGTAAGTATTGACGTTTGCGATATTGTTACCGATAACGTCCATTTTTGTCTGGTGGGAGGTAAGTCCCGAAACGCCTGAATAAAGAGATCTAACCATTTTATAACACTCCTTAAAGCTCTTTGTGCCACGCGCTGCACCCGTCAAGTCGGTCAGGGTGCAGTAACGATCTCCGTCAGGTCCGATCGTTGTAAACACGCAGCTGTTTGTTTACATTATAACAGTTGAATCAATATTCGTAAAAATGTTTCCCTGCATATCATCTGCAGAAAGGGTCGTTATGACCTTGTTGTTTTTTATGCTGACGATAAAAGCATTTGAGCCTATCATAACAAGTGCGTCATTCGAGCCTTTTTCGCCTGCAAGCTCAACAGCCTTATTGAGCCGTTCAAGAGTATCGCCGTTTTCAATATCTATCTGCCGTTCGGAGATCCTCTCAAGAGCGTGCTTGGAAAAGACAACTCCGCTTTGTCCGTTCTGCTCGGTGCGTTTTTTTTCGTCAAGCTGATTTTGCAGTTCCCTTGCAAATCCGCCGTCTTCAGCCGAGGTCTTCGGAGGGGTAAATCCGCCGACTCTGCCCGTAGTGACCGGCGCAATGCCTCTCGACTGCATCAGTTCGCTGATAAGCAACCCGAAGCACCGTCCTTTCGTTTAGCCGACAACATTTACTCCCATTGAAGTAAGATTCTGCCTGAGATTTTCAAATCTCTGTGCCGAAGCAGACTTTGCGTAAGAAGCCAATGCAACTTCAAACGGTGTAACATCATCTCCGACCTGCTGATTGATTATCTCTTCAATGGTGTATTTGCCCGATGTTTCAAGCCAAGCCGAATGACCGTTGTCGAACATGATCTCAACACGCTGCTTTCCATCCTTGAAGGTAACAACTTCGCCGAGTCTGCCTATGCCGCAGAAGCCTATTTCACAGATCTCTCTGCCGCTGATCGTTGTACCGATAACTCTTGAAGTATCGACCCTTGTGGTGATAGCTGTGTTGTGGATGAATCGGATATCATACATTCTTGTTCCGATAGCGTCGGCAAGTGCTGCTTCTTCGGGGTACTCGTCTGCATAGATCCTGTGCGGAACGCAGTCGGAAGTAGAAATACCCGGCTTTGAATCGGAATACAACTCAAGACCGTATTTCTGATTGTATCTTGCTGTGTAGTCGCCCGATGTGATCAGATTGTAAACCTGGTCGTTTGTAAGCGTCGGAGTAAGATTACCCGTTCTTGATGTTCTTGCCAAAGAATAAAGGTTGGATGTCGTGAGCTGAGTATCATTCTGACCTATTGTTAAGGTTCTTTTTGAAGTGGAAACTGCGGGAGACTCGGAAGAAGTACTGTTTGCGATAAGAGTGCTGATATCCGAGTTTTCCTTGCCGGAGCTCTCCCCATCGGAGATCATATTTGTTGAAATAACATCGCTGTCATTTGCAAGTACGCTGCTCGGAGCGATAAGCTCCTGAAGATCCTCATACTGTGCAATGAATGCTGCCGCATAGTTCGGGATATCAAGCTTTGTTACCGTTACGGTTTCATAGCCGTCAAGATTGGGTTTAAGGTTGTTGATAACGCTGGCGGTCTGTGTTTCATTGCCGCTGATAGAATCAATGGTGCTCATAAGCTCGCTGAACAAAGCGTCCGACTGTGTTATATAGCTGGACATTGCCTCCGAACCGGGAACGGCTGTATCTGTGATCGTCGTGTTGTCCGATGTGCTTTCGGAGTTTTCCGTGCCATTTTCGGAAGTATCTCCCTCGCCGCCTTCCTCGGAGCCCTCTGCTCTTTTGAGCGAAACATCCTTGAGCGGATATTTTTCCTTGCCGTCAACAATAACATAAGCATTGCCGTCAAGCATAAGAACATTCGTTACCTTGCCGCTTGCAACTATCTCGTCCTCGGTCGCACCGTGGATATTTACTTCCTGGTCGATGAGCCTTGAGAGAAGATTGTAAATGTCGGCGGATGTAACATTTGAAACGGTCGAAACTTCATACTTGCCGCCGTTTACAACAAGATAAGGTGTGCCGTCCGTAACAACTACCGATTCAACAATGCCCGTATCGTAATCATAACCGTCATTTACCGTAACAGCCTTTCCGACAAGGTTTGTCGCATAGCTGATGTTGGACTGTGAGGTCATATTCTTGATGCCTTCGAGCATTGAATAGGAAGACATCTGCTGGAGCATTTCGGAATCACTCATCGGATCGTTGAAATCCTGATTGGACATCTGCGCAGCGAGTACCTTTAAGTAGCTGTCGAAGTCCATGTAGGAATTAGCTTCGTCGCCCTTTGTCGTATCAACGACCTTGTTGCTGTACTTTGAATAAGCACCGCCCGTTGATTCGATAGAAAGGTTTCCTAAGCTGTTAGCCATAATTTTGCCTCCTTTAAAAGTTTTCTTGCCGCTGTAACGCCGCTTTCCGCTTCGTCCTCAGCTGTTGAAATGCCGGAAACACGGCTGTTGTTCGTATTTCCGCTCTGTGAAGCGTCGCCGTTCCTGCGGTCAAAGCCACGGTTCGAGAAGTCAAGTCCCATATAGGAAGCTGCTTCCGACGGTGCAACAACATTGATATTTTCAACGCTGATGTTCTGCTTTGCAAAGCTTTCCGAAAGTGCCGCCGAGTTAGCTGCAAGCGCCCTGCCGACCTCTTCGTTTGAAGCTGCAAGAACTATCGAAACCGCACCCGATGTATCGGTCGTCACCTTAACTGCGACTTCACCGAGATTTTCAGGCTTGAGTACGACTACAAGCTCATGTATCGGATCGTTCTGAACATTTTCGCTTATGCTCTGCGTTATCTGTCTTACCGCAAAGTCTGCAAGCTCCTTGTAGACCTCAACAGGGTCTGACGGTATCTCCGCATCGGGAATGATATCCGCAAGAACGTTATTGACCGCCGCAATTGCCGCTGTCTGTACAACGCTTTCATCGTCCGAGCCTGTAATAACTCTTATCTGCGCCGAAACATCATTGATCCTTGCAAATGCCGCCGTCTTGCGTATCGCCGCAAAGGAAGCATCAGGCATTTCTGCATCGGTCTTGCCGGAAAATGCGAGCTTCAAAGAATCGTAAAAGCTTTCAAAGGAAGGCAGATCGTTAAGCTCCGTCTTATTCTCAAAGATAGATACGATCGTTTCCGCCTTCTGTGCCGGCGGTGCGTCGGAGGAAAGAACTTCCGTCACCGAAGCCGCTTTTGCTGCCGATCCAAACTGCAGTTCATCGGGGATCTCGGGCTCAATGCTGACAGGCATCATTTCCATCATCGAAACCGCTGCGTTTGCAAGAGCCGAAAGGTCGGTATCATCATTCTGCACAAGCCTTTTCATCTCATCCGAAAGCTCTTCTGCTGTCATTCCTTCGGAAAGTCCCTTTTTGAGCAATGAAGCAATATCTCCGAGCGTAAGTGAAAGTCCCGTTTCTTCTTCCGAAACATTTTCGTCGCCGCCCTGTGAATTTACGAGCTTTATCATATCGGAAAGAATCGTGATAACATCGGTGCTTTTTTCCTCATCGTTCTGCAAAGCGCTGTCCGAGCTGCCATACATGAATCTTTCAGCCGCATTTCCGGCCGAGAGCATCATTTTTATCGCTGCGTCGATAACGCTTTTATCCGCTTTGGAAACATCCTGCGCAAGCTCCGAAACGAGCTGCGAGAAGGTGCTGTCATCTGCCGTATCCTCTTCAATGTCGATCTCCTGCGGAACATCCGTTACGGGAGTTTCTGCCGTGATCGCCGAGCCGAGGATATCGTTGAAGCTTATATCCGAAGCCGAGCCGCTGTCTGCCATACCGAAGCCGGGATCGATAATATCCGTGCCGATATTGAGTATGCCGCTTATATCCATAATTTTCACCTCCTTTCAAGTGAAGAATAATTTATTTATAAGTACTGTTCATAACATATTCGGAAATGAACTGTTCTTCCGCTTTCCGAACCTTGAACTTGTACTCTTCAAGCTGTTTTTCTTCAAGCTTTTCAAGCGAGGAAACCTCCTTCGTTGCGTCAATGACAACGCCGAGCTGCTTCTGCACCTTTTTCTCCATTTCCTCTATTGAATTTTCCAGCTCCTTTATCTGCATACGCAGGGACTGGTGATAGCTCTTGAACATCGTTATCTGCATAACGGTTATGCCCTTGCCCGAAAGCTCACGGTATTCGTCAGCCGAGTGTTTGAGCTTTGCTTCGAGCTGATCTTTTTCCTCCTGCATCTGCTGCTGCTGCATACGCAGGTGAGCGAGATTGTTCTTTTCTCTGTCAAGCACCTGTTTTTTATATCCCATAAGCTTGTTAAGTGAAAACTCAAACCGCTTCAAGAATGATTACCTCCGATCATTTCACAGCGTCCTCGAGCATTTTCAGCGTTTCCTCGAAGGAGAACGCCTCGTCCGTTTTCTGCTGTAAAAATGCGTTGATCTTATCTATTTTTTTGATCGCTTCATCGAGCGCAGGATTTGTTCCTTTTTTGTATGCGCCGATAGAAACGAGGTCGTAGTTTGCATTGTAGACCGAAAGAAGATTTCGCAGCTTTGCCGCATTGTCCTTGTGCTTTTTATCGGCGATCTCGGACATAAGTCTTGATACCGATTCAAGTATCTCTATCGCAGGATAGTGGTTTTTCGCCGCGACCTTACGGGAGAGAATGATATGACCGTCAATGATACCTCTGACCGTGTCGGAGATAGGCTCGTTGGTATCGTCGCCTTCTACAAGGACGGTATATATGCCCGTAATTGAGCCTTTTTCGAAGTTTCCCGCTCTTTCAAGGAGCTTTGGCATAGTTGTGTAAATTGACGGCGTGTAGCCTCTTGCGATAGGCGCTTCGCCCGTTGCAAGACCTATTTCACGCTGCGCCATTGCATATCGTGTGAGCGAATCCATCATCAGCAGGACGTTTTTGCCCTGATCCTTGAAGTATTCTGCGATAGCCGTGGCAGTCATCGGACATTTATTTCTCATCATCGAGGGCTGGTCGGATGTAGCAACGACAAGAACCGATCTTGCCATACCCTTTTCCCCGAGGTCACGCTCGATGAATTCAAGCACCTCTCGTCCACGCTCTCCGACAAGAGCGATAACGTTGATGTCTGCTTCTACTTCCCTTGCGATCATGCCCAGAAGCGTCGATTTACCGACGCCCGAGCCTGCAAAGATACCCATACGCTGACCTCTGCCTATCGTGAGCAGACCGTCGATAGCCTTTACCCCGAACGGGATGATATCGTCGATCCTCGGTCTTGTCAGCGGATTTACGGGGATACCTGCGATAGGGTAGGTATCCGTCGTTTTTATCGGACCCTTGCCGTCTATCGGCTCGCCTATGGCGTTTATGATCCTTCCAACAAGCGCATCGCCCGTCTTTACTTCAAGCTGTCTGCCCGTATTGTCAACGATCGAGCCGGGACCTATGCCGTCAATGTCGGTATAAGGCATCAGAACGACCTTTCCCTCGTTAAAGCCGACCGCTTCGCCGTAAATGAACTCGTCCGAGCCTTTGCGGAAAATGCGGCAGACATCGCCGATGTTACATTCGGGCCCCGTTGCTTCGACAGTCATGCCGATGATCTTTTCAATTTTTCCCATGTGCCTGTAAAGATCGGCATTTTTGACGTTCTCACGGATAGCGGTAAAGTTCATGTGGGTTTCTCCTAAGGGGAGCCCCCTTGGGCAGTTCGCAGGTTAATTTGTGAAACGCTCAAAGTCGGCGGCTCGGTAACGATAGATACTTCTTTATATCAGTCTGACTAAAGGGGAGCCCCCTTGGGCAGTTCGCAGGTTACTTTACGAAATGCTCAAAGTCGGCGGCTCGGTAACGATAGATACTTCTTTATATCAGTCTGACTAAAGGGGAGCCCCCTTGGGCAGTTCGCAGGTCACTTTGCGAAACGCTCAAAGTCGGCGGCTCGGTAACGATAGATACTTCTTTATATCACTCTGACTAAAGGGAATCCTACCTTTGGCAGTTTGTAGGTTACTTTACGAAACGCTCAAAGTTAACGGTTCGGTAAAATAGATATCGATCATTCCTCTCCTCTTGTATTCCTCAATATTTCTTTGAGGAAATCAAGCTGGGTCGGAACGGAAGCGTCAAGTATCTCTTCGCCGTTGTCGAGGATGACAGTGCCGTCCTCCGCATCGGGAAGGATCTCTATCTCAATATCTTTGATATATGGTATTATCTGTTTGATAAGCTTTGCGTCGGTCTTGATCTCCTTCGAAACCTCGCCCTGCGCAAGCGAAATTTTTATATAATCGGAGTTGCGGAAGCTTTTTGCGGCATTTTCGATAATGTTCTCAATGACCTTCGGATTGACCTTCAGCTCTTCGCCTGTGATCTTTTCAAGCATTTCGCAGATCGTTTCACGCATTTCTGCCTCGTTATCGAGAAAATATGCGTCCTTGCGTGAATTTATGTCGGAAAGCAGCTGTGCAGACGCATCAACATACTTGCTGCATTTTTCAAGCGACTGCCTTTTGCCCTCGTCATAGCCCTCTTTGAAGCCCTCCGCCTTCGCTTTTTCCTTTAAGATAGCGCACTCCTTGTTAGCCTTTTCGATAACGGCGGCGGTCGCTGTCTTTGCGTCTTCTGCGATGCTTCTTGCTTCAAGCCTTGCTCTTTCGATTATCTCATTTCGTGCAGCCTCTGTCTTTATCCGATAATCCTCCACTGCGGCTGCGACCTGACGATCAACAGCGGCACGGAATTCCGCCTCCTTTTCGGCAGCCTCCCTCTGCTTCTGCTTTTCAAGCTCTTCGCGTGAAAGCCGCTCCTGCTCGGCGTTTTCATCACCGGGAAGAATGACGGTATTGTCTATTTTGACAGGCTCGGAATTGCCGTAGCTGTACGACTGGGGTTTGTATATTTTAAGCAATTATCTCGTCCTCTCCGCCCTTGCCGATAACAAGCTCGCCTTCTTCTTCGAGGTGTCTTATGATGCCAACGATCCTCTGCTGTGCTTCGTCAACGTCACGCATACGGACATTATGCAGATACTCGATCTCCTGCTGGATGGACTCCTGCATTCTCTGCGGCATATTTGCGTAGAGAGCGGCGGCAACCTCGGAGTTTGAACCCTTGATGGCGATCGCGAGATCCTTCGCTTCGACATCTCTGATAAAACGCTGGATAGACATAGAGTCGAGTCCGAGGATATCCTCGAAAACGAACATCTTCTTCTTGATCTCTTCAACAAGAGCAGGATCCTTCGAGGAGAGTTCGTCGAAGATATGCTTTTCTGTTCCTCTGTCGACCTTGTTGAGGATATCGGCAACAAAGTTTACGCCGCCGACCGTGGTAAGATCCATAGAAACGACTGCTGCAAACTTTCTTTCGAGCGTTTCTTCGATAGAATGGATAGTTTCCGGCGAAGCCGACTCCATCTTTGCGATCCTTTCAACAACTTCAACTCTCTTCTCTTTAGGAAGCTCCTGGAGCACGGCGGAAGCCTGCTCGGACTTGACATAGGAAAGAACGAGAGCGATAGTCTGCGGATTTTCGTTCTGGATAATTGCAAGGAGGTTCTTGTAGTCGGATTTTCTGACGAACTCGAATGCTTTCGTCTGCATCGACTTGGAAACACGCTCCATGAGCTTGCTCGCCTGTTCGGCGCCGTAAGCCTTTTCAAGAACTGCTCTTGCGTATTCAACACCGCCCTCGGAAATTACCTTCTGGGTAAGGCAAAGCTCATAGAATTCGTTAAGAGTAGCATCCACAACGCTTGCCTCAAGGTACGGCAGACATGATATCTCGTATGTAAGCTTTTCAACATCATCATCGGAAAGTCTTTTATAAACGTAGGCAGCATTTTCCGCACCGATCGAAGTAACAACGATCGCAGCCTTCTGCAGGTTTGTAAGTTCTTGGATATCAGGCATTGCTTACTCCTCCGTTTCGTCTTTCATCCAGTTTTTAAGCAGCTGCGCCACGATCTCCGGGCTGTTCTTTGCAAATTCGCTGATCTCTCTGCGGATAGCGACCTCCTTGGTGTCCTCGCCGTCGCCCGTAAGACTCGGAATGTCGGCAGGATTTGAACCGTCGAGATTCATTGTGAAGGTATCGACGATCTCTTCTCCGTCCGCACCTGCAAGCGCTTCGGAAGCAAGTATCTGCTGCTCGAATTTTGCTCTATTGGTCTTTGCATTTCTTGAAGTGATAACAAGCACAACAACAATAATGATAAGAAGTATGAGAAGTATAGCTGCTGCAACGATAAGCTGATTAAGCGTAAGTCCGAAGAGATAAACGGGAGCGGTCTCCGATGTAACATCCGTACCGAATTTCGGAAAGTTCGTAACGGTTACAACGTCCTGTGCAACCTCGGGATTTACACCGCCTGCGTTTGCAACGAGGTTCACAAGATCCATTCTCTGCGCTTCGGAGATGTAGTCCGTATAAATGACAGTCGAAATGGAAAGTCCGTCAATGGTATAGCCTGCCTTTTCGACCTGCTCCTTGTATGTGTCAACAAGATATGTGTTTGAAACGGAATTTTCCGTCCATGCGCCGTTTCCGCCCGTGGTTCCCGTAGGATATGTATCGTCTGCATTGGTTTCAACGCCGATAACGCCGCCGTCAGCGGTGGTTCCGCCCGAGGCTTCGGAAGCGTCGCCGTGCTGGAGGACGCCCGTATTTCCGTTCCCATCGGGAGAATAGTTTGTATTCTCGGAAACCTTTTTGTCGAAGTTCAGCACTATATTTACTGCCGCGGAAACTCCGTCATCGCCGTAAATAGGGATAAGAAGCTCGAGGATCTTGTTCTTTATCGAATTTTCAAGATTTGTCTTGAACGCAAATTTTCTTGTTTCGTCAGCGATAACGTCGATCTCATTCTCGCCCTCGATCTGTGGGATACCATATCCGTCAACGATGCTGATATTCTCATCTGTAAGACCTGCAAGACCGTTTCTGACCGTATTTCTGATGCCGACGATCTGCTTGTCCGTGAGCTTGTAGTCGCTGTTGAGATATACCGTTACGGCAGCGGTCGGCTCCTGACGAAGCGATGAGATAACGGTGTTCTTCTGCTCGGGTATAGATATAGTCACGGTAGCTTTCTGAACGCCCTCGAAGGTTCCGACAATGGCTCCAAGGCGTTGTTCGAGCATCATCCTCGCATACTCTCTCTCCTGTGAGGAGGTCGTGAACATATCTATATTATCTGTGTAAAGATTGTAGTTGAGTGCGCTCTTCGGATAGCCCTTCATAGCCATTTCCATTGTAAGAACGTTTTCCGTTCCTGCAGGGACCATGATAACGCCGCCGCTTTTGAGCGTTACATCGTAGCCGAGATCCTGTATCGCCGTGACGATCTCCGAAGCCTCGCTTGCTTCAAGTCCCTCAAAAAGAACGGTATATTCTTTTTTATTCAAGATAATAACAACGATAACAGCGATAAGAACGATCGCAACAAGTATCGCTATGTACGCTATCTTTCGTTTTTTCTCCTGGGCTTCCCAGAACTGCTTGAACGAAGTTGAAAGCTTTGAAAGCTGTTCCTTCATATCCATTTATGATTTTTCCTTCCCGAATTAAAAGATTGATCTGCTTAAAGCCCCGATCACATTGTGATCTGGAGAACCTGATTATAAGCATCAACTGCGGCATTTTTTACCGCAACAAAGGTCTCGACAGCGATCGAAGCCTTTGTCATATTATTATAAATAGTATGGAGATCGTCAATGTCGCCCTGCATGATCTTTACAGCGTCGATATTGGTCTGCTGCTGTGTTTCCTGAACGTCATTGAAAACATCCTTGAAAACATCGGAGAACTGCGGAGTGCTTTCGGTTATTTCCTTTACCTGCTCGTTCTCTTTATCAAAAACCGACTGAACGGGCGAAATAGCGCTTGAAATAGGAACAATAAACATAGTATTATCTGCCTTTCATTATTTACCGTTAAGTGACATTGCCTTTGTGAGCATAGCCTTTACTGCGGCTATTGCGGAAGCGTTCGCTTCATAGCAGCGCTGTGCAGCGAGAAGATCCATCTGCTCCTTGCTGTTGTCAACGTTGCTCTGATAGATATAACCGTCCTCGTCCGCAAGCGGATTGTCGGGGTCGTAGACGGGAACAAACGGCGCATCGTCATTGATTATCTCGGTAACGGTGCAGCCTGCGTATTTGTATTTATTCCGATGTGAAAGGAAATATGTGCCGCGGCGGTACTTCGGACCGTCATCCTCGGTGTTGAACTTTTCCATTTCTTCGCTGAAGGTCTTCTTCTCGGAAACGACAACGAGCTGACGGCAGTATGGATCGTCGCCGACCGCCGTATTATAAGTGCCCTGATTGGCAATATTCTGTGAAATGACATCCATTCGGAGCCTTTGCACCGAAAGTGCGGCGCCTCCGATATCAAGTGAATTCAGAAATGACATTTTATACCTCCGTAACAGCCTTAACTATCGTTACTTTGTGATAGCGGTGCGGATCATCGCATAGTTGTTGTTCATCTGATCCATAAGAGCGCTGTACTGATACTGAACATCGGCAAGATCGAGCTGCTCCTTTTCGATATCGACATTGTTGCCGTTGAGAAGCTGATTTGTGTTGGTTTCATAGGTCGTTGTGACTTTGAGCGAAACCTTGCCCTTTTCTTTATCCGTCGGCGTATGGTAATTGCACTTGCACATCTCTTCTTTGAGCACAAGTCCGAAGTCCACGGTCTTCGCTTTAAAATCGGGCGTGGAAACATTTGCGATATTATTCGATATAACACGCTGCTTATACCATGCTGCATCGAGCGTCTGCTCGGAAAGAGTCTGAATCTTATTATCAAAAAGTCCCATTATATACCTCCCGGGTCAATTAAACGGACTGATCCTTCAAAATGGCAGATTACCCCTTAAAAGGGTATAGTACTCCTTTATAAGTATAAACCTTTTTAATAAAAAATACAAGAGATATTGAAAAATTTACCCCCACGCCTGTAACAATTTTTTTTAATAAATTCTATGGATTTTCCCCAAATGTAACAAATTCACTTCCAAAAATTGTATATTATGATAAAATTAACGGATTTTTTTGTTTGTAATAAACAAAAATTTATAAGAATGGAAGCAAATAAAAAGAGCATACACGTTCCCCGTATATGCTCGGTTATTAGTATTAATGCTTTGGAAGTGCACGGCGGCGAATAGCGATCTTTACCATCTCGTTAGTAACGCTGCGTGTGTATTTTGCCTTCATTTCGTCTGCTTTTTTCTTATCCTGCGGAGTTCTTATCTTGCACGAAAGGTAAGGAACAGCGTCCAGAGCGTCTGCCATTGCTTCGGCAAAGCACCTGTCGCAGCTGCAGCAGTTGAACCTTTTCAGCGCAGACGGCAGAAGCTCGGTTATAAGCTCGGAGCTTACGCATATCTCGGTCGCTTCGGGCGGCTTGGGCTTCGGCTCGTTTTTTTTCGCAGTTTTATTGCTGTTTGAGTGCATTTCTATGACAGACTGCTTGAATTCGTTATCAATTATCGGGTTAGTCGCAACACTTTTCCCTGTAATAAGCTTCATTACCGCTTCGGTCTTGTGCGTAGTCTTTGCTGCGGCGCTGCCTGCCATACAAATTCCTCCTTATCTTTTCTTTTTTGGTATGATTATCTCGGGATAAAGTGCCTCGCAAGCCTTTACATAGTCCCTCGCTGCACGGCAGTTCGGAGAATAGGTTGTAATTACCTCCTGATGTGCAGGAGCCTCGGCGACTGCCACGGAAACGGATATCTTGTTTTCAAGCACGACCGTTCCGAGCTGTTCTGCGACGATCTCAACCATTTCGGCAACTTCACTCGCAAGCTGCTGGTTCCTTACATATTTTGTAAGGAGAATTCCCCTTATATTAAGCTTTTTATTATAGTATTTCTTGACGGCAAGAATAGTTTCGCGCAGCTGTGCTATTCCTTGAAGCGAAAGTATCTCGGGCGTCATCGGGATAATAAGATCATCCGCCGCTGTATATGCGTTTATCGTAAGCACGGAAAGCGCAGGCGGAGTATCAATTATAATATAATCGTACTCGTCGCGCACAGTTTTAAGTATCTCTCTCAAAATAAACTCACGCTGTTCGGGAGGAAGCTCCAGTTCACTTCCCGACAGGAGGATATTTGACGTTATCACATCGCAGATATGCGTGGTTTTGATCGCATCACGGATATCGCAGGCACCCGTCATTACATCGTGGATGGTGTAGCCTCTGTCCTCCGTTCCGAGCGAGAACGAGAGATTGCCCTGCGGATCCATATCTATCGCAAGAACCTTCTTGCCCCTGCTGCGGAATATTCCTGTAAATGCGGCGCAGGTCGTTGTTTTTCCGACTCCGCCCTTCTGATTTGTCACAACTATTATTTTTGCCATAGATCAAAATCCCTTATTCTGCTGCTGTTTCAGCTTTTCTCTTTCCGCGATCTGGATCTCGAAAATAAATCTTGCAAGGCGTTCTTCCTGTGACTGGGTGATGTTGAGGAAGCGGCAGCCGTAGCCGTCAACAACATCCGTCCCCAAAACCGTCTGCGCACGGAGCACCTCGGTCAGAAGCTCGACCTCTCCGCCGAAAAATTCAAGCATAAGCTGATCTCCCGGTTCAAAATCGAAGCTTGTCTTCATATAAACTCCGCCGAGATTGATGTTGCAGATATGTATGTCAAGCGGCTTATCGAAGTTGACAAGCTCATCATTTCGGATATAAAAAGGAGAATTTATATCAAATTCCGCATTGATCTTGAACGAAGCTCTTCTTTCTTCAAGTGCGATCCCTTCACCGACATGGAAGTTCATCTGATACTCGGTCGAAAGATCCACAGAGGTTTTATATTTCATTCTCAAACCGTTTATATATTCAAAAACAGCGGCTATATACTCATCTTTCGGGATAAGAGGAAGCCCCGAGCCCTTGATCATAACGAGGTCGCGGTCCTTAATGCGGAAGAAGTCCTTCGGGAAATACACCGACTTTGTTGCAAGCAGCATTCTGTCCTGACTGTCATAGATAACAACTCTGCCGATCTTATCCTTTTTTATCATAATTCTCCCTCCAATTGACCCTTTGCGGCGGCTCTTAAACGTTTAAAAAACCGCATAAAGATACATTCTTATTGTAACAAAAAACAAGCCGTTTTGCAACTGTTTTTTTGAACGTTGTATAGTTCCACACATTTCGACTAATGTTTTTGTTGATTTGCAACAAAGCGAAATTAATGCGTAATGCGTAATTCGTAATGCATAATTATTGTGGTGCAAATGGTGTATTATTCTTTTATGGAATAGTATCTCAAATTACGCATTACGCATTACGAATTACGCATTAAATAAAATTTCCATTTTATCGATCAGATACCCAACTTAACAAGATCTAACAGACAAAAGTGAAGCTTCGGTGTTTGACCTGCAGACATCGAAGCTTCTTTAGCTTCGCTCTTGACTGTATCTCTGCTTTTGTGTATAATGAAAAAGTCAGAAACGGCTTAAAATAACGGCTGCAACTTTAAGTTGCGAAAAAGCAAATTCAGGTTGGTAGAACGATTTATATAAATCTGATAAAATGATTACATCAAATAAAAGGAGGATCACTCTAATGAGCTTTGGAGAAAACTTAAGAACCATAAGAAAAGAAAGAAATATTACACAAGAGGAATTAGCAGATATGATGGAAGTATCCAGACAGGCAATTTCAAAGTGGGAATCGGATCAGGGATACCCGGAAACCGAAAAACTGATCATTCTTTCACAGAAACTGAATATTTCTATTGATTATTTGGTAAACGAAAAAACAAACGCAGCGCCGGATTCACAGGACAGACCGGTTGTATATACTCCGTCGGGAAAAATCACAATAGCTTCCTTTGATAAAAGTTCTATCGGTTCATATCAGGCAGTAAAATCATCAAAGATACTGGGAAACGGAAAGGGACTGGCATATATATTGTATGGTGTTGAAAAAACATCATTTTGGGGAGAAGATAATACTATTCTTGGCTGGTATAGATCATTAGATGATGTTAAAAAGGAAATTACAGCTATAAATGAAGCGATCACTTGCGGAGAATGTCAGTATGAATTAAAGTTTTATACAAATGTTGAATATAGGGGATTGTTTGGGCAGCCACACATAGTAGAATAGCATATATTCGTTAAAAGTGAAGCTTCGGTGTTTGACCTGCAGACATCGAAGCTTCTTTTGTCCTCGCTCTTGACTGTATCTCTGCTTTTGTGTATAATGAAAAAGAAAGATAACTGCTCGATAAATCGGAAGTTGTTGTAAAGTGTTGATTTGTCGTATGTAAAGTCATGTTGCGGGATTGTAAACTTGATGTGGTGGTATTAGCAGATGTTTTTGACTAAAATGAAATCATCGAATCAAAGGAGGATTTCATAATGAAGTTACAAGATAAGATAGTAATGCTCAGAAAAAAGAATGGTTGGTCACAAGAAGAATTTGCAGAAAAGATGTATGTATCCAGACAGGCAATCAGTCGATGGGAAAACGGAACAGCTCTGCCCGATGCGCAGAATGTACTGCAACTCAGTAAACTGTTCAATGTTACCACGGATTATTTGTTGAATGATGATTACGAAAGCGACGGAGATATTCTCATTGTACAAAAGGCAAGACAAGAAACAAATGACGTAATATCAAAAAAGAAAATGTTGCACCTGATAGCTGCAATCTCATTTACGATAGCAGCATTCTGCTCGTTGATAGGCATGATAACCAATATGAACGGCACACAGATGGGACTATCCTGCTTATCACTGGCTATTTGTGCTGTAAATGCAATTGCACAGTATGTTTTGTTTTTTAAGAAACGATAGACCTGTCAGTACAGTAAATTCCCATTTATCGGGGAGATAAACTGATTCGAAAATCGGAATTAAATGAGGAAAAAACAGTTTATGGAAGAATTTGAAAATCTGGGTAAGCTATTGTCTGATGTTATAATCTTCATTTATATATATTCTGCAATAATCTTTGCTGTATTAATTTCTCTTATTGTTCTTTGCATCAGATACATTAAACAAAATAAAAACAGCCGTGATAAAGATAACGTGAAAAAGAAATATGTGCCGTTAAGAATAAGCATTATCATTGTGACTGCAGTATTGATTTTACTGCTTGCTCCAATAGTAATGGTTGTTTTTCTGTAATTATCTGCTAAATATACATACTGCCAAATTTCCATTTTTTCGGTGAGATAACTGCTTGATAAATCGAAAATTATTCATTTTGTAATTAGTGTGGCTCATACGGTGCAGAATGGTTTTCTGTACTTATTAATAATAGTATTTATCAATTACGATACACAGCTTCGCAGTGCTTTAAAAAAGGAGGTGCGTTAAAGTTTGAAAAAAACCTTTCATATCAATGAAAAACGGCTCGTTTCGGTCTTTAACCGCCGCCTTTTCCTTGCAAACATCCCGTCGATGAGCCTTATGATCGCTCTGCTCGTCATAGTCATCATTTCCGCAACTGCCGATATGAATATACCGAGCGTTATATACAAATCGATCTTATACGGAACGTATTTTTGCGTTGCATACAGTCTTATCGTGTGTATCATGATCGGCATATTTGCCGAAACCTCTATAAAAGCGCACCGTGAACACACTTCTATCGAGATATCCGACTCTCTGCTCATCATCTCCGAGCTTTACCAGACTGTCCGCTGTGAGGGAAAGCTTCGGCATTACAAAAAGCTGTGGATAATCGACCTTAACGATGTCGAAGACGTTGAATACATAAAGAATTACATCATTATCCACGGAAAAGCACGATATTTCTGTCAGGACGCAGAGTGGCTCGGCTTTGAACGGACGGAAAACGGCGTTGATTTCGACAACTGGTGGTATAACACAAACGGCGGAAAGGTCGTTGACACCGTTGAGATACATGATTTTTACACGGACGGCGAGCGAATCGCACAGCGAATACTTTTCTGCCGCGACAAAATAGCCGAGCGCACACGCCGCCGTGAGGAATACCGCAGGCGAATGCTGGAGATCGCCAGGAACACCCGTCACAAGCGTGGCATTTCGGAAAAATACAAACCGCCTTACAAAAGATAGGTGAAAAAAATTATGAAACCGCTTGAACTTACAATATCCGCTTTCGGTCCGTACGCAGGAGAGGAACACATCGACTTTTCAAAGATAGACGGAAGCGGTCTTTATCTTATTACAGGTGATACGGGCGCAGGAAAAACGACCGTTTTTGATGCGCTGATATTTGCATTATACGGCACGGCGAGCGGAAATGTACGCTCGTCGTCAATGTTCCGCAGCAAATACGCTTCGCCCGAGAGCAAGACCTTCACCGAGCTTAAATTTGAATACGGCGGAAAGGTCTACACGATAAAGCGCAATCCGCCATACGAGCGAAAGGCTTTGAGAAAGACCAAATCGGAAAACGCCCTTATCGAAGAGCCTGCAAATGCGGAGCTTATCCTGCCCGACGGAAAGACAGTCAACGGCGTTTCTGCCGTGAACAAGAAGATAAACTCGATAATCGGTCTTGACCGTGACCACTTTGCGCAGGTCGCAATGCTTTCGCAGGGGGATTTTCTGCGGCTGCTTTTTGCGCCGACAAAGGACAAGATAGACATTTTCCGCACAATATTCGGCACGGAAAAATATCAACGCCTGCAAAAGCGCATCTCCGATGATATGATCTCTGCCGCAGGCAATCTCAAACTCGTCAAGGCGAAAAACGAACAGCATATCGCTGCGCTCTCCTGCGGCGATGACAGCTCTTTTGCCGAGGAGCTTGAAAAAATAAAGGCTGAACCGCTTCTTTTCAGCGCAGAAGAAACTGCTTCGCTCATCCGGAATATTATTGATGAAGACAAGGCTGCCCTTGCCGAAACTGAAAAGCTTTCGCTGGACGCTTCAAAGGCTTCGGAAGAGCTTGCCGTTCGCATAGAGCGTTCAAATCTGCGGCTTGATACCGAGAAAAGGCTTAACGATATAAACGCCAAGATCTCCGATGCGGAAGGCTCTCTGCCGAAGCTCAAAGAGCGTTTTTCCGCTGCCGAGGCTGAATACGGAAAGGCTGACGCTCTTGCGGATCAGATCGCCCGTGAACGTGAGCGGCTCTCCGATTATGCGCAGTTAAGCCTTGAAAGAAAGACTGCAAAGGAGAAAGAAGACCTTGCAAAGCAGACCTCGGCAAAATGCGAAAGCGCAAGGAAAGCAGCCTTTGACGCAGAGAACAGCATAAACGAATACAGCGCCGAGCTTGAAACCATAAGAACAGCCGCCGAGGATATGGTCAGGCTTGAAGCTGCCGCAGCCGAAAAGAACCGCAGAATGTCCGAGCTGAAAAGCTTCGCCGATGAAGTGAAGGCTCATATTGACGTTTGCGAGGAGCTTGAAAGGGCGAAAGCTGAATATATTGAAGCGGCAAATACTGCCAACAAAGATATCAGCGCATACAACACTCTTGAAAGGGCGTTCCTTGACAGCCAGGCAGGAGTTCTTGCGCAGAAGCTTCGCGAGGGCGAGCCCTGTCCCGTTTGCGGAAGCGCTGAACATCCCTGCCCTGCACAGGCGCACAACACGGACGTCAGCGAAGAGAAGCTGAAAAAAGCACGGCTTTGTGCAGAAAATTCCCGCGAAAACGCCTCCCGAAAGAGCCGTGCTGCAGGTGAGCTTTCGGGCAAGGAGGAAGCGCTTCGCAAGGCTGTTTTGTCAAAGGCGGAGGTCTTCTTCGGGAAGATCGCTTTCGAAGACATAAAGGCTCGTATAAAGCAGGATCATGCCCGTGAAAAGGCGGAGCTTTTGAAGATCATGCAGGATATCGCTCTTGCAAAGGATAAGAAAAAACGCTGTGACGAGCTTGCAAAGCTTACAGAAATAAAGCAGGACGAACAGAAAAAATATACACAGCTCGCATCGGAGCTTTCCGCACAGGCGGCTTCGCTTTCCGCACAGGCACAGGCTGCCCGGGCGGCTGCGGAAAAGCTTGCATCGGCGCTTGAATTTTCGGGTGAGGATGAAGCTAAAAAGCATCTTGCTGCGCTGGAAAAAGAGAGAAATACGATCTGCGCCGAATATGAAGCCGCAAAAAACGGACTTGAAAAGACGGCGGCTGATATTTCCGCACTCAGATCGGCGGCTTCGGCATACGCTTCGCAGCTTAAAGAGCTCCCGTTTGAAGAACCCGAAAAGCTTGCGGAAGAAAAAGCTTCGCTTGAAGCAAGACGAAAGCTGCTTGATTCGCAGAGGATGAAGCTTTCCGCAAGAGCCGAGGGCAACACGGGAACACTTCAAAGCCTTACGAACGGCTTTGGCGAGCAGGAAAAGACGGAATCACGCTATCGGATGCTCCGCTCGCTCTGCGACACGGCAGGCGGAACGCTTACCGGAAAAGAGAAGATAACGCTCGAAACCTACGTTCAGACGGCATACCTCAAACGCATAACCGACCGTGCGAATGTGCGCTTTATGGAGATGACAGACGGCCGTTACGAGCTTGTAAGGAGCACAAGCGCAGAATCCCTGAGCGGAAAAAGCGGTCTTGATCTTGACGTTATCGACCATTACAACGGCACAACAAGAAGCGTAAAGTCGCTTTCGGGCGGCGAATCGTTTGAAGCGGCGCTTTCGCTTGCGCTCGGTCTTTCGGACGAGATATGCTCCAATTCGGGAGGAATACAGCTGCAGTCGATGTTTGTGGACGAAGGCTTCGGAACGCTTGATGAAGCGGCGCTCACGCAGGCTATCGATACCTTATGCAAGCTTTCAAAAAGCGGAAGAACGGTCGGCATAATCTCTCACGTTGCGGAGCTCAAAGAACGTATCGACAGCAAGATCATTGTAACAAAGGATATCCGTTCGGGAGAAAGCCACATTTCAATTCGTAATTCGTAATTCGTAATTCGTAATTATTTTGAAAAACATAGATATAATTCAAAAGGAACTATTTACGGCAATCAAGCTGTGAATAGTTCCTTTTTTTGAAAATACTTTATTTTTCAAAACAAATTATAGTAATGTATTAATTACGCATTACGCATTACGCATTACGCATTAATCCTATACCACTTGGAAAAGGTAAAATTTCAGATAGTCCGTTTCGGGGACGTTCATAAGGGTCGGGTGGTCGGGCGACTGGCGGCGTACTTCTATAAGCTTTAGCTGAACATCTGCGTCCTTTGCCGCCGACATAAGCATTTTTACGAAAAGTCCGTTATCCATAAAGTGAGAACAGCTGCACGTTGCGAGATATCCGCCCCTCGGCAGAAGCTTCATCGCACGGTAGTTTATCTCCTTATAGCCTCTTTCGGCACTTCCGATCGTTCCCCTGCTCTTGGTGAATGCAGGCGGATCGAGGATTATCATATCGTAAGGCTTTTTCTTCTCCTCCGCAAGCTTCGGCAGAAGGTCAAACACGTTCGTACAGAGGAAATCCATTCTGTCGTCCAATCCGTTTTCCTTTGCGTTTCGCTTTGCCATATCAACGGCAGTCTGTGAAACGTCAACGGCTGTAACGTGCTTCGCTCCGCCCATTGCGGCATTGAGCGCAAACGAGCCTGTATGTGTGAAGCAGTCGAGAACGGTCTTGCCCTTTGCGATCTTTGCAGCGGCAAGCCTGTTATACTTCTGGTCGAGGAAAAAGCCTGTTTTCTGTCCGTTTTCAACATCAACATGGTACTTTACGCCGTTTTCGACGATGACGGTTTCAACCGAATCGGGAATACCGACAAAATCAGCTTTATACCAGCCCTTTCCGCACTCCATTCCCTCCAGCTCACGGATGGCGACATCGTTCCGCTCAAAAATTCCGCTTATTTTCTCGTTATCTTCGCCGAAGACTTCAACAAGCGCACGGAAAACATCATCCTTGACAAGCTCCATACCATAGGAAAGCACCTGCGTTACGAGCAGATCGTTATAACGGTCAACGGTAAGCCCCGGCAGCTCATCCGCTTCGCCGAAAACTATGCGGCAGCAGGAAATATCATCGCCCATAACGGTCTTGCGGTAGTCATAGGCATATTTCACACGGCGTTTCCAGAAATTATAGTCGAATTTATCGTTTGCATTTTTTGAGATCACACGGATGCGTATCTTGCTTTTTTCGCTCAAAAAGCCGCTGCCGAGATACGAGCCCTTTTCGGAGAAAACATCGACGATACCGCCGTTCGGTGTGCCTTCGGACAGGCTTTCGATCTCGGTATCGTATATCCACGGATGCCCCTTTTTAAGCGAAGCCTCCGCTTTCTTTGTGACAACTGCTTTCGGGTAGATTCGTTCACTTTTCATATTATTATTCCTTAATCGTGTCTTTCGTCTTCGTTATCAAAGCACTCGCAGAATCGTCCGGCAAATGCAGTAGGTTCGCCCTTTACATAGAGATGAGAAGTATCTCCGAACGAGCCTGTACGGAAATAAGCGATACCCTTGCGTCGCTCCTCGCTCACGATCGTTGTGACGGAGGTCGGCGCAGCGCAGAAGCCATGCCAGAGCAGCACGGGTGATATCCCGAGCAGATGTCCGAGCATCACGCACTCCACTCCGAAATGACAGAAAAGCACTATTGTATCATTATTCGGCTTTTCGGCACGGTAGAAATTACCCTCGCGGACATAGCCGTTTTCCGCAAGTATCGCATCAAGTCCGTCATAGACTTTTTTCGCTTCGGCAATGACGTTTCCGCCTGCCATAAGTGGTGTTTTATACCATTCGTCCTTGCTGTAATACTCGCCGACCCTTGTCCAGTCCTCGGGGAGAAGATCCCACGGTATTCTCTGTTCGCCGCTGTGTTCATCGGTAACGGGAGCGTGAAACTCACGCAGCCACGGACATTCTTCTGCTGTTCTGCCCATTTTTTCGAGCGTATATGCGGCGGTAGCCTTTGCCCTGCCGAGCGGCGAAACATAGAACTTCTTTACATCGAGCTTTGATATCCTTTCGGAGAGAAGCTCTGCTTCACGCTTGCCCTTTTCGGTAAGACCGTCAATTTCATAATTCGGATCGCCGTGGCGGATCATAAGTATTTTCATTGCAATTTTTTATCCTTATATTTTTTCGCTCATTTTAAGCTTGTAGGGAATGACTTCGCCGCTTTCAAGCGACTTTTTCACATCAATTATACGCTGGTTGGACGACCCTCTGAAAACGAGCGTGATATCCTTCAGTTCTTCCTTGAATTCGCCGTCAACAAGAACATCTATGAGTGAAAGCATCTCGTCCGTAGCTTCGCATCTTGCACGGCTTTCGGACAAAAGCTCCTTGTCAAACAGATAACCTGTATAGCACCAGACGTCCTTACCGGGCAGTTCCTTTCGCACCCTTTTGAGAAGCTTCACAAGCTCACGCTGATTATCGGGTTCAAACGGCTCTCCGCCGAGCAGAGAAAGTCCGTCAATGTATGGAAAAGACAGCATTTTTATTATGCTGTCTTCTGTTTCCTGTGTGTACTCGCTGCCAAATTCAAAATTCCATGTTTCGGGATTGAAGCAGCCCTTGCAATGATGAGTGCAGCCCGATACGAATAACGAAACACGGACTCCCTCACCGTTTGCAATATCAAAATTTTTAATTTCACCGTAATTCATTACAGATGGAGTACCCTTTCCTTTATCTCCTGCGTTCTGCCCTGATTCCAGAACTGCGTTCCGATATAACCGCAGGTACGGCGTGCAACGTTGAGCTTGTTCTGATCACGGTTTTTGCAGTGAGGACATTCCCAGACGAGCTTTCCGTCCTCGTCCTCGACGATCTTTATCTCGCCGTCATATCCGCATACCTGACAGAAGTCACTCTTGGTATTCAGCTCCGCATACATAATGTTTTCATATATGAACTTCATTATTTTTATTACAGCAGGGATATTGTTCTGCATATTCGGAACTTCAACATAGCTGATAGCTCCTCCGGGAGAGAGAGCCTGGAACTGCGACTCGAATTTGAGCTTTGTGAAAGCGTCGATCTGCTCGGAAACGTGAACATGATAGCTGTTTGTGATATAATTCTTGTCGGTCACGCCCTTGATTATGCCGAAACGCTTCTGCAGGCACTTGGAGAACTTGTATGTTGTGCTCTCAAGCGGAGTGCCGTAGATGGAAAAGTCGATGTTTTCCTTCTTTTTCCACTCTGCGCAGACATCGTTCATGTGCTGCATAACTTCAAGCGCAAACGGAGTTGCTTCGGGGTCGGTGTGCGACTTGCCCGTCATATATCTTGTACATTCGCAAAGACCTGCATAGCCGAGCGAAATCGTGGAATATCCGCCGTAGAGGAGCTTGTCGATCGGCTCGCCCTTTTTAAGTCTTGCAAGTGCGCCGTACTGCCAGAGGATAGGCGCAGCGTCGGACAATGTGCCCTTTAGTCTTTCGTGGCGGCACATGAGCGCACGGTAGCAAAGATCAAGACGCTCGTCGAATATCTTCCAGAACTGATCCATATCGCCGCCCGAAGAGAGTGCAACATCGACAAGATTTATAGTTACAACGCCCTGGTTGAATCTGCCGTAATACTTCGGCTTGCCGTTCTCGTCAACATAAGGTGTGAGGAAGCTTCTGCAGCCCATGCAGGTGTAGCAGTGACCCTCGCCGTTCTTGTCAACTTTGAGTTCAAGCATTACCTTTTCGCTGATATAATCGGGAACAAGGCGTTTTGCGGTACATTTAGCCGCAAGCTCGGTAAGATAGAAATACGGACTGTCCTCGTCAACATTGTCGTTTTCAAGCACATATATAAGCTTCGGAAATGCGGGAGTTATCCACACGCCTGCTTCGTTCTTTACGCCCTGATAGCGCTGGCGGAGCATTTCTTCAATGATAAGCGCAAGATCCTGCTTCTCGTTCTCGTCCTTTGCTTCGTTAAGGTACATAAATACGGTAAGGAACGGAGCCTGACCGTTTGTAGTCATAAGGGTAACGACCTGATACTGGATAGTCTGAACGCCCTTTTCGATCTCCTTATGCAGACGCTTTTCAACGATCTCCGCTATCTTTGTTTCGCTCGGCTCGGCACCGAGAGCCTTGACCTCTTCAACAACGTCCTTGTATATCTTTTCACGGGAGATCTGAACGAACGGAGCAAGGTGAGCAAGGCTTATGCTCTGACCGCCGTACTGGTTTGATGCGACCTGTGCGATGATCTGCGTTGCGATATTGCAGGCTGTCGAGAAGCTATGCGGCTTTTCGATGAGCGTTTCGCTGATGACTGTTCCGTTCTGGAGCATATCCTCAAGGTTCACAAGATCGCAGTTGTGCATGTGCTGTGCAAAATAATCGGAATCGTGGAAATGGATAAGACCCTGCTTGTCTGCCTCAACGATATCGGGCGGCAGGAGCAGACGGTTGGTGATATCACGGCTCACCTCACCTGCCATATAGTCACGCTGAACGCTGTTGACAACGGGGTTTTTGTTGGAATTTTCCTGCATTACCTCCTCGTTGTTGCATTCAAGGAGCGTGAGGATGCGATCGTCCGTTGTGTTTGCCTTACGGACAAGCGAACGGGTATAACGGTATCTTACATAGCGGCGCGCAACATCGAATGCGCCCTTTGCCATGATCTGGCTTTCGACCATATCCTGTATCTCTTCGACGGAAACGGCTCTTCCCACCTTGCCGCACTTGTATTCGATATAATCGGCGATATCGGCGATCTGACCCTCCGAAAGCTCGTTCGTATCGCTTGCATTGTTAGCCTTTGCGATAGCGTTGATGATCTTATTGATGTCAAATATTTCTTCCGCTCCGTTTCTCTTGATTATCTTCATTGCCTTTCCTCCCTGTTCTCTGCCCTTTTAACTTTCCGCAACTGTCTGCATTACTTATTATATGTTATATTCAAAAATATAATAGAAATTTTAAACGTTTAAAACTTACCGGCACACTATATATTGTAAAAAAATATATTTTAAAGCACCACATATTGAATTATAACACAGTTCACAATTAAAAACAAGGGTATTGGGAATTTTCGGGGTCGGCGTTTTTTATGATTTTCCAATATTTTTTTTGGTGATATTGCGGATTGACAAAAACAGCCGTTCCAAAAGGTTTGACGGAACGGCTATTAAATCGAACAAACACTATATGTAGTGTTAAGGTTAAAACATTTTCACTATATCTTCTAAATTCTTTCTTTCGGGCTTCTGCGGCTCGGCAGCTCTTTTTCCGAGAGAGATCACCGACATGATATGCTGATCCTCGGGGATCCCGAGCATTTCATGAAGCTTGTCCGCGTTGCGCAAACCCATTACAAGCGAATCAAAGCCGAGCTCCTTTGCGGCAAGGAGAAGATTCTGATTCTGGAGTCCGAGATCGTATGCGCCCCATTCGTTTCCACGCTCATTGGTCGGGCTGCCGTCACGTTCAAAGCCCGAACGGTTCGCAGCATAAGCCGTAACGATAAGTGCAGCTGCGTTCTTTGAGTTGTTGCGGTTATATTCGGGAAGACATTCACTCCTGATCTTTGCTATCATGTCGGGTGATATTGCGGCATAGTATCTTCCCGTCTGTGAATTCTTCCAGGACGGAGCCTGCTGCGCAGCGTAAATGATCGACTTTATCTCGTCTTCGGTGATCGTTACATTTTCCGAATATGCTCTGATGCTTCTTCTTGCTTCAATAAGCTCTTTGAATTCCATAATTGTACACTCCTTTTTATTAATACTGTTTGAGATAAATATAGCACAACAGGAATTTTTTGTCAAGAATACACTCCGATTTGTTTATATACAGTTATAATATACTATTTGTAAACAGAATTGCCATAAAAACGAAGTTCCCCCTGCCCGAAGCAGAGGGAACCGATCCGTTTTGTATATCTTTATATTTCTTTACTAACTGCAAAAATTTCAAGCAATATTACAGAACGTAAATATTAACCTGCTTTGCACCCCACTGACAGCTTGCATCGTAGCTTTCCATAAAAAGGTCAACAAGGATGCGTCCGTCAAGAAGTGCCGTACCCGTATCGGCTGCGACAGCGTAGCCGTAAACATACTTGCCGTCCGTTGAAACGATGTAAAGCTCTGTGCCGTAAGGGATTATCGAGGGGTCAACCGCAACATAGCCGACCTTGACCTGTCTGCCCGAAGCGGTCTTTGCGGTCGGATTTGCGCTGTATGCGCAGGATTTGCCGGTAAGAACCTTTGAATAGGATGTCGGGACGCCGTTTTCGTCAAGTGTAAGATAATCGGGAACATCGAGCTGCGAGATGCTCATTGCGGCGATCGGATTTACCTCGGCTGTGCCCTGTACGATCACCTCATCAACAGGCTCTTCGGTGATCTCGGTGCTTACAACGTCCGAGCTTGCGAGCTTTCCGTCGACGTAGGTATGACAGATAGTCTTTGCAAGCTCTCCCTCTTCGCCGTCAACAAGTACCTTTGAATAACCGATAACATAGTTGTCATCTTCCTTGTATTCGGTAGCATAATCGATGGATTCAAGCTTGACTTCCGTAACATAGTCGACACGGTTGATAATAATATTGGTGTTTGCGTTGAGCGGTTCGGAAAGTCCGACATTGATAAGGTCGTCATCGCCGACCTCGATGCCTGCTGCGTCGATCGCATCGGCAACGCTTCCCTTTGCTCTTACAACATAATTGTTTCCGTCAGCGAAGATTTTCACCCTGCAGAACGGATGAGGATTCACCGTAACCGTTTCCATTCCTCTGCGCTCTGCATTCACGATATCAGCTTCAAAAACAGGTTCATTGGAAGAGGATCTGACGGCCGAAATAATAACCAGCAGAAGAATAACGATCCCGGCTGCAGCAGCAGTAGCAACAGAAACAAGCTTATGTTTTTTTACATCCTGCAAGCTTTTTAACGGTAGTTTAATAGGTCTGCTCATAAAATCTCCTTTTTCGTTTGCTTTAAATTAGTTTGGGATAGAGTTTTGTCCGTGTAAACGGATACACCTGTAACCCTTTTGTAATCTTTAAGCGACTTTAGCTATTATAAATTCAAAATAGCCGTTTGTCAAATTTATTTGAGCCCCTTTTTTGTCTATTATGCACAAAACGGGCAATTTTATCTCCGTCAAACTCCCCCGGCACAAGCCGAAATAGGAAGATTTATGGAAAATATATCCAAAAAGCTTTATGCAAACTCTCTAAACCTGCTTTACGCAAAATCAACAAAATGCTAAATTATGGATAACTTTCCAGAATCTGTAATATAAGTCGACAAAAAACAACCGAATATTTATAATTTTTCAAACCGTTTTGTAACATCTTACAATTATCACTCTTATTATTATGCCATATTGGTCAAAAGGTAAAATCGGCTTTTTACTCTGAAATTGCCTCAAAAACGCCGAAAAATGCAGTGCCAAGGCGGTTTTGAGCAGATTTTTTGACACAAAAAATGCAGTGATTATTACACGAAGGCTTAGAGAAAACAATACCGCACATCCTGTCTTCCGTCACAGAACGATTTATCAGAATATTGACTTTAGGGGCGCAAAATTATATACAAAATATCGTTTTAAAATACGCTCTGCTTTGTCATTTATTGAAAAACCTTGTCAAAAATTATGTACTTTTTGGTTTTTTGGTTGACAGATCTATAATTCAATACTATAATTTATATAGGTATATTGTTACCATATCACATCCCGCCAAATTGATCTAACAGAGGTTTAAGATGCTTGAACTATTGAAAGAACTGAAAAAAGACGCTGAAAGCACCGACAACCGCACCATAAGTCTTCTCACATTTGCGGTCGGCTTCATAAGTCTTTTTATGTGTATTATCAACATGATAACCCATTCAACACTGATGGTTTATATAACGGGTGCTATTGCTGCATGGTGCATTATCAATTTGCTGCTGTATAAAAAAACAAACAGCTTTACCATGCTTTGCATCAATACGCTTACCGCTATCGGCTTAATGATGGGATTTTTCACAGTATCGGGCGGAAAAGACGGATTCAGCATTGTCTGGACTCTGCTCGTTCCTCCGATAGGCATCTTCTTCTACAAGCTTCTTTACGGCGGAGGATTCAGCATCCTGCTCGGCATATTTATAACTGTATATATGTGGTCGCCGCTCCACGAGCTTGGCTACGCTTACTCCGAAACATATCTTCTGCGCTTCCCGATGGTTTATTTCTTTGATACTGCTGTTTGTATCTACATAAACTACACTCTTTTCCAGTCGAGAAAGAACCAGGACGATCTGCTTGATATGACTCGTCAGGCAAACAGCGCAAAGGGCGACTTTCTTGCAAACATGAGCCATGAGATCCGCACCCCGATGAATGCGATCGTCGGAATGTGCGAGCTTATCCTGCGCGAAAACGACATCAGCGACACGGTAAGAGATTACTGCTTCAACATCCAGAACTCGGGCAGAAGTCTGCTTGCGATCATCAACGATATCCTCGATTTTTCCAAGATCGAATCGGGAAAAATGGAATTCATCGCCGAGGAATTCAACTTCGCTTCAACTCTCAATGATGTTATAAATATGGCACTCACCCGAAAGGGCGACAAGCCGATAGAGATCATCGTAAAATGCGACCCCAATCTTCCCACCGGGCTTGTCGGCGATGAGCTCCGCATCCGTCAGATAATAATAAATCTTGTGACCAATGCTATAAAATTCACCCAGCAAGGCTGCGTTATCATCCGTGTTTCGCAGACAAGCCACGATTACGGCATAAACCTCTCCGTTTCCGTGACTGATACCGGAATGGGGATTTCACCCGACGGTCTGGAGAAGCTTTTCAACAGCTTCCAGCAGATCGACACGAAAAAGAACCGTTCCGTCGAGGGAACAGGACTCGGACTTGCTATCTCACGAAAGCTTGTATCTGCTATGGGCGGCTTTATCAATGTTTCGAGCGAGGTCGGCATCGGTTCGGAATTCCGTTTCGTTGTTCCGCTCAAGGTTTCGGACAGCAAGCCTTTTATCTCCGTGAAGGAACCCGAAAAGATCCATGCCGCATTCTTCATCAATATGGAAAAGCATATTACTCCGAGAGTATCTGAGGAATACTACTCCCTCATCTCGGAGCTTCGTACAGGACTGAACGCAGACTTTGAGCTTTTCGACACACTTCAGACGCTGCAGATCGCCGTTTCGGAGAAAAAATACTCACATATTTTCATCGGCAGAGAAGAATATATCGAATCACGTTCTTTCTTTGACGGCTTATCCGACAACACTCAGATCGTCCTTGTTCAGGACCGCATCAATTCGATAGAGATACCGCCAAAGATGAAGTGCATCTTCAAGCCGTTCTACGCAATAACCGCTGCGGCTGTATTCAATAACGAAAGACCGTCTGCGATCATAAACGAACGCAGAAATTCCTCCATACGCTTTGTTGCGCCGAAGGCAAGAGTTCTTGTCGTTGACGATAATATCATAAATCTAAAGGTTGCTGTCGGACTTATGCGTCCATACTGTATGCAGGTGCTCACGGTCGACAGCGGCAGAGCTGCGATATCAATGCTCCGCTCGAAGGATATCGACATCGTATTCATGGATCACATGATGCCCGAGATGGATGGCGTTGAAACCACAAAGATCATACGTGAAATGGAAGGTCAATACTATAAGGATCTGCCGATAATTGCATTGACAGCCAATGCTGTGAACGGTGTAAGAGATATGTATCTCGAATCGGGCTTCAACGATTTTATTGCGAAGCCAATTGAACTTTCGGCACTTGACCGTGCGCTCAAAATATGGCTGCCGAAGGAGCTTATCACCGTTCCGAACCCAAAGGATGAGCAGACTGCTGTAAACACCTCGGGCAAGAAGCGCAGAGCCTCCGATCAGGAAACACTCTTCTCGCCGGATGTAGGCATTTCCTACACAGGCGGCGATACCGAAGCATACGAGGAGATACTTGAAATGTATGTCCGCAAGGCTCCCGAAAAACGTGACCTTATCAAGAAGCTTTTTGACGAAAAGTCGTGGAAAAACTATATCATCGAGGTTCACGCACTGAAAAGCACTTCGCTGACGATCGGTTCAAAGCCGCTTTCCTCACTTGCAAAGGAGCTTGAACTTGCCGGAAAGAACGAGGATTACAGCCTTATCGAAGAAAAGAACGCTGCAATGCTTACAATGTATGATACAGTCGCTCAGCTTGGAAAAACATATCTTGGACTTGATGACGAACAGCCTGCCGAAGAAGTTCCCGACGCAAGTCCGCTCACGGAATTATCTGCGGAAAAGGCTGCGGCATTTGCGGAAAGACTTATTTCTGCCTGCAATTCGTTCGACGGTGACGAGATCGAAGCTATATGCGGAGAAGCGTCGCAGTTTGCAGTCAGCGGAGAGGCGCTTAAACCGTATCTTGACAGCATCAAAGCCGACGCAGACGATTTTGAATACGACAGCGCCGCGGAAAAAGCTGCTTCATTGAAAAAGAAATTTGAAGCATAAGCTTTCGGAAAGGGATATTTATGGAAAAGAAAAAAGTTGGTATTCTTGCCGAATGTGTCTGCGATCTTCCGAAAAATGTTCTCAACAGATACGGCATTGACATACTCTATTTTCTCATCGAAACGGAAAACGGAGTATTCACCGATTCGGACGAGATCACCGCAGAAAATGTCATATACTATCATGAAACAGGCGGCAAAAAGACAAAGTCCTTCGCTCCTCCTGCCGATGTGTATTTCAGGGCTTTCGAGAAAAATCTGAAAAGATATGATGATGTCATACTCGTTGCCATAAGCTCGGGTATCAGCAACTCCTGCAGCAACGCCCAAAAAGCTGTAGAAATGATGGGTTCGCAGGGCGAACGTGTTCATATTTTCGATTCACAGCATCTTTCAACGGGGCTCGGCTTTCTTGTACTTCATGCGGCGGAGCTTGCAAACAACGGCTGCGGCTGCGAACAGATACTAACGGAGCTTGAAGAGCTGAAAACAAGAGTCAACACAAGCTTTATTGCAAAAAACGCAGACTATCTCTACCGCAACGGCCGTGTTTCCGCCTCTGTTAAAAAGCTCTGCACAGCGTTTCACATTCACCCCGTACTCAAAATGAAAAACGGCTCGCTTCATCTGAAACGTGTTTTCATCGGGAATTATGAAGCATCCTGCAGATCTTATATACGCAAGGAGCTAAAGGGCAAACACAGCATTGACCAAAAATGCGGCTATGTAACTCATGCAGGCTGTCCCGTCAAAATGCTCCGCATGATAACAGCGGAAGTCGAAAAATACTGCAGCTTTGAAAAGCTCGAAATAACATCCGCTTCGGCGACCGTTTCAAGCAACTGCGGTCCCGGTGCCTTCGGTGTTTTATACGTTCGCAGCAAATGATCATACAGCGTCCGTTTCGCAGGTTAGCTGCGATATGACAAATCACTGACCGATACTACCCTAATCAAGCCTTCTTTAAAAGGAGAAAATTTTATGAAACATATCCTTATAGTTGACGATAACAAAGCCAATCTTGCAGCTGCAAAGGCTGTTCTCTGCGATACATACAAGATCACAGCAGTCACAATGGGTGCGCAGGCACTCAAATTCCTTGAAAACAACACCTGCGACCTTATCCTGCTCGATATCAATATGCCCGAAATGGACGGCTTTGAGGTAATGAAAAGGATACACGAAAACAGCAGCTGCTCGGGAATACCGATAATATTCCTCACCGCTGACGATGACGCCGATACCGAGAACCGCTGTCTTGAAGAAGGTGCGCTCGACTTTATCACAAAGCCGTTTGCCGCTTCCGTAATGCGTTCACGCATAAGCCGCATACTTGAACTTGAGGATATGCGCCGCCAGCTTGCGGATAAGCTTGAACAGAAGATAAAGGAAGTCACCGACATCAAGAGCAAGTCGCAGCAGGACGCTCTTACGGGTCTGTGGAACAGAGCGTACACCGAGGGTGCCGTAAACGAGATCCTCGAAAAAGGCGGCTGCGGCGCTCTGTTTATGATAGATATGGACAACTTCAAAGCCATAAACGACAATTACGGACATATCGAAGGCGACAATACTCTTAAAATGTTCGCTGAAACTATGAGAAAATTTTCCAAAGACGACGATGTCCTCTGCCGTATCGGCGGCGATGAATTTGTAATGTTCGTGAACGGAAAGCTCTCAAAGTCGGAAATAGGCAACCTTGCAGGCGACATCATCTCCGACCTTTGCTATAAAATTGAGCAGAAAAAGTTTGAGACCAACTCCTCCGTTTCAATCGGCATCGCACAGATACCGAACGACGGCGGCGATTTTAATACAGCTTACAATGCCGCTGACAAGGCTCTTTACTATGTAAAGCAGAACGGAAAGAACTCCTACCACTTCTTCAGCGAACAGAAGGCGAGCGAAAACAGCCGTGCAGGAAACCTTGTTGACCTGAAATATCTGCGTGAGGTCATGTCCCGTGCAGATTCGGGCAGAGGGGCATATCAGCTTGAGCTTGACAGCTTCCACCATGTATACAACTTTGTCCGCCGCTTTGTTGAACGAAGCGGAAGGGATGTACAGACAGTTCTTTTCACCCTTACTACACCGGGCAACGAGATAGTTGATCCTAACGAAACGGAAACAGCGCTTGAAATGATGGAACAGGCTATCTATACTTCGCTCCGCCGTGTTGACATCTCAACACGCTATTCAAGCAAACAGCTCATCGTTATCCTCATGGATGCGAATGCCGAGAACGGTGCAATGGTCGCAGAGCGTATCATAAACTGCTTCAATAAGCTTTATACGGGCAAAAAAGTGACCTTTGAATACGGCATTGCACAAATGGAATAAAAAATTCACAAAAAAATCGGCGGCACCGAATCACTTCATTCGATGCCGCCGATTTCTTTATTGCTCAATTAATTCATTTTCGGAAGGAACAGCTTCTGTACCTTCATCAAGCTGAACCTGTGCTTCGGAAAGCTCCTTTTTCATTGCCTTATATACCTTTGCCGCTATGAGAACCATCACAATGTCCTCTGCAAGGAGCAGCAATTCAACTATGCCAAGGCTTGTTATCGTTCCCGTCTGGTAAAGTGCGGCAGGAACATCAAACAGCGCATGAAGCGCTATCGCAGCAGGATAAAGCCAAAGCTTTCCTTTCATTTTTATTGCCGCAAATACCACAACGGACATCGAAACATGGAGAGTCATTGCAAGAATTCTTTCGGCAACGCCCAAAAGTGCCCCCGACATATTATACTGCATAAGCGCTCCGAGCTGTGCTTCGGCAATCTCACGCTGTTCGGCAGGAACCGTAGCGAATACCGCTTCTGCTCCCATAGTATTGATCGTTACTGCTGTCATTGCGTAGGATAACATCGTCATTCCGAGAAGTATCATCGCCTCGACTCCGCCGTGACCAAGACCGTACATCAGCGAAGCACGGGGGTCATTTTCCTGTTTGCAGAAAAGCTTGTATGCGGCAAAGCGTCCCGTTTCCTCAAAAATTCCTGCGCAAAGAGCACCGTACAGAGTATATACCAAAGCTCCGCTCTGCTTTATGGTCGGCAGCATAAAGTAATGCACTATCTGCTCAAGTATAAGCGCAAAGACAACGAATGTCACCGCTCCGACAAAAACATACCGCAGCTTTACATCCTTGTTTATAAGCTTAAAAATAAGTATCGCTGCTATCGGTATGATCAATGCAAGTATGCCGCCCGTAAGGAAAGCGGCTATCGTTTGTGATGAAAAAACAACTTCGTTTGACATAATTACCCCTCCGTTTTATACTAATATCAAATCGTTCTATAGACAAAGCCGACAGATAGAATAATTCCAATTAGGTAAACTTGTTTACCTTGGAGAGCGACCACAGGCAGGCTGTCGCCTGTCAAGGGAGCTTGACGCAGAATTGGATTATTATATCCGAGGATTTGTTTATAGGTTGATTTGATATTAGTATTACATATTAAGTATTCTTTTTATTATCGGCAAAGGGTCATCGGGAACAGACTGTGAAACGCTGTGGATGACCGATTCCATATAAAAAAGCTTTGAAATATCATGCAAAACAGCCGCTTCGCCTTTTCTTTCCGCATAAAAAACCATGCATATCTCCGTATCCTTGCGAAGCTTGTAGCAGAAGCTCAACGCTGTAAAAATTATCAGCGGCACCGCCTTGTGACCGAAGGTTATGTCCGCATAGATGCTCTCGCCGTCGCCAAAGCTTTCGATAAGAGCTTCAAAAACACGATTCTGCTTTTCGGGGCTTTCCTCGCCTGCAATTCGTATCTCCGTAAGATCGTATCTGAATCCGATCTTCCCTGCAAGCGTTTTCAGCTCCACCATCAATCCAAGAAAATTTCCGCTTGTAACGGGCGAATTCTCCGATATCAGCAGCGTTATATTGATAAGCTCGTCATACTGAACAGTTTGCTTTATCGCCAAAAGTATCGGGTATGACGTTTCTGTTTCCTTATTCCCGAAATGGAAAAGATACTTTTCTGTCTTTTCGGAAGGAAGCGCAAAGATAAATCTTTTCATTCAAGTTCTCCAATTTTTTAATTTCTGTAAATATTTTAACACAATTATTTTCCAATGTCAAACAAAAACAGACCTATTTTATTGGAATAATTCCTAAAAACAGGTCTGTTTGTTTATGCGCAAAATACAATTACGCATTGCGCATTACGAATTACGCATTGGCATTAGTCTGTTCGGGAAAGCTAACGGTTATCGCAGTGCCGACATTTTCTTCGCTTTCAAGCTTTATTTCCGCACCGTGGTAGATTGCTCCGTGCTTGACAATAGAAAGCCCAAGACCCGTTCCGCCGAGTGCCTTTGAACGGCTCGAATCGACACGGTAAAAGCGTTCAAAAACTCTGTCCTGCGCCGATATCGGTATTCCGCAGCCGCTGTCCTTTACACAGAGCTCCGTTCTGCCGTTTACCTTTGTGATGTTTATTTCGACAGTTCCGTTCGGGCGGTTGTACTTTACCGCATTGTCGCAAAGGTTGAAGATAAGCTCGTCAAGTATCTTTCTTACGCCGAACACACAAGCGTGTTCGCCGCTGACAGTTACTTTTAATCCTGCCTTGTCGGAAAGCGGCTTGATGCGTTTTGCGGTTTCCTCCGAAAGCTCGTAAAGGTCGATGCTTTCTCTGTCGTATTCAACGCTGCCGTCATCAAGTCTTGATATCTTTATGATATCGTTGACAAGTGTTATAAGCCGCTGTGCCTCGTCATATATCGACTTGGAGAAATCCACCACCGTTTCATCGGGCGTTCCTCCGCTCATCATAAGCTCTGCAAAGCCCGAGATCGACGTAAGCGGAGTTTTGAGCTCGTGCGAAACATTGGAGGTGAACTCTCTTCTCAACCGTTCACGCTCGCAGCGCTCGGTAACATCAAGGATAACGATAACTGCGCCGATGATCTTTTCCTCGTCAAAAACGGGATTTGCGATAAGCCTGTATATCCTTTCGCCTATTTGGAGCTCGGCTTCGGCAGGGGCACCCTTTACGGCTTTTTCCGCAACATCGCAGAATTCAGCCAGAATGCTTCCTGCGTCCTTTTCAATGCCGAGTATCCTTGAAGCCGCCGTATTGTAGGTGAGAACGCTCGTGTTTATATCGGTAACAACGAAGCCCTCGCTCATATTCTCGGTTATAAGGCGGAATTCCTCCTTGCTGCGCTGTGCGTCGCGGAGCTGTTTTTTTATCGTTTCATGCTGTGCGGAAAGCTTGTCCGTCAGCGGTTCAAGCTCGGGATAAGGCGCCTTTGACGGATTCTCCGTGTCTATCCCGTTTATCGGCTTGAGTATGCTTTTTGAAACGATGAAGGACAGTATCCCCGATAAAAGCAGTGCCGCAAAAAACACGATAACAGCAGGCATAACAAGCGCTTTCATCGTGGCGGCAATGACGTTCTGATCTGCCGCAATACGGATAACGCTGCCGTCTGTGAGCCTGACCGCATAATAAATCGTCTTCGTCATGAAGGTATCGGACTGCCTTACGGAGCTGCCCTCGCCGTTTTCTTTTGCTTCTCTGATCTCTTCACGGTCGGAGTGATTCTCCATCGAAGCAGTGTCCGCTTTTGTATCATAGATAACGCTTCCGTCCTTTGCAACGAAGGTCAGACGCCTGTCCTGCATATTGAAAACATCAAGGCATTCTTCGCCGTAAACCTCTGCAACAGAAGCTACCTGCCGTGCTTCGGCGGAAAGCTCTTCCGTCAGCCCATGTTCAAAAACATCGGTAAGAATACCGAATATAAGTCCTATAACAAGCACAAGCACCATGCACGACGCCAGCAGCTCGTTTAAGAAGATCTTTTTAGTCATCCTGCGTATTTTCTCCTCCTATGCGGTAGCCGACATTTTTTACAGTCTTTATCAGTGCGCCGTTTTCGCCGAGCTTTACACGGAGCTTTCTGATATGAACATCGAGTGTTCTCGAATCCTCATAAAATTCGCCCCAGATATCCGTCAGCAGCTTATCACGGGAAACAACTCTGCCGTTCGCCTTCATAAGCGCCGCAAGCAGGCTGTATTCCTTGAAGGAGAGCGTTATCTCCTCGCCGTCCGAACGAACGATGTGTTTGCTGTCATCAAGGACTATTCCGCCGGTCTTGAGAACAGGCTTCTCCTCGGCAGTTCCCTTTGATGAACGCCTTAAAAGCGCACGGACTCTTGCGGAAAGCTCGGTCATTCCGAACGGCTTTGCAAGATAATCGTCGGCGCCGCTGTCAAGTCCCGTCACCTTGTCGAACTCGCTGCTCTTTGCGGTGAGCATTATTACGGGAACGCTGCTGCCGCCGTCACGGAGCTTTTTCAGAACAGTAAGTCCGTCCTCTTCGGGAAGCATGATATCAAGTATAAGCAGCTGCGGCTCGGCTATCCTGAATTCCGTCCAGAATTCACTCGGAACAGCAAAGCCCTTTGTTTCATATCCGTCCTTTGTCAGCGCATAGCATACAAGCTTGCGGATATTGTCATCGTCTTCAAGCAGATATATCATTTATTTTCCTCCCCGAAAATCAGGAAAAAGCCGATCAAAGCGAATTGACCAGCGTTTTCTATAATATTTACTTAATTTTACCACATTAAACGGAATAAATCAAGCAGCTGTGCAGATGAATCAACCGAAGCGTCCGCCGATATAATTCGCTGTGCGCTCGTCGTTCGGCGAATCAAAGATAGTTTTGGTATCGCCGTATTCAACAGCTTCGCCGAGAAGGAAGAAAGCTGTCTTGTCGGCGATCCTTGCAGCCTGCTGCATATTGTGAGTGACCGTTACAATGGTGTATTTTTCGCGGAGCTCCAGCGCAAGCTCCTCTATTTTAAGCGTTGAGATAGGGTCAAGCGCAGATGTCGGCTCGTCCATAAGCAGGACCTCCGGCTCAACTGCGATGGCTCTTGCGATACAGAGCCTCTGCTGCTGACCGCCGCTCATTCCGAGAGCGGATTTCTTCAGTCTGTCCTTGCATTCGTCCCAGATAGCAGCACCCCGAAGCGATTTTTCAACTATCTCGTCAAGCTTTGCCTTTGAGCGTATGCCGTGTATCCTCGGACCGTATGCAACGTTATCGTAAATGCTCATCGGGAACGGATTAGGCTTCTGGAACACCATTCCGACACGCCTGCGAAGCTTTGTTACGTCCATATCGCCGTAAATATCCTCATCCTCGAGTGAAAGGTTTCCCTCTATCCTGCAGCCGTCAACAAGGTCGTTCATTCGGTTAAGACAGCGGAGAAATGTTGATTTTCCGCAGCCCGAGGGACCTATAAGAGCGGTTATCCTGTTTCGGGGGAGATCGATGCTGACATTTTTGAGAGCATGGTTGTTTCCGTACCAAAGATTTAAGTTTTCAGCCGTAATAATAGTTTCGTTAGACATTTTTATACCTCAGATCATGTTCATGAGCGTTCTGCCAAGTGTTTTTTCGCACACTTTGCTCCGAAATTGAGCAGAAGAGTGATAATAAGAAGTATCGCAGCAATAGCAAAAGCCGTGTCGAACTCTCCTCGCTCCTTTGCATACATATAAAGAGAAACGGTGAGCGTTGAGCCTGCGTTTCCGCTTGATGCAGCCTGCGCAAAGCCGTAGATCTCGTTTGCCATTCCTGCTGTAAAGAACAGCGCAGCGGATTCGCCCGTTATTCTGCCGACTGCAAGGATAACACCTGTGATGATTCCGTCAACAGCGCTCGGAAGTACGACCGTGCGGAGCATTCTCCACTTTCCCGAGCCGAGTGCGAGCGCACCCTCACGGTAGCTCTGCGGAACGGCTTTAAGGCTTTCCTCCGCTGTTCTCATTATCGTTGGGAGCGTCATTATTACAAGCGTCATGGAGCCTGCGATAAGGCTTGTTTCAAAGCCGCAGAACTGTACAAATATAAGCATTCCGACAAGACCGTAGATTATCGAAGGAATACCCGAGAGCGTTTCCGCCGCAAGTCCGATAAGTCCCGTCAGCTTCTTGTTTTTGGCATATTCGTTAAGATAGACCGCAGCGCCGATGCCGAGAGGGATAACTATTATCATCGTGAAAAAGATGATATACAGCGTGTTGAGGATGTTCGGAAGAATACCGATCGTTCCCGACAGCAGGCTCGGCTTTTCGGTCAGGAACTGCATCGTTATATTCGGCAGTCCCTTTATAAGCACTACAAGAGCGATCGCAGCAGCCAGAACGCATACTATTGCAGCCGATGCGTATATTGCCGCTTTCAATGCTCCGCTCTTTGCTCTGCGGAGTGCAGTATTTTTATCGTTCATTTTAATTCTTTCCTTTACGGGTCAGGAGATCAAGCACAAGATTTATTCCGAGGATAAACACGAACAGCACAAGTGCTACCGAGAAAAGCGCATCTCTGTGAAGTCCCGATGAATAGGACATTTCACTCGCAACAGCAGTCGTAAGGAAGCGCACGCTTCCGAAAAGCTTCGGCATATTCGGAACATTGCCCGAAACCATCATTACAGCCATTGCTTCACCGACCGCTCTGCCTATACCGAGAACGACCGCAGCGGAGATACCGCTCTTTGCAGCAGGGAGTATGACCTTGAAAATTGTTTCCGTCTTGTCTGCGCCGAGAGCAAGCGAACCTTCCGTGTATTCACGGGGAACGGTCCTTATCGCACTTGCCGAAACGGATATAACGGACGGAAGGAGCATTACTGCCAGAACGATGATCGCCGCAAAAAGGCAGGCTCCGTCGGGAAGTCCGAATGTGTTTCTTACTGTCGGGACAATGTATATCATTCCGAGAAGACCATATACTACCGAGGGGATACCTGCGAGCATCTCAACAGCCGAGGAGAGGAACGAAGCAAGCTTCTGACCTGCAAACTGTGTGATGAAAACTGCTGTGAGGATACCGATAGGAACGCTTATAACGATCGCCGCAGCCGTTGCATAGAATGATGAGAGTATGAACGGCAGGATCCCGTAGGAGGCTTCCTCCGCTGTCGGCTGCCATGCCTTTCCGAGAAGGAACTCTTTAAGTCCGATCTCACGGATAGCAGGAACGCCCGAGCTTACAAGAAATGCCGTTATAACAATTACAAGTGCTATTGAAGCGGAGCCGCATACCGTGAAAAATCCCGACATGAACTTGTCCGATACCTTTGAAACGGTGCGCAGGATATAGTCCTTCCTGCGTTCCGATGCACTCTCCCCGACATGGGATTTTACTAAAACCGATCTTTCCATTGCGATACCTTTCCTTACTTGATCGTAGGAACTGCACCTGCGGAAGCAATGAACTCATCTGCGTCGCTGCTCATGCAGTAATCGTAGAACTTCTGTGCATCGTCCGAAAGCTTCTTGCCCTTGACGGTGATAAAGTAGAATGCTCTGCTGATCTTGTAGCTGCCGTCGAGGATAGTATCATTTGTAGGCATTACGTTTTCAACCGATACAGTTTTTACCGTGTCCTTTACAGACGCTGTTGAAGCATAGCCGATAGCGTTAGGGTTGGAGGAAACCGTCTGGATAACATCGCCCGTTGAGGTAAGCTCCTGTGCATATACGCAGGAATCCTTTGTGCCTGTTACGGACTCAAAGCCGTCACGAGTTCCCGATGCTGCTTCTCTGCCGATGCAGACGATAGGGTTATCTTCGCCGCCAAGCTCCGACCAGTTTTTGATCTTTCCTGTATAGATATCCGCAATATCCGATACGGAGAGGTTGTCGATCTTGTTTTCCGTGTTTACAATGATCGAGATGCCGTCATAAGCTACAATCGCCGAATCGTATGTAGCGGCTTCATCATCCTTGAGCGCACGGCTTGAAAGTCCGATATCGCATCTTCCCTCACCTACTGCGGAGATGCCTGCGGAAGAGCCTGTAGGATTGTATGTGACCTTAACATTCTGGTGCTTTTCGGTGTAGCTTTCGCTCAAAATACCAATTACCTTTTCCATTGATGTAGAGCCGTCGGTGGAAACGGTGTGTGATGTTTCTGTGCTGCCGCAGCCGACAAGAAGCGCTGCGGATAAAATTGCTCCGATAATTGCTGTTTTTTTCATAGTGATTACCTAACCTTTCAAAATTTCTCATTTTTCCCTTTTGGTGTGATTTTATTTTACTTCTTTTAATGTTAATTCCGAAAGCCAAAGTATGTTAAGCCTATGTAAAGTAACGTTTTTCACCTTATAAAACCACGCATTTTCAAAGGAATTCCATATCAATTAGCACTCTCGCACATAGACTGCTAACTTTCTTGCACTATTAACATACTTATCATATTTTTAACACATAAGGGGGGTATCATATAGACAATGAAAGAAAGGAAATGATACCAATGGAAAAGAAATAACGTAACGCGGAGAAACAACTCCGAATAACCCTTTATCCAAACATCAAAAATCAAACACATTTATTTCCAAGGAGGAATCTTTATGTATGGTATTACACCTTTTGAAAAGAAAACTTACGACCTTTTTAACGCTTTCCACGATTTTGAGGACAACTTCTTCGGCGGAACAGCACTTTCAAGCTGCAGGACGGATATAAAGGACGAGGGCGACAAGTTCGTTCTCGAAGCTGAGCTTCCGGGCTTTGAGAAGAACGATATAAAGCTTGACCTTGACGGCGACAATCTCGTTATCACCGCCGAACACAGCACCGTAAACGAAGAAAAGGACAATGACGGAAAGTATATCCGCCGCGAACGTTCATACGGTTCATATCAGAGAAGCTTTGATGTCAGCGCTGTCGATACCGACAGAATAGACGCAGAGTACAAAAACGGCGTGCTTATCCTTGACCTTCCGAAAAAGTCACCCGAAACACCCGTTACAAGAAGACTTGAAATAAGATAAAAATACATCACCTGTTTCATTTGGTCGTGAAACAGGTGATGTTTTTGTTTATGCATATTTGCGAAGGAACAGAACTCCGATCGAACCCGCTCCGCAGGTACTTGATATCGCAGCCGTTGCACTCGTAACGATGACCTCATCAAAGCTGCAAAGGCTCATCACCTCTTTTTTTACAGCTTCAAGCATTTCACCGTCACAGCCTGCATGGGTTATGAAAACTCTCCTACGGTCGATCTTATCGGCATTGCGAAGCTCGCTTCGGATATAGCTGCTGACCGAGCTGTCATAATCGCCTATCCGAAAGCTTTTGAGCTTTACCCTGCCTTTTTTCATCGACAGTACAGGGTGCATCATCATTATTGAGCAAGCGGTTTTTACCGCTCTGCCCGTCAGACCGCTGCGGCAGAGATGATCCGCATTCCTTGCAACGAAGCTTGCGGAGATACGATCTCTGATATTATAGCTTTCCTCGGCTATCTCCTGCATTGTGCAGCCGCGATCCCGCATTTCAACAGCTTTCATTATCATAAAAGCCATTCCCGAAGAAAAAAGTCCCGAATCGATCACCGTAACACGTTTACCGTCCTTACCCATGAATTGGAGAGCTTCTCGTGCATTCCTGCAGGAAAGACTTAATCTGTCACTGAGCGAAATATGTACGATCTCATCGTATTTTTCAAGCTGCTTCTCAAAGAAAAGCTCGTATTCCATAGGCTGCGGAGCTTGTGCAGCAGCTTTTTTTCCACCCTTTTCAAGATATCCGATGATATTCCGGGAATCTATCTCGTATCCGTCACGAAATCTGCCCGTATCGGTCGTTATGTAAAAATATATCACTCCGATGTCATGAGCTTCAAAATAATTATTGGGAAGATCGCAGGTGCAGTCTGCAGTAATACCTATTTTTTTCATGCCATGACCTCCATTTTAGACTCGGGTTTATTGCTCATTCTGACCTTGCTGTGAATATATTCCCTCGGCAGACAGCTTCGCAGTATCCTGTCCAGCGTTTCAATATCGATAGGCTTGGCAAGAAAATCGGTAAATCTCTCTTTAAGGAACATCTCACGCGCACCGTTGAAAACATTCGCCGTGAGCGCAACGATCGGCAGCTCCTCAAAGTAATCTCCTCCCATGCTTCGTATGAGCTTTGTCGCCTCAACGCCGTCCATATCGGGCATCATCTGATCCATAAACACGATATCGAATTCCTCCGAACGGAGCATCTCGATCGCCTTTTCGCCGCTTTCTGCTGTTGATATCTGCATCTGATAAGGCTCCATAAGTCCTGCTGCGATCTCAAGATTGAGCTTGTTATCATCAACTATAAGAACCCTTGCTTCGGGCGCAGAAAACCGTATCTGTATATGATCACGCTCTCCTCGGCCGGGAGCGATACTCTCGTTATTGAACACCGCAGCCGCAGCGATAGAACAGAACGGTTTGTATATGCAGCGGATATTCTTCGGAAGAATTACAGCGTCCGATTTTTCCTGTATAACATATACATCGGACATTTCTGCAAGCTCTGTCATAAGCTTTGTGTTGTCAATGTATTTTTCCTTGCTGACAAGGATATGCGTTATCCTTCGGCTGCCCGTAAGCCTTTGTAGAGCTTCGGCGTCATAGCAGGCAGTAATGTCAACATGGAGCATTTCCGCCATCTTTTTAAGGCTGTCCGACATTTTATTTCTGTCACAAATGTCAAAGAAAGCAGCTGCGTGGATCTTATGCGGCTCTTTAACAGCAGCGAACGGCTCTTTGTCGGATACTTCAAGCGGAATAACAAAACGGAACTCCGAGCCGACGCCGTATCCGCTCTTCACGCTGAAAAAGCCTCCCATACTGTCAACAAGCTTCTTTGAGAGCGCAAGTCCCGTTCCCTCAACAGAGCGGTTTTTCTTTGTATCGGCACGGTAGAAGCTTGTATAGATCTTGTCGAGGTTCTCCGGAGTTATACCTGTACCGGTATCAGCGACCGAAACAAAAAGGTTTATTCCGTATTCCTGCCTTGTCTGTGAAACGGTGAGAGTAATGCTGCCCTTTTCCGTGTATTTTACGGCATTAGTCATAAGGCTGACTATGACCTGCCTTATTCCTGCTTCATCGCCGAGCAAGCCCCTCGGTATATTGGGGTCGGCATTTACAAAAAAATCAATTTTCTTACTGCCCCTCTTTGCCTCTGCCATGCTTACAGCTTCGCTGATGGTCGGAGCAATATTGAATTCTTCACGGACAAGCTCCGGCTTTCCCGATTCGATCTCGGAAGGATCAAGGATATCGTTTATCATCGCAAGAAGGCTTCTTACTGCGGAACGTATGCTGCCGCAGTTTGAGCGTATATTGCAGTTTTTCTTTTTTGTAAGTATGCTGCCATATTTCATTTATTACCACCCCTTTGGAACTTCCGAAAGAGTTAAGGATTTGCTGATAATTGCTGTGGCAAAGTACAGCATTCGTTTTGCCGTAAAATGTATTTGCCGCAGCAAAATCAGCATTTACTTTGTACACGTTTTATGCTATTATTTTACCACATTTATCGTCAAATGACAACAGTTTTTGAACAAATTATCTCATAATATTGAATTTTTGTGATATTTTTATAAAAAAATAGATATCGTTTTTCCGACTTTTTAATTTTTTCTGTTTATTCGACAAAATTCTGCCGAATTCCAAATTTATACTAATAACCATTTGTTCTATGGATAAAGACGGCAGATAGAATACGTCCAATCAAGGAAAACGACTGCAGGCAGGCTGTCGCCTGTCAAAGGAGTTTGACGCAGAGTGGGCGTATTATAGCTGCCGTATTTTATCCATAGGTTAAATGGTTATTAGTATTATAAAAAGAAAAGGACTGCTGCACCAATGGCAACAGTCCTAATAAGCAAAGTATCATTCTGTCGGTCCGTCATTCTCCTCGGAATAATAATAGGACGGATCGGATTCATCGCCTGCGGGTTCAGGCACAACATCGGCAGTTCCTCCGAGAATTTTGAGCGTAGGAGAGGTGAAAAGGCATATCGCCTTGTTTTTGGCGCTTATCTGTGCTCTTGAAACATTTCCGCCGAACTCTCCGTCCAATGTCCACGGTATCTCCTCGTCCGAGCTTACGACCGCTTTTTCCGTCTTGAAATAGTAGAAATACTCCGATTCAAGATTTCGTGCAAGCAGAGCGTTGATTATCTGCTGAAGATCGATAAGATTCTTCGGGTTCTTTATGAAAAGCCCTTCCATAATGCCGTCATTCATTAGAACATCCCTGCCGCCGAGACCCTTGAAGCCGCCGACCGACATTGAGTTGCATATCATGCCGTAGATAAACTCGTCCTCGATGACATTTCCGTCATATTCTATCTTCACGTTATAAGGCTTCATGCTGTTAAGGCGCTTTATGCGGAGTCCCTCTGCGATATATGCAAGGCTTCCGAAAACGTTCTTCATCTGCTGCGAAGTGCCGTAGCTCACATCGGTAAAAGCACCGAAGCCTGCAACATAGGTGAAGAACTCATCGTTGAATGAACCGATATCGACCTCGGCTGTTTCTCCTGCGACGATCTTTTCAGCCGCACGGGTCATATTATGCGGTATGCCAAGGCTTGAAGCAAAATCATTCATCGTTCCTGCAGGGATATATCCGAGCGGTATCTTCTCCCCTATATTCATCAAGCCCTTTATTGCTTCGTTCATAGTGCCGTCACCGCCGCTGACAACGATAACATCATAGTCCCTGCCCGTTTCGGTGATAACATTGACCGCATCGAGCTTTGCCTGTGTGGGATGTGCGGTGACTTCATAGCCTCCCTTTGTGAGAGCGTCAAGTATCTGAAGCAGGTGGAATCTTATCTGTCCCTTTCCTGCGTGAGGATTGAAAACAAAAAGCAATTTTTTCATAGAGATCTCCTTTCGGAACAAAGATGTCAATTATAGCAATGCCGCACTTTTTAAAAATGCGGCAATTTGTTTTTCTATTATACTATTATAACCATAAACTATGTCAAAATATACCGAAATAGGTGAAAGTCGGACGAAATTGTGTCAAACAAAGCGTTTTCCTAAAAGAGAAATTCGTAAACATTCCCGAATATCTCCCTTACCCAGTACGGTGGAAGATATATCGGCACCGTCCTTGCGGCACAGCATTTTACGACCAGTCCCTGCTTTTTGGCTATCGTTTTTGCACGGAGCAGATGATATTCGTTTGTAACTATTGCGATCTCGCCCGTTATCCCCTTTTCTTCAAGCAATGCTTTTGAAAAGATCATATTTTCCCTTGTGCTCGCGGACTTTTCCTCAAGAATTATCCTTTCGGGTGATATCCCACGCTTATCAAGCTGTCTTCGAATACATTCCGCCTCGGAGATAAGCTCATCTCCGCCCTTTCCGCCCGACGCGATAACGACCGCTTCGGGGTACTCTTCAAGATATCGGCAGGCTGCGCTTATCCTTTGCATCAGCATCGCACTCGGGTTTTCTCCGTTCACTCTGCAGCCGAGAACGATTATTGCCGACGGGTTCTTGGGCTTATCGTTCGCCGCTTTTATCATAAGCGCAGATACAACGGCCGAAATTATGATAAAGACTATTGCCGCTGCAATGATAACGCAGAAAACTATCCTTGCCGCTTTGCTTGTCCTTATAAGTGAAAAGATCTTCCCGTGGAAAACGGAGAACAGCACAAGCACAGCACCGACAGCCATTATAACAAAGTTCCCGAAATTGAGATGAACATTCGGATTGAACAGCGGCGAAAGTCCGAACAGAAAGACAAGCACCGATATCACAAAAAGCGCTTTCCAGCCTATGCCGCCCATATTTATAAGCTCTTTCAATTTTTTAAAGCTCTTCAAGAGCTTCGGTCAGAGCCACAGCAAGCTGATCGGGGCAGGATGTTCCTCTGCCGTTGCAGTCGATACCCTTCATTCGGGAGATAGCTTCTTCCGCTTTCATTCCCCTTACAAGAGCAGCAACGCCCTGTGTGTTGCCGTTGCAGCCGCCTGTGAAGCTAACGTTTTCGATAACGCCGCTTTCGGAAAGCTCAACGGTAATTTTTCTTGAACAAACTCCCCTCGGAGTGTAGTTATATGTCATTTTGGTTACCTCTTTACTTTTTAAGCGGTGAATATGCAAGAAAAAACTGCCTTGAGCTTTCCCTGTCATTCATAATGCTCGTATTAGTTTTTCATCTTTATTTTGATTTATTTGCAAGCTTGATTATTCTGTCAATGTTTTCCTTTGATGTGTAATAATTGCCGAGATGAGTCGGACGTTCATTGTAAAGTCCGTGGAAATCCGAACCGCCCGTTACGATAAGGTCGTATTTTTCGGCGGTTTCAAGCAGCTTTGCCTGCTGTTCCTCCGATGCGGAATAATGATAGACCTCAACACCGTCTATCTTTCCGTTCTGCGCAAGCTCCTCAAGCAGCTCTGCGGAATCATACATCATCGGGTGAGCCATTACAGCAACGCCCTTTGCCGAATGTATAAGGTCAAGCACAAAATTTACATCGGGATATTCACGTTCAACGATGCAAGTGCCGTTTTCATGGTTGAAGAGCTTGTGATTGAGCCTTCCGTAGAAATGCGTTGTGTAGCCGTATTCGATCAGTGCATGCATGATGTGCTGCTTGAAGATGCTCTTTGAACCTGTGGCGTGCTTCATAACGCTCTCCGCAGTTATCGGGTAAAGCTTCATAACATTTTCCACCATTTCGGCGGCGCACTTTCTCCTTATATCACAGGATTTTATGCAAAGGCCTTCAAGACGGTCGGGCTTCTGCGGCGCATAGCAGAGGATATGTACCTTGCGGTTACGCTTCTTGTCCCATGCCGAAAGCTCAACTCCGGGAATAGTCTGAACGCCGTAGCGCTCACCGAGGACCTTTGCACGGTTTATTGACGACATTGTATCATGATCGGTTATCGAAATGAAATCAATGCCCATTTTCTTTGCCTGAACAATAATATCCTCAATTCCGAGCGAGCCGTCGGAAAGAGTGGTGTGACAATGGAGGTCGCCTATCATAAACTCATCTCCTTATTAATTTGTAACAAAAATAAATCATGCCAAATACATTTAAAAATAATTATATCATATTATAACGCATAAATCAAGGTTATAATATCAATTATACATAAAAAATTACCGCAGAAAACGCTCTGCGGCAATATTTTTACCTTAATATCTTGATCTTTCCGAGGAGAGGAGCTTCGTTCTCTTCGCCTTTGACTGCACCAACGAATGCGACCAACCAACAAATAAAGCAAAAAATACCAAAGGCTTTAGCAACGATACCTACGATCGGTACCCAGCTCAAAGAACTTATAAGCGAGAAAAGGTTAAGCACCAATGCCTGATTAATGTGAAACTTTGCGCCCTCTCTGTCGCCAAAAATAAGTGCTATGAAAAAGCCTACCCATGTGATATATGCAAGAATGCCTGTTGTTTTCTTGTCCATAAGATTGCCCCCAATTATGTAATTTACCCGGCAGCCGCTTTTAAGCTGCCGCTAATACCTTAATTATAGAATTATATGAATAATTTGTCAATATTTTTCGCAAAAGGGAGCGAATTGTTCAAACGTTTTCAGTTTGATCTACTGTATAAACTTGTCCCTGAACCAAACATTTTCGGTTTCAAACTCTTTTCCGTCAAGATAGCTTAAAATCCCCGAGTCCGTGCGGAACGTGAATTTCAGCTTGTAGGAATAGAGCGCCTGCGTTTTGATCTTGTATTTGCGGTTGACCTCGCCGATGCCGTACTTTCCGTCGCCGAGCAGAGGACAGCCGATGTGTGCGAAATGCGCTCTGATCTGATGCGTTCTGCCCGTGTCGAGCTTGACTTCGACCAGCGAAAGCTTTCCGTCCGTTTTAAGCACCTTGTAAGAGGTTATTATCGTCTTGTTATTATGAGTTTTTCTGTCCGTGACCTTGACGGTCTTGGTTTTTTCGTCCTTTTCGAGATAAGCCGTCATCGTGTCCGATTTTTTCGGCGGAACTCCGACCGTAATGCAGAGATAACGCTTTTCCAGCTCACGTTCCTTGATCTTTTCGTTGAGGATTCGCAGCGACTCGGCGTTTTTGGCAGCAATGACGATGCCGCCCGTGTTTCGGTCAAGTCGGTTGCAAAGTGCAGGCGTGAAGCTGTTCTCCCGATCGGGGTCGTATTCGCCCTTGTTGTAAAGATAGTGCAGGATTCGGTTTATCAGCGTGTCGGCGGTGTTTTCATCGTCCTCGTGAACGACAAGTCCGTTTTTCTTATCGCAAAGCAGGATGTTTTCGTCCTCATAGACAACGGAAACATCCGCAGGAACGCTCAAAAACACACGGTCGGGCGCAGTTTCAAAGAACTCGTCGCCAATATAAAGCTGCATAAGGTCGTTTTCGCAAAGTCGTGTGGATATTTCGCACCGCTTTCCGTTCAGCTTTATCCGTTTTGTGCGGATGTATTTGTACATCAAGCTTTTCGGCAGCAGCGGCACGGCTTTTTCAATGAACTTGTCAACACGCTGTCCGCTGTCGTTTTTGTTTATGGTGAATTCTTTCATTTTTACTCCGCTCACTTCCCCCAGAACTGCCTGTCAAGCGTCCTGAACTGAACAGCCTGCGCTATATGCTGCTTGTCAATGACTTCTTCGCCCGTCATATCCGCAATAGTGCGTGAAAGCTTTAAAATGCGGTTGTAACCGCGCGCCGAAAGTCCCATTTTATCAAACACGTTTTTAAGCGTTTCCACCGCAGCGTCCGTCATCGGGCAGACCTCGGCTATAAGATTGTCCGTTATCGCCGCATTGCAGGTTATCCCTGTCCCCTTGTAGCGTGAATTCTGTATCTCTCTCGCCTTCTGCACACGCTCACGGATAGCCGCCGAGCTTTCTTCCTTCGCCTTTGACGACATACTCTCAAAATCAACGGGATTTATTCGGCAGTGTATATCAAAGCGGTCAAGCATAGGACCGCTTATCTTCGCAAGATAGCTTGCGACCTGCGGCTTTGTGCAGCGGCATTCGTGGTTCGGACTGCCGAAATATCCGCACGGGCAGGGGTTCATTGCGCCGATAAGCATAAAGCTGCAGGGATATGTAACCGTTCCGCTTGCCCTTGATATCGTCACCTTTTTGTCTTCAAGCGGCTGACGGAGAATTTCCAGCGTCGGCCGCGCAAACTCCGCAAGCTCGTCAAGGAACAGTACACCGTTATGTGCAAGCGATATTTCGCCTGGGTGAGGGATAGAACCGCCGCCCGAAAGTCCTGCACTCGATATAGTATGATGCGGCGAGCGGAAGGGTCTGCTCGTCACAAGCGGAGTATCGGGATTCAGAACTCCGCAAATTGAGTGAACATTGGTGGTTTCTATCGACTCCTCGAACGTCATCGCAGGAAGTATCGTGGTGATACGCTTTGCCATCATCGATTTGCCCGAACCCGGTGCGCCGATCATAAGCAGATTATGTCCGCCTGCGGCTGCGATCTCGAGCGCCTTTTTCGCCTGCCGCTGACCCTTTACATCGGCAAAATCGACCGAATCAAAACGCTGTTCCTCACGGACGATATATCTATCCTGCGGCGTGAGCGGCTCACTTCCGTCAAAATGCTTTATCAGCTCGGCGGTGTTCTTTACGCCGTAGACCCTTATGCCCTCGACAACGCTCGCTTCGTATGCGTTTATCTCGGGTACAAAAACCTCGCCGAAGCCCTCTTTTTTCGCAAGAAGAACCATCGGCAGAACGCCGTTCACTCCCCTTACATCGCCGTTGAGCGAAACCTCGCCGATGAACGCCGATCTCGATATATCCGCAGGAACATTTCCCGTAACGCAGAGCAGAGCCGTAAATATCGCAAGGTCGTGAATGCTTCCCGTCTTTTTCGTGTCGGCAGGCGCAAGGTTCACGATTATCTTGTTGAGCGGAAAGCTTATCAGCGAAGCACGGAGCGCCGAACGGATACGCTCACGGCTCTCCTTTATCGCTGTATCGGCAAGTCCGATTATATCAAAGGACGGCGTTCCCTTGCTCGTTTCGATCTCAACATCGACGGGGAACGCATTAAGTCCGAAAAGTCCGAGGCTGTTTACCTTTGCATACATTTTTAATAATCCTCACAGATCTCATCATTGTAGTTATGCTCTTCCAGCCAGCTCAAAATATCGTCATAAGCCTCCTGCTTTCCGACCTCATTAAGTATTTCATGGCGCATATTCGGATAGATGTGAAGCTCGGTATCGCTCTGTCCTGCATCGTTAAGACGGCGGAACATCTCTTCGGGAGCTTTGCCGTACCTGCCGACAGGGTCATCCGCACCGCTTGCAATATAGATCGGGAGATAGTCTGCGACCTTTTCCGCCCAGCTTCTTGCCGTTACATATTTTGTCAGCATAATAAGATCGTAAAGTCCCCGAACGGTGAAAATGAACGTGCATTTCGGGTCTTCGGCATACTTTTCAACTATCGAACGATCGGAGCTTATCCAGTCAAAATCGGTTTTTGGGTCTTCGATTTTCGCATTGGACATTCCGAACATCATTCGGTCATAAACCTTTGAACGATAGTGCGAGCCCTTGACCTTAGCCGTGGTTTCGACAAGCGCAAGGCAGGCGTCGGCAACGCCGTGGAGCATAGCCGTTCCGAGGATAAGAACACCGTCATAATATTCGCTGTATTTCGCAATGACAGTTCTTGCGATAAGCGAACCCATGCTGTGACCAAGCAAAAAGTACGGGAAAGCCGAGTATTTTTCCTGCATCATTCTTGTGAGCGTTACAACGTCCTTTACAAGGAACTTCCAGCCGTCCTTTTCGGCAAAGAAGCCGTAGTCCTCATCGCTTGAAACGGAAGCGCCGTGGCCGAGGTTGTCGTTTCCGCAGACGATATAGCCGTTTTTGCACAGGAAGTCCGCAAAATCCTCATAGCGTTCGATATATTCGCACATTCCGTGGACGATCTGGACAACGCCCTTTATTTTCGCCGTTGTCGGAACATAGATATAGTAAGCCGTATTGTTCACGCCGTTTGAGCTTTTAAAAAATCCCGATATCTTTTCAAAATTCATAATTGTTCTGTCCTTTCAAATAATGCAGGATATTTTTCCCTGCCAAGCTACCCTTAATTATACCATTATTATAATTCTTTTGCAATATTTTATGTGAAAGTTAGGGAAAGAATTTGAAAACGGATAAACGATTTGACAGACGTTTTCTGAATATCCGCTTCCATTAAACCCACTGCTGTCAACCAAACCGTGATCTTTGCTGCCGCTAATAATAAATTTTTAAAATTTGAACCTTGTGCTTAACACCTCAAAAATAACAAGTGCACGGTGATTTCCTCATTTTTAAACATTCAATTATTTATATTAAACGAAAATTCAGCGATAATATTGTTGATTTTTGACGTTGCTTTAATGTTCAAATTATGATATACTCTATACATAACATAACGACAGCATTGCGTCGAAAAAGAATTGGAGGAATCAGAATATGAATTTCAAAAAGATCGTATCATCAATCATTGCCTCTGCAATTGCAGTATCCGCTATGGCTGTTACCGCATTTGCTGCAACAACAATCCAGCTTGACAGCGACTACGCCGGAAACTGGGGCGCAGGAGCATACATCCCGAAGGAAGAGCTTGAAGCTATCGGCGGAGATGTAAAGGTTACGCTTAAAGTAGAAACAATTGACCCGACAAACGAAAAGCAGTTCCTTGTTACTCCAATGGACTATCAGGCACCTGCTTGGCCCCGTATAACAAACAAATGCACAAGCGACACTATCGTAGCTAAGGAAGACCAGTTCATCTGTCTTGTTCAGGGTGAAGACACCGTTGAATTTGTTGTTCCGGCTGACGTTATTGCAGGTCTTACCCTTAAAGACGGCGAAGGCGGAATGGGTTTCCAGGTTTGCAACGTTATAGTTAAGTCCGCAACTCTTGAACCCGGTACTCCCGAGGCACAGTACAGGATCATTGACGAAGATAACGTTATCCCCTACTGCTTCGGCGAATACGAAATGCCCGAAGAAACAGCTGCTCCTGCCGCTGATACAACAACAAAAGAAACCTCTTCTCCTTCAACGGGAAACACATCAACAGCAGTTATCATTTCCTTTGCTGCTGTTGCCGGAGCAGCTGCTCTGCTTTCCGGCAAAAGAAAGTAATACTAATCCCTCATTAAAGTGTAGACAAAAAATCGGCGCAAAATCCATATATGCAAGATTTTGCTTGATTTTTTGTACACTTTATAATCGGGGATTAATATAAGTTGTTCATTTTTCTTCCACCCAAATTCTATATTTACAGAAAGCGCCGTTTGGATCTCTCCATTACGGCGCTTTTACTTGGTAACAAGAGCTGCTTATTTTGTGATCTTTCTTGACAAGCTCGGTTTAAAATGTTATGATAAAGCTAATATAAATGCTTGCCAAAAGCCGGAAATGTCCGATTCCCCTGCGTATGAGTATTTCTGTATGCAATAAAAGCTGCGGCAGCTTCGCTTGACCGATTATTAATAAGCATAAATCATAACGAGGTGTTCCTCTATGCAAAAACAGATATTCCCGATAATAGGAGATGAAAAAGAGCTGCCGTTCTACGTTGCAGGCGTCGGCATCGAATGCTGGCAGTATCCTGTCAGCCGTCCGCAGGGATATGAATATCCGCAGTTCCTTGTCACACTTGAAGGCGAGGGCGAAATAACAGTCGATAACGAAACCGTAAAGCTGCCTGAAAATACTGTATTCTATATCCCTGCTCACTATCCCCATGAATATCACTCCTTGTCCGAGTCATGGATATTGGACTGGGTATGCTTCTCCGGCTATGAAGCGGAAGCCCTCATGAAAAAATGGGAGTTTGACCGCTGCATGATCTTTCCGTCCGCCGATGCAGAGCGTATGAAAAGCATATTGACCAAGATATACTACACGATAAAAAGCGATAAGATCTATGGCAATCACTACGCTTCCGCCAAGCTTTACGACCTTATGATAGAATACAGAAAGATCGCCGACAACAGACAGTCCGAGCTGAGATCGGTCAACACTGCCGCTCTTGCCGATGTTCTGCAATACATTGAGGAGCGCTATGCCGGTCAGATAAAGCTTGGCGACCTTGCGCAGATAGCAGGCATCACCGAGCAGCATTTGTGCCGCCTGTTCAAAAAGAATTTTCATCTGCGGCCAATGGAATATCTTGCAAAGGTACGGCTCCAGCACGCAAAAGAGATGCTTGTATACTCTGAAAAGTCGATTTCCGAAATTGCCAGAGCTACAGGCTTTCCGGACAGCTCTTATTTTACGGTGACATTCAAAAAGCACGAAGGGATCACCCCCGGAGAGTATAGGGGAACGAAATAAACATCAAAAGTCCTTATCGACGTAAAATCTAACCGTTAATTTGACGCAGGCTTCGCTGATTCGAAGCAGAAAGGCGGTAAAAATATGAACAGCGAGTATATTTTAGGGTTTGAACAGCTTGAACAGCTGCTCAAAGGCAAAAGCCTATCCGAAAACGCCGTAAAATACTCTTACCTTACATGGCTCGGTCTTACCCCGAACGAGATGACTTCCGCATATTACAACCAAAATACAAGGACTGTCGAATCTGACGACAGAGTTATTTTTGTCAAGCAAGACCGTATGGCTGAACAGCTTGCAGATATGTCCGGTCAGCCGATAGCAAAAAAGAACATAGCGTCAGCCGAAAAGGAACTGAACGAGTCGGAGATATCTCCTGCATTTTTGTATAAGATGAGCTTTTTTAACATACGTCTTGAACAGGCTCGGCTCGGTCAGCCCGAGGATATCGTCCGCATTAAGGAAATGAGCCGCTATATCAGTCAAAGCCCCGAAGCGCTTGAACGGGAATACGCAGCTTTCCTTGAAGCAAGCGGATTTCCTTCTGTCAAAAAATGAGGATTTCCGTCTTTTTAGCGCTTGCATAAAGTCAAATTGAATATGTTAAACGTTTTCCCATTTCTAAATAGTTGTACGGGTTGTAAAATCTTTCTTAAGTCATTGATTTTTGCGGCTGTATGTGCTATAATTTATTTTGAAAAATTCCGCAAAAGCCCTAACAGACATAATTGCGGATAAACCATCAACATTTTTATGAGGTGAAGCATTATGAACGAGAAAGAACTTTATGAACTCTGGTGCGAAAAGGCTGTTGACGACCCCGACCTCCAGACTGAACTTAAATCCATCGCAGGCGATGATGAAGCTATCAAGGACAGATTCTACCGTGATCTCGAATTCGGCACGGGCGGTCTTCGCGGCGTTATCGGCGCTGGCGCTTACAGAATGAATATCTACACTATCAGACGTGCAACACAGGGTCTTGCCGACTATGTAAAGGAAGCATTTCCTTCCAACCCTTCCGTTGCTATCGCTTACGACAGCAGGATCAAGTCGGACGTTTTCGCTAAAACTGCCGCTTCCGTTCTTGCTGCAAACGGCATCAAGGTACATATCTACTCCGAGCTTATGCCTACACCTATGCTTTCTTACGCTGTAAGAGCGCTCAACTGCAGCGCAGGTATCGTTGTTACCGCAAGCCACAACCCTGCCAAATACAACGGCTACAAGGTTTACGGCTCTGACGGCTGCCAGCTCACACTCGGCGCAGCAGAGATCGTTCTCAATAACATCAACAGCGTTCCTATGTTCGGCGGCGCAAAGTTCATCGACTTTGAACAGGGAATCGCTGACGGCATCATCAGCTATATCGGCAAGGACGTTATCGACAGCTACCTTGACAACGTTTCAAAGCAGGGCATCCACACAGACCTCGTTGCTTCAAGCGGACTCAAGGTCGTTTACACACCGCTCAACGGCACAGGCAACAAGCCCGTTCGCGCTATCCTCGACAAGATCGGCATCAAGGAAGTTACAGTTGTTCCCGAGCAGGAATATCCCAACGGAAACTTCACGACCTGCCCGTTCCCGAACCCCGAGATCAAGGAAGCTCTCGAGCTTGGTCTTAAGCTCTGCGAAACAGTAAAGCCTGACCTTCTCCTTGCGACCGACCCCGACTGTGACCGTGTTGGTATCGCAGTTCCCTCCGATAACGGATATGTGCTTTTCTCCGGCAACGAAGTCGGCGCAATGCTCCTCGAATATATCTGCAGCGAAAGAACAAAGCTCGGCACAATGCCGACCGATCCTATCGCAGTCAAGACTATCGTTACAACCGATATCGCACAGAAGATCGCTGACAACTACGGCGTAAAGATGATAAACGTCCTCACAGGCTTCAAGTTCATCGGTGAGCAGATCGGCTTCCTTGAAGCAAAGGGCGAAGACAACCGCTATATCTTCGGCTTTGAAGAGAGCTACGGCTACCTCGCAGGCTCTTATGTAAGAGATAAGGACGCAGTTGTCGCTTCAATGCTCATCTGTGAAATGGCTGCATTCTACCGCACACAGGGCATCTCTCTCCTCCAGGCAAGAGAGAATATGTATAACAAGTACGGCGTTTATAAGCACTCCCAGCAGTCCTTCACCTGCGAAGGCGCAAGCGGCATGGAGAGAATGAAGGAGATCATGAGCAATCTCCGTACAAACACACCGAAGGAGATCGGCGGACTTACCGTAACACGCTTTGACGACTACATTGCAAGCACCTCCATCGACACAGCAACAGGCGCAAAGACAATGATAACACTTCCGAAGTCCGATGTTCTCACCTTCACACTTACAGACGGCGCATCGGTGGTTATCCGTCCTTCCGGCACAGAGCCGAAGATCAAGGCTTACTACACAACCACAGGCAAGACGCAGGACGAAGCAGACGCACTCCAGACAAAGATCGCCGACAGCTTCAAGGCTATTCTTGGATTCTAAAATATTATAAAATAAAACGATCCCTCTGCAAGTTTTTGCAGGGGGATTTTTGTAATTATAGAAACATTTGACAAAATCATCCTTTTATGGTAGAATCACTTTATGAGCATACTATAAACGGTAGGCTGTCAATCAAGAATAAGCCAATCATAGCGAAGCGTTCGTTTCGCCGTTTTTCAAAATGTACGAGTATCCTTTTTTGAGGATATTTTGAAAAACGGCTGAAACGTATTGATTGGCGTTTCTTTGCTCCCGGAAAGGGGGCGTTGCAATGGGTGTTCTTGAGGTACTTACTTTAGGTTTACTCATTTGCGCTGTTATACAGTTAATGCAAAATAGCAATAAAAAGAAATAACCGCCCTGCTTCCAACTGTGCGGTTATTTCTATAACTCATTAACGGGAGCGACCGTCTATCGGTATGCTCTCTTTGTTTATATTATAAGTCATTTTAAATGATATGTCAAGTGCTTTTTTAAACAAGAACTTATACTAAACATCTAACCTCAAAGTTGACAAAACAAATATTTCATGTTAAAATTGAAGCATGAGCATACTATAAACGGTAGGCGGTCAATCTTTTGCTCCCTGAAAGGGGGCGTTGCTATGGGTGTTCTTGAGGTACTTACTTTAGGTTTACTCATTTGCGCTGTTATACAGTTAATGCAAAATAGCAATAAAAAGAAATAACCGCCCTGCTTCCAACTGTGCGGTTATTTCTATAACTCATTAACGGGAGCGACCGTCTATCGGTATGCTCTCTTTGTTTATATTATAAGTCATTTTAAATGATATGTCAAGTGCTTTTTTAAACAAGAACTTATACTAAACATCTAACCTCAAAGTTGACAAAACAAATATTTCATGTTAAAATTGAAGCATGAGCATACTATAAACGGTAGGCGGTCAATCTTTTGCTCCCTGAAAGGGGGCGTTGCTATGGGTGTTCTTGAGGTACTTACTTTAGGTTTACTCATTTGCGCTGTTATACAGTTAATGCAAAATAGCAATAATAAAAAGAAATAACCGCCCTAGCTACCAACTTGGCGGTTATATCTTTTAACCAACTATTGGGAGCGACCGTCTATCGGTATGCTCTCTTTGTTTATATTATAAGTCATTTCAAGAAATATGTCAAGAGTTTTTCGGTAAAAATAAGGGTTCTTCAATCATCAATCATCTTCCCAAATGCCGTCACTATATTCAACGTGGATTATACCGCTGTCATCAAGTGTTTCGAGATAGGCGTCAAAATCATCATTCTGTCCATACATCTCAACACCTACATAATTGTCCATTGTATGTATTCCAACACCCCAAATGCCATATTTTTTCATATTATTTTTCAGATGTTCTTTCACACTTTCAAGCTCGTTTAAGGAAAAAGCACATTCCTTTATAATAATCGGAGCATACAGCTTTTTAAGCTCATCTGTAACCTTCACGACGTTTTCGGTATTTTTGCTCATAACGACAGCGGCTTCATCATCATAATAAACTCCGCCGTAATCGTCTTTGGAAAGCATTTTTTTGAGCTTGCTGCTGATTTTGAAAAAACCATAATCTGATAATCCGTCCCATATTCCGTTTTTGGAAAAAGTATAGGTCTTTCCGTATATCTCCGTTTCTCCGACTGCCATTTCACCGGTTGTTTCGTTAAAGTAGCACCAGCCGTCATCGGTTTTATACCAGCCGAGCGTCAAATAACCGTCTTCCCCTGCATGAAAACGCTTGCCGCTTTTGAGCTTTATCCATTTGTTCTTGTACAAAACACCGTTTTTGTAATAACGTCTTCCCTTTGAATTCTTTGCCCAGCCTGTGTATTTGCTCAACTGCTCTCCGCTGTCGGAATAACGATAGGCGATCCCATCAGCAGTCTTTATGCTGTCTGCGGATACTAAAACCGCTGTATTAACCGCCATAGCCGCAGAAATGATAACAGCTGAAAAAACTGATAACAGCTTTAGTTTTTTGTTTTTATTCATAATGCTGACCTCCGATAAAATAGGCGCAGTTCACAAATTACAGCTTTCAAACCTATCCTTAAGTGAACTGCGCCTTTTGATATATTATAATGTTACTTCCAATTTCAAAAACAATTACGCTTTACGCATTATTTAAGTCTTTTGATATAGTCATATACCATCTGCATTGCCTGCGCTCTTGTGAGTGTTTTATTCGGAGTATAGTTGCCCTTGCTGTCTGCACTTGCAAAGCCGAGTGCTTTAGCTATTGCGATATAGCCTACATACTCGTCCGTTGTTGCAACGTCATTGAACGGTGCACGGTATATTCCCTTGAGGTTTGCATAATCCGAGCCGCCGTAGACATCGACGAACACCTTTGCGGCTTCCTTTCGTGTGAGCGTTACAGCCTTTTCTTCCTTCTGATAATCGCCGCACTCAATATAATAAGGCACATAGTTGCGTATTGCTTTATAGACAACTGCCGCAAAATCCTTATCGGTGAGCTTTCCGTTCGGGTCAAACCTTCCGTTCTCGGTTTCGAGTGTAATGCCGTATCTTGCAAGTGTTTTTATTGCATTTTCCTGCGCTATGCCCTTGATATCGGTATATTCGGTATCATCCTCTCTTTCCTCGGGGAGAGGTGTGCCGTCCCAGCTTACAACACGGTACTTGCTGTCGAGGGTATAGTTACTGATATCGTAGAGAAGGTATGTCCTGACCGTTCCGTCCTTTTTATAGTAGCCGTCATAGTAGAGGTTGAGCTTTATCTGCTTGAACAGCTGCTTGAACGCTTCGTCCTTGTCGAACTTCGGCACGGACGGGAATTTAACATCTGTGTATTGCTTCGAGATAGAGGTCACTTCGCCGTCCTTATCAACATTAATGCGAATAGCATCACCCTCGACCTCTACCCCGTTCACATATCTTATAAACTTATACATTCTTGAGGTTTCCCAGTAATGCTTTACGCCTTCTTTATCAACAGAAAAACTCGGTTCGTCCTTGCTGCTGTTATCTATGATATATTCGCCAAAAATGTCGCCGTAGTAGTATTTTGCGGCTGCTTCTGCGATCTTGGCATTTGCTTTTACGGGATAAGGCGTTTTGTCATCGAAGTTCTTGGAAACATCCTTGCGGAAGGTAAGCACCTTGCCCGTTTTTGCGTTGAGGTTGACGTACATATAGAAATACGGATCCTGCTTGATCACGGTTTTGCTGCTTGTACTGCCGTCTTCCTCCTCATCAATTACCGGTTCTTCATAATCTCTTGCTCCGCCGACATAAGCAATATTGTAAAAATACTCGCCGGTTTCCTCATTTTTGGTAAGCTCGGCGCTGTCAAGCTTGACATAATCGGGTATTTTTGTATATTTGCACTTGTTGAGCAGGGCGGTGATCTCATCCTTTTTGAGCATACTCTCGTCTGCGGAGATTTCTTTAAGCTCCGCTTCGGTAAATACTACTCCTGCGCCTGCATCATCCTCCGCTGTATCGTCACAGTCGTCTTCAGCGACCGCTTCTGTTGTCATTGAATTGAAATAATAATAGTCGTAAGTTCTGCTGCCGCCGTCCTTCGCCATATCATCCCATATCGTCGAAGGCTTGCCCGTTATGGCGTCTATCTCATCGCTGAAATCGGAGAGATACAGAAGGACTGCCTTCTGATCCATTTTCTGTGTTTTTTCGTTATACTCGGAAACGATCCTATATATCGGAGTAAGATTTGTGAGCGACTTATACTTCTCCCTTGCCTGATTTGGGGAAAGCTTTGAAGCTGTGCTTGTAAATTTAGTGCCGCTCCAGAACCATTCAATATTCATTGAAATAAGCTCGCCCGTGTCCTTGTTTATAACTATATTTCCGCCGTTTCCGTCAACAGCAACTCCGTTTTGGACACGGTCGACCTTTATTGTTGCACAGTTTCCGAAAAGGTCGATCCTTCCCACGGTGAATTTTACGCTGTCAACAATATCGGGATCAAGCTTTTTTAATGACTTTTTCGCATATTCGATAAGCTTTTCATCGGAAAGCTTTGCAAAGGTCTGTTTTACCTCTTCTTCACTCTTGCGGTTGTCTTTATAAGAATATGAAATAATTAAGCCGTTCACATAGGAGATATTAATGGACTCCTTGTATTCCTTATCTCTCCATGTAAACTCAAAGCACTCCGTTCCGAGCTTTGTTGTCGTACTGTATTTGAACTCGGTGAGTCTTTCGGGGATAGTTACCCTCTTTTTAACAGCAGTAAGAGCCTCTTTCATTGCTTTCTGCTGCTGTTCCTCGCTCTGTGAAGCAGTTGACGAGCTGTTCACAGCTGCCATTGCAGGAACTGCTCCTGCGCTGACGGTCATCATAGCTGCTATCGCCGCAGCCACTATTTTTGCGATAGTTTTTGTTTTCATTTTCTGCTCCTTTCATTTTGTCCGTGTTTTGTATGATTCACATTTAAAACACCTGTGGTGATTTTTCACCGTTTGCAGGGAATAATTATAAGGCAAAGCCGATCTCAAATGTGCATTTGACTGATCGGCTTACCTTTTATCGCTGAATAATACCTCCCGAGGGCTATTTTGTGAACAGTTATGCCGTGCTGTATTTTTCAACGAAGCTTGTAAAGAGATCTGCAGGCATCTAAGGAAACGCTGATTAATACGTTTCAGCCGTTTTTCAAAATGTCCTCAAAGAAGAGAACTCGTACATTTCTCAAAACGGCGAAACGAACGCTTCGCTTTAATCAGCTTTTTCCTAAAGCAAAATCCCACAAATGCTTTATCCGCTTGCAGATCCTTTACACTTACAATACAATTCAAATTGACCGAATTTTTCATTTTCTGTCACGATTTGTATGTTTGCACAAAACTCTCATTCAAAATCGTTCAGTTTTACCAAATCAAAGCGAGCATTTTTCCTTTATCAAGGAAATAATAAGCGATATCGCACCGTCAAGGTCAAGGTTAGAAGTGTCGGCAAGAACAGCGTCGTCAGCCTGCTTGAGCGGAGCGGTTTCACGGTTCATGTCGTTATAGTCACGCTGCTTGATGTCCGCAAGGACCTGCTCGTATGTCGGGCAGTCGGGCTTTTCCGCAAGCTCCTTATAACGGCGGTCTGCACGGACTTCCGCCGAAGCCGTAAGGAAAATTTTAAGATCGGCATTCGGAAGCACCACCGTTCCGATATCACGTCCGTCCATAATAACATTGTTTTCAGCCGCAATGCTCCGCTGCAGCTCAAAAAGGAACTTTCTGACCTCGGGAATAGCCGAAACAGCCGAAGCTCCCATTGAAACCTCGGGAGTGCGTATCATTCCCGAAACGTCCTTTTCACCCGAGAAAACGTGCTGAACGCCGTCAATGAACCGAAGCGAGAAGAACCCTGTATCGAATTTTTCAAGCTCCGCAGCGACCTTTTCCTTATCGCCTGCAGATATCCCCCTCGACATCATTTCAAAAGCCACCGCTCTGTAAAGCGCACCCGTATCAACATAGATGAAGCCGAGCTGCTTTGCGGCAGCCTTTGCAATCGTGCTTTTTCCTGCGCCTGCAGGTCCGTCTATCGCAATATTATATACCTTTGACATTTTAAAACCTCTTTCGTTTGTTATATCGAAACGGGAAACCCGTCACCTACATTTTTTATCCATTTATTCGGTAAATAGTGCGTTTTTCGGAAAAATGCGGAACATAATTAATTACGCATTACGCATTACGAATTACGCATTAAAATAAGTTCATCTGCAAGCCGCAGAAAATCCTCCATAGAAAGCTGCTCGGGTCGTGCGTTTAAGGGTATCTGCGCAGCTTCGACAGCCCTTGTGATAAGCGACTTTTCCATTCCCATTGAAGAAGAAAGCGAGTTGAGGAGATTCTTTCTGCGCTGTGAGAATGCGCCTCTTACCGTTTTGAAGAAGAATTCCTCATCCTGTGCCTTGTATCTGCCGTCATCGTGGATATCAAGCTTTATAACGCAGGAGTCAACGTTCGGCGAGGGCATAAAGCTTCCCCTTGAAACGTTGAACAGCAGCTTCGGCTCGGAATAATACCTTACCGCCGCCGTTACTGCGCCGACATCACGGGTGCCCATTTCCGCACAGAGCCGTGTTCCTGCCTCTTTCTGCACCATTACCGTTATCGAGGTCAGCGGCAGGCGGCTTTCCAGCAGCATCATTATTATCGGCGAGGTTATATAGTAGGGAAGATTCGCACAGACAGCGACCTTCATCCCCTCGAAATTTTCTTTGATCACCTGCGCAAGGTCGATCTTCATAACATCGGCATTGATGACCTTGACGTTTTTATGCTCGGCAAGCGTTTCATCAAGTATAGGTATAAGCCGCTCGTCAATTTCAATCGCAACTACCTTGTCGGCACGCTTTGCAAGCTCGTGTGTGAGAACGCCTACGCCCGTTCCGATCTCGATTATTCCCGTTCCCGGAGCTGCGCCGCCCATCTCTGCTATCCTCGGGCATACGGTCGGATTTATCAGGAAGTTCTGTCCAAGACCTTTCGAGAACGAAAAACCGTGCCGTTCAAATATATCCTTTATTACCTTTATATCGGTCAAATTTTCCATAAGCTACCTTTCAGAACAAAAGCATTATGCCGATGAATATCGGCTGATGAATTATGTAAAACCAAAGCGAATATCTTCCGATAAAATTCAAAGCCTTCGTTTTGATATTCGCATAGAAAAACTTCGGGAACTTTTTCTCCGCTATCGGACGGGAAAGTGCCGCTCCCACGATATACAAAAAACCGTTCGGGATAAGCGGAAAGAAGTCCGAAGAGTAAAATCCTTTCGGTAATATACCTATAGTATAAGAATATTGTGTGTTTTCTGGCAGCGGAAGCCTTATATCGGTAAAAATTAAATGCAGCAATCCGCCCTCATCGGCAAAATCAAAGGTTACGATATAAAGCAGCAGACTTGCCGCAAACAGTATCTTCGGGTTTATCTTATCCAAAACAGGCTTTGCAAGTCCGCAGAGCATCATCATAACTCCGAAGAAAGAAAGCGCACCGAACACCGCAACGCTGTCGTGCATAAAAAGGTCGGTCGCTATCGTGAAAATGCTGCCCATGAAAAACAGCACTGCTCCCCTGCGGACAGGATCACGGGAAAATGAACAGCATATCCCCGAGATCAGTATGAGCAGACCGAGAAAAATCTCGTGCAGAACTTGAAACCAGTCTTCTCTATAAATTGTAATGCTTATACCCTTAAAATAAATAAGGTCGTAGTAAAGATGATAGAGCATCACATATATTATTGATATCCCCCGAAGAAGATCGAGCAGCTCGATACGGTTGTTCCGACCGAATCCTCCGTTCGTAATGCTTGTTCCGCTCATCACATATTTTCTCCTGCAAGGCAGCCTGTTGAAAACGCTATCTGGAGATTGAAGCCGCCCGTGTAACCGTCAACATCAAGAATTTCCCCTGCAAAGTAAAGTCCCTTTACAAGCTTCGACTCCATTGTTTTCGGCGAAACCTCGCTTACCTTTACTCCGCCGCTCGTCACTATCGCCTCGGCTATCGGACGAAAGCTTCGGATATGAACGGGGAATGCTTTGAGAAGCGAAACAAGCCGCTGACGCTCCTGCTTCGTTACCGAGTTGACCTGCTTTTCACCGTCAATTCCCGAAAGCTTAACGACTGTCGGTATCATTTTTGACGGAAGAAGCTTTGAAAGCGAATTTGCGAAGATGCGGTTCGGTATCTCCTTGAAGTCACGCAATATGCGTTCATCAAGCTTTTTTTCATCCAGCGCAGGCTTTAAGTCGATATAAAAAATATACCGTCCGCTCTCGATCTGCGGAATGTGGCTCGACGCACTTAAAACAAGCGGCCCCGATACTCCGAAATGCGTGAAAAGCATCTCGCCCATTTCGGAAAAAACGTCCTTGTTTTTAGTCGTATCTTTTAGCGTCAGCACGACATTTTTCAGCGAAAGTCCCATCATATCACGGCAGTAGTCATCGTCCGATTCGATAGGCACAAGCGAGGGCTTAATGTCCGTAACAGTGTGTCCGAGCTCCTCCGCAAAGCGGTAGCCGTCACCGTCCGAACCCGTTCCGGGATAAGATTTTCCGCCTGTTGCAAGCAGTACGGACGGAGCAAGGTATGTCCTGCTTCCGCACTTCACGCCCCTGACTTCGCCGTCCTCGGTGATTATCTCCGTCACCTTTGAAAAGATCTTCTTAACGCCGTGATCCTCGCAGCCCTGTTCAAGCGCACGGACGATATCCTCCGCCTTGTCACTTATCGGGAAAACACGGTTCCCCCTCTCCGTTTTAAGCGGAACACCGAGCCTTTCAAAAAAATCCATACAGTCCTGCGAGTTAAAGCCTGCGTATGCCGAGTAGAGAAACCTCGGGTTTGTCGGGATGTTTGCGAAAAAATCGTCCGAAGTGCAGTTGTTTGTGACGTTGCACCGACCCTTTCCCGTTATAGATATCTTTTTTCCGCAGCGGTTCATTTTTTCAAGCAGCAGCGTGTTCTTTCCGAGTCCCGATGCCGTTATTGCAGCCATCATCCCTGCCGCACCGCCGCCGACTATTATGCAGTCATAAGAATTTGACATTTCTTTACTCCTTAAACACTCCGAGCCTTTTGATCTCCGCAATAAGCTTATCCGCCATTTTGCGGTGAGTAACAGCATTCGGGTGCATCTCACAGCCGATGCCGTCCTCTTCAAGCTGAACATCGAAGCGAAGCGAGGTGATCTTTTCATCACCGAGAGCTTTTACAGCATTTTCTATCTGCGGACAAAGCTCCTGACCCATCGCACCGAGAGCGCAGACAATATGCGCCTGCGGATTTTTCTCACGGATATGAGCGATAAATCCACGGTAGCACTCCTCAAACGCAGCCGTGCGCTCGGGGATCCCTCTTGTGAAATCATTGTCGTTCGTTCCGAGATTTACAACGATAAGCTGCGGCGCAAAGCGTGAAAAATCCCACTTTTCGGGTTCATTTCCGAGATTCCCGTCCGTTCCCTTGTCGGTGTAATCATATATAACGGGCATCGTCCAGCCGTTGTCGGGTTCTGTCCTGTCGTCCTTGACCGAATTCGAGTAAACGCCGATGGATGTCCACGATGTAAGGTTGTATTCTGCGCCAAGCTCCTCTGCCGTAAGCGAAGCATAGTTTATAAGCGGATTTTCGGTCGCCGTCGTGAAGCCCTCCGAAGCCGACTTTCCCTCAATTCCGAATGCGCAGGTTATCGAGTCGCCGATAAATTCTATCCTGCGTTCGGAGAGCGGTTTTGTCGGCGTTATCTCTCCGTCTGCCAAAAGTTCGGACAAGCCGACCTTTGAAAAGGCATTTTCCGACAGCTTTACAAGCCTTATGCGTACCTTTTCCGCCTTTTCGCTGCGGTAAAGCTCATATTCGGCAGTACCCTCATTTACAGCGAACCGCTTTGAAAGCTTTCCGTTGACAAGCACGGCTAAATACGGCTGAAAGATGTGTTTCCACGATTCATCATTGACCCAGTCGGTCGTAAGCTCCGCCGAAAGACTTGTTCCGCAAAAGTCAAATTCAGCACCCGTGAGCGAATAGCCGAGCCATAATATGCCGTTTCGCATAAGAGTTCGTCCAAGTGTGCGTATATCTGCCTTTTCAGCAGGGATTTTCAGCATTTCAATCATTTTTTTCTCCCTCTTCAAGAAAATCAACGCCTATATAGTCGGCAAAAGCCTTGTAAATATCGGGATGCGATCTTTTTGTGCGCAGCGGCTTCAATTCCATATCGGTGAAGAAATGCGACGTTTCGCCCGTGGCTTTCAGCTCACCGTCCTCCTTGCCGATAACACGGTAGGTTATGCGCATTTTGAAGCCGTTGAACTCCTCTACTTTAAGCACGATAAGTACAGTTTCGTCAAAGCGTACAGCGTTTTTGTAATCCGCTCTTGCCGAAAGCACGGGTATCATCACCCCGATCTCTTCCATCTTTGCATACGGATAGCCGACCTCGTTGAGAAAGTGTATGCGAGCCTCCTCAAACCATCTTATATAGTTTGAATGATGAACGATGCCCATTTTGTCGGTTTCGTAGTAAAAAGCCTTTCGTTCATAGAGTTTGATCTTTTCAGACATTGTTCCTGCCGCCTTTCTTTTTATTTTCGTCCTCGTGCTTCATCATAAAGAGGAACTTCGGCGGAACGGGCAGCTTCCATTCCATTTCTTTTCCAAGATGCGGAATATAGATAACGAGCCTGTCCGCATGAAGCGCAAGCCGCCTTATCGGATTGGTGTCTGCGCCGTATTTCTTGTCGCCTGCGATCGGACAGCCCATTTCGGAGAAGTGCGCTCTGATCTGGTTCTTTCTTCCCGTTTCAATGTTTACGGCAACGAGCGAGTAATCACGGCTCTCACGCTTTACCTCGTAGTTCGTTATCGAAAGCTTTCCGTCGCCCTTGCTGCGTGAGGAATATACAAACATACTGTCCGTTTCCTTGAGCCAGGATTCTATCCTGCCCTTTTTCGGGTCGGGATGTCCCTCAACGACAGCACAGTAGCCGCGGTATTTCACATATTCGTTCCAATGCTCCTGCAGATCGAATTTCACTTCGTCATTCTTTGCAAAAAGCAGTATTCCCGAGGTGTCACGGTCAAGACGGTGAACGATGAAGATCCTATCATTGCGGTTTTTGCGCTTGACATATTCGGTAACAGCGTGATAAGCAGTGTTTTCCTTCTCCTCATCGGTCGCAACCGCAAGCATTCCTGCAGGCTTGTTCACAACGATGATGTTGTCGTCCTCATAGATGATGTCGGGCATATTCGGTGCGTTGTCACGCTTGTATTCCGGCTTGTACGATGCGATAGTTACGACCTGACCCGGCTTTAACGGATAGTCGAACTGCGTTGTGACCCTTCCGTCAACCGAAACAAGGCGGTATTTGAGCGTTGATTTTACCTTGTTCACGCCCTTGCCCTTCATATTTTGAAACAGAAAATCGAGCAGACCGACAGGCTCGCTTACCGTGAAGCTCTGCGGCTTTGCCTTGTCCCGATCTATTTTTTTATTGTTATAATTTTTCATAAATGACCGCCTTTTAATGCTTAAAAACTGATATTTGCATATATTTATATTATTATATCATATTTATGGAAGAATTTCCATACTTTTCGGAAAATAAAGAACAAAACAATACTGACGTTATACTGCCCTCTATTGTAAATTTTGCAATATAGCCTAATATAAAAGTTTAATTTATGTGAACCGCTTGACAATGGCGTAAGAAATGGTATAATTAATGTAGGGAGGAATGGTATCTTGCAGCAGGCTAAAACTCGTGACGCTAATACTAAACACCAATAAAATACAGGAAAAAATCTGCGCCGAAATCCTATATATTCGAGATTGTCGGCTTGATTTTTTCCAAATTTTAAATGGTGTTTAGTATAAAATCATTATTACCGATGTGGCTGTATCAAAAGCCGAGCCGCCGGCTATTCCTTACTTTACACAACAGCAAAATCAAAAATTCAGAGAGCTTCACCACGAGCTTCTATCAAAATCCAAATATGAAAACGACAGTAACGAAGTTGCATTTCTGTTTGCCCCTAATACTCTTAAATATGAATATGCGTTTGGTGATGAAAACAGCGTAAATATTTTTAATAATCCGTTTGCACTTGATATGTTTAATAACAGTTCCGAAAAAGAATTATTTTTGCTGCATAATCACCCGACAACAAAAATATTTTCATATACGGATATCGGCGTATTATTGTTACATGATAATATTGGCGGCATCACCGTTATTTCCAATGCCGGAAAAGTCAATGTTATGTATAAAACAAACAGCTATGACTTTACAAAAGCTTACCGTGCTTTAAAAGAGATCCGTGAAGAATATGACCACAAAGTCCTTAGCGAAGATGAAGATGCGGAAGTTGTCAGACAATTTCTGAAAAAATGTGACAGCTGCGGCATAAAATTTATGTAAGGAGGAATTTGTATGAAAGAAGTAAGAAACGTTCCTTTTGGTAATTTAGATACCAAAGATCCCAACGAATTGGAACTGCTTGAAAAAAAATTAAATGAAAAATATGAAAATTCAACAGATTCCAAATCTGACAAAGGAAAAGCAAGCTAAACCAAAGCCGCCTTGATATCCGAGGCGGCTTTTATCTGCTGTTTTATACCTAATACTGATCCCCCCTGATTGTATTCAAAATTTTTTTCCAAAACCCCTTGATTTATAGATAAAAACAGTATATAATATTTCTATAGCCTATTAAGTAGATAGACTTTATGAATATGTTAGAAAAGAGGATCTTATGGAAAAACGTTATATATATGCGGACAACGCCGCAACAACGGCTGTTTCCGAAAATGTTCTGAAAACTATGCTGCCGTATCTCACGGAACAGTTCGGCAATCCGTCAAGCATCTACAAGCTCGGCCGTGACGCACAAAAAGTCATCGAAGAAGCCCGTGAAAAGGCTGCTGCGGCTCTCGGCTGCACTCCGAGCGAAATATTCTTCACAAGCTGCGGAACAGAGAGCGACAACTGGGCGATACGTTCGACCGCAGAGCGCCTTGCCGCAAAGGGAAAGAACCACATCATCACGACATCTTTCGAGCATCACGCTGTTCTTCACACCTGCGCTTACCTTGAAAAGCACGGCTTCACGGTGACTTATCTCCCCGTCGGCGAAAACGGCATAATCTCTCCCTCACAGGTCGCCGAGGCTATCACCGATAAGACTGCCCTTGTTACGATAATGTATGCAAACAATGAGATCGGCACTATCCAGCCCATCCCCGAGATCGGCGCTATATGCCGTGAAAAGGGCGTTCTTTTCCACACGGACGCTGTTCAGGCAGTCGGTCACGTTCCGATCAATGTCACCGAACAGAACATTGATATGCTCTCCCTTTCGGGTCATAAGATACACGCACAAAAGGGCGTCGGACTTCTCTATGTCAAAAAGGGCATCCCCTTACCGAACCTTATCTTTGGCGGAGGTCAGGAACGAGGAAAACGCTCCGGAACGGAGAATGTTCCTGCGATCGCAGGACTTGGAACTGCTGTCACGGACGCTTGCGCTGACATCGTTGAAAAGGGCGAACGTCTTGCAAGGATACGCAACAGGATAATTGACGGCATCCTCACTATTGAGGGAACAAGGCTCAACGGCGATCGTGAAAAGCGCCTTCCGTCCAATATAAACATATCCTTCCTCGGCGTTGAGGGGGAAGCTCTCCTGCTTCTTCTCGACAGCAAGGGAATTTGCGCTTCAAGCGGTTCCGCCTGCACATCGGGTTCGCTCGACCCTTCACACGTTCTGCTTTCGCTCGGACTTCCGCACGAGGTCGCACACGGTTCTCTCCGTCTTTCACTCGGCGAGGACATAACGGACGAGGACGCAGATTACATTATCGAAGCGGTCAAGGACGTGGTAACACGTTTGAGAAATATGTCACCGCTCTGGGAAGACATTATCAGCGGCAAGGAGCATACGAAGAAGCTTCTTCCGTTCGTTTCGGAAATCACATCAAGGAGGTAAATTTTATGTTATACAGCGATAAAGTTATGGATCATTTCGCAAATCCAAGAAATGTTGGTGAAATAGAGGACGCAGACGGCGTCGGCGAGGTCGGAAATGCCAAGTGCGGCGATATCATGAAAATGTATATCAAGGTGGACGGCGATACTATCACCGACTGCAAGTTCAAGACCTTCGGCTGCGGTGCTGCTGTCGCAACATCGTCCATTGCAACCGAGATGATAAAGGGAAAGTCAATCGAAAACGCTTTGAGCCTTACAAACAAGGCAGTTGTTGAGGCGCTTGAAGGACTTCCGCCGCAGAAGATACACTGTTCCGTTCTTGCAGAGCAGGCTGTACGTTCCGCACTCACCGATTACTACAAACGCAACGGCATCGACCCGGAGCCGATCATCGGAAAGCAGCCCGAACACGACGATCTTCACGAACTGCCGGAAGAATAAAATTACAATTTGTATATATTTGTCGAAAAATTGCAGTCTGAATAAAAATAATTTGTCATTCTCCCGAAAAAATGTTGTATTTTTAAAGCTTATGTGTTATAATAATAAACATATAGACAGGTGTTAATGATCACCTGACATTTTAAAAATTTGACAATAAAAAGGAGTTGTTTAATATGAAAGGTTTAGGCGCAGCATTTCTCGCATTGGTTTCCGCCGCAGCAGGCGCAGCAGCCGCTGTATATGCAATGAAGAAGCACGAAGAGCTTGAACAGTACGACTACGATTTTGACGATGATGACGAGATGTACTTCGATGATTGCTGTGATTGTGACAGCGATTGCGATTGTGATTCCTGCGAAACTGCGGAAGAACTTGACAAGCTCGATTCAGACGAGCCTGCAGCTGCTCCTGCTCCCGAAGCAGAGGAAGCTCCCGCAAGCGACGAAGTGGATTTCTGATTCTCTTCCAAACAAAACCAAAGCCGCATATCCCCGATAAAAGGATATGCGGCTGATTTTTTATATCATTTCCAACCTGTCGCAAGCTTGTGAACGAGCGCCGCTCCTATCTTATTTAGCGGAAGCTGCTCCGTGCAAGCACCGAGCTTGTATGCTTCCATAGGCATACCGTAAACAACGCAGCTTTCCTTGTCCTGACCGATAGTGTAAGCGCCCTTCTTATGGATCTTCAGCAGTCCCTTTGCACCGTCCGCACCCATTCCCGTGAGAAGTGCGGCAGCGGTCTTAGCTCCGGACGCTTCGGCAACGCTGCTGAAAAGCACATCGACCGACGGACAATGTCCCGAGACCTTTTCGCCCTCGTAGCATTTCACATAGTAGCCTTTGGAGTCTTTTTTCAGTTCAAGCTGAACTCCGCCTGCGCCGATTATGCAGTCACCCTGACGTACTCTGTCACCGTCAACGGCTTCACGCACATTTACGGCACAGCTTTTGTCGAGGCGTTCCGCATACATCCGTGTAAAAACGGGCGGCATATGCTGAACGACAACGATCGGCGGCATATTGTCGGGGAAAGCTTTTATCACACATTCGAGTGCGTCCGTTCCTCCCGTCGAAGCGCCGAGAGCCACAACATAGCCCTCTGCGGCACGTTTGTCGAGCATAGGTATATCTGCCTTGTCGGGAAGCTCGGGAACAGCCTTTTTCATCGCATTCGCAGGCTTTTCCGATGCAGCGGCAAGTCCGTCCTCCCTATGGGAAGGTCTTTTTTTGTAATTTTCGGGATTTCCTGCCGCAATAATGGCTTTCGTTGCCAGCAGGCTCGTAAACGTTGCAAAATCCTTGTTTCTGCTCGGCTTGAACATAAGATCGGCAGCACCTGCACGCTTTGCATCGGCTTCGGAGAAATTCGTATTCGAGGTCACCATTATGCACGGCACGGGATACTGCTCCATAAGCTCCTTAACGAACTCAAAGCCGTTTATTTTGGGCATTTCAACGTCGATTATCATAACATCGGGTTTTAGCTCGTTCACCATGTCCTTTGCTTCAAAAGCGTCGACAGCGGTGCCGACAACTTCAAGCGATCGGCTTTCGGAAAGCTTCTGCGCAAGCGCCTCTCTGAATAGCCGTGAATCATCGACGATCATAAGTTTTTTCTTTTTAATACTCATATTATTGCAATAAAGTCAGCATTGCGCCGATCATACCTTTGAAATTCTTCTGTAAACCGCAGGCTTTATGTAGGTGTAGCGAGTGCCTTTGCCTACGCTTTCGGCGTGTCCGACATAAAGATAGCCGCCTTCCTTTGTCACATCGTAAAATCTTTCGACAAGGGCATTTTTTGTGTCCATTTCAAAATAGATCATAACGTTGCGACAGCTTATAAGGTCGTATTTCCTTCCGGCAGGGATGTTATCCATAAGGTTGAACTGACGGAATTCGATCATCCTGCGCAGCTTATCCGACGCCTGATAAGTGTTTGCGTCAAGCTTGGTAAAGTATTTAGTCACCCAAGCGGCAGGAACATCCTTCATCTGATCGGCTGTGTAAACTCCCGAGGAAGCCGCAGCCAGGACGTCCGTATCAAGGTCGGTCGCAAGCAGGCGGATGACCCAGCCCTTGCCTGCAAAATACTCATCTATCGTCATCGCAAGCGTATAAGGCTCCTGACCCGTTGATGAAGCGGCGCACCAGACGTTGAGCGTTTTGTCCTTATTAGTCTTTTCAAAATAAGGCAGAAGCTCGGTTTTCAGATATTCAAAATGTTCGGGTTCACGCATAAAATATGTGTGGTTCGTAGTCAGCTTATTGACAAGCTGCATAGTTTCCTTGCCCGTTTTATCGGCAAAAGCGAAGTCGATGAACTCCTTGAAGGACTTGAATCCGCGGGAAGTGACCATATTGGAAAGTCTGCCTTCGATAAGAACTCTTTTCTTTTCAAGGTTTATCCCGTAGTTTTTCTTCATAAAAGCTACAAGACGGTTAAAATCATCATCTGTAAGTTTAAGCAGCATTTTATTTTGCTCCGTAAGAAATATTCTTCAAGGTTATTCGTTTGAAACAAGCTTATGACAATCAAGTAGAAGCTTTATTTCATCCTCGAAGTTGATAATGTTCTTGATATAGTGGTTAGCGTTGACGTTCTTGCTGTCGGGCACCTTGCTGATAATGCTCTTATCGACAACGATGACTTCCTGAACACGGTCGACGATGACACCCACCTGCTCGCCGCTCTCAAATTCAAGGACGATGATACAGGTCCTGTCGTCATAGGGTATCTCTTCCATTCCGAAGCGCTTCCTGATGCTGATAACGGGAACGATCTTACCTCTAAGGTTGATAACGCCCTTTATATAATCGGGTATCTTCGGAACGACTGTTATCTGTTCAATGCTTATGATCTCGTTGATAAATTCGATCTCGATACCGTATGTCTTTTCACCGATAGTGAAGAAAAGGATCTCTGTGCCGTCTGCGGTAAAGGTCTTTTTCTTTTCGGCGGTATAAATTTCATCGCTCATTATATTCATCTTCCTTTGAGTTATTCGGGCTGAATACCGAGATCGGCATAAGAGCTGCCCGTAAGCTCTTTATCATATATGGCTGATATTAAAATCCGCCGAGAATGTTTGCCACATCGAGAATGATAGTGATCGAACCGTCACCGAGGATAGAGCAGCCTGCCATACCGTTCTGCTTGACATTGAAGTTGTTGAGAAGCGACGAGAACGGCTTGACAACTACCTGCTGTTCACCGATAAGCTCATCGGCAAAGATGCAGGCACACTTGCCCTCTGCTTCGGCGAGGATCACGATGCCCTCGTAAAGATCCTTCGTCTTCGGTTCAAGGTCGTAGATATCATAAAGTCTGATAAGCGGGAAGCATTCTCCTCTTATCATGATCATTTCGCTGCCGTCCGTGTCCTTGATAAGCTGATTCGGCTTTACCTTGAACGATTCTCTGATGGAATTGATCGGGATAGTGAAGATAGACTGACCGACCGATACTTCCATACCGTCAACGATAGAGAGCGAGAGAGGGATCTTGATGATGAAGCTGCTTCCTTCGCCCCACTTTGAATCAACGGAAACAGAGCCGCCGACCTTTTCGATGTTCTTCTTTACAACGTCCATTCCGACGCCTCTGCCCGAGTATTCGGTGACCTGCTCGTTGGTGGAGAAGCCGGGGAGCATTATCATATTGTAGATTTCCTTATCAGTATATTCGCTGATAGGCTTTGTGAGAAGTCCGTTCTTTTCAGCCTTTTCAACGACCTTCTGCGCATTGATTCCTGCGCCGTCGTCGGCAACAACGATGATTACTTCGTTGGAGGAATTGTATGCGGAGAGTGTTATCTTGCCCTTTGCAGGCTTGCCTCTTGCGATTCGGTCTTCAACATTGTCCTCGATGCCGTGATCCATTGAGTTTCTTACCATGTGCATAAGAGGATCGTTGAGCTGGTCGATGATGGACTTATCAACTTCTGTTTCTTCACCCTCAAAAATAAGGTCAACATCCTTGCCGAGCTTGACCTTCATATCACGGACGATACGGGTCATCTTGTTGAATGCGCCGGAAATAGGCACCATTCGTATCGACATAACGGTATCCTGAAGCTCGGAGTTGAGCTTTCGGAGCTGACGTGCGGATTTCTGGAAGTTGTCAAGGCGGAGTCCCTTCAGATCGGGATTGGATGTTACCATAGCTTCGGTTATAACAATTTCGCCTACAAGGTCAAGAAGCGTATCAAGCTTGTTAAGGTTTACGGAAATAAGCGACTGCTTTGCGCCCGAGCCCTTGTTTCCGAGCATATTGTTGATCTGTTCAACCGACTTCTTTTCGGGCTGTGCGGCAGACTGTGCAGCAGCAGGAGCTGCAGCCTTTGCAGGTGCGGACGATGCAGGAGCAGACTGTGCAGCAGCAGGTGCGGCAGGAGTGCTGTCGGAGGAAAGGACCTCGCAGCATTTAACGTTCGGGCTGCCGTTTATCGCACGGATAACATCCTTCGGAGCGTCCGATTCAAAATGTATCATAAATCCATTGTCGATGATAGTCTGTGCAGTTGCGGAATTTTCTTCGATATCGGCAGGCTCATAGGAAACAGACTTGCACTTGTCCCTGATGTTGTTGATAACGATGAGCGCACGGAGATTTTCCATTTTGCACTCTTCTTCAAACGTTACCTTGACATTTATTTTTCCGACAAGCTCTACGGCACGTCCTCTTTCAACGATCTGATAGGACTTAACGTTCGTGCATTCGCCGATAAGTCCGATAACTCCGTCGATATCCATATCGGAGCAGGGCTTGAACTTGATGATAAAGCCGTTTTCAATGATATCCTTTGCAGTTTCGGGATTTGTTTCGATATCGGCAGGTATATATTCAAGCTTTTCGCAGTCCTCTGCGATCTTGTTTACAACGAGAAGTGCACGGAGATTCTCCATCTTGCAGTCATCGTCAAAGATGACCTTAACGGTCGTAAGATCTCCTTCACCGGCAGCAGCCTGTACGGGAGCAGCCTGTGCAGCAGGAGCCGGAGCAGCTTCACCGACGGGAGCAGCCTGCGGTGTAGGAGCAGCAGTGCCGCCTTTAAGTACTGCAGCAAAGGATTTGATCTTATCCATTGCAGGCGTAAAGTCGGTAGCGGTGTATTCTTCCTCCTGAATAAGCTCGATCTCCGCCTTGAGAAGGTCGGAAGCGGAGAAAAGAATATCGTAAAGCGCATTCATATCGGAGATGACAGGGTTCTCCTCACGGATAACATAGAACATATCCTCGATGCTGTGCGCAAGCTTGGACATATTGTCAAGTCCCATCATCGCAGACGAACCCTTGATGGTGTGCATCGTTCTGAAGATCTCGTTGATCTCTTCGGAAGAGAACGAATGCTCGCTCTCCGTCTTCATAAGTATCTGGTCAAGCTGTTCGAGCAGGGAAGTGGTCTCAAATATATACATATCGACCATTGATTCCATACCGGCTTCAAATTTTGCCATATTAAGCACCTACCTGTTTGAATAAATTATAAATTTCTCTTTGAAATGTATTGCCGTTCGGTAAAAAATGTGTTATAATGGTATCTGTACATTTATATGGGGATAAAAAACATCTTCCGATACCCATTATTCTTCACAATATATACATTATACAATATTTTCCTCGTCTTAACAAGGCTTTTCCAAGAGAACTTTTCCTCACTTTTTAGGTGATTATGCACAAAAATCCCAGCCTTGTTTTTAAAATTCAACATTACAAAACCGCGCCGTGCAAAAACAAAAATCAGTGTGGAAAACTCAAAATTTTTATGAATTATGCACAAATAATGTTATAAATCAACCTCTGCGGCGGCTTTTCCCACCGCAAAATCGAAGTTGTTAAGGAGCGATAGAGAATGTCCGATCTGCTGAATATTACGACCCCTGTTGCGCCTAAAAACTATGATTTTTCGCCGAAGAACAACACTCTGCAGACCCGCACCGATCAGGTCTTCAACCTCGGTGACATATCAAAGGTACAAAAATCTACCGAGCGCGATCAGGAATACACCAATCAGGACACCAAGGAAGGCTCAATTCTCAACACCGACATATCACCGACCAAGGATCCCTCTTCGGGAATAAATATTCTCCGATCTATCGTCGGCGATGAAACGATGGCTGCTCTGCGTGAAAGCGCCTCCGCCGATATCCTCAACAAGGTCACGGAATTTGCGAACGAAGTTATGCTTGCGCCCTCGAACGTTTCGGGCGATATGATCGAACAGGAAAAGCAGTCGACCGCATTCAGCGATCCTATCTGGGGAAACATGAAGGATATGCTGATGAAAACAAGCTCGAGCGATGTCGGCGAAGCTGTTCTCCAGTTCACAAAAGCCGCAGCAGACGCCTCCTCCCGTGACAGCATCGTCACATCGGTCGCCGAAAATCTCCGCTATCTCTCCGATACTGCGGCACCCTCACGCTCGCTTGCGCAGCGGCTTACCGAGCTTGCCGACGGACTTACAAAGGATAATTTCAATGAAATGAAGGGTGATATGCTTGAGCTTCTCAACGAGCTTCGGGGAAGTCTGCTTATGAACGACAAGACCGAAAACCTCATTTCACTTGCGATATACAACATCTCACGCTTCAACGGAAGCACCTCGGCACTCGGCGAAAGCTTCAACGCCATCCTTGATATGACCTCTAATCAGGAGCAGGCGGACGCTCTCCGTCAGCTTTTTATGAATTATATTGAAAACGCCGACCTCCCGACCGATATAAAGCTTGCATCGCTGAACACTATCGTTCAGGGCTCGGCGTCACCGTTCAGTTCTCTTTCGCTTCTTGCCGAAAAGGTCGGCGCTGCGCTGAACAATTCAAGTGTTCCTGCGGAGCTTCTTGCACAGAATATGGGAAATATCCCCTCGGACGGCGGACTTGCTTCGCTGCGTGAGCTGTTCTCGCAGATGCTCCCCTCCTCAATGAACGGAGCGCTCAACAACATCCTCAAAAGCTACGATTCAACGGGCAACGTTGCTTCGCTTATCGACAGATTGAGCATCATGATAAACTCGGTCGATGATATGGGAAAGAAGACCATGCTCGCCGACAAGACCAACGAGATACTCGCAAATCTGCCGTTCCTTGAAAAAGACGTTTCATTTGCTTCCGACTCAATTTTAAATCAGCAGTCACTGATAATGCTTTCGCAGAAGCTCGGGACGAATCTCAACGAGGCGCTTGCCGCCACGACTCCGCAGAGGCTCTCGGCTATGCTTAGCACGATCGAAACGAATTCGGGATCGGGTTCGATAAGAGCTGCCTTCGAGTCGATACTTCCGCCGACTTCGCTTAACGAGCTTAATCTTATCCTTCGCAGCTTCAACGCAACAGGCGACCTTAACAAGCTTATCGACAATCTGAGCACTGCGCTAAATTCCGTCAATGATATGGATAAGAGGATAATCCTTGCGCAAAGCTTAAATCAGATGTTAAGCGGTCTGACCTCGGCGGACGGAATAAAATACAAACCTCCGACGTCAATGGAAAATCTTATGGATTTTCTGTCTAAAAATATTAACGACCCGTCGCTGAAATCACTATCGGCAATGAGCCGTTCGGATATGATGCAGGGCTTTCTCTCAACTCCGGGCGCAATGACGCCGCTGCTGCATTATCTTGTGCCGATAAACGACGACGGCTTCAAGGCATTCGGAGAGCTTTGGGTCGACCCCGACGCCGAAAGCAGAACTCCCGGGGAAGACTCCCGACAGATGTTCCTCTGCTTTGAGATAGAGGATGTCGGTTACTTTGAACTGGAGCTTCATTCTTACGGAAAGAAGCTGAACGTTTCGCTGCTCTGCCCCGAGGGAACGGAGAATGTTTTCAAGCCGCTGCGTGACAGCATCCCGAAAATAGCTTCGGCAAACGGCTATTCTGCGGAGAATGCAACGATAGGCACGGTCACAAAACGCCGTGACCTTACACAGGTCTTCCCGAAGATACGCGAAAAAAGGAGCGGTCTGAATGTCAAGATATAGAAAACCGATAACAAACGGCGCAGCTGTTGCGCTCAAATACAATCCCGAACAGGACTACTCCCCCGTTGTTGTCGCATCGGGTCACGGAAAGGTCGCCGAACGCATAATCAATCTTGCGGAAGAAAACGGCGTTCCCGTTTACCGTGATGACTCGACAGCCGCAATGCTTACAATGTTAAGCGTAGGCGAGGGCATTCCTCCCGAGCTTTACCAGGTCGTTGCAGGTATCTATGTTCAGGTAGTCGCACTTGCGAAAAAGCAGTTTTGATTATTTATAAAAACATAAAAAGGAACATACTATAATGAAAAAAGCATCGTTAATTATGCTTGCAGCTGTTCTTGCCGTAACTATGACTTCCTGCAAAGCTGCCGAAACAAGCGGAGCCGAAACCACAGCAGGATTTGTCGAAAAGCTTTCGGAAACAGCAGCAGAACAGACCGAAGCAGCTGTCACGACAGCTTCGGAAACCACGACAGCGGAAACTGCCATAACAACAGCTTCGGAAACCACAACGGCAGAAACTACAACTGCGGAAACTAACACAGCGGAAACGGCAGCCGAATGTCATTGCCCGACCGAATGGCAGCACGCTTATTCGGAGTATCTCAACGGTCTTGACTTTCTTGCAGGAGGAGTTTATCTCGGCGATATAAACGGCGATGATATCCCCGAAGCTGTAATTGAGATAAATCCGTTTGAGATGACCGAGATACTTTATTTCAATGATGACGGTATGCAAAAGCTTGAACTCTGGACAGAATCGGTTTGGGGCAGCGTTCGCTATCTCTCCGATACAATGCAGATTTTTTTTGAACCTGTGTACGGTCATACGGACGGCACATACGGATATGCCGATTACAATATTTACAGCTGGAACGGCTCGGATTATGAGATCACTTCAGCCGTACAGCGTGAAGCAGGGTTCCGTTATACCGATGAAAACGGAACAGAGCACATCGAGCTTGGTCAGGCATATATTGACGGAACAGAGGTTGACAACGATACCTTTGAAAACAAGCTTGCGGAGATCGAGCAGCTCAAAGAAAATAACAGCTATTTCCCCGTTACATATATCTGTGACAATAACTACAACAAAAACCCCGATATGGACAGCGTAAAAGATTATATAAAAACGAATTTCCCATGCTTTGACAAGTGGGAACTTATAGATAAATAACGAAAGGACACAGTTTTATATGAAAAACAAGAACAAAGAAGTTACTCTTATCCAGTTTGTAAAGACCGCACTTCCCATTGCGGCTGCACTTTCAATGATCCTTATGCTCGGTGGCTTTATCGTTTACAAGGCTATCGCCGCTTACAATCATTACGAGCGCTGGAAAGACTATGACGAATGCGGCTTGTCCTGATCTGCCGCAAGGAGAACCACCGAATGTATATCTACAACGCTGAAATACACACAATGGAGGGCGAACCGCCTTTTATCGGCTATGTCGGCTTTGAAAACGGAAAGATAACAGCCGTCGGAAAGGGCGAACCGAAGGATATCTCCCCCGACAGCTTCAACGCAGGCGGAAAGAAGCTTTTCCCCGGCTTTATCGACCCTCATTCACACATCGGACTTATCGGTGACGGAATGGGAGTTGAGGGCGAGGATGTAAACGAGGACACAGACCCCGTAACTCCGCAGCTTCGCACGATTGACGGCTTGAACTGCTTCGACCGATGCTTTTCGGACGCCGCTGCCTGCGGAGTTACGACCGCTGTAACGGGCGTCGGCTCGTCCAATCCGATAGGCGGAGATTTTATCGCCGTAAAGACCTGCGGAAGATGTGCCGATGAAATGCTCATCCGCAAGGTCGGCATAAAATTTGCACTCGGCGAAAACCCGAAATCCACCTTCTCGGACAAGGACAGCGCCCCCGTCACACGAATGGCGACAGCGGCAATTATCCGTGAGGCTCTTTTCAAGGCAAAACGCTACCTTGAAGATAAGAATTATGCGCTTGAAAACGATGAATCCCTGCCCGAATTCGATATAAAATCGGAAGCGCTCATACCTCTTTTTGAGCACAAATTAAAGGCGCACTTCCATTGCCACCGTGCCGATGATATCATGACCGCAGTTCGCATCTCAAAGGAATTCGGACTTGACTATGTTCTTGTACACTGCACCGAGGGACACAAGATAGCGGATATCCTCAGCAAGGAGAAGGCTTCTGCGCTGACAGGCCCTATAATCTGCGACAGAGGAAAGCCCGAGCTTGCCGAGCTTACAACGGCTAACGCAGGGATCCTCAGCAAGAACGGCGTAAAAGTCGCGATCTGCACCGATCACCCCGAGATACCCGTTCAGTATCTTTCCGCAAGCGCCGCTTACTGCGTAAAAGCAGGACTTCCCACCGATGAAGCTTTGAAGGCACTCACGATAAACGCAGCCGAGATCGTCGGCATTGCTGACAGAGTTGGCTCGATAAAGGTCGGAAAGGACGCTGATTTTGCGGTCTTTGACGGCGATCCGCTTGAAATAATGACAAACTGTTCCGCCGTTTTCATTGACGGAAAGAAAATATTTGAAAGAAACAACATTTAAAATGAGAGATAAATGTTTCCGAAGTTGAAAAGATCGTAAACGAGCTTATCAATGCGTAATGCGTAATTATTTTGAAAACCATAGATAAAATTCAAAAGGAACTATTCACGGCATCCGAGCTGTGAATAGTTCCTTTTATTTTATGGGAATCTCTATCTTGTATATATAGGGCATTTCAAATATGCGTCATAATCTCCGCCTGCCCAATACTGCTTTTCATATACATAAATAAATTCGTTATTTTCAGGGTCAACAAATACTTCTCTTCCCTCCAACGAGTAGCTATATGTATCATTCGGACAGTTGGTTTCAAGATTATTTGTTGGAATAGCATCTCGTCCAATAAAATGAAGTGTCCCTGCGGATTTACATCCATCGGGTAATTCCTTTTCTGCAGAAGTATTGCCAATACTTATTGTATAAACATTTTCATTCAAGAAAATGTGAGAGCCATTGATAAATTCAGAACTTACAAAACGGACATATTCATTTTCAAACCAATCGGTTGACATTAAAACATAAATTACTTCCGGTGTCGTTTCACTCGTATATATAATTCCTGTTGCATCAAAGCTTGCTTTCATTTGACAATTGTCCGTTATATCCGATGCTGTGGTTGATGAAATACTGTTATACTCTTCGTAGGTATCGGGAAGAAAGGTTTCTCCGTCGGCAATAGCTGTCACCTGAGAGTAGACTTCATCCGTTCCCGTAATTTTATCTGACAGTTCACTCCAATAAAATGTTTTTTCAGCAATTTTTATTTCAGGGCGAAAATCTCCCGGATAGAAAAAAACTCCACCCTCAGAAATGCTTACAGTAGTAGTAATAGATTCACTTTGAACAATACTGTCTTCAATTTCTACAGTATCGGTTGTTTTGATCACATCATTTGATGTTGAGGTGTTTCCGCAAGCTGTCAGACAAGCTGCAAGTCCAAAGATCATAAGCGCTTTTTTATAACGCATATTAATCCCTCCATAACGCAAAATATTCTTTTAGGATTTCTCTATAAAATGTTTGTAAAAAAACTTGTAATAACAAACATAAAAGATGACATAGCCATTAGGGTACTACCGATAAAGAAGTATTTATCGGTACCGAGCCACAAACTTGGTTCATTTCGCAAATTAACATACGAAATGGCAAAGGGGGCTCCCCTTAGGGTACTGCCGATAAAGAAGTATTTATCGGTACCGAGCCGCAAACTTGGTTCATTTCGCAAATTAACATACGAAATGGCAAAGGGGGCTCCCCTTAGGGTACTGCCGATAAAGAAGTATTTATCGGTACCGAGCCGCAAACTTGGTTCATTTCGCAAATTAACATACGAAATGGCAAAGGGGGGCTCCCCTTATGAATCAACCCGTCAGTATTTTTCATAATTATCAAGGAAATGATGCAGGTTTCCGTCAAGGTCTTTATAGGACGGGAGAGTTTTGAGGTTTACGCCCTCAACGCTGCGGAAAATGTTCATTTCTATCTGCGGATTTATCTTTGAAAGCCGTGAAATGAGCTGCTTTATCTCCTGCCGCTTTGAGGTATGCTCGTTGTCCTCCTCGGAAGCCGCCTGATCGGTGAATTTGCAGGCGCACTGTATAAAATGAAGCCCGTTGTAGTCACGCCAACGCTTTACGTCCTCTTCACGGATAAAATACATCGGTCGGATAAGCTCCATTCCGGGGAAATTTGCACTGTGGAGCTTCGGCATCATCGTCTGCACCTGACCGCCGTATATCATTCCCATAAGTATCGTTTCAATTACATCGTCAAAATGATGTCCGAGAGCTATCTTGTTGCAGCCGAGCTCCTTTGCCTTTGCGTAAAGATTTCCTCTCCTCATTCGTGCGCAAAGGTAACAGGGATTTGTCCTGACGTTGAACACGGATGAGAAAATATCCGTTTCAAAAATCGTCAGAGGAATATCAAGCAGCTGGGCATTCTTTTCGATTATCCTTCGGTTTGCGGGACTGTAGCCCGGATCCATGAGCAGAAAAACGACCTCGAATTCCATCTTGTTGTGCCGCTTTATCTCCTGAAAAAGCTTTGCCATAAGGAACGAGTCCTTTCCGCCCGAAATGCAAACGGCTATCTTGTCGCCCTCGCTGATAAGCCGGTATTCGTTGAGCGCCCTTGTGAAACGACTCAAAAGAGTGCTGTGGAACTTCTTTCGGATGCTGCGCTCGGCGTCCTCTGCCTTTGATTCGCCCGTTTCAAGCGTTGTCCGAAGCCAGTCTATGTAACCGCCGTCAAGATTGAGCGCATTAAACCCGAGTGCGCAAAGACGCTCCGCAAATTCGCCGCCCATTATACCGCCGTTTCCGCAGACAACGAGCTTTTTTCCACTGTGACCGGCAAGTGCTTCGGAAAGCTCCTCATCCGAAAGCTTCGGAGAAACAAGCACCGCCCCGTCAATATGTCCGAACGAGTAGGAATATTCACCTCTTATATCAATGACCGCATATTCTTCGCCGCTCATCGCACGAAGCTCATCGGTCGAAATGTTTTTTACTGCCTGTGACATCTGTACACCTCATTTTCAATTCCTATCTTTTTACTATTATATAATATTTTCAGAAAAAACACAAGACCCAATTTAAACCGACAAAGCTTGACAGCACACCGCGAAGCGACTAAAAGTTTCGTCCACCTTTTCAAAGGTGGTGGGTGTCCAGAGGGCAAAGCCCTTGGTCGCTTCCGCAGAAGCGAAACTCCTTAAACTATGGCATATAGTCTGCTTAAAAAGCAAAATATCTATCAAATCAAAAGCGCAATTCACGAAAAGAAAGCTAAAACAGAACGTGAGAAATCGTTTTGTAAACCTTAAATTCGTGAATTGCGCTTATTCTTTCTTATCGGAACAACTATCCTCTGACAGCAAATATACGAACGAAGTGAGTATATTTGCTGTCAGACAAAGTATGAACAGCTGTTCAATATGAACGTGAAAACATATTTTGTGGTAGGGGCGGATTCCATATCCGCCCGTTTTCGCATTAACGGAACATATTATAGGTTACGAACGGTAACAAAGTATCTATATTCTCCCCCAACAAACATCAACCGCCTTGTTTCGTGGAGCTCTCTGCAAAGGGAGAACCAATAAGGGGGAGAGGAGCACTCTGTAACCTCTGGGCGTGGGCCGTCTCCTCTCCCCCCTTAATGGTTCTCCCTCTGCACTCCCTTTCCTTTATTCCTCCCTTCCCCATTACGAATTAACCGAAGTTTTGTCGATAAAAAATTATTGACTTTTGGAATAAATTGGTATATAATTCTAAATATAGGAAAGATTTGTAAACAAATAGTAAAGGAATGATAAAAATGATCTGCCCAAAATGCGGAAAAACCTACGGAAACAAGATCACCTACTGCATAAGCTGCGGAATACCGCTTGAAACGGAGGACGGAACTCCTGCCGAGATATCTTCCGAGCAGGAAACCAAAAATATAACGCTGTCACCAAGCCTTTTTGCCCCCGAAGAGCCTCTTACCGAGCCTGCGACACGTTCAATAAGCATGACCTGTGCAAGTGAAAAGACACAGCGCAGGAACAAAGGCAGCGGATTTATAAAAATAACAGCGTCCGTATTTCTGTCTGCGGCACTTTTCGGCTCGCTGATACTCTTTTTCGGGAGCAGCATAGGACGAGCCGCGACCGAGGAGAGCAACGCCGCAGAAGCCGTGAGAAATATCGATATCCTTAACATCCCTGCAAAGGAGCTGAAGATCACCGCACTTGAAAACGGCGACCTGTCCGAGGATCAGACCGTCGGTGAAGCTATTGCGGCGATGACAGTAGGCTCCGGAGTTGATGAAAGCAACATTCGGCGCATATATGACCGCTCGACAGTCAAGGAATTTATCGGGAAAACAGCCGCCGAATATGCCGAATACATCCGCAGCGGCAAAAAGCCCGAAGAGATCACGCCCGAAAGAGTCAAGTCGCTGCTCGGCGAAAATGTTTCCGTTATCAGCACGAACACCGGCATTGAACTGACCGAAAGCGATCTTGAGCTTGCATACGAGCAGATAGAGCTTTCACGGGATGCGCTCGCCTGCCTTTCCGCATCGAACCTTGAACAGGGCAGGAGCGGAGAGATATTAAAGGCTGTCCGTGCCTACCTTTCCATCCCGACAGTCATTGCAGAGCTTATTTTTTCCGCCGCCGCTGCGTCGGCTGTCATCGTCATAAACAAAAACAAGCGTCTTGCACTCGGATTCTGCGGTATCCCGATATTCCTGGCAGGCTTTTCGGCTGTGCTTTTCACATTTATGTTTTCAATGCAGCTCGGCTTATTCAGCGGCTTGGACGGTCTTGAAAAGGAAACCGCCGCAGGCATCTCCGCAGCCGTTTCGGAAAATGCTTATCGTATCAGCGCCGCCATGATGTTTCTCGGACTCTGCATTCTCATTGCCGCCCGTTCGTCAAAGCAGACCGAAAAGCGGCAGAAAAACACATAAGTATAAAAAGGCATTGCGGAGCATCATTGAACGATGGACTGCAATGCCTTTTTGATATTTATATGTATTGATAAACCGAACTGTACGGATATCATTCATGCGGAGTTTCCTTTATAACACGCTGTATCTCAACTATTTTCGGCTGCATACCTCGAAGCCGCTGTTCAGCCTCGGCAGTGCTTCCCGACCGCAGCTCCTTCATCACAAGTTCCGCCTCGGAGAACAGCTCGTCCATGCCGAGATTGCCGAGAACGCCCTTGAGCTTGTGCGAACACATTTCGGCCTTTGCGTTATCTCCGCCCGAAAGAGCGGCGTATATCTCCTCAAAGCGTTCGGTATCCGCAAATTCATCAAGAAACTTCACATAAAGCTCGTCCAGACCGCCGAAACGGTCAATAGTCTTATCCGTGTTCACTCCTACCCTTTTAAGCTTATCAAAAAAAGCATCATAGTTTTTTTCCATAACAAAGTTCCTTTCCATATACCATGCGTTCTCCGATAAGATGAACAGCAGTAATTATCGTTTGACTTTATTATATACTATTAGACATATTTTGTCAACAGAGAGCGCGCTGTAAAATCATTTACTGCAATTTTTGTGAATTTTTATTACTTAATTAACATCTTTTACACATATTTAAAAAGCGTTTTTGTCTACATTGCACAACACAAGAAGAAAAAGAATATTTATAAATAACCTTGAAAAAAAATTGTGTTTGTGGTATAATTTAGTAAGTGATATTGGTTAAGGAGGCTTACAAATGTCCGATACAACAAAAAAACTTAAAATACTTATCTGCGATGACTCGGCACTTGTCAGAAAACAACTCAGCAACATTCTCTCCGGTATCGGGGATTTTGAAATTTTCTACGCCGAAAACGGAAATGCGGCAGTAACAAAATATGCAGAGGTACTTCCCGACATTTCCTTTATGGATATTGTAATGCCCGAAAAATCGGGTATTGACGCACTTAAAGACATCATCTCGCTCAACCCGAACGCAAAGGTCGTTATGGCTTCTTCGATCGGAACCCAGGGCAATCTCAAGACCGCTATCGAGTGCGGTGCTTTCGACTTCATACAGAAGCCTGCCGACAAGGCTGCGATCGAAAAGATCATCAATAAAATATTGTAAGGAGGAGATACACAGTGTTTACGCAATTTTTCGGGAATTATCTTCTCAACAGCGGACTCGTTTCCCCCGAGAAGCTTTCCGATGCTCTCGGCAAGCTCTCCGAAACAAAACTAAGGCTCGGTGTCCTTGCTATCAATGCAGGTATCATGACCGCCGAACAGGTCGACAGAGTTCACGCAGAACAGCAGAAGGTTGACAAGCGCATCGGTGAGCTTATGGTCGAAATGGGCTATGCTACCGACGAGCAGATCGAACAGCTGCTCCGAACACAGCCAAGTGCACATCTTCTTCTCGGTCAGACCCTCGTCAATGACGGAGTTATGACAAACTCACAGTTTGAAAATGCTCTCAACAGCTATAAAAAGGAAATGGGCATCAGCGATGCCGATCTTGAAGTTGCCGACCTCGGTGATTTCCGTCCGCTCGTTGACAAGTTCTATAACTTTGACAACATGGACAACAAATCCTACCTTTCGGGATATATCGTTCTCCTTTTCAAGAACCTCGTTCGCTTCATCGGAACGGACTTTGCTCCGCTTAGTGCGCAGGAGCTTATGGGCAATATCTCCAGGAACTGCCTTGGTCAGGAGATCCACGGTGGGATCAAGGCTATCACGCTCATTGACGCAGACGATGATTCGCTTATTGAATTTGCTTCACGCTTCTCGGGCGAGCATCTCACAGCAAACGATGATTACACACGCGACTGCATCAACGAATTCCTCAATCTTCACAACGGACTTTTCGCAGTAAATGTTTCCAATGAAACAGGTCTTGAAATTGAGCTTTCACCGCAGACCGTTTACAATGAACTCAATATTGACACTATCAACAATTCGCGTGTTATCCCGGTTTGCTTCTCATTCGGAACGATAAACTTCATAATCAGTATTTAATACGAATTCCAAATCAACCTATAGACAAATCCTCGGATATAATAATCCAATCCTGCGTCAAGCTCTCTTGACAGGCGGCAAGCCTGCCTGCGGTCGCTTTCCTTGACTTGGATTATTCTATCTGTCGGCTTTGTCTATAGAACGATTTGGAATTAGTATAAGCTTTTTTCATCCTTTCTTCTTTAGCCGCCTGCATATCCCCCGATCGGGTATGCAGGCGGTGTTTTTGTTTTTCTAAAGAGTAATATAACTGTAACTAAAATGTAATTGTATTTTATTAAAAAAACTGGTATAATATAGATTATTAAGGTGAAATAATACCCCCGTTTGAAAGGAAATCCCACAATGAGATACACAGGTAAAATGCTGACTGTTTTTTTGACATCCTTGTTGGCGGCAACTGTGGTACTTTGCTCCTGCAATAATAAAGGCTCCGACGGCACAACGACCGTTCCCGAAACATCTTTTTCTTCCGAAACGACCGTAAACAGCACCGATGACACAAGCGTGCCGAAGATCATGCTTGGCGCAGTCACCCCCGGTGATCAGACCGATCCCGACGCATTTTCCTCCTATACATTCTCCCTAAACGGCGGCGAAAATAACTATATGATAACCGTTTCCGCCACGGATAACGATTCCGAACTGAAGATCATCACCGAGGACAGCTCATTCAACTACTCGGAATATATCATCACCGCCCCCGAAAACTATATTCTTGACATTCCCTATTCACAGGAATACGCATCAAGCGTTTGCAGCGTTCTTACAAATACAGCTGACGATCAGGTCGTACCCGATGTTGTCCAGTTCCTTTTCTACCTCGATAATTTTGACACCGAGGAGGAGCTGCCCTATACCGTCAAGCGCTTATATTCCGTTAAAAACGGCGAATTCACCGAGCTGAAGGTTTATGACGCCGACGGCAATAAAATGGACTATATCCCCGAATATACACTCCTGCGCACCGAGGGTACGGTTTTTATGCCGACGCCGACCGTGACATTTGATGATAACGGCACTGCTTCGGTCGATCTTACGGTATATGATTTTGATACGAATGGATTCACCCTGAAAAAGCGTGTTCAGTCCGCCGATTTTGAAACAGACAAGCTTTACTATGGCTATGCCGCAAAGGCTGTTGCTGACGATATCGCAAAATATTTCACCACAACGAGCCTTAACGTCAGCGATTATGAAAACTACGTTCAGCTTGATTCGCTAAATTCGGACGGCACAAGCTTTATGTTCTATTTCGTTGACGATCCGAGATTCAAGACCGTTTCCGAGCTTGAAAGCTTTGTCAAGAAATACTTTGACGCCAAGACCACCAGCGAAATGTTTATCAACGCTCCGCAAAGATACCGTGACGTTGACGGAAAGCTCTGCACGGTCGTAGGCGACGCAGGGATCCCCTATATCGGAAACATCACGATAACAGGATATAACTACAACGAAAAAGCCGGTACTATCACCTATAAGACAAAAGCCGAACGCTTTGACGAAGAGGGCAAATTCGTTGAATTCATTGACGGCGGCGACTTTGCGCTCGAGGTCAACACCAACGATCAGAGCTTTAGGATAACACAGTATAAATTGAACTATTGATACAATAAAAACAGCCCATTGACCTGTTAGTTTGCAAGTCGATGAGCTGTTTTGATTTTATGATAATGATATGAACTTTTCTGTTGTTTATACTATACTTTCAACTGATAAAATTATACTATTGTATCATTTTTTATACTATTAATCATATTACGCAGTTGCAGGCTGCGGCGTTTTCTTTGTGCCGCAGGGAACCTTTGCGGAGATGCGGAAGCGCAAACGCAGATTATCCGTTATCAATGCAATGAATTCGGAGTTGGTCGGCTTGCCCTTTCCGCCGTTTATCGTATATCCGAACATTTTCGTAAGTACTTCGACATCACCTCTGTCCCATGCAGTTTCGATAGCGTGACGGATAGCTCTCTCTACCCGTGAAGGCGAGGTGTCAAACTTTCGTGCAATAGTCGGATAGAGCAGCTTCGTTACGCTTTCAAGCATTTCGGAATCATTGATCGAGAGCATGATCGCCTCACGCAGATAGTGGTAGCCCTTGATATGCGCAGGGATGCCGATCGTGTGGATAATGTCGGTCACAACGACTTCCATGTGCGCCTGATCGGAATCGTTCTCAAAATCGCTGACCGACGACGGCGTGATGTGCTCAATGAAGCTTATCAGAGCGTCGATCTCAAACGGCTTGATGAGAACATAAGCATTGTTTCTGCTCATTACATTTTTCTCAACATAGGCATTTCGGTACGGAAGCGTCACAATGAAGAAGGGCTTCTTTGCGCCGCCCATTTCGGTGCGGTGCATTACCTCCAGAGCGTCTGCGGCGGGCATAAGCGCATCGCAGATAACGATATCCGGCTGAACAGAGCGGATACTGTCGAGAACAGCGCTTCCGTCGCTTTCGCATTCCGTTACGGAATATCCCTTCGAGTTTAGTGAGCCTGCCATTTTTTTGCTGAAATCCATAGAATTATCGGCAATTAAAATTTTAACATTAGCTGACATAATTATACCTCCTAAATTTTCTTTTACCATATTTTACCATTAAATATTAAAATTTCGTGTCGAAATAACAAACAAGAATTGCATTAATTTTTAAAGTTTTCGACATTTTGTGTTCTTATAAAAGTAAAAACCAAGTAATGTGTTGAGATGTGCATTGTTTCGCACTTCAATCGACAAACTTAGCAAATATAAGCCTCCCGACCGCGATTTTGTGTTGTTTTTTGTTGGTATATACCATATATTGTATGTTAACAACATATTTTACAGTAATAATACACTATTTAATCGGATATGTCAATAATTCCCGAAAACAATTTCTTCCAATATTTGTGTATATTTTTTATCTATATTTTACAAATTTGTTAATATTCTGCCGCATCTGGTACATAGTTATTTAATTTTATCAACCATTATTATTTATATCGATGTAACAATTGCAGACTACCGTGTCATTTTCAAGTTTACAATAAATTCATAATTAAATTTAAAATATGCTTGACAAAACAAAAAAGCAGTGTTATAATTTGGTTATATTCAAAAAGGCAATGATGGGAAAAAAGACCTCTTCGTATTCTTCAGAGAGCCGTCGGTCGGTGAAAGACGGTGCTGCGTTAAGGTTATAACTCATCCCGGAGCTGTCCGCCGAAGCTTTACAGTAGGTTGGAACGGGTTCTCCCGTTACAGAGATACGCATTGGATATCATTTGATTGAGATGCGGTGAGGGCGGATCGTTTTGATCCGAACAAGAGTGGTACCGTGGAAGTTTACAGCTTTCATCTCTTATTTGAGATGAAAGCTTTTTTATTTGTCCGAAAAATTCTTTGTCAAAAGCAGAGATAAAAGAAGCGATGAACATCACATCAATTCATTATACCTTTCGCCAAAAGCAAAAGGTCCAAGCCGAAGGTCACAAGCCGAAAGCAAAAGAACGGACTCCTGACAGAACACTGTTCCTCCCGCAGAGATTCAGATTCGCTGTATCATAATAGCGAACGATTTGGAAAGGAAATCAGATATGAAAAATTTTGAAAACTACACAAGAAGATATTTTATGCCCCCCGAGCCCTGTTTTGACTGGGTGAAAAAGGATCATGTCGATAAAGCTCCGATCTGGTGTTCTGTTGACCTTCGTGACGGCAACCAGGCGCTCATTATCCCGATGTCCCTCGAAGAAAAGCTCACATTCTGGAAGCACCTCATCAAGGTCGGCTTCAAGGAGATCGAGATCGGCTTCCCTGCGGCTTCCGAAACCGAATATGAATTCTGCCGCACACTTATCGAGCAGGATCTTATCCCCGACGATGTAACGATCCAGGTCCTCACACAGTCGAGAGAGCATATCATTGCAAAGACCTTTGAAGCGCTCAAGGGCTGCAAGAACGCTATCGTTCATCTTTACAACTCAACTTCCGTTGCGCAGCGTGAACAGGTTTTCAAGAAGTCCAAGGAAGATATCATCAAGATCGCTGTCGAGGGCGCAAAGCTCTGCAAGGAATACCGCAGCAAGACCGAGGGAAACTTCCGCTTTGAATACTCCCCCGAAAGCTTCACCGGAACAGAACCCGAATTCGCACTTGAGATCTGCAACGCTGTAATCGATGTTTGGCAGCCGACAGCAGACGACAAGGTAATTATGAATCTCCCCGTTACAGTTGAAGAAAGTATGTCCCACGTTTACGCTTCACAGATCGAATATATGTGCAAGCATCTCAACTGCCGTGAAAACGTGATCGTTTCGCTCCATCCGCACAACGACAGAGGCTGCGCAGTTGCAGACACCGAGCTCGGACTCCTCGCAGGCGCAGACAGAGTTGAAGGCACTCTCTTTGGCAACGGCGAACGCACAGGCAACGTTGACCTTATTACCGTTGCAATGAATATGTTCTCCCACGGCGTTGACCCCGAGCTTGACTTCTCCAACATCCCCGAGATCACAGAGGTTTACGAAAAGATGACCCGTATGCACGTTTACGAACGTCAGCCTTACAGCGGCTCGCTCGTATTTGCAGCATTCTCCGGCTCGCACCAGGACGCTATCGCCAAGGGACTTAAATGGCGTGAAGAAAAGAACCCTCCGCACTGGAACGTTCCTTACCTTGCCATCGACCCGAAGGACGTCGGACGAGAATACGAGGGCGATGTTATCCGCATCAACAGCCAGTCGGGAAAGGGCGGCATCGGCTTCCTCATGGAGCAGAATTTCGGCATCAATATGCCTCCTAAAATGCGCGAAGCGTTCGGTTACCATGTCAAGAGCGTTTCCGACCATGCTCACAAGGAGCTTCAGCCTGCCGAGGTTTACGATGTATTCAAGAACAACTACCTCAACATCAGCGACAAGTTCACCGTTTCCGAAGCACATTTCTCGCGGAAAAACGGTATCTCCGCAGTTGTTTCGGTTATGTACAACGGAACTCTCATTTCAAGGGAAGCTGCGGGCAACGGTCGTCTTGACGCAGTTTCAAACGCTGTAAAGGACGCTCTGGGCATAAGCTATTCGATCACTACATACGAGGAACACGCTCTTGAAAGAGGTTCAAGCTCACAGGCCTGCGCTTATGTCGGCATTGAAACCGAAAACGGCGTATTCTGGGGCGCAGGTATCCACACCGATATCATCGACGCTTCGATAAAGGCTCTCGTTTCCGCTATCAACAACAGCGGTCTTGTAAAATAAACATTTTATGAAAATCCCGTTTGCGCAGCATGAACGCAGACGGGATTTTTTGTGCATATTTACGATTTTAAATTTTTTCCACTCAACTATTTGACGTTTCCTTCAAAATGTGATATAATAAATACACTAATTTTTTACCTTTTTTTGACATTTATTTGCAGAATTTTATAACATTGGAGGAATAATTTATGCCGCAGCAATCACTCCGTCCGGCAATAGCCGATAAAATCGTAAAAACGCATATGTTGTTTATTTTTATAGTATGTATTGCGTTCTGTATAATCAACCTTGTCACCGGTGTGGTACTTACCGGCGTATGCACAGCAATAATGGGCATTGTTGTTCCATTCATTGTTCTTGTACCACTGAAAAATGCTTCAAATAATACAAAAGGCATTTTCCTGACCCAGGCTACAGCTGTAGTTATCGTTGTCCTATCCGCAACTAAAGGCGAACTTCACACAATGGCTGCACTGCTCGCCGCAAATATTGCAATAGGCAGTATTTACAACAGCGTTCTGAATGTTGACATCGCATGGATACTGACGAATGTGCTTATGCTTGCCGGACTGCTTGTCAAGGACAAGGTCTACGCAGGAGCCGCAAGCAACGTTATCATAAACGGCATCGTCGGAATAAACGTTGCAGCATTTATGCTCCGTACACTTATAAAAAACACAGTTTCTCTCATCGCAAAGTCTGAACAGTCCGCAGAAGAAACAAAAGACCTGCTCGGACAGGTTCAGCAGAAAATGGACGAAAGCACCGCTCTTTCCAATCAACAGAATGAGCTTATGCACAAGGTTTCCACTATCGCTTCCTCGCTCGGTGACTCAACAGCATCCATGCTCGATATCTCAAGCAGGCTTACAGCCGCTTCCGAGGAACAGGCAAGCACCGTTGCCGATATCCTTTCAAATGTAGAAAGCTTCGCAAATGAGTCCGAACGCTGCCTCGATGAAGCGGAGCTTGCCGCAAAGGCAGCTGCCGAAAGCGCAGAAAAGCTTAACGAAAGCAACCGCAATATGCAGCAGATGGTAAAAACTATGGAAGATATCAGTGAATCCTCCAACAAGATCAGCAGCATCATCAAAACTATCGAGGATATCTCATTCCAGACCAATATCCTCGCCCTCAATGCAGCCGTTGAAGCCGCAAGAGCAGGCGCAGCAGGAAAGGGCTTCGCAGTTGTTGCCGATGAAGTCCGCAACCTTGCAAACAAGAGCGCCGAAGCCGCAAAAAGCACCTCAACTCTTATCAACGAATCCATCACCGCCGTAAGCAGCGGCACAGAGTTTGCAAAAACCGCTGCCGAACACATGGAAAGCATCATAGACGCCTCCCAGAGAAGTGAAGTACACGCTCACAGGATAGCCGAGCTCACCGAATCGCAGAGGAATTCCGTTGATGATATCAAGACAAGGATCGCCGCTGTTTCCGATGTTATCACACAGAACACCGAAACCGCATCCGAAAGTGCCGAGATCGCACGTTCCGTAAATGTCGAGATCGAAAACATGAACGTCCTCGTTGCAAATCAATAAAACAAATACCAAAACGCCGCAGTTTCAATGTGAACTGCGGCGTTTTTGTCTATACTTTTATCGGGGATCATCATTACATATTTTCCCTATCTCTCCGACAAGCAGCCTTACCTGCTGTAATGTGCTGAAAACGGACGGAGAGAACCGAACTGTTCCCTCGGGCGCTGTCCCGATAGCCTTGTGAGCAAGACCCGAGCAGTGAAGTCCTCCCCGAAGTGCAAATCCCCGTCTGCTCAATTCCGAGGCAAGCTCATTCGAGGTCATCCCGTCAGCATTGAACGAAACGATCGGGAGATATTTTCCTTTTCCCCTATAGATATTTACCCTGTCAAAAGCGCTTATCCCCTCGATAAAGTATCGGCAAAGCTCCGCTTCATGCGCCAATATCCTTTCAACGCCTTTTTCCGAAACGAAATCAATGCCTGCGCCAAGTCCGAGAATGCCCATAGTGTTGACCGTTCCGCTTTCAAGGCTGTCGGGAAGAAAATCAGGCTGTGCCAGCTCGAGCGAGGTGCTTCCCGTTCCGCCTTCCATTAGCGGAGCGATCGGATATTTACCGTCCGAAACGAGCAGACCCGTTCCCGGCGGACCGTAAAGCGACTTATGCCCTGCCGTACAGAGAATATTTATCCCGTCCGAAAGCTTTATGTCAAGCACTCCGCATGCCTGTGCACCGTCTGCGATGAAGCATATATTGTGCCGCCTGCAGATCTCACCGATTTTTTTGTAGGGCGTTATCCTGCCCGTGACATTGCTTCCGAGAGTGCATACTATCGCCCTTGTATTAGGCCTTATCAGCCGCTCAAAATTTTCGGCGACGGTATCATCATCGGCGGTCGCATCGGCGATATCAAACGTGCAGCCGATCTTGCTCAAGGCATAAACAGGACGGGCGACCGAATTGTGTTCAAGATTTGAGATGATAATATGCCCCTCGCCTTTTATGCTGCCGACAACGCCTTTTATTGCAAGATTAAGGGCGTGGGTACAGTTCGAGGTGAAAACGACATTTTCCGTCTGCGCACCAAAAAAATCAGCGGCTTTCTTCCGCACATTGTAAACAGCCTCGGCAGTCTTTATCGAAAGCTCGTGTCCGCTCCTGCCGGGGTTGCCGCCGTAGCGTATCAAAGCCTCGTTCACGGCTCTGCGGACGGAATAAGGCTTCGGAAAGGTCGTTGCCGAATTGTCAAAGTTTATCATTATGCGGTTCGTTCCTTTCTGCCCCATATTTTCGTAACGGGGGCGGAAAAAAGAAATTCCCGCCCGTTATATTTAAAAGATCAGAGGAAATTAATTTGGGGTTCTCTAAAAACCGGGACTCGAGCAAAGTCATAGAAAATATGCCGTGAAGGAGGTTTTTAGAGGTTCCCGTTTGGCCTTCCGACTGCGCGCGGAGTCAGTCCTGCAGCTTCAAGCAGCTGTGCGACCACTCCGGGATCTGCCGCAGCCGAAACGCTGTAGCCGCAGCCGACCGCAAGCGATTTCGGAGTGCGGATGACCTCGGCGGATATCCCCTTTCGGCGCAGTTCAGTCTGTGCCTTTATTGCAATTGTAACGGACGGAAAAGCGAAAATATATCTTTCCATAGCTTCTCTCCTTCCGAAACGCAGTTTTTCTGCGTTTGGTACATTATATGCGGAGCGTGCGGAACGGTGAACGATAATTTGGCTGTTTATTGAAACGCATTTCCCGTTGAAGCGTAAATCCGCTCACTTCGTTCGTGAATTTCGCTTCAAGGAAGGTTTGTTATAGGGAGAAAGAATAAGCGCAATTCACATTTTATGGTTTTAACGGTTTTGTTTCTCATTTCCGTTTTATACTAATAACCATTTGTTCTATGGATAAAGACGGTGGATAGAATACGACCAATCAAGGAAAACGACCGCAGGCAGGCTGCCGCCTGTCAAGGGAGTTTGACGTAGAGTGGGCGTATTATAGCTGCCGTATTTTATCCATAGGTTAAATGGTTATTAGTATTACCTTTTTGATGTGAATTGTGCTTTTATTTGTCAGATATTAAGCTTTTGCTGCAAATGTTTGCTAAAGTTTTGGAAATTTCGCTTCTGCTAAAGGTCAAATTGACCCCTGCAAGCCTTTGAAAAGGCTTGACCGAAACTTTTGGTCGCTTTGCAGTTTTAACAACATACGTTGCTTCGCAATAATTACGCATTACGAATTACGCATTACGCATTAAACTTTATCCGTATATTGATTTTGCAACATCAACAGTTTCCTTTGCGTCCTTTGCATAGAAATCCGCACCGATGCTTTCGGCATATTCGGGAGTAAGCACTGCACCGCCGACTACTACTTTACATTCGGGATACTGCTCACGGAGAAGCTTTACCGTTGCTTCCATTGAGCACAATGTTGTCGTCATAAGCGCCGACAATCCCACAAGCTTTACCTTGTTTTCTATTGCGGCGTCAACTACCGTCTGATAATCTACATCTCTTCCGAGGTCTATTACCTCGTATCCGTAGTTTTCAAGCAGGACTTTTACAATGTTCTTGCCTATATCATGGATATCTCCCTTTACGGTCGCAAGCACGACCTTTCCCTTTATAACGGGAGCGGAGTTATTCATTATCATATTGTTTCGGATAACTTCAAACGCTGCCTGCGCAACGCCTGCGGACATTATGAGCTGCGGAAGGAAGATTATTCCCTTTTCAAAGTCTTCTCCTATCTTATCGAGTGCAGGAATAAGGATATTATCGACTATTTCCATCGAATCGGTAGTTTTGAGCAGCTCTTCGGTGACCTTTGCGCCCTCGGCTTTAAGTCCGTTCTTCACGCAGTACATAAGGTCGTGAGTTTCTCCGCCCGGTGCTTTCGGGAACGGGCTCGGCGGAGCTTTTTCCCCTGCATAAGCGGCGATAAAATCGACCGAGTTCACATCTATTGCAGTAAGGAGGCGATATGCTCTTACTGCGCCCGTCATTGAAGCGACATTCGGGTTCATTATCGGCAGGTCAAGTCCGTTCGTAAGGCACATCTGCAGGAAGTTGCAGTTGATAAGCTCACGGTTCGGCAGACCGAACGAAATATTTGAAACGCCGAGCACGGTTTTAAGTCCGAGTTCGGTTTTTACTCTGTGCAAGGCTTCGACCGTTTTCATAACGTTAGCCTGCTCTGCGGAGGCGGTGAGCGTTAAGCAGTCGATGAAGACATCCTCTTTCGGGATACCCATTTCCATTGCCTTGTTCATGATGCGTTCGGCGATCTCAAAGCGCTTTTCTGCGGTTTTCGGGATGCCCTCTTCGTCAAGTGTAAGTCCTACAACTGCGGCGCCGTATTTTTTAACGATAGGAAGTATCTTTTCCATCGAGCCTGCTTCGCCGTTCACGGAATTGACGATAGCCTTTCCGTTGTAAACTCGGAGTGCGGCTTCGATGACCTCGGGGATAGTTGAATCTATCTGGAGCGGCAGGTCGGTAACGCCCTGTAGAGCCTTGACCGTGCGCACCATCATTGCTTTCTCGTCAATTTCGGGAAGACCGACATTTACGTCAAGTATCTCTGCGCCTGCCTGCGACTGTTCGATCGCCTGACCGAGGATATAGTCGATATCGCCCTTGCGGAGAGCTTCCTTGAAAAGCTTTTTGCCCGTCGGGTTTATACGCTCGCCGATTATTCTCGGCTGGTCGATGACAACGACCTTTTCGGCGGAGCAGACTGCGGCTTCGCATATCGGCGTGTTTTTCTCATATTTGAGCGGAGCAAGCGCCTTTTTGAGCGCACGGATATAGTCTGGATTTGTTCCGCAGCAGCCGCCTGCAAGCTTTATGCCGTATTTGACAAGCTTTGCTGCGCTTTCGGCAAACTCCTCGGGAGTAACGTCATATTCATTTGTTACGGGGTTCGGAAGTCCTGCATTCGGCTTCGCAACGATCGGGAGCTTTGTCCACTTGGATAATTCTTCAATTATTGGAGCAAACTCACGGGGACCGAGCGAACAGTTCACGCCGACAGCGTCAGCGCCCAGACCTTCAAGCGTAAGTGCCATTGCACCGACCGAGCAGCCTGTAAATGTGCGCAGATTCTGCTCGAATGACATTGTGACGATAACCGGAAGCTCGGAATTCTCCTTTGCGGCAAGAAGAGCGGCCTTTGTTTCGTAAAGATCGGTCATCGTTTCGATAACGATAAGGTCTGCTTCCTTTCCTGCAAGCACCTCTTCCTTGAAGTAGTCGTAAGCTTCCTCAAACTTGAGCGTTCCTGTCGGTTCGAGCAGCTGACCTATCGGACCTACATCAAGCGCAACGAGGACATCATCGCCTGCGGCTTTTTTTGCGTTTTTTATAGCAGCCGAGATAAGCTCGTCAACGGTCTTTCCCGTTTCAGCCATTTTATAAGCGTTTGCGCCGAAGGTATTCGCATATACTATCTGCGAGCCTGTGTCAACATAAGCCTTATGCACCGAGGTGATAAGCTCGGGAGAGTTCAGATTCAAAAGCTCGGGAACTTCGCCCGTTTTGAGCCCGCTTTTCTGGAGCATAGTTCCCATGCCGCCGTCAAGAAATACGAACTCGTTATCGTTCAGAAGCTTATAAAAGCGTTCTTTTTTTGTCAATTTGTACACCTGCTTCCTCTTTTGTGGAATTCGCACCGTTCCCTCATTGAGCATACGGCGCAGCCTCTGCGTTTTTTCTCTATCGGTTCTTCCGACAAGCCAATGACCGCTGTAACGGACTTTCTCGGGATCATTATGAAATTTTCGCTCACGTTGAGCCCTATCTCACGGGCGGCGTTCACCGAATCGACAAATTTTTTCTGACAGCTTATAGGCATATCGCCGTAGCCGGGGGAAAAACGCCATGTCATATTCATATCGGGAAAGCTTTTGCGGACAGCTTCTTCGGCAAGATCGCAGACCTGCTCGATCGCACAGCCTGCCATTGCGTCAATTACAACAGCCGACGCCATATCGGATATCTGCTCGGTGCGGATGAGCCTGTCCACCTCGCCGCCGATAGTTGCCGCAAGCAGTACAGCCTTTGTGCAGGACGAAAGATGCCTGCTTATGTCCTTACCCGAAAGCACAAGCTCCGAATCGGCTAAAATGACTTCATCATCGGTTATTTTTTCAATGTCAAATACTCTGAACGTGAACTTTCCTCTGACAGCCGCAAGCAGCTTTTCCTCACAGCTGTCCATAAGCGCCGAAAGGTTCTCATCGGGTGTACTTCCGCCTGCGGCAAGATACCTTAACGCTTCTTCACGGTTTATAGGATCAATTTTTACTGTATTCATTTTCTTGGTTGGTTCGGTTTATATCAGCAGAAAGGGTTCTCCGTCTTATAAAGCATACCCTTCGGCTGATTAAATCCGATGTCCTGCACTCCGAGATAGCGGAAAACGTTGAAGAGCGCCTTTCCGTTGTGAGCAAATGTAACTGCGCCGTGGTGAGGGAAACGTCCCTCAATGAGAACATGACGGTAGAAACGTCCCATTTCCTTTATTGCGAAAACGCCGATGCCGCCGAACGAGCGTGTTGCAACGGGGAGGACTTCACCCTGCGCAACGTAGGCTTTAAGCTCTGCGTCTGCGTTGCTCTGAAGACGGAAGAAGGTTATTTCGGACGGTGCAATATCGCCCTCGAGAGTACCTCTTGTGATATCGGGTTCCTTGTCGGGTTCAAGTCCTCTGTGCATAATGAGCTGATACTTCATTTCCTTTTTGGAAAGCTTTTCTGCGGCTGTGTTTCCGCAGTGGAAGCCCATGAATGTATCGGTGAGAGAGTAGTCGAACCTGCCCTTGATCTCGCTGTTATAAAGGTCTGCGGGAACGGTGTTGTTGATGTCAAGAAGCGTTACAACATCACCCGAAACGCACTGTCCGATGAATTCGCTTACTGCGCCGTAGATGTCAACCTCGCAGGCACAAGGGATGCCCTTTGCGGTAAGGCGGCTGTTGACATAGCAGGGAACAAAGCCGAACTGCGTCTGGAATGCAGGCCAGCACTTGTTTGCAAAAACAACGTATTCTCTTGAGCCCTTGTGGCTCTCTGCCCAGTCAAGGAGAGTTATCTCAAACTGCGCAAGCTTCGGAAGTATGCCGGGCATCTTGTTTCCGTCGCCAAGCTCCGCTTCCATTTCCTTTACGATACCGTTGATTCTTGCATCGCCTGCGTGAGCGTTGAAAGCGGCAAAAAGGTCAAGCTCGGAGTTTTCCTCGATCTCAACGCCGAGGTCGTAAAGTCTTGCGATAGGCGCATTGCAGGCAAGGAAATCCTGCGGACGAGGACCGAAGGTTATCACTTTAAGGCTCGAAAGTCCGAGCACAGTTCTTGCAACGGTGATAAAGTCAGCGATCATATCCGCAACTTCATAAGGGTTTCCGACGGGATATTCGGGAATGTATGCTTTCACGCTGCGAAGTCCGAGATTGTAGCTTGCGTTGAGCATACCGCAGAAAGCGTCGCCTCTGCCGTCGATGAGATTGTCGCCGAATTCCTCTGCTGCCGCTGCAAACATAACGGGCAGACCGAACTTCTTTGCAAGGAGAGTTTCAGCCGTTTCGGGGCCGAAGTTTCCGAGATATACAACAAGAGCGTTCACACCTGCATTTTTGAGGTCTTCAAGCGCTGCGAGCATATCGTTTTCGTTCTCGACCGTTACGGGACATTCATAGATGTCGATGTTCTTTTCCCTGCAAGCCTTCACAACGTTGCTTCTTCTTGAAGCGGAAAGCGTTTTCGGGAAGCAGTCACGGCTTACAGCCGCAATTCCAAGCTTAACGGTTGGCATATTTTTCATATTATATCTTCCTTTCAAAAAATAGAGCGGTACAGAGCCTGTACCGCCTTGTAATTACGTTTTTGCGTCAGGATCACTTGGTTTCGGGAGTTGCGATAGCAACTTCGCCCTTAACGTCCTTTTCGGTAAGATCGATCTTGAACTCGGTAGCATAATAGCCTGTTACATCGTTGACAGTATCGTATGTGAGCGTCATTGTGAATACAACATCATAGCTGCTTGCGGATATCCTCTGACTGTAAACAAGCTCCATATCAATATCTTCCGTACCGACAAGCGTTCCGCCTGCGACCGAGCCCTCGTCAACGCAGTGCTTCTTCATAAGCGCAGCTGTTTTTTGGTCAAAATAATCCTGCGCAGCCGTTCTGTCGATAAGGCAATGAACTTCCTCGCTGAATCCCTTGAGATATATCTCTTCATCGCCCTTTTTCGTCCGGAAATTATATGTAATGATGGAATCATCGGCGTAGTAATACATATCCTCGGAAGGAACGAGCGCCGAAACCTCGGCCATAAGGTCTGTATCGGTGTTGATGCTCCAGATCGTAGTGTCATCCTCCCAGTAAAGCTCCACACCGTCCGGCTGCATCGTAACTATCTTCGTAAGAGGCATACCAATTTTAATTTTCGTAAGAATGCCGTTATATGCTGTTTCATCGATCGCTTCTTCTTTTCCGCAGGCTGCAAGGAGCATAACGCAGGTCATCAGAGAAAGCAGTACCGCAAGGATCCTTTTCATTATCATTAACCGTCCCTTATATATCATAATAGCACAGAGATCGCCATAGTGCAAACTGCACAATAAAACGTTTAAAAGGGAAAAATTTCCCTGACATCACTGAAAACGTTTTAAAGTTCGCAATACTCTGCATTTACTCTATATTGTAATACAAAACTGCGAAAAAGTCAACGAAAAAATCTAAATTTCTCTTGAAGAATCAATTTTCTTGTGTTATACTAATATCAAATCGTTCTATAGACAAAGCCGACAGATAGAATAATCCAAGTCAAGGATGGCGACCGCAGTAAGGCTGTATGCCTTTCAAGGGAGCCAGACACAGAATTGGATTATTATATCCGAGGATTTGTCTATAGGTTGATTTGATATTAGTATTATTTTAACGAAAAAATAAAAATGGATAATTATATATAATCACCATGTCTTTGGGTATCGGTAACATCGGGACGGGAAACCCGTCCCCTACAATAGTTTGTTAATAATTTTGTGAGAAATAATTCACTCGTTGAAATACCGTGTGTGTTATTTCATATACTTTTCTATGATCTTCACAAACTCGTCAACAGCGGTATCTGCGATAAGCTTTCCCTTTTCTGCAGAAGAGCCTTTTGCCGAAGCAAGAGCGCCGCTTTCGGGCACCATTCCTTTAACAATAGGATATTTATGATACGGCACGGCTTCAAAGCCTGTTTCTGTCGGTATCATATCCATACGGACAAGCTCGGGCGCAAGATACATCATAAGCGAGGTTTCGGTAACCGCTGCGTGTTCAAGCGCCCAGCCCGGGAACGGGACATCCTCAAAGACCTTATCTATTACGCTCTGCGGAAGGACATCCCACCAGTTTGATTCAAGGATAGTGACCTCGGGATGTCTTCTTGATACTATATCTATTGCTTCAAGGAGGAATGCTTCATTTTCAAAGTGGGCATTATTGACGAAAACAAGCTTTACACCGTCAAGACAAAGCTCCTCGAGGATATCCTCGGCAAGAGAGATAAGCGTTTTTCCACGCAAGTCGATCGTTCCCGGGAAAAGAGGTCCTCCGCCGCTCATCGGCTTGGATTTATAGCCGTAACAGAGAGCAGGCATTACCGTTCCGCCGATCTTTTCGGCAAGCATTGCGGAAATTCCTTCTGCGATAGCCGAATCGGTGCAGAACGGAAGGTGAAAGCTGTGCTGTTCCGTTGAACCCACGGGAAGGATGACCGCTTTATTCTTCCTTTCTTCAAATTCTCTCCAGGTGATATCTTTCATATACACGCTGTTCATACAATTTCAGCTCCTTATTAATTTTTGCAAGAATTAATTTTAAGAAATTCATATTTTATCATTTCTACACTACATATTATACTATTTATGGCGCTTTTTCAATGTGTTAAGAGTACAAAAAGAAGGATTTATTTTTGTATCTTGCATATAATGACATTTTGGGACAGTGATGTTATAATTTAAACTGTAATCGGGAGATTCAAAAGAATCAAAAGCAGCAATGGCGCTGTCGGGGAACATTAACCTCGGCGGCGCCTTATTGCTATTCGGAAGGGAGAGATGAAAATGTCTGCAATCGGTCAGAGTATAAAGATCGACAACGTAAGCAAATTTTACGGAAGCTTTCAGGCTCTCGACAGCATCTCACTTGAAGCGGATGCAGGCGAATTTCTTACGATACTCGGTTCAAGCGGCTCGGGCAAAACTACATTATTAAAGATAATCGCAGGCTTTGAAGCTGCGAACGGAGGTCAGATACTTATCAACGGTGAGGACATCGCAGGGAAGAAATCATACGAAAGAAACATCGGTATGCTTTTCCAGAATTATGCGCTGTTCCCTCACATGACAGTAGCCGAAAATATTGCATATCCTTTGAAGCTGCGAAAGCTCCCGAAGGATGAGATCGCAGAGAGGGTCAACTCCATTATAAAGCTTATCAAGCTTGACGGAATGGAAAAAAGGCTTCCGAAGCAGCTTTCGGGCGGTCAGCAGCAAAGATGCGCTCTTGCAAGAGCGATCGTATATAATCCACCGCTGCTCCTGCTTGACGAACCGCTCGGTGCGCTCGACAAGAACCTGCGCCACGAGATGCAGTTCGAGATAAAGCGAATCCAAAAGGAACTGGGAATAACAACGATCAGCGTTACACACGATCAGGAAGAAGCACTCACAATGTCGGATAAGATCTGCATTATGAGCCACGGCGTTATCCAGCAGTGCTCTTCACCCGAGGAGATATACAAGGAACCAAAGAATCAGTTCGTTGCGGAATTCATCGGCAGCACAAACCTTATCAAGGGCAAGGTCATCTCGAAATACAAAGAGAACGGCAGCAGAGTCAGCATTGTTCAGACAGGTCTTTGCGATGAGCCTGTACGCATTGAAGAGCCGCTTGATCGCAGGCAGTTCAATATTGACGATGTTCTTCTTGCACTTCGTCCGGAGCTTATCCACCTTATGAAAAACAGGACGGGACACATCAACTCCTTCAAGGCTTCTATCCTTAACAGCGTTTACATGGGCGATTATTACAAGGTGCTTATCCGCACAGCAGACGGAAAAGAGCTTAACGTTAAGATCTCACCCGAGGCTTACAAACAGTATTCGGGAGAAAAAGAGCTTGAATTTTTCTTCAATGCGGACTGCGTTACCACCATTTATGAGAAAGAAAAGGGCGTAATGCTCACAATCATTGAGAATGAATAACTCAAGAGGAGGAATTATTATGAAAAAGAAAGTTTTTAAGGCAATGGCAGCAGTTATGGCAATGACAATGGTTTCGGGACTTTTCGGAGGCTGCGGAAACAGCAGCTCGGAAACAAGCACCGAAAGCTCATCAAGCTCATCGGGCAGCGGCGAGCTTGTATTCGTTGACTGGGGCGGCACAAACACAGACGCTCGTATCGCTTCGGCTGTAAAGCCTTTTGAAGAGCAGACGGGCATCAAGGTAACTGTCGTTACTCCCTGCGATTATGCAAAGCTTATCTCAATGGTGGAAAACAACACGACCGAATGGGACGTTATGAACTGCGACGCTTACTGGGGCGTTTATGCAGGCGAGCAGGGTTATCTTGAACCTATCGACTACAACGTTGTTACAACAAAAATTGATGAAGAAGTTCAGCTTGAATATGTAATGGGCGCCGAGATCTACACCTCCGTTATCTCGTGGAACTCGGAAAAGACAAGCGCCGATGCCGCTCCGCAGACCTGGGCAGATTTCTTTGATACGGAAAAATACCCCGGAAAGAGAGCCGTATGGCAGTACCCTGTAACCGTTCTTGAAGCTGCTCTGCTTGCAGATGGCGTTCCGATGGACGAGCTTTATCCGCTCGATCTTGACCGTGCATTTGCAAAGCTTGACACGATCAAGGACAATATCGTATGGTGGACAAAGGGTGCAGAGCCATCACAGATGCTCTCCACGGGCGAAGCTGATTATGCTCTTGCTTGGAGCGGAAGAATTGCGACCGCAAAGGACGAGGGCTCTCCCGTTGATATGCACTACAACGGCGGTATCATGATCTCCGCAGGCTGGGTAGTTCCGAAGAACGCTCCAAACAAGGAAAACGCAATGAAATTCGTTGAGTTCATCAGCGAAGCTCCGCAGCAGTACGGCTTCTCCAAGCTTATCCCCTACGGTTCAACAAACCCCGAAGCTGTTGCGCTTATGGACGATGAGATGAAGGTCGCTCTCGGACAGTCGCCCGAACAGCTTGAAAACGAGATCTACCTCAACAACACCTACTGGGCTGAAAACCTCTCCGCAGTTGAAGAACGCTTCAACGCTTGGCTCGTAGGATGATCTGATATGCTTTTTGAGCGCCGTCCGATGCGGTCGGCGCTCTCTTTTATAAGATTTATAAGAAAAAATGAAAGGCCGTGATCCGAAATGAGCGAAAAATTGAAAAGCTTTTCGGGAGATATAAACAGTAAAGGCGTTCCGTTTTCCCACAGAATAGCAAGGATGACGCAGCTCAAATGGATAATAATGCTTCTGCCGCTGGCATTTGTCGTTATCACTCTTATGATATCAATGGTCGGCATTTTAAAGAAAAGCTTTGTCGGTGCGGACGGATTTACATTCGATTATTATAAAAAGATACTGACCGAACCTCTTTATATAAAGGTAATGCTGAACACGCTCAAAATGGGCGTTCTGGTAACGCTGCTCTGTCTGCTTCTTGCATATCCTGCAGCGTATCTTTCGGTAAGAGCGAAAAAGCCGATCGTCCGCCGTCTTATCACGGGCGGCATACTGATCCCCTACTGGATAAGCATGCTCGTAAGAATATTTGCATGGCAGATCGTGCTTCAGACCAACGGCGTACTGAATCAGCTGCTCATGTTCTTCAAGATCACCGATGAACCTATACAGTTCCTCTACACAACGGGCGCTGTATGTATCTCAATGACACACATCCTTCTTCCATATATGTTTTTGAGTCTTCAGTCAAATATGGAAGGAATTGACGCAAATCTTTCCACGGCTGCGGCTGTAATGGGCGCCCATCCTGCAAGAGGATTTATAGATGTTTTCCTTCCGCTGTCGATGCCGGGAATATTCTCGGGTTCTCTTATGGTTTTCGTGCTTGCGCTCGGATTTTACATTGCTCCCGCTCTGCTCGGCGGTCCAGACAATATGATGATGTCGAACCTTATCGAGCAGAATATGAACAACTTCAATTCAAATCTTGCCGCTGCGATGTCGTTTGAACTGCTTGTAATTGTATTTGTTATAATCGGTATCGCATTCAAATTCGTCGGAAACATTTTCGTAAACAAGAGATAAGAGGTGAAAAGCTATGCTGTATGTCTACACCTTTCTGCTGATTTTTATAATGATACTTCCTGCCGTTGTAATTATTCCGCAGGCATTCACAAGCCTTAACTATTTCAAATTCCCCGTTGAGGAATTCTCGCTGAAATGGTTCGAAAAATTCTTTGACAACGAGCAATGGATAGTCGGACTCGAAAGAAGCCTTGCGATAGCCGTTATCTCCGCAGTGCTTGCAACAGCACTCGGAACAATGGCTGCGCTTGCGATGAACAAGCTCGAATTCAAGGGCAAATCGGTTTTCATGAGCATTATGATAGCTCCTATGGTCGTTCCCGTTGTCGTTGTCGGTGTTGCGCTTTACACAACGTTTGCTCCGATAGGTCTTACAAACAGCTTTATCGGACTTGTGTTTGCCCACACTCTGCTCGGCATACCGATGGTGTTCGTAACGATGCTTTCGGGCTTTGCAAATGTCAATGAAAACCTTGAGCTTGCGGCGATGAGCATGGGTTCCTCTCCTATGGGCGCATTTTTCAAGGTAACACTCCCCACCGTTCGTTCTTCGCTGGTTTCATCGATACTTTTCGCATTCGTAACGAGCCTTGACGAAGTTGTTGTAACGACCTTTGTATCGGGTGCAAACACAAAGACCCTGACAATGGTAATGTGGGAAAATATGAGAACAAATATCGACCCCACGCTCGCTGTTGCGGCTCTGTTTATGATAATTCTTACACTCGGAATGTATATCGTCAAGGAAATAGTTGAAGCAAAATCGAAATAAATGTGAGATCGAAGGAGTGATCGTTATGACATTATATAAAAACGCCCGTTTAAGAGGATGTTCGGAGCTAAAGGATATTCTTGTAAAGGACGGGATGATCTCAAAGATCGCCGACTCGGGGAAAACCGATGCCGAGGGAGCAGACGAAATCGATCTGAACGGCAGACTTGTCTGCGAACCGTACTGCGATCCGCATATCCACCTTGATTATGTTTTCACGGCTGCAAGCTTCGGTGAAAACTCTACGGGCACTCTTTTTGACGGCATTGCAAGCTGGTCGGATTCAAAAAGCACACTTACTCCCGAGATCATCAAGGAACGTGCCAAGAAAGGACTTCTTGAACAGATACTCGGCGGAACGCAGTATATCCGCACACACATTGATGTGACCGATCCCGAGCTAACGGGACTCAAGGCTATGCTGGAGCTTCGAGAAGAGGTAAAGGATTATGCCGATATACAGATCGTTGCATTTCCGCAGGAGGGTATGTACTCCTACAAAGGCGGAGATGAACTGGTCGAAGAGGCGTTGAGAATGGGTGCGGACTGCGTTGGCGCAATTCCCCACTTTGAGTACACCGCCGAAATGGGTACAAGGTCGGTAAAAAAAGCCGTTGAGCTTGCTGTAAAATACAATAAGCTCGTGGATGTTCACTGTGACGAAACCGATGATGATATGTCACGCTTTGTCGAGGTGCTGGCGTACGAAGCAATGGATAACGGCATCGGCGAAAAAACGACCGCAAGTCATACCTGCGCAATGGGTTCGTACAACAACGCTTACGCATTCAAGCTTTTCAAGCTTCTTAAAAGATCGGGGATAAACTTCATCTCCTGCCCGACCGAAAACATCCACCTGCAGGGACGCTATGACGTTTATCCGAAGCGAAGAGGTCTTACAAGGGTAAAGGAAATGCTTGACGATGATATAAATGTCTGCTTTGCGCAGGATTCGATATGCGACCCGTGGTATCCGCTCGGAAACGGAAATCTTATGTATGTCCTTGACGCAGGCTTCCATATCTGTCATCTCACGGCTCCGCAGTACATGAACAGAGCGCTCGATCTTATCACTTCCAACGGAGCAAAAACGCTTCATCTCGGAGAAAGCTACTTCCTGAAAGAAAACAATCCTGCAAGCTTTATTGTGATAGACGCAAAAAATGATTTTGACGCTCTACGCAACCGTGCGCAGGTGCTTATGTCGGTAAGGAACGGAAAAATCCTCTTCCGCAAAGAGCTTCCGTCATTCTGCGAAGAAACGCTTTCCGATCATTTTGAAATATAATCATAACGGGCATGACCTCATATCGGAGATCATGCCCGTTTTTTATCAATTCTTTTTTAATAATCGAGTAGGAGGCTGCCCATTAATTGAGCAGCCGTCCTCTCACACCACC
>JBJEQP010000040.1:0-3334 GCA_051881815.1 Oscillospiraceae bacterium | reverse complement strand
TATGAATTATTTGTAAATTCACTCTTTGAGGGCTTGACTTTTATTTGCAGGTCTTTGTTTTTGGATTTTGCATCTATAGCAATCCACAAAAATATCCTGACAAGTTCGGCGATTCAAAGCTTGAATAGTGTCGTCACTCACCCTTGACAGGCGGCAAGCCTGCCTGCGGATTCGTTCCTAACTCTTCAAGCTTTGCCCTCGCCTCCTTTTGTCAGTCTATTTATATGTCTTGCTATAAACGGGATCTCTAAAGAAAGTGTATCATAAAAGGGGAGCTTTCGCAATCGTAAATATTTATCAGACTCTTAAAATTTGAACATCACCTTATTCCGTGCAGCTTTCGGTATCCGCTCGGAGAAACGCCTTCATATCTGCGGAAAACGATGCCGAAATAATTCGGGTCGGGATAACCCGAAAGCTCTCCGATACGGGAAATGCTTTCGTCCGTTGTTTCAAGCAGCGACTTTGCGTGCGAGATCCGTTTCAATGAAAGATACTCTATCGGCCGAAGTCCGAACCGTGCCTTGAAAAGACGGCAGAAATGCTGCTCCGAAACGCCCGACATGGACGCAAGCTCACCAAGCGAAATATCTTCGCTGAAATGACCGTTTATATATCGTATCGCAGGTTCGATTGCATTGTCTGCGGATGAACCGTTTTGGCAGCTTCCGCAGAAGAGCTTACGCATTTCAAGAATATATTCATAAAGCAGCTGCGAGCATTTTTCGGGATCGTGTTCAGGCTCCTTTACAGCGGAAAGAAGCATATTGAACAGCGAGCGCACGGTGTCGTTTACCGCATTTTCCGCTAAACCGTATTCGCCGAAGCCGAGTGTTTTCATGAGCTCGGAAAGATGCTCTCCTCGGAAAACGACCCAGTTTGTCGTGAAAACTTTACCGTTCGGAAGGTATTCGTGCGGAAAGCCTTTTGCGGAGTAAAGGATGCTTCCCTTGTTCAGCGGATAGCTTTTGCCGTTTGCAAGGAATGTCCCCGAGCCTTCGCTTACAAAGAGAAACTGGTGGGAGATGAGTCCGTTCTCACGGATGATGTGATATTCGGGCTCGGAAATTCCTATCCCCGAAATATAAAACGGCAGCTCTGTCTGCCTTCCGATAACAGGGTATATCGAGCAATACATTTATCTTACCTCTCCTATATTCAGTATGTTGTCCAGCCATAGCTCCGTGCGGTCGGTGAAGATCATTTTCCGTTCGACCTCGTCTATTCTTCGGACAGCGCCGCTGTAAAGCGTTATCGCACCGCCCTCCTTCAGCGCATCGGGAATGAAGTATGTCACAGTCACTTCGGGGCGCTCGTTTATCCGTTCCATAATGATATGAAGCTTCTCGTTAAGCTCGTTCTGCATCATTTCGGTCAATTCGGGTTTTTCGGAGGTTAGTCGTGCAGCCTCGTCCGTGCAGTCCTCAAATCCCGTAAGAGCCGCAAAGGGGGCGAATTGTGCCGCTCTGTTCATCCTTGACATAGGCTGCCGTGACATCGAGGTGTGATGCGGCAGAGAGATTATATCGTCATATTTGTTAGTTGTACCAAGTGCGGACAAAGTTGTTCACTCCCTTCAAGCTATGCTTTGTGGCCGCCGACCTGTTCGTTCCTCTGCCGTGCAGTCGCACCGTCCTCAAAGTTCATTCCTCGCAGAACGGCGTTTTTTCCGTATTTTTTCTTTATTTCAAGTATGGAGAGCTGCATTGCCTTTTCACGGCGCAGACGTTCCTTTTCGGCGGCTTTTTCACGCTCCGCTTTTTCAATATCGGTGAAAAAATCAAGCTGAACGGCTTCTTCCTCCGTGTCGATGATGTCTTTTTCCCTTGTGATATGATTTGCTGCAATGCACATTCTTCTGACGGTCAGCGACGGGTCGGTTATTCGGTCGTAAAGCTCTGAAACCGCCTTTGTAATGATGCGTGATGAAGCGGTCGGAAATTTCAGATTTGTTGTGCCGTGCGCAGGCTTGGGGATCCTTCTGCCGTAGCGGTCGAGAGTGCTTTCACCCCGGTAATTGCAGTTTTCCTTGTCATAACCGACCGTGAGAACAAGCTGATCGGTGACGAGCCGCTTGTCAACAAGGTCGAGCGACAGCATATCAGCCATTTCCCTTATAACGATCCGCGCCTTTGCGGAAGTGTATGCTTCGGAAAGGACCTGACCTGTGCTTAAACTGCTCGATTCGGGACGATAGGATTTAATATCTTCAATAGTACAGGGCTCATATCCCCACGCATGATCTATAAGAAGCTCCGTATTCACTCCGAAAAGCTTGTAGAGGAATTTTTCTTCATTCGGGTCAAGCGAAGCACGGGCAATGTCGCCCATTGTGTGAAGTCCGTTTTTTTCAAGCTTGTCGGCATAACCCTTCCCGATGCGCCAGAAATCGGTGAGCGGAGTGTGCGACCATAAAAACCGTCTGTAGCTCATTTCGTCAAGTCCTGCGATCCTGACGCCGTTTTCATCGGCAGGTATATGCTTTGCAACGATGTCCATTGCGATCTTGCAAAGATAAAGATTCGTTCCGATGCCTGCAGTGGCGGTTATGCCCGTTTCGTTCATAACATCGTTTATGAGCATTGACGCAAAACCGCGCGGCGAAAGCTTGTATGTGTCAAGATAAGCCGTTGCGTCGATGAAAACTTCATCCACCGAGTAGATGTGTATATCCTCGGGAGCAACGTATTTAAGGTATATTTCATATATACGGGTGCTGATCTCCATGTATTTTGCCATTCTCGGCGGAGCAACGATATAGTCAAGCTCAAGTGACGGATCCTTTTCAAGCTCGTCAGCATAATATGACTTGTCACGGAATTTTCTGTTCGGCGCTTTGAATCGTCTTGCATTGTTTACCTGTGAAACACGCTCGATGACCTCAAAAAGCCGTGCTCTTCCCGATATCCCGTGCGCTTTGAGCGAGGGGGAAACAGCAAGGCAGATAGTTTTTTCCGTCCTCGACGGGTCAGCGACAACAAGGTTCACTCCGAGCGGATCAAGTCCTCTGTCCACACATTCGACCGAGGCATAAAATGATTTAAGGTCTATCGCAACATATATCCTTTCCTGCTGTTCCATTTTCTCACATCCTTCATCTATAGCAATTCACAAAAATATCCTGACAAGTTCGGCGGTCTATCTCTATGTCTTGCTATACATTATAGCATATATGTTCGATTTTTGCAAGAACTTTTGTTCGATTTTTTTATAAAAATTTTTCCTGTACTTGTCTTTTTTTGAATAAAAGCTTGATTTTTCGACAGGAATTTACTATAATTAGACCTGCAAATAAAAGTCAAGCCCTCAAAGAGTGAATTTACAAATAATTCAT
>JBJEQP010000039.1:0-18095 GCA_051881815.1 Oscillospiraceae bacterium | reverse complement strand
TCGCTAACAGTTCCTACTGCCAAGTCTGTAGTGGACTTTCACCACCGAGTTACTGTCCATTCGGGGCAAACATAAAAATACCCGACAAGCCGTTGATGACCTGTCGGGCTAAATGTATAGTGCCGATTTTCAGCAGTTTTCTTTTAGATAATCACTTTAATCAAAGCATAGATGAAATTACAGCCATAAATACTATGCATGCAACCCATACTACAACAGACAAAACAATAGCCGTAATGCATTTCTTTTTGTACGCTTCGGTCTTGTATTTTACCGCACCTATGATACCGAGTATTATACCGACGATCGGAAGCAGTATCGCAAAAACGATCGCACAGGTAGCAATTGTACTTGTTTCTCCCGATGTATCAGCCGAAACCGTGTTTTTCTGTGCAGCCATATTCATTGTAGCACAGCCGCATTTCGGACAGATCAAAGCATCATTATCAATTTCATTTCCGCATTTTGAACAAAACATTTTTATTCCTCCATTTTATATAAAAACAATTATCGCTGCACATATAGCAGTTACTATTATCGAAATGACTATTGCCATTACAGAATTATTTTTGTAATTCAGGTTCTTGTATTGAATGCAGCCTATAATGCCCATTATCAATCCTGCTATCGGTACAACAAACGCAAGAATGATTGCATTTTTCCAAAGCGAAGCATCCTCTTCATCTGCCGCAGCCGCTTCATTTGTCCGAAAAGGCATATTAGCCGTTGCACAGCCGCATCTCGGACATATCAAAGCCTCACTGTCGATCTCATTTCCGCATTTTGAACAATACATCTATTTCTCCCCAATAGTTATATACAATGATTACTTCTGAGGATAACAGCCAACGACCGTACCGTCTTTTTCACTCTGCTCCTCCTCAGCAAGACTTAGCTTGTGTTTGTATTTCTCAGGGATCTGCTCGGGAGACCACAACGCATACTCAACAGTATATGTTACAGGATCGAATTCAACATAAGCATAACCATCAAAGTCGGAAAGCAGAACATATTCCAGATCCAGATCCGGGTGACTGCTTACGCCGCTCCACTTTATCGAATAGTTCCCGTTGGTAACATTGCCGAACGACAGGCTTGCCGTACCGCTCACCGTTCCAAAACCACCCCCCCCGAACGCCGCCCGATTCAACTCGGACGAAACTGCATCATTCACAATTCTTGCCTTTTCATTCGCATCCGAAACGGAAAAACGGCTTTTTCCGCATCCGCTCAAAGCAGACACACATAAAACAACTGCAAGAGCCACTGACATTATTTTGTTTCTGATCTTCATAAAGATTTCTCCTTTTCGTTTTTACGGCTGTTCATAATCCTCTGCTGCAGAACATACCCACCGTATTGTTGATTTTTGCATAGACCTCACGGATTTCCAAATCGCAACAGCATTCCCCCTTACCACAAAAACAATCTGTCAAGCAGTTTTTACATTTTTTCTTATTATAAGATAGTTTTTTCTATTTGTCAAGTAGAAATTCTATTTATTAAGTTGTTTTTTATGATCTTTTCTGCTGATAATATAGAATTAACAGCTGCACATATATCCCGAAAGGAGCAAACAACGATGAATATTGACTATCGTGAAGTCGGACGAAGAATGGCAAAACGCCGAAAGGAGCTTGGTCTCAAACAGTATCAGGTCTGCGAAATAATAGATGTAAATTACAAGTATATCTCAAACCTTGAAACAGGACGCTCCGCACCGAGCCTTGAAGTCCTTATGGATCTTTGTCAAGCGCTCAAAACCACCCCGAACTATCTTCTCATCGGCACCAACGAAAACATTTCCAACGAAACACTTACCGAAAAAATAAGCCGTCTTGACGGCAAAAGCAAGCTCATACTCAACGATATCATTGACACGATAAAAAAATACGAATAAAAACAAAAACACAGCCTGCAAATCAAACAGACTGTGTTTTTTATTCATACTTTGATTTTTATTTTTTCTCCCCGTCACGAAGCTCGGAGATTATGTCAATAAAGCTGTCAACATCGTCAAAATCCTTGTAAACGGACGCAAAACGAACGTAAGCCACCTCGTCAATCTCACGAAGCGCCGCAAGAACTCTGTCGCCGATCTCCGTGCTTGATACCTGCGTCACCATCTTGTTCGCATAGTAGCTTTCGATCTCCTCGACGATGCGGTTTATGTCGCCGGCGGAAACAGGACGCTTCTTCACCGCCGTTGAGATCCCCGCAATGAGCTTGTTCCGGTTGAAAAGCTCCGCCGTGTTGTCCTTTTTCGTAACAAGAAGAACGGGAACTTCGACCGATTCATAGGTCGTGAACCTTCTTCCGCAGCTCGTGCATTCTCTGCGGCGGCGCTTCTGACCGTCGGCAGGACGGGAGTCAATAACCTTTGTATCTTCAAAACCGCAGAACGGACAACGCATATCTGATCCTCCATTCGGGAAAAGATGATCGAAACGTAATGATCAGCATTTCCTTTGCATAAAATTAGGAAAAAGCTGATTATTGCCGCAGCAATATCGGCGTTCCCTTTGTATTGTAAAGCTATGTAATCATTATACAATATATTTGCCGTTTTGTCAATACAGAGAGTATAATTTTGCCCTAATATTCTAAAAAATGCCTTTGTTTGCTCAAATCTCTTTCCTATATGTAATTTATAAGCAGGTTTATTTGGCAAATGCTACAAAACGTGCGCATTTTCTTGACTTTCCGACTGTTTTGCTGTATAATTATACTACTAATAAATATACACAGATTAGGAACTGATAAATAAATGGCATTATCCCGTGAGGCTCAAAAAGCCTATAAGAAAGCACAGAAAAGGAAACGCAAGGAACGCAGAGGTCACTGGCTGCTCATCCAGAAGGGCGACAGCGCAAAAGAAGTCGTAAGCAAGATCTTTACCCAGCTTTGCCTTGTCATCCTTATCGGCTGCATCGCGATACTCGGCAACGAGCTTCGTCAGTCATTGAGCACAATGCACCTCAACGGCTCGCTCAAAGACCTCATCATCTCGCATATTACCCCCGGCGACAACGGCGGAGAGCTTCTGCCGAGTGCAAAGCAGCTCCTTGAAATTAACGAGGATACAGTCGGCTGGGTGCAGATAGACGATACGAACATCGCCCTCCCCGTCGTTCAGCGCAAGGGCAGCGACGGAAACTCCTACTACCTCAAACGTGCCTTTGACGGCAGCAAGAACAAGGCAGGAACGATCTTCCTCGACTACCGTGCAACGCTCAATGCCCGTGAACGCTCGGACAACCTTATCCTCTACGGTCATAACCAGAAGGACAAGACCATGTTCGGCGACCTCGCCAAGTATAAGCACGACCTCGATTTCTATAAATCGCATCCGACAATAACCTTCAGCTCGAATTACAGCACCGATGTTTATAAAATTATCGCCTGCTTTGTAACTCCCGTTGAAACCTGGCAGACCGCCGACGGAGTTATCTTCGATTACCACAACTACATCAACTTCGACAAAAAGGAACGCTATAACAGCTTCATTGAAAATGTCGAGCTTCGCTCACAGATCGTAACAGGCGTCGACGTTGAATACGGCGACTCGTTCCTCACGCTCTCGACCTGCTCAAATGAATTTGAACCGTCCCGATTTGTAGTTATCGCAAGAAAAACACGAAAGGGCGAGGATCCGACCGTTGATACTTCACAGGCTTACACCAACAAGAGCGCAAAGGAGCCCGACTGGAACGTTATCTATAACAGATAAAGCTCTGCAAGTACAAAATTTACACAAAAGGAAAAAATTCAGATGTCAAATAACAGCTTTTTCGATAAATTCATACCGCAGAAGGATGATTCGCCAAAGGTTAAGGCGTCCAAGATCGTTACCCTCGCTGCATTGGCGGTCATTATAGTTGTCATAGTGATCCTCATTGCAAGCATCATTTCCGAACAGCGCAATAAAAAGCTCAACGAAGAGCTTGCAAACGCACATACGAACGTTATAACCCAGGAAGCAACGACAACAGCGCCCGTTACCACCGAGGAAACGAGCGTTACGACCGAACCTCCTCCGCTCGTAATGCTCGACAGCATGGCGCAGTTCGTTGAGCGCAACCCCGACACCGCAGGCTGGATAAAGGTCGGCGGTACATACATCGACAATGTCGTTGTCCAGACGGATAACAATGACTATTACCTTGACCGTGACTTTGACGGAAATAAAGCACAGCCGGGTACGGTCTTTGCCGACTTCCGCTGCATCGTCAACGATTATAACGACAACCAAACCCCGAACATCATTCTCTACGGTCACAACCAGAAGGACGGCACAATGTTCGGCACACTCAATTACTACAAGGTAAAGCCTGCATCGGGCAGCACAAAGGGCTTCGACTTCTATCTTGAGCACCCGACCTTTGAGTTCTCCAACCTCTATGAGGAATATACATATAAGATAATCGCAGCTTTTGTTATCGAAGTTGAGCCAAGACATTCCCGTGACGGCATAATCTTCGACTATCATAACTATATCAAATTCGGCAAAAAGCGTACCTTCGATATGTTTAAGGAAAATGTTCTCAAGCATACCGCAATAAATACAGGCGTTGACTTTGATGAGAACGATAAGTTTCTCACGCTTTCCACCTGCTCGAATGAGTTTGAACCATCCCGATTCGTTGTGATCGGCAGACGTGTTCGTGACGGTGAATCACCCGAGGTCGATACTTCGCTCGCATCGATCAACTACGAAGCAAAAGAACCCGATTACGATTTTATCTATAATCAATAAACCCGAAAAGGACAGTTCCCCATGCCAGATAACAAATTCGGCTTCACAGTCGATGATATAATTGCGGAATTCGACAAGAAAAAAGCCGAACCGCCCGAAGTGCAGAACGCACAGGATGATATAACAGAAGAATTTGACGCGGAATTTTCCGAGGAGCTTTCCGCAGACGGGGAGTATATCCCTCGCCATGCAAAGCCTGCTCCCCCCGAAGAGATCTCCGAACCCTCGGAAGCTGCCGAAGCTTCGGAAAATACCGAACATCGAACCGAATCGGACGAAAGCAGCACCGTTGAGGAAGCTCCCGTTGCTGAAAAGACCGAGTCCTCCGACAATGCCGAAACACAGGACAAGTCAGACGAGCCTTCCCCGGCAGCCGAATCGGAAACCGTATCGGAAAAAGAAGAACAGTCGGAAACCGCTCCCGAGGATGCTTCAACCGAAACCAAAGAGATCAAACAGGAAGAAACATCCCCCGATACCAACGAAAACCCCAAAAATAATATTACAGACAGTAATATTATTGATGATATATCCGAAGAGGAAATTAATGAACCCTCCGAACCCGAGATCGTGAAGCCGTCAGCTGTGCTTGACGGAGTTATCCCTGCGGAAAGCTTCAGCGGCACAAGCGAACCGGAAACCGCCGAAAGCAGTTTTTCAAGTGTGTTTGCAAACGGCCTTGACGATATCGCCGAAGCCGAGGAGAAGCAGGAAGACACGGTCGAAGTGCTTTCCGCCGATATCCCCGACTGGAACGACATTCTGCCCGATGACTCCGCCGACATTGAAGAAGCCGTTGACGATGCGATCGCCGATATTGAAAGCGAAGAGATCGAAGAGGACGAGAGCAATCCCGAAGAATACGGTGAAAGCACCGAAAGCTCCGATGACGTTGACGAGATATTCGATGACGATGAACCTGAGGAAAAAGACGAAAACACCGAAGTTCCCTCCGATGACGAAAGCAATGCCACAGAAGAAAATTCAACCGACATTCCTCCGTTTGAACCGGAACCTATCGTTCTGACCGATGACGAAGCCAAAGAGGACGCCGCAAAAAAGGAAAAGAAAAACATCCTTAAAGAGATACTTCCGTGGAAAGGCGATTCCGTTTTTGAGATGATACGAAAGATCGTGTTCATCATTGCGGTCGTGATCTTTATCGGCGCAGGCGTTATGCTTGCAAGTACGCTTATCCAGTCGAAAAGAGCCGTAAAGGATCTTGAAGCAATAAAGGAAGTTGTTACCACAACAGCAAAGACAACTATCGACAGCGACGGAAACGTTATAACTATTGCCCCGACCGAAGAGGAGGAGCAGCAGCATAACATTGACATCATGTCTTATTATAAAGGTATAAGCGATAAGGTAGTTGGATTTATCGAGCTTGAGGGCTGCGATATCTACCAGCCCGTTGTCCAGGATCCCGAGGACACGACAAATACCTACTATCTTACACATACATACTATGACGAGCAGAACAAGGGCGGCGCGATCTTTATGGATTACCGCTGTACCATCAGCGAGGATCATGTTTCCCCGAACATCGTCCTCTACGGTCATAACCAGGAAGACGGCACCATGTTCGGCAACCTCAAAAACTATAAGCAGGATCTTGACTTTTATGCTGCAAACCCGACCGTTACGCTCCGAACCGAGTATGAAACGGGCACATACCTTATCTATGCCTATTTCGTAACGAATGCGCTTGAAAAGCAGGATTCCAACGGCGTAGTTTTCCATTATCACGATTATATCGAAGCGCTTAATGACGAAGCCACCTTTGATTGGTATATGGGCGAAGTCCAGTCACGCAACCAGATAATCTCCCCCGTTAAAGCCGAGTACGGCGATAAGCTCCTTGTCCTCTCGACCTGCTCTAACGAATTCTCCAACTCACGCTTCGTAGTTTTTGCACGAAAGCTTCGTGACGGAGAGAGCGTTTCCGACTATGACTTCACCTCTGCAACGTTCAATCCTTACGCAAGAGGAGTTGACTGGACAGCTATAATGTCCGGAGAAACGACAACAGAAGAGGAAACAACAGCTCCCGATGAGGAAAACTCCGACGAGGACGGCGAAACCACCACCAAGAAAAAGAAGAAGAAAAAACAGACCGACACTTCCGACGAAGAAAATGCCGATTCGGAAAGCTCGGATGATCCCGACGAAACGACCGTTCCTCCCGACGCTTCCGATGAAGACGGCGCTTCCAAAAAGAAGAAAACGACCGCCGAAACTACAGAAGAAACCACAGAGGAAACGACCGAAGAAACAACAAAGAAGAAGCCCAAGAATACCACAACAGCAGAAACCTCCGAAGAAACCTCCGAGGAAGAAACTACAACAACGAAAAAGAAAACAACAACTAAAGAAACTACTGCAGAAGAAACCACCACAACAAAAAAGAAAAAAACAACAACTAAAGCAACCTCCGATACAGAGGAAACAACCGTAACCAACGTCCCCGAAACGGAAGAAGAGGAAACCACGACCGTTACCGCAGGATCAGATTAAAGGAGTTTATACATAATGGCACTTGCCGATGAAGTTTATCATTCCCAACACTATAAAGAAAAAGAGAAAAAGAAGAAAAAAAGCTTTTCCGAAGCATTTATCCCACACAGAGGTGACTCGGGTCAGGAAATAGCAGGCAAAGTATTCTCTCTTTTTGCACTTCTGGTTCTTGTTGTCTGCATAATTGTGCTTATCATCTATTTCTACCACCAGTTTGAAGCAAAGCAGAACAACGATAAGCTCAATGTCATCTACAACAATGCCGCAGGCAACTCCCAGAGCATTGGAAACGAAGCAGTTACGCTTCCTCCCGAGAATACCGATGATATCCCCGAAGAAGAACGTCCGCCGCTCGTCCGCTCCGAAGCCGCAGAAGAAATGCTTGCGATCAATCCCGATTATGTTGGATATATCTCTATCCCCGATGTCCTCGGCGAACCGATCGTTCAGCGTGACAAAAGCTATTACCTAAAGCATAATTTCTACGATCAGGTGCGCTCGGTCGGAACCGTCTTTGCAGACCCTTCCAACGTCATAAACGATTATTCCGACAAGCAGAGCAGTAACATCATCCTCTACGGTCATAACAACCGTGACGGTTCAATGTTCGGAAACCTTGACTATTATAAATGGGATCTTAAATACTGGCTGCAAAACCCGTTCATCTACTTCGACAATTACTATGAGAACTATACCTATGTTATAATTTCTTCCTTTGTTGTCAATACTCTCCCCGAGCATGACGACGGAAACGTGTTCGATTACATCAATTTTATCAATTTCCGTGACAGCGGCGCTTATACCTTTGAGAATTACAAGAAGGAAATAACCACACGCAGCCAGTTCATCACAGGAATTGATTTTGATGAAAACGATAAATATCTTACCCTTTCTACCTGCGCATACGAATGGGACGAAGCACGCCATGTAGTTATTGCAAGACGTCTGCGCCCCGGTGAGACCACCGAAAATATAGATACTACAGGATTTTATGTAAATCAGAACCCCAAGTGGCCTGCTATTTACTATAAATTCAACGGCGGTTCATATATTGAATAAGAACTGAAAGGAAATCATTATGAAAAAAAGTACAGTTTTGAGCGGCATCGCTTCTCTGCTGCTGGTCGCAGGGTTTTATACCTTTGCATTCTGCCTTGTGGAAGATGTCGATGAAGAACCGATCTCAATGGACTTCTACTATTCGACCGAAACGGACGCCGATACGGGAGAAGACATTGGAGAAGCTACCTCCGCAGCAGTATCGGAATATGCGGGAATGGATTATTCCGATATCGTTACAAAGCGTGAAGTCGTTACAACAGTCCCTCCCGATATTGCCGATGACGATGACAGCGAGATACCCGTAAGTCTTCCCTCCGGTCATGCCGAAGAGCTTGAAAATGAAACAAACGAAAATAAAAACACCGCTTCCCACAACGAGGTTTTCGCCGATGATAATAAGCAGGAGAAAAACCTCTCCCAGATCGACACGGAGGACAACCCCGAAGACGATCTTATGGAAGACCAGCAGGATGATTATGAGGATGAGGACGATGACGATACACTTATCATTGACGATGACCTTCCCGAAGAAGATGATGACGATATCGTGACCACTCCTTCCGAGAGCCTTGCCGATATCCCTGCAGTTTCCGTTGCCGATGTTATCGTGACCATTGACGCTCCGATCGAAACAACTCCGACCTTTATCACCACCGAAGCAATTACGGAAGCTCCGCCTGTTTCCTCAACGGGCAATGAGGTTTTCACTGCAAAATACGGCGGCGCTGTACATACGGATGACGCATTCGACCTTATCTGCAGGATCGTCAACAACGAGATATCCTCTTCGTTCAGCGATGAAGCTATAAAGGCACAGGCTGTCGCAGCTTATTCCTATGTCAAGTATCACAACGTCAACGGACTCACACCGTCGGTGCTTGTAAAGAGCAATCCTCCGCAGCGTATCGTTGACCTTGTTTCATCCGTATGGGGAAAATGCTGCTATTATAACGGAAAGGTCGCACAGACCGTTTATATGGCATCTTCCTCGGGCTATACGGCTTCTTCCGTGAACGTATGGGGCGGAAGCATCCCCTACCTTGTCAGCGTTGCCTGTCCTTTTGACGCAGAGGGCGACCCCAACTACGGAAAAAAGACAAAGTTCTCCGAAAGCGAGATCCGTTCCGCTCTTGAACGCTACCTCGGCATCACCCTTTCCGAGAATCCCGAAAACTGGCTGACCGTCACAGGTCATATCGACGGCAACTACGTTTCTACCGTTGATGTTGACGGACAGGTGACCATCACGGGACGCAAGCTCCGTGAAAATGTTCTTTCATACAGTCTTAAAAGCGCAAGCTTTGACATTTCCTATTCGGACGGATATTTCATCTTCACGACCTATGGCTGGGGCCACGGCGTCGGAATGAGCCAGAACGGCGCAAATTACCTTGCAAAGACAGGCTATACATACGATCAGATCTTGAAATATTACTATACGGGAATTGATGTATTATGATAACGATGTATGAATTGATAGAAAAGAAAAAGCATGGCGCAGAGCTTTCTGCCGAAGAGATCAATTGGTTTGTTGCCGGATATGTTTCCGGCAGCATCCCCGATTATCAGGCTTCGGCACTGCTCATGGCGGTATGCTTTTCTTCTTTATCGGACAAAGAAACCACCGAACTCACAATGGAAATGGCTCGTTCGGGCGATATGTTTAAGCCAAAGCTTGACAAATTCTGCGCCGATAAGCACAGCACAGGCGGAGTCGGCGATAAAACAACCCTCATAACCGCACCGATAGCGGCAAGCTGCGGAATTTATGTCCCAAAAATGTCGGGCAGAGGGCTCGGACATACAGGCGGAACGATAGACAAGCTCGAATCTATCCCGGGCTTCAACACCTCGCTCTCCTACGATGAGTTTATCTCCTGCGTAAAAAAAGCAGGCTTCGCAGTCGCAGGTCAGACCGGCTCGCTCGTCCCTGCGGATAAAAAACTGTACGCACTGCGTAATGCAACCGCTACCGTTGACAGCATACCTCTAATATGCTCGTCCATAATGAGCAAAAAGCTTGCAACAGGTGCAGACGGCATTGTCCTCGACGTAAAGGTCGGTGACGGCGCATTTATGAAGACCGAAGAAGACGCAGAAAAGCTTGCCCGTGCAATGGTAAACGTGGGAACACTCGCCAAAAGAAAATGCTCCGCCGTCCTCACGGATATGGACCAGCCGCTCGGAATGGCTGTCGGAAATTCGCTCGAAGTCATCGAAGCTATCGAAGCGCTTAAAGGAAATGCTCCGAACGACCTTAAAGAAGTTTCGCTCACACTCGCTGCCGAAATGCTTCGTCTTGCAGGCAAGGGCACATTTGACGAATGCTTTGCTATGGCGGAAGATGCCCTTGCTTCGGGAAAAGCTCTTGAAGCGTTCCGCAGAATGATCAGCGCACAGGGCGGCGACCCGAATGTGATAGAAGACTATTCACTCTTCGGAAAAGCTTCGCAGAGCCTTGAGATATTCTCGGAAAAGGAAGGCTTCATCAATTCGATCTCCTGCGAAGAAACAGGACTGATCTCCCTCAAGCTCGGCGCAGGCAGAAAATCGAAGGAGTCTTCTATCGACCCGACCGCAGGCATAATATTTGATAAGAAGGTCGGCGATCATGTTCATAAGGGTGAACGCCTTGGCACACTTTATACCTCTACAGAATGTGAACTTGACGATCTTGGGGAAGAATTTCGTTCACTTTTCCGCGTAGAATCGACACTTTCCAATGAAAATAAAAAAATTATAAAAAATATTATAAAAACTATTGACATTTAATATTATATGATGTATAATATTAAATGTCAAGCAAGATAAATATTAAATGTGAGGAATAAGCAGCGATTTCAAGGGTCGTTCGGAATTTCTTACACAAATTCACTAAACTTTCGACAGGAGGAAAACATAATGAACGATGTAATCGAAAAAATCAGCAAAACTATCAGCGAAACAGGTAAAGTAGTAAGTGAAAAGACAAAGCTTGTAGGCGAAAGCGCAAGACTTAACAGCAAGATCCTTTCCAAAGAGGGCATTGTCCGCTCCAACTATTCGGCGATCGGCGAATTCTACTATAACAAGTATAAGGACGCTCCCGACGCTGATATCGCAGAAACCGTCAATGAAACTACCGAGGCTCTCAACGCTATCGACGAGATGAAGGCACAGCTTCTCTCCCTCAAAGGCGCAGTTAAGTGCGTAGAATGCGGCGCTGAATGTCCTATTGAGAATTCATTCTGCGGTCACTGCGGAGCAAAGCTTGTTAAGCCCGAGCCGCCGCAGGAAGAGGAAGCAGCTGCAGGGGAAGCCCCCGAAACAGCTGAAGAAGCTCCCGAGGTGCTTGAAGGCGAAGTTATCGAAACCGAAAAGACCGAGGAATAAACCCTACCAAGTGTTTAATTAAACAACATACCGACATCATGTAAGACAGCACGAAAAAACATCGGGAATGACATTTTATACGACAACAGGATCTACATCAAGAAGGACAGCACGATCTGACAACACGAATGACACAAGCTGCGACATCACGAAGGACACTACATATTCACATCAAGTCTTAACATAATCACAACCGACAAAAACAAAACCGCCGCAGTTCACTTTGAATTGCGGCGGTTTTCCTTATACATAATATATAATACTAATCCTCATTTAACCGGTAGATAAATTGGGCAGCTATAATTGCACCACTCGTCGTCAAGCTCCCTTGTCGTGCGACAGCACGCCTGCGGTCGCTTTCCTTGATTGGTGCAATTCTATCTGCCAACTTTATCTACCGAACAAATGAGGATTAGTATAACCGCCGTTCAATGGGTTTGTGCATTGAACGGCGGTTGTATAATTGATCAATTTCTGAATCCTGCCATAAGATCGTCAAGAGTTCTTGCCTGACCGCTGAGCTCCTCGCTTGATGCAGCAGATTCTTCGGCGGTAGCGGCATTCTTTCTTGCGATGTCCGAAATAGCTGTAAGCTTGTCGGTAATAACGCCTATCTCCGCTCTCTGCTCGTCGCAGGCCTTTGAAATTCTTTCAACAAGAGCATTTACATCTCTCGACTTGACTGTAACAGCTTCAAGCGATTCGGCGGTTGCGTTTGCGATAGCCGAACCTCTTGCAACAGCTTCGGTAGAATTATGGATAAGTGCAGTTGTTCCCTTTGCAGCCTCCGCAGACTTGGAAGCAAGGTTTCTAACCTCGTCTGCAACTACCGCAAAGCCCTTGCCTGCGGCACCTGCTCTTGCAGCCTCAACAGCAGCGTTGAGAGCAAGGATATTCGTCTGGAATGCGATATCATCAATAGTTTTAACGATCTTTTCGATCTGTGTTGACATCTCGGTGATCTGTTCCATGGAATCAAGCAGCTCTTTCATGCTGACATTGCTGTTTTCGATACACTCGCCTGTCTGATCGGCATAATCTCTTGCCTTGTCAGCGTTATCGCCGCTTTCCGAAACGAGCGCCATAAAGCGTTCTATGATCTCGTTAAGCTCGTCAACGGTGCGGGACTGCTCGCTTGCACCCATTGCAAGGCTCGTTGCGGTTTCGGAAACGCTGTCTGCACCGATAGTTACCTCTGCCGACGCTGTGCTTACGCCATTGATAACGCCGTGCATCGACTCTGCGATCTCAACTATCGAACCCTTTATTGATGTAAAATCACCGACATAGTCTGCCGAGAATTCAATGTCAAAGTTTCCGTTCGCCATTTTATTGAGGTTCGTTGCTATATCATCAACATAGCTCTTCAGTGCGGTATTGGTCTTTGCAAGTCCCTCGCAAAGCTGTCCGAGAACATCATTTCCGAAATAGTCCGGAGCGTAGCTGAGGTCGCCGTTTTCCATGCTGACGATAGCCTTGTAAATGCTCTTGACAGGTTTAAGACATCTCTTGAGAAGAATGCTTCCCAGAATAAGTACAATAAGAACGCTCGGAAGAAGAATGATCGCATTTACTGTTCCAAGCAAGGTCGAAGCGGATGCATACTCATAATAATCAATGGTATATCCAAGCATCCAGCCGTTTGAAATAGGAGAAGTGCAGATAGCTACCTTTTTATTATTGTAATCCTTTGTCAGGATAATTGTATCGGGCTGGATATCCTGATCTGCATACTGCGGAACATCGGCAACATTTGTGAAAACAGCCTGTCCGTCGGCAACATAAGGAAGAAAGTCCTGATTCTCGTGAACAATAAAGTCAAGGCTATTGGAAATAAGGAACGGGTATGCTTTTTCATATATTTGGATCTCACTGCATTTTGCGATCAGTTCATCAATTGTAACGTCGGCACCGACAACGCAGTACAGCGAACCGTTCGCCTCAATTGCCTTTGCGACCGTAATAACAAGACCGCCGGTATTTGCGTCTATGTAAGGATCGGTGCAGATCATCTTTCCGTCTGCTTCAACAGCTCTTATATACCATTCACGCTCGGTAACGATAAGTCCTTCGGGACAGTCGATACCCGACGCAAAAATAACGTTATTGTTTGGATAGGCAACATAATTCTCCATTATAGAGCTGTCGGCGCCTTTACGAGCGTTAAGTATCTTTGTCGCTTCTGCTTTTCCAAGATTAAAATCAGCAACGGAACGTCCAACAGAAGTAAGTCCGTCCTCCTTGCTGTTTATCCATCTGTCAAACTCATTTGAATACACCTTCATCTGAGCGGTGACCTTTGCATTGACTTCGTCAGTGATAATATTGCAGGCAAAAGAATAACCGATAGTTGTTACTATTATCTGCAGAACTATCATAAGCGCACAGGTGTAAAACAGTATCTTTTTATCAAAACCAATTTTTTTCTTAACCATTTGCGACCACCCTTTTTGTTATATAAAGTGAAACTATACATATTATACCATATTACGGCAAAAATGTAAACACTTTTTTATGATTTTGTTTATACCTTTCGGAATGTCTGGAAAATGACGAACACCGCCGCAAAGCAAAGATTATAAGCACAGGTCATAGTCGCCGAAAGCTCTCCGAAGCATTTCAGCAGCACCATTGCAAAGCATATCATTATTCCAAGCAGTATAGAAACCGCCTCGAGCGCAATGCCCGTCGTGATAGTTCCTCGGAGATTCTTGCAAGTGCATATCATAGACGAAAGTGCAGCGAATTTTCCCGAACAAGCCGCCGACGCCCTTACCTTCGGTTCATATGAAACCGTTTCTTCGTACTTCTCATAAAGTCTGAACGGGAGCAGCTTGAAATACTCGGACGAAACACCGTAAAGCTCCGATATCATGTTTATCGAAATAAGCGAATCGACCGTCTTTATCACCGTGTAAACGCCCTGCTTTGAAAGCTCCGTAAGCGCTCTCTTTACCTCAAGCGACGGACTTATCTCAACAACGAACATCGCCGAAAGCTCACCCGAAATGGAAAGATACACAGCCGATTTTCCACCCTTTGTGTATTCCTGCTCCTTCGCCGCAGAGGGTACTTCCTCGATACTGTGATTTATCATAAGCTCACGGCTGCCGAGAAGCACACGCTTGTTGTTTATCCAGCCGCAAAGTCCCATTGAATCCTCGAAAATGTAGCTTTCAACAGGGTTAAGAAGCTCCGTTTTTCCAGCGATTATATCATAGAACATATTCTTTAGGATGCTTCCCGACTGATTTGTAAGGCTTGCCGCCTCAACGATCGCTTCGTCGATCCTCGTGTCGGAAAATACCTTTATCGCAGAAAGTGTAACGCTTCCCTGCGGAAAAAGCTGCGCCGCATCAATGAGAACACTGTTCGTGTCCGCAAGCTCCTCTACCGCATCATATCCGAGCAGCGCACCCTGAAGCTCCGCATTTTTCTTTGAAGAACGCTCCATAGGAAGATTTACCACAAGCATCAGCGAAACCGCCGAGCATATCGCAACGCAGCCCGTGAATACCGAGAAACCGACATAAGCGCCTGCCGAGCCGTATTCACCCTTCGCAACAAAGCCTGCAAGCACTCCGACAATAATGCCTGCCGCAAGAACGATCGGCGTAAATACACGGCAGAAGCTGTCCGTGCTGTCGGGCGCATACGAGATCTTCAAAAAGTCACGGAGCATCTCCGTTTTCTTCATCGAAACAAGGCTCGGGAAGTCACGCAGCGTTCCCCTTGTGAAATTCTGCGCCGTTTCTTCACCCTCGACCTTGAGCACCGCATATTTATCACTTGTACCCGAAACAAAGCCGAAGCTTCGCCTTGTCCTTGTCACTATCAGCAGCTTTCCTATCGTGTTGAAAAGCAGCGAAAGTATCGCAGTCGTAAGATAGATATGAACGATGCTGCCCTTTATAAGATTGCTGTTTGCAAACATGATAACGCAGTTTGCAATTCCCGTTACCATCGCAACGGCACTTAAACTGTCGCAGTCCGCTTTCATTGCGAAAAGCTTTGACAAGCCGCAGCTTATAACGGGATAAGCTGAAAACAGCGCAAGTATGCCGATTATCGCATTAACAAATAGATATGTGTTCGTCTGCGTCCTCTTGTTGAGCAGATCAAACATCGGAAGTCCGCCGAGATCGTTTGCGATCGAGATATACGCACTCACCGCAAGGCAAGCCGCTACGACAACAAGCCGCAGCATCAGCGTTCCCCTTATGCGGTCAATGTCGCTGACGATAGCCGCCGCATCATCGTATTCTTCATAGTCCTCGATAGCCTTTTCATCGTTATCCTCGTCGGGCTCATCCTCTTCATCGCCGACAAGTACGAAATCCTTTATCTTCTTGCTCCGACGCTCTTTAAGCTCATCAAGCTTTGCAGCTTCGGGATCTATCTTAAACTGTGATGTGTCGGGGAGTATCTTGTCATCAAGCTTTAGGTCGATATCCGATATCGACTTTCTTTCAACCGGAGAAACACTCTGCGTCCTCGACATTCTTTCCTTGCGAAGACGGCGCATCTCGTCGGAAAGCTCACCGCCTGCATCATCGGTCGGTATCCTTCTCGTAAAGAATTCGGTTATGCTGCGGTGCTGCGTGAACTCTTTTTTCGCTCTCTGCGAAGGACGATCCTTTGAATATTCGTCAAGTATCTCGTCAAGGCTCTTGCCCTTTTTGATCGTTTCGGAAGCAGCTCCGTCCGCCGCTTTCTCCGCTTCGCCATTGTCCTCTGCGATAGAGGCATATTTATCATAAGGGTCGGGCCGCACGGGTCTTTGAACGGTAGGCGCAGGTTTAGGCGCTTCTTCAACCGCTTCCTCTTCCTCCTGCTTCTTTCTGTTTCGGAAACGCTGCGCAAGCGAATCGGCTCTCTCGTCCTTTTTATCCTCCTCAAAGCCGCTTTCGATCTTCTCCGAGAAGGAGCGTTCTCTGCCCTGTCCCTTTACGATCTTTTCGGGAGTTTCGCTCTCACGCTTTGCGACCTCGCTCATTTTTTCGGAAAGTCTGCCATATTTTTCCTCAAAAGCTCCGTCCGGCTTTTCCTTTTTCTCCATTTTTTCGGATGCTTTGGTATCATCGGCTATTTCTTCGCTGATCTTGCCGAAAATATCGGTGTTGTGCATAGTTACCTTTTCGGTTGGATCGCTTTTCCTGAAATTTTCAAGCAGCTCGTCAACGCTTTCCTTTTTTCCGCCGCCTGTGCTGCTTTTGCCCGAGTATTCGTTTATGATATCATCGACCGAGTAAAGCTTGTCTGACAAAATTCTTCACCCCCAAACCGGTTATTTTTTAAGTCCTCTTCTGCGGACCGTTTCATACATAAAAATTCCTGCAGCGACCGAAGCGTTGAGCGAATTGACCTGCCCGAACATCGGAAGCTTTAACAGAAAATCACATTTTTCCCTCGTGAGCCTTCCCATCCCGAAGCCCTCCGAGCCTATAACGATAGCGCACGGACCGCTCGTATCTACCTTTGTATAATCCTCGCCCGAAGCGTCCGTACCGTATATCCATACTCCGTTTTCTTTAAGCTCATCCATCGCCGCAGCAAGATTTGACACCCTTGCAACGGGAACATAGCTTGCCGCACCTGCCGAAGTCTTATAGACCGTCTGATTGAGCGAAGCGCTCCTTCTCTTCGGGATAATGATGCCGTCAACTCCGGCAGCCTCGGCTGTACGGATTATCGCACCGAGATTGTGCGGATCCTCGATCTCATCACATATTATGATGAACGGATCTGTGCCCTTGCTCTTTGACCTTTCAAGTATCTCCTCAACGCTCGAATATTCGGCGCAAGCTCCCGAAGCGATAACACCCTGGTGAGATCTCCCGTCCGACATTGAATCAAGCTTCTGCGGACTTACCTGCTTGACAACGATATCTCTCTCCTTAGCCATTTTGCAGATAAGACCGATGCTGCCGCCGCTGTCGCTGTCAACATAAACGGTATCGATCTGCCTGCCCGACTTCAGAGCCTCGATAACGGGATTTCTTCCGATTATAAGACCGCCGTTGTCATCATCACGTCCGATGCTTTCTTCACGCTCGCTTATGAACTGCTCGTCCTCCGAAGAACGCCTTTCACGATATCCGCCGTTTCTGCCGCCGGGACGTGAGCTGCGGTCATTCCGAAAACCTCTGTTATCCGAGCTGCGCTTGTTTGACGCCGCTCCTTTATTGTTATTATAAGCCATAATTTCTCCTTGATATTGGTAAAATATATAAAAATAAATGTAAAAGTGCATAGTTTGCCCGATTATAATATTATCTTTAACATTATAGCATATTTCTTCATAAATTGCAACAAAAAATCCCGAAAAAACAGTTATACTAATAACCATTTGTTCTATGGATAAAGACGGTGGATAGAATACGACCAA
>JBJEQP010000038.1:0-68424 GCA_051881815.1 Oscillospiraceae bacterium | reverse complement strand
AGTGCCTTATTAGGGTATTCTTTATTTGCCCTAAAATATATTATACGAGGAGAAAATACTATGTCAGATTTTTCAAGACGTCTGCCCGTTTATCTGCTGCTCGATGTTTCGGGTTCAATGGCAGGCGACCCTATCGAAGCTGTACGTCACGGCGTTAAAGCGCTCATTTCCGAGCTCCGCGGCGATCCGCAGGCACTCGAAACTGCTTATCTTTCCGTTATCACATTCAATTCGACCGCACGCCAGGTCTGCCCTCTGACCGAGCTTATGCTATTCAGAGAACCTGCTCTTTCGGCAGGCGGCCCGACCGCTCTCGGTGCTGCGCTCCGACTTCTCACAGACTGCATAAAGAATGAAGTGCGCAAATCTACCGAAACACAGAAGGGTGACTGGAAACCGCTCGTTTTTATCCTTACCGACGGCGTTCCGACCGATGAATGGCGTGAAGCTGCCGCAATGCTGAAAAGCGCAAAGCCTGCGAACATCATTGCCTGTGCGGCAGGCTCGTGCGCAGACACTTCCGTTTTAAAGGAGATAACCGACAACGTTCTGCTTATGAACAATCTTTCCTCGGGCGACCTTGCGAAGTTCTTTGCGTGGGTATCAAGCTCTGTCAAGCTTTCAAGCAAGAGCCTTGACTCCAAGCCCGGCGCAGGCATTGAGCTTCCGCCTCCGCCGCAGGGCTTCGTTATCGTTCCTTGATCGTACAGTAAACGGAGGAAGAAATGGACGAAAATATCAAAAAGCTTTCAGACAGTGACGTTACTGCTCACACCGCTTCGTTATGGAAATATGAGCCAATACCCGCCTCGCCCGAGCCTTATCCCGAATACCGACAGTCGTACAAAAATGAAAACGGCACGGCGGTGACCGCTGCCCGTGTCAGAGGCAAAAAACACAAGCACGAAGGTACCAACTGCGATGACTGGTATGAATTCGACACGGTGGGCAGCTGGACAGTCTGCGTTGTTTCGGACGGGGCAGGCTCTAAAAAGCTCTCACGAATAGGCGCACGGATATCAAGCGAAGCTGCCTGCGCTTACATAAAAGAACAGCTTTCCGCTCTCGACCGTCCGCAGACGGAAGAAGCGCTTGCTATGCCTTTTGACAAGGCTGAATTCACCGCCGTATGCTCAAAGCTTGCGGAAATAATGCGTTCTGCCTTCGGTGCGGCTTATTCCGCAGTCGAGGGTGCTGCGCTTATCCGCTCGGAGGACGAAAGCATTACGGCTGAACTCGGCAGGAAATGCGACGCAAAGGACTTTTCCGCAACGCTGCTCGCTGCTGCTGTTATTCCGCTTGAAAATGACGACACCTTTGTTATCTCGGTCGCTGTAGGCGATGGAATGATTGCAGCCGTTAATGCGCAAGGCGACTTTACATCAGCATTAAAGCTGCTTGGAAACGCCGATCAGGGCGGTTTTTCGGGCGAAACGGAGTTCCTTGACGAAACAAAGACAGCCGAAAAGCTTTATTCAAATACAAAGATAATGCGCGGAAAGGTATCATCCGTGATGATGATGACTGACGGCGTTTCGGACGATTATTACCCGAACTCGCCCGAGCTGCTGCGGCTTTATCTTGACCTTATGCTCAATGGAATAGTCGACTTCCCGACCGAAACCTACGAAGCCGAAACGGGCAAGGCGCCCGAACCCGAAAGCTACCCGTGGGTAAATGACAGCAGCGTTGAGGTCGCACTTTCCTATACTAAAAATATACTTTCCAAAAATGAACTTACGCTGCAGGCTCTCTGGGACAAGCGTTTTGGCAGCCTTATGCACAAAGCTTCGCTTGAAGCTTTCGGAAAAAAACTTGCCGATGACAACTGCGACCGCAGCGAAAGACTGAAAATATGGCTCGACAACTACTCGCAGAGAGGCTCGTTCGATGACAGGACGCTTGTCCTTATTGAACCGGGAAAGCACTGATAAGCATTGTCAAAGCAATTTTCAAAAGTCCGAAAGGGGTACAGTAAAAAGTGAACAGGATCGGAGAAGCTATCCTCGCAAGCGGCAGGAGGCTCCCTTATGTTATCACCGACAATCCTCCGCGCGGAGGAATGAAATATACATACTTTGCGCCCGACAAGTCCTATGTCGTGCAGTTTTTCAACGACCCGTCAAAGGTCGACGCAAATATGCGCAGGCGTATTGAAGCGATCATAAGCAAATATAACCCGACTATCCCCGAAAGCAAGGGCGGTGCGCTCGGAACGGACGAAAAACGTGCGGCTTACTTTGAAAAGCGGTTCTGCTGGCCGACCGATATCGTGGTTTCGCCCGAATTCGGTCTTATCTCACCGTCCTATCCGTCCGATTTCTTCTTCGGCGACGGTGCTTCCGACTACCTTGACCTAAAGGGCAAGGACAAAAAGAGCAATTGGTTCACATCAAGGAACCGCCGTTTTCTCAATAAGACGGAGCTTGGCGACTTCCGTTCAATGCTCCAGATGTCGCTGCTTCTGACACGTTCGATAAGAAGACTTCATCAGGCAGGTCTTGCACATTCCGACCTTTCCAACAATAACGTCCTTATCGACCCGAGAAGCGGAAACTGCGTCGTTATCGACATAGATTCGCTCGTTGTTCCGGGAATATTCCCCCCCGAAGTCGCAGGAACGAGAGGCTATATCGCCCCTGAAGTCCTTGCAACTATGGAGCTTGACAAGCACGACCCCCGAAGGAAGATACCGGGTTCGGAAACCGATCTTCATGCGCTTGCCGTACTTATATATGAATATCTGCTGCTGCGTCATCCGCTGCTCGGACCGAAGATATTTTCGGCTGAATCGGCGGAAAAGGACGACTTTCTGGCGCTCGGACCGCAGGCTCTTTTCATCGAAGACCCAAACGACCGCTCAAACCGTCCAGAAAACCTTGATGTTACGATAAGCGACCTCGGAAGCGATCTTGAGGCGCTGTTTCTTCGTGCGTTCGTGGACGGTCTTCACGCTCCCGAGCTTCGTCCGACCGCAATGGAGTGGGAAAGAGGACTTATCAAGGCTTGGGATATGCTTCACCGCTGCGAAAATCCCGACTGCGACCAGAAATGGTTCATTTTGCACGATGTAAATTCCCCGATCTGTCCGTTCTGCGGAACAAGGGTAAAAAACGACATACTCCGTCTTGACATCTGCGCACAGCCGAGGGGCAAAAAGGGTCAATGGCGCAGACACGGAACGCTCATTGCCGAGAACAACACTCCGCTTTTCAAATGGCACACCCGAACCGACGTTTTCCCCGATGAAAAGGCTGATACGGATCTTCAAGCGTATATATGCTCGCATGAAAAGGCTTGGTATCTCATCAACAGCCATGCAGAGGGTCTTATCTCTCCGATGGGAAGCCCCGTCCCTGCAGGAAAGGCGATAAAGCTTTCGGACAAAACGGTATTCCGTGCCTGCCGTGAGGAAAACGGCTCACTTATAAAGGTTTCAATAATCAAAGGAATGAAATAAGAATATGACATTCAACGGTCTTACTGATAATCAGGCAGAAAGCCACAGAAAACAATTCGGCTCGAACCGTGTTGCACAAGAGCCTTCAAAATCTTCGGGGAAACGCTTTACCGAACGCTTCGGACGCATCCCCGTAAAGGTATATATAATAATCGTGCTTTGCTGCATCGGCTTCGGGATAATCTTTTCCTCGGGCAGCGGACTTCGTAGCATATTGCCCTGCGTTATGTCGGTCATTGCCAACGCTGCGGCTCTGTTTATTGTCTGTGTATGGGAAAGCGCACTTCTGCGCCGAAAAGGGAAGTCCCATTCGCTCCGAAACGACAGTAAATGCAAGGTCTACCGCTGCGGCAACTCTGTTGCAGAGGTCAAAACGGGGGATATCGTAAAGGGCGACTATGTTCTGCTCACCGCAGGGGATATCGTTCCTGCCGAGGGTATAGTCCAGACGGGCGATATCACCATCGACACAGACGGCAGGACCGACCTTGTGCGCAGAGATCTTAAAGAAGAGATCGACGAAGATATCACGGGCGAGTACACACTCGAGAAGGGAACACTCGTCACATCGGGTCACGCTGTAATGAAGGTCACCCGTGTTGAGGAGAAATTTGCCAAACCTCTTGTAATATCTTTGAAAGGATATACTGTTTGTATAATAATTGCCTCGGTTCTGACGGCTGCGCTTACATTATGGACAGCTTACCGTGCTGAAAAAATCGGAGAGGGAATGAGCTTACTCCCGATGAAAACGGCTCTGTTTGCATCGCTTATTTTAATCGCAGGAGCAGGACTTAAAGACCCGCTTGCAGAATTCCTCACCGCAAGCAGAACCGAGATACGCCGCAGCGGCGCAGATCTGAGAACTCTCACGCCGAAGCGAGATGTGCTTTTCGTTGACAGAAGCGGATTTGTAACGGACGGAAAGCCTGTTGCTGTCGGCTTCACGGACGGAAGCGGCTCAATGGTACAGAAATTTTACGAGATCCCTTATCCGCTTGGAACGATCGCAGCAAATGCGGCTGCGGAAAACACCTCTGCTCTTATAAACAAGGGCAGGATAATAAGTGCTGACCCATACGAAGCCGCTGAAATGACCTTTATGGCAGATAGGCTCAAAAGTACAGTCGAGCTTGAAATAAACGCAGGACTTGTAAAGGGCGACCTTCCTGCAAACGGCTATAAACGCTTTTTAAGAGGCGACCCGGGCAGCATTATAAGCGGCTGCAAAAGCTTTTTTGACGGAACGGGCAAGGAAAAGGAATTTTCCTCCGCTGCGGCAGTAAATGCACTTGCGGAGGAGCTTATTTTCCAGGGCAACTCTGTTATCGCCTACGCTGCCGAGCTTTGGGACGGCAGAAAGGTCTTCATCGGAATGATGACGATTCGTGAAAAATACCGCGGCATTGCCGAAACTGCGTTCAAAAAACTCACGGAACACGGCAGCAGACCGATACTTCTTGTTCCGTATGATGAAGCCGCTCTTCCCGACAAGGCTGTCACAAGCGCAGGAGCAGACGATGTTATCTCATACAAGGAGCTTGCCGAAATGGGGCGTGCCGAAGCGGCAAAGACTCTTAAAAGGGTAAAGATCATCACGGGCAGATGCGATAAGAGCAAGCTCATCGGTATCGCAAGGTCGGCAGGGAAAACGGTTGGAACAACTGCGGTCGATGTTCATGATGCGCTCGAATGTGAGGAAGCAAACACAGTTTTTGCGGCTGCCGAAAGCTGCATTGCCGCAAAGGAGATCGCTGACTGCATAGCTTCCGACGGCATATATTCTGCGGCAGTCGGAATGGGCTGCTCCAAAGAGATCAAAAAATGCGCTTCGATCTATGATATTATACGAATAGTTCTGCTTGTCCTTAACGCTGCGTCAATGTTTTTCGGCATCGGTATTGCTTCCCCTGCTTTGAGCGTCGCCGTTATTATCGGCTCTGCGGCAGTGGACGCTTTATTGACCGGGATAACAGCGCTGCAGTTAGGAAAAGTATGCCAAAAGCGCTGTGCTGAATGCGGCTCAAAGGAGGTGCGTTCGTGAACGCAACGGAGCTTCAGAAAAGGCTTGATTCTGTTGAATTGAACGGTGAAGTGAGGATCCCTCACGGCGAATACGAGGGCAATTTTACCGTCAGCGTTCCCTGCACGATATACGGGAACGGCGCTTTGCTTCTGTGCGGCAGAGGAACTGCGCTGACGATAAACGCACCCGATGTTGAGATAAACGACCTGCTTGCCGAGCATCTTGACCCGAGAACGGGAACGGCGGTTTGTTCGTCCTGCAAAGGCACCATCCTTAACAATGTGACCGTCAGCGGAAAGGTCACGGGCATTGACGGCGAGGAAGGCTATTTCGGCATACCGACCGTGATAAATGTCGGCGTATTTCCTGCCGATAAAGGCTGCTCGGTGCGCATCCTTGTAATGCTCCCGACCGCAGCAAGGCTCGTTTCCGAATCGAGCGGAGTAACTATCCCCGAACCCGAGCTTTCGGCAGGCGAAAACACCGTCCTTATTGAGATCGAGCCGATGAAAAGCGGAACTCTGCTTTATGGTGAGCTTTCTTTTGAAACTGGCGTTAAACGAAGGATATATATTTCGGGCGAAGCTGCGGAAAACGCTTACGGCTTTGAGGACGGCGCTCTCGTTTATGAAGCGGAGCCTGCGCCGACCGATGAAGAGGTCAGCGAGCAGGGTATGATCTATCCCGAGGAGGAAGAGGAGGACATCGAAGCCGCACTTCTTGCGCCGATGCCTTATGATGATGAAAAGAAACCCCATGAGCTTCTCATAATTGAACGTGGAATGCTCGTCAAGGCGGATTCCCCCTCTGCGCAGATAGAGCTTCTCTACGACAACAAGGACTTCCCTATGGAGGTCGATGCGTTTGCATTCCTGACGAACGAGGAGGGAACCGTCACACAGAACGACAGGTTCGTTTTCTTCGGCAACGACCACTCTATCGGCGGCGGAGTCAAGCTTCTTAACGCCCCCGACAAAAAGGTCTTCCACATAAACTTCGATATGATACCGCATGATGTTGCGGAGATAGACATTGCATATTCTATCTATAACAATCCGCTGAACCTCAATTTCAGCGATCTTTCCAATCCTGCCGTTTCAATAACGCTTGAAGACGGAACAAACTATATCTTTATGCTGCCGAAGCCGCTCGACGTCGGAACTGTTGTGGGCATTGAGCTTATCCGCAGCGAGGACGGCTTCCGTATCTCTCCGCTCGGAATGATCTATCCGAGGGGACTTGAGGATCTTTGCAGGAACTACGGACTTAATATTCTGAATTGATCGGTGAAAACTATGAACAAAACGATCTTCTGGGACTTTGACGGAACGCTCGTCCACTCCGAACACCTCTGGAGCGGCTCGCTCTACCGCAGTTTGCAGCGTTATACCGAACACAAGGATATAACGCTTGAAGACATTCGGCCGCCGATGTCGCACGGCTTCTCATGGGATTTTTACTATGAGGATCTGCACGAATTAACGGGTGAAAAATGGTGGGATTATACCTTTGAACATATACAAAAAGTATATAAAGCTGTTGGTATTACGGAAAGTGAAGTGAAAAAGCTGCTTCCGTTGTTCCGAAAGCTTCTGCTTGAACCCGAGAACTATCATTTATATGATGATACGGTAAAAACGCTTGAAATGCTCCGTGAAAAGGGATATAAGCATTTTCTCCTTTCAAACAATTACCCCGAGCTTGATAAAACTATGGAGAAAATAGGGCTTGCACAGTATTTTGACGGAATGATAATATCTGCGCAGATCGGCTATGACAAGCCGAGGCGTGAGATCTTTGAAGCGGCTCTGAAAGTGGCAGGATATCCCGAGCGTTGCTTTATGGTCGGCGATAATCCGCAGAGCGATATAAAAGGTGCGCTTTCCGTTGGTATTCCGGCAATTCTTGTACATAATAACAATGCGCAGGGCATGGATTGCAGGGTTTGTGAAAACCTTGTGGATATCGCTTCTATTGTTTGATAAAAATGCGATTTGTTCTTTTATTCCATTTTCAAATTGATTTCACATCATTCACACATTGACGCTTTAAAATAATAACTGTAATCGGGAACAGCACTCCCGAGATGAAAATACAGAAAGGCGGCATTTATATGTACGATTCAGATAACTATACTTATTCAAACGGCGGTTTCACACCAAACGATCCCGAACAGAAGCCCCCGAAGAAGTCGGGCGCAGGAAAAATAATCGCAGGTCTTCTTGCGGTAGTTCTTGTCGGCGGTGCATCGGGTTACGGCGGAGCATATCTTGCACGTTCAAATGACAACGTAAGCACTTCGGTACAGACAACCGCTCCTGCTTTCACACAGAGCCAGACGACAGCTTCGGACAGCGGCAGCTCCAACAAGGTATCGGCTCTCGGCTCGGCTTCAAATACGGGCGGCGAAATGACAACAAAGGATGTAATTGATAAGGTCAAGCCTTCCGTTGTCCTTGTTTCCGCAGCATTTTCATCCGCAGGCGGCGCAAGCACAGGCACAGGCATCGTGTTCAGCGCAGACGGCTATATCGTTACAAATGCGCACGTTATCACGACTGAAGTCAGAACAAGCATAAACAACGGCGGTTTTGACCCGTTCAGCAATTTCTTCGATAATTTCTATAACAACTTCAATAATTCCGGAAGCCAGACCGAGGTCATAAAGGCTGATAAGGTCACCGTTACATTAAGCGACGATACCGAATATGAAGCAAAGATCATCGGCTGCGACTCGAACACAGACCTTGCAGTTCTTAAAATTGATGCAAGCGGACTTACCCCTGCAGAGATCGGCGACTCGTCCGTGCTTGAAATGGGCGATAAGGCTATAACGCTCGGATATCCTCTCGGGCTTGGACTTTCCGCTTCGGATGGTATCATTTCGGGACTGAATAAGGAAATGAGTGTTGAGATCGCAGGCGGCACAGCAACAATGACCCTTCTCCAGACCGATGCAGCGATCAACCCCGGCAACTCCGGCGGTCCGCTCCTTAACAGCATAGGTCAGGTTGTCGGAATAACTTCTTCAAAGATCGCAAGCTCCGAGGTTGACGGTGTAGGCTTTGCAATACCGATCACAGACGCGCTTCCTATCCTTAATGAGCTTATGACAACAGGCGAAGTAAAGAACACAACTCCGAAGATCGGCATCACGGGAACCGAGATAACCGCCGCAGTAAAGCGTTACTATAATCTCCCCGTTGACAGCGGCGTTCTCGTTGCATCCGTTGAGCCGGGCTCATGCGCAGAAGCTGCAGGACTTGAAGCAGGCGATGTCATTGTAAAGGCAGACGGAAAAAGCATCTCCACAATGGATGAGCTTGTAAAGATCAAGAATAAGCATAAGGCAGGAGAAAATATGACTCTTACCATTGCAAGAAGCGACGGAGATGTCGATATCGAGCTTACCCTTGATTTAGACGAATCATAACAAAGCTTGCCGCAGGTCTGATACTAATATCAAATCGTTCTATAGACAAAGCCGACAGATAGAATAATCCAAGTAGGTAAACTTGTTTACCTTGGAGGGCGACCGCAGGCAGGCTGCCGCCTGTCAAGGGAGCTTGACACAGAATTGGATTATTATATCCGAGGATTTAGTCTTACGGTTGATTTGATATTAGTATGAATGATCTTTGGCAGTAGAGCGAAACTCCTTAAGTTCAGCGAATGATCTAACGCATATTCTGTATCTGTCATACATTCATGGTCATTCTCCTTCAACAGCACAAAAGTCCATAGAAAACCCTTTATACGGGATCTCTATGGACTTTTTTTATTCAAATGATTTTTTCAATTCACTGAAGCTGATATTTCCCGATACATCCTGTATCTGAACAGCACCGCTGAGAATTTTGAAGAAGAATTCGGAAATGTTTTCGATAGTAAGCTCTTCCGATCTTGTTCCGTCCTCCTTTGTCAAGGAGTAAACCTTTAGTATCTGGCTGTTAAGTGCTCCTGCACCGATAAGGAAGTGGTTTTCCAGCTTTTCAAAGTCTATCACATCCGCAACAAGCACTCTTCCCGATATCGAATAGCTGTTTACCGTGATGGTCGCACCGCTTTCATCGACAAGAACTGTACGCTGGCTGTCCGTTTCAAGGTTCATTTTGATCTTGCCTGTGTTGGGATCTTCTTTTTCGCCCTTGAATAAAGCTCCGAGATGCGCCAACGAAATGTTATAAAGCTCTGCCTGCGGAAGATATGTCAGCGGCTCTACCGAAAATGCCGCAGGATAAAGCATATAGTTTACGCCTGCAAGCTCAACGCTCGGCGCATTGAAGGTTCCGAAAATACAGTCGGAAATGATAGCGCTTTTTGACGCAAAAATTCCTCCGAGCACTACGCAGTTTTCAAGGTACACCTCTGCTCCGAAAACGCTTCCGCCTATATAGCAGTTTTTCAGCTTTATCTGCGGTGCGTTGACATCCGAGCCGTATATAACTCTGCCCGATACGACAAAAGACGCTATGCTCTCGGCGCTTGCAACGGCTTTGTTGAAAACTACCGTTCCCGAGATATCATTTTCGATATGAAGCTCCTTGTTTGCGTACACCGCACCCATCATTTGTACCTTTCCGTCCTTGATGCTGATATTATTGCCGAATGTACTGCCTTCAACTACGGTGTTGCCCTGGATCTTTATGTTTCTGCCGAGGTCTTTTGAGCCTTGCGGCAGAATACTTGTTTTTACAAGATTATTGTTAAGGACGATCTCCTGATCCCCTATCCTTATTTCATTTAATTCCTGCATTTGTTTCACCCACATTCATATTTATATCTGTTTCAGTTCCGCTTTTCCGCTGTGCCATAACCGAAGTATCTCGGAATAGACGCGTTCATTATAGCTGTCCGTGTTATCCTGATTTAAAAAGCTTTCCTCGACCATACTTGAAAAAGCCTGATCTATGAGCTTTAGCTCTTCCTCGGGGACAGCACTTGCTTCAGCACCGTCCTTCGAGCGGACGAATGAGCTTACAGAAGAAATTATACGATCCTTGCAGCCGTTGTCCGAAGAATAATATTCATCCGTTTTTCCTGCGCTGTTTATGCCATCCGACAGCATATATGCAACGGGAATATATATCGGCGCCGCTTCATCCGCCCGTGTATGCCATAAGGTGTCCTTCATCATACGGCGATACAAAAGGTTTTTTCCGAGCGAATCTGCCATAGTTTCTATGACCTCGGAAACCTTGCGGCGTATGCGTGCTATCGTTATGCTGCTCTTTGTCTGCTGATCCGTATCGGCGTCGCTGACGGTAGATGCCGCCATAGAAAGATACGGCTTCAGGATAACTCCCTTGCGGATGTTTTCGCTGAGGTTGAAGGCAGGCTTGTCGATCTCCTTTATACGCTTTGCAAGGTCCTCGTCAAGTCCCTTGAATATCGTATTGTAGTGCGCCCTTAACCTTTCAATATCCTCGGACATTCTTGCGTGTTTGTCCCGTGTGTCGTTGGCGAGAGCATTGAGAAGAGCGATCTTGGACTGAAGCTGGCTGTTATTTTCCGATTTTTTCAGCGCAATATCGTTGTTGATAAGGTTGTAAAAGCCCTTGACAAGGCTTTGAGATACCTTCTCGGAGTTTGCCTTTATAGCGGCGCAGTTTGCAGCATTCATTGCCGCAACGGAAGCCGTCAGCGCATCAACGTTTCTGCCTGCTCTGTTAACGCTGCTGTCGAACGGACTTGTTTCAACGGTGATATTAATGTTAATGGGTACAGTTTCGGAGTAGCTTACGGTTGTCGTGCCGCCGTACTGGCTCGCAGGGTAAGAAACCGATTTTGAACCGCTTACAGTAACGGAGGAGGAATATGATCTGGTATAGCTCATCAGCAGCCACCTCTTTCAAATAACTCCATCATCACCTTTGAAACTCTCGGGTCAAGCGGAGCGGAAGCGGCAATATTGCAGAATTCCTTCGATATTTCCTGCTTTTCAAATTCGGGCGAAGGCTTTTCCGTTAAAGAATCTATCTGATTAAGGACATCAAGACCAATGCTGTTTTTGACCGAGTCGGAGAGATATTCGGGGTAATAGAGCTGCAGCACGAAGGATTCGCTCATAAGCATACTCTGCTCGGAAGAATAAACGACAGGGATGTATTCTTCATACTCTTTTTCAACGGGCTTTTTCTCCATAAGAGAATCCATAAGTGAAGCATATTCAAGGTTCTCGTGCACCTTGTTTCCGAGGAATTTCAGCGACCTGCTCGTTTTGCTCTTTAATCTTGCCGAAACGATGCGCTGTTCCGCTGCGTCTGCTTCTTCGGAAAGAGTCATGGTTTCGGGAACTTCACGAAGGAACTTGCCGAGAATGACTCTTTTTCTTGTATCCGCAAGCTCCATTGCAGCCTTGTCCAGCTGTGCAACACGGGTTTCGAGCGAAGCGTCAAGTCCGCGGAAAAACTTCAGATACTCTCTTCTCAAACGATTATAATCGTTTTCCATACGATCTTTAGATTTGCCGAGCGCCTTTGCATATTCCATAAGCAGTGCAAGCTTTGCGTTCATTTCCGTAAAATATGTAGCAAGCTTCATGCTTATCTGTGAGCGGATAAGGTTATAAAAGCCGCTGTCAACGTTTTCGCATATTTTTTCCGCAGCCTTTTCTTCCGAACGGATAACTGCCGCCTGCATAGCAACAACAGCAGCTGTCGTAGCGTCAACGTGACCCGAAACCTTATCGACAGAATCAGCCATCGGCTTTGTGTCAACAACAAAATCAAAACTTGGCATTTATTGCTTCACCTCCGCCTCATACTGTCACGGGGATCTTTTCCTGATCCTGCTCGGCGGTCGCTGCTGCTTCATCTGCAGGAACTTCGCTGTGATCGGCAGCATTGGCAACAGCCTGACCTACATCCTCTTCGACCTGCTTTATAAGGTCGATGTTGATATGTTCAATGATATCGGGACTCGTTATCGGCTCGGGCGGCAGCTCCGCACGGTTTGCAACGTAAGGATTGATACCGACGAGCTTTCTGTGTCTGTAATCAAGACCGCGTATATTCGAGAATGCAACGGCTGTTTCGTGAGGAACGGTATCACGGAGTGAACCCTCGTAATATTCAATGTGAGAGAACTCACGGGTGCTCATTTCGATATTTTCCTGGATGCGATCCATGAAGTCGGCAAATTCTTCCTGCTGCCGGTTGCATTGTGCAGCCTGCGCTTCAAAGCCTGCGATCATTTCAGCCTGGGAATCTATCTCCTTGACCTCGCCGTCTTCAAGCCTGCCGCTCTGCTTCATCGTACCGCTCGTATCGGTGAGCGACTTATACATATTATACGCATTCATATAATCGGCATAGGTTTCACGCATATGAGTGATAAGCTCATCGGCGGTCTTTCTGTTATCACGGAAATAATTGCCCGTTTCGGAAGACCATCTTTCAAGATACATTCTCTTCTGATCTTCGATGTTGTTGTAGATCTTTAATCTTTCAACTCTTGTTTCCTCCATAAGAGCAGCAATGACAGGCATAAAGATCTCCTCGTCGATCTGGTGCATACCGAACGGCATGGAGGTTCTTGAACCGTCCTCTGCGACCCAGCTCTTGGAGAAAAGCTCATATTTTACGATAGAGCTTGCTTTAAGGGAGAACGGAGTGTATTCATTTACGGAAGAACGGTAGTCAAAGTCGGCAGCTCGTACTCTTTCGATCTCTTCCGCTTCAAGATTCGGTGAATACTGCGTATAGCCTGCTTTGAGAACGGTGTTGAAAATTGAAGTTGTATAATCGGCAAGCTTTGCAGAGCCGGAAACCTTTGTCTGGGTGAAAAGCTGAACGGATTCGGCGATCTTCTGCATGAGATGCTTCATATATTCATTGCTGTCAGCGTCATCGGAATTCTTTATCTGATCCTTTAAGGCGTTGAGGGACGCAAACTTCTCCAGTCTGTCTTCAAAGGATACATCGAACACCTTTACAACGGGATGTCCGTTGGTATCATCGGTCGAAAACTCTTTAAGGTAGTTTGCTGTATTGCTCTGCGGTGTGATTACGGGGATATTAACGGAAACATCGTCGTTATCTCCGAGAAGATAGCTGATATTTCTCACCTGACGGTCAATATTTCCCATATAATCGTTAAGTGTAAGCGACTGAACGGAGGTAGAATACTCCGATGTGTTGATAGATTCGGTCTGATCGTTGTCCTCGACAACAGGGAGCGTATCAAGCGTTTCGGTGAGCTGACGAACAGAATCCTGGAACTCATCGGGCTGCCTTAAAACCGTAAGCTTGAAGCCCGTGTCGGTCGTTTCACCCGTATGGTCAAGCACAAAGCTCTGATCCTCGAAAGGCACTCTCGTTGCAACGGGTACATACACAACGCCGATCTTATCTACCTTGTAATCCATTCTGATATTTGCATATCGCTGATCCGATTCTTTGATAAGCTTTTCAAAATCCTCCGTTGACCTTTTCATCTTTTGATTTTTGACAACATTAATAATGCCGACAACAAGACCTGCTACAAACACCAGTCCAAAAAAAGGAAATACAAATGTGAGCAGCAATCCAAGACCTGCGGCAATAAATGATATAATGAATATCGTCTTTGTTTTATTAAAATTTTGGATACATTCATCACGCTGCTTTATAAGATCGGCTTTGTTCTGCTCCTCCTTCATCTGGGCAGATACGATCGTTTCGGCAGCGGTCTTGTAATAATTAAAAAGAATCTTCGCCTGATCCTGATAAATATTGGAAGAATTTTCAAATATCTTTCCAGTCATAGCTTTATCCCTCTCTTAATAAATATTTTTTCTCTGCTTATATAAGAATTCAAAATCCTCGAACTTTGTTTCAAGCGCTTCCGACGACATGACCCCTGCCGATCGGAAATATGCGTCCGAGATCATACTGTCGATAACAGCGGACATTCTGCATTCAAGGTCATAGGCCTCCTGCGAACCGTTCGGAGAAAGATATCTCAGATCATCGTTCATCCTCTTGACCGCATCCTTGACCTTTTTGCTGTCCTGATTCTCTGTCATAAGCGAGAGCTGATAAGCCTTGCTGCGCATATCGGAGATCATCGACTTCTTTGCCGCTTCCTCCTCTTCAACGCCGCCTATCGTATCGGATGTCACCTTCGACATAAAGACATAGATAATGAAAACGAACAGCGCCACAAGCTGGATCGCAACCGCAAATTTCAAAGGTATCACCGAAAATGCAAGATACACCGCAGCGGCAGAAACCACCGCATAAGCGGACATTCCCTTGTAGTAGACCGCACCGCTCACAACGAGCTGTGCCGTATTCCCGGAAATAAGTCCCGATATAAACGGCAGAAAAGCCGCAATATAAACAAGGATCACACTTGTGCAGGTAAAAATATATGTCCCCGTTCTGCCTTCAAACATATCCTTTATAAGGAACAAAGCTCCCCCGGCAATTATCAAGCCGAAGCAGAAGATAACAAGCAGAAAGGACGAATTACTGTTTTTCTTCATACTGCCGCCCCTTTACATCCTGAAGCTGTCAGCCTGAAGCTTGCTGCCGCAGTTCGGACAGAATTTCAGTCCCGGCTGAACAGGCGTATGGCACTTGCCGCAAACATCGCCGCAGCTGTTCTGTGAAACGAGCATTGCTCCGCAGGTAACGCATCTTGAAGCGCTCTGCGCATTATCCGCTCCGCAGGAAGGACAAGGATTGTATTTATTTCCGCAATGAGGGCAGAAAGCCGCAGTCGCAGAGAATTTTCTGCTGCAGTTCGAGCAGAATACTTCATTTCTGGCATGAGCATAAGTCGGCGCTCCTGTGTAATTCTGACCGCCGAAGTTCGGATTTCCCATATTCTGATTGCCGAACTGATACTGATTATTCGGGGGCGGCTGCATTGCGGCATTTACTCCGCCGCCGTTCGATAAAGCACCCGTCATCATTGCCACCCCGAGAATGCCCATCGAGGAATTGTTGTTTGCAGCATTGTTTGCGGTCGCAAAGGTCTGCTTCTGCTGCCATGTATAGCCTGCAATAGCCTGTGCGGAACGGTCGGAAAGCGCTTCCGATATCTTCCTGCCCTCGGGAGTGGATGTGTCAAGATCGACACCCGTGATATAGAAGCCTTCAAGATCGAATCCGTAATCCTCCCAGAATTCAGCCATCGGCATTTTTATAAACTTGGAAAGATCGTCGAGATAAGCCGCTATCTGATTTATGCCGACCCTGTTCGTATTCATAAAGGACATTATTGATGAATTTGTCTTTGCGATCATCGCACCCTGAAAATGATCGGTCAGTTCACGAGCCGTAAAGGACTGCATCGTTCCGACAAGACGAACGAGGAAGCGCTCGGCGTCGCTCACCTTTAGTCCGTATCTGCCGCTTGCGACCAGAGGGATCATCTGACCGTAATCGGGATCCATAAAACGCATCGAGGTCGTTTTCCAGTCGATGTTAAGCGGAGCTGTCTTGTTGACGAACCATACCTCTGCAAAGAACGGATTTTTGCCTCCGAACGGAATTCCGAAAAGGTTGCGCAGCAAGGGAAGGTTCTCGGTGGAAAGAGTATGCTTGCCCGGACCGAATTTGCCGAGGATCTGTCCCTTTGAGAAGAAGACCGCCTCCTGCGACTCCCTTACGATAAGCTGGGTTCCTGTGCTGAGGTTGTCGTGGGGAAAACGGTGCGCATATTCGCTGTTATCCTTAGGCGACCATTCAACTACATCAATAAAAGCCATATTTTTTCCTCCTGTATGTATAATGTAAACTTTGCTTTTTTCGCAGCAATACCCATCGGCTCAAAAATAAAATCCCGTCAGAGCTTTTTCTTTAGAAAAATTGCTGCAATACCAAAGCGGATATTGATATTTTTTTAACAAGCCATATACAAATAATGATAACACTTTAATTATAACATATACATAATCGCATATATTATCCCTTTAAAGCAAATATATGAATTTTTTGGAAATATATGTCGATAAATATTGCTAAAAACAGAGCCGCTGCAGTATGTGAGCTCCTGCAGCGGCTCCGGTTTGTTATATATTTTTGGGTAATATTTTCCGATTCTTTTCAGCCTTGTTTATGTCAGAGAGAATTTTGCAACAAGATCCTTTAGAGCCTCTGCTTCATTTTTCAGCTTTTCGCTGATTTCCGCAGCTCTGTCTGCCGAAGCCGAGGTGCTTTCCACTACGGATGATATCATATCCATCTTGTCGCTTACGCTTGTTATGCAGGCTGCCTGTTCCTCGGACGAAGCAGAAACATCCGCAATGTCCTTCTCCATTTCATCTGTGTCCTTTTCAACCTCTCCGAAGGAACCCGATACCTTTTGAGCAAGCTCCATTCCTGTACAGATAGCATGTACCGTTCGTTCGATAAGCGAGGTAGTACGTGAAGCCGCTTCTCCGCATTTTGAAGCAAGCTCGCCGACCTCTGCCGCAACAACGGAAAATCCCTTACCTGCTTCCCCTGCAGCCGCAGCTTCAATGGAAGCGTTCAGCGCAAGTATATGAGTCTGGAAAGCAATATCGCCTATTGTATCGTTTATCGACTGTATCTCCTTTGAGGAATCGGACATTTCCTTCATAGCGGAAAGAAGCATATCCATCTGCTCGCCGCTCGTTTTTACCCCGTCCTTTGTCTTTAATGCAAGCTCAAGAACAGCCGAGGTATTATCGGCATTGAGTTTGACGCTTTCCTTCATGCTTTCAAAGGTGCTGCTTATCTCGTTTATCAGCGCAGTCTGATGATTTACGCCCTCGGCAAGATGACGGGAAGTGTCAACGACCTGCTCCGATATTTCGGAAACGCACGCAGAAGCCCCGTCTATATCCGCAAGCACCGACCGCAGCGAGATCATGATATTGTTAAGCGACGCTTTGATCGGTTCAAAATCCCCTCTGAACTTTCCCTCGGCTTCATGGGTAAAATCCCCTTCCGCCATCTGCTCAAGTGTTTCGGAAATATGCTTTATCATACTGTTGAGATGCTTTATCGTCCGTCTTGCAGATTCAACAAGCACTCTTGTTTCATCATTTGAGGTGCAGGCTTCAATATCGGATTTCAGATCGCCTTCCGCAAGGAGCTCTATCCTCTTTGTGCAGCTCTGTACGGGCTTTACAATTCTTGCGGAGTATTTAAGTATCAGAAGTATGCTTAAAACTATGACCGCAGCGGTGCATACTGCCAGTACCGCAAGTCCCATAAGCTGATTTTTCATAAACTCCGCATAGCTTACCGTAACCGCAAGTACCCAGCTGCTGCCCTTTTCTATCGGAACATAGCAAGCAATACGCTTCGTTTCTCCGTCGTTGTAAATAAGCGAGCCTGACTCATTTTCAAGCATTTCGGATATAACGGCTGCCTGTTCCGACAAGGACGGATCCGCTTCGGCTTCGGATATAAGATTTTCAAGCTCGCTTGCATGGGAAAAATCGTTGTGCGCAATAAATGTTCCCGTGCTGTCGATAATAAAGTTCATTCCGTTTTCGCCTACAAGAACGCTGCTTATAATATCGGTGAAAAGCTTTGCGTCAGCTGCGCCGTAAACAATTCCGCAGAATTCTCCGCTGCGGACGATAGGCGCACAAAACAGCACCGACAGCGCTCCGTTGCCGTCCTTTGAAGAATAAGGGTCGGATGTAACGGGCGCCATGCTTTCACGGCAGTCTTTGAAATACTGCCTTTCGGAAAAATCGCTGCCGTTCTGGTTCACACCGTTTTCATCGGTGTAGCCTATGCGCAGAAAGCCGTTTCGTTCCTTTACCTCTTCAAGAAATGCCGCAGCTTTATCAGCGTCAATATCCCCGTTCGTGAACAATTCGTTTGAAGCCGCTTCGTTGACCGCAGTTTCGTATATTACAAGCCGGTTCGTTATTGCCTGTGCGGAAATTTTGGCGGTTTCATTTATACTGCTTTTAAGTGCGGCTGCCATATTCGTCGTTCCGCCCCAAAATTCATACCCAAGCAGAAGAATTGCGATAAAAAGCATCGGAACAATTGCAAGAAGTATTATTTTTGATTGTATTGAATGTGTTTTTTTCATTGTGACGCCGCCTTTCCATTAAATAAAAAGCTCCGTCAATAAAGAACCGTTCAAACGGTCTCTTTATTACGGAGCGCCCTTGCTTCAAATATTATATTTATATTATAAATCATCGGTAAAAAAATGTCAATAACGAATTGCACAGACATAAGCTGAACATTTCTGCATAGAACTGTGATTTTACCGTAAAAAACACCAAAAAATTCATTTATGACATTTTTTCACTTCATATTGAATAGCTATTCATATTGAGTTGAAGCGTAAATACACTCTCTTTGTTCGTGTATTTACACTTCAAGGATAGTTGTTCCACTAATAAAGAATAAGCGCAATTCACGATTTTTGGGTTTTCAGAATGATTTCTCACGTTCTGTTTCACCTTTTTATCGTGAATTGCGCTTTTTTATTTGTTAGTGATTTTGCTTTTGCGGCAGATTATTCGCTAAAGTTTAGGATGTTTCGCTTCTGCGGAAGCGACGAGGGCTCCGCCCCTCGACCCCGCAAGCTGTGCTCAGCTTGACCAGCTGCTTGGCTTCGCAGCACTGCGGCTTTTTATTTCATCGAATGTACACTGATTCTGTTGAGTGCTCTGCGCAGCTTTGCTTCCGCAATGTCAAGCTCGTGCTTATCTTCAAGCTGTTGGAGCTTTTCTCTTGCTTCCGCTTCGGAGCGTTTCGCCCAGTCAAGATCAATTTCATCCGCCCATTCAACAGCATTTGCGATGATCGAAACCTTATTTCCGCCGACCTTGATTATACCCGACGAAAGCGCTGCGATCCTGAAGGTCCCGTCCTGATTTTTGATCTTTACGGGGCCTGACGGAAGGCTTGCCACAAGGCTTGTATGATTTGCGAGGATACCGATATCTCCCTCCGTTGTTCTGACGATGACCATTGAAGTTTCATCGTCATAAAACGTCTTTTCGGGAGTAATGATCGAGAGTCTGAACTCTGCAGCCATTATTCCACCTCCGATCATTCAGCGTTCATATTTTTCGCTTTTTCAACTACTTCGTCGATCGTGCCTGCGAAAAGGAATGCTGACTCGGGTAGGTCGTCGTGAAGACCTTCGATGATCTCCTTGAAGCCTCTGATAGTTTCCTTGAGCGGTACATACTTACCCTCATAGCCTGTGAACTGCTCCGCAACGGAGAACGGCTGTGAAAGGAAACGCTGTATCTTTCTTGCTCTTGAAACGGTGAGCTTATCTTCGTCGGAAAGCTCGTCCATACCCATGATAGCGATGATATCCTGAAGCTCTGTATAACGCTGGAGGATGTTCTGAACGGCTCTTGCGGTTTCGTAATGCTCTTTTCCGACGATATCGGGAGAAAGAATTCTTGAGGTCGAATCGAGCGGATCAACTGCAGGGTAGATACCGAGCGAAGCGATATCTCTTGAAAGAACCGTTGTAGCGTCAAGGTGTGCGAATGTTGTAGCAGGTGCAGGGTCTGTAAGGTCATCGGCAGGAACGTAAACAGCCTGAACCGATGTGATAGAGCCCTTGCTCGTTGAAGTGATACGCTCCTGGAGAGCGCCCATTTCCGTTGCGAGCGTCGGCTGGTAACCAACGGCAGACGGCATACGTCCGAGAAGTGCGGAAACCTCCGAGCCTGCCTGTGTGAAACGGAAGATATTGTCGATGAAGAGAAGAACGTCCTGTCCTTCAACGTCACGGAAATATTCAGCCATTGTAAGTCCCGAAAGACCTACTCTCATTCTTGCTCCGGGCGGTTCGTTCATCTGACCGTAAACAAGGACGGTCTTGTCGATAACTCCCGACTCGGTCATTTCGTTATAAAGGTCGTTGCCCTCACGGGTACGTTCTCCAACGCCTGTGAAAACGGAGATACCGCCGTGCTGGTTAGCAACGTTGTTGATAAGCTCCTGGATAAGGACCGTCTTGCCAACGCCTGCGCCTCCGAAAAGGCCGATCTTACCGCCCTTGAGGTAAGGACAGATAAGGTCGATTACCTTGATACCTGTTTCAAGGATCTCGTTAGCGGCAGCCTGTTCTTCGTAGGACGGCGCTTCTCTGTGGATAGCCCATCTCTCTGCGTTTTCGGGAGCGGGCTTGTTGTCAACGGGTTCGCCGAGAATGTTGAAAATTCTTCCGAGCGTACCTCTGCCGACGGGAACGGTGATAGGACTGCCTGTATCAACTGCGTCAACACCTCTGACAAGTCCGTCTGTGGAGGACATAGCGATACATCTTACAACGTCATCGCCGATATGCTGTGCGACCTCGCAGACAAGCTTTTCACCGTTGTTGTCAATTTCTATTGCATTCAGAAGATTCGGAAGATTGTCCTTTTCAAATGCGATATCGACTACCGCACCGATGATCTGAACGACCTTTCCGATATTTTTCTGTGGCATCAAATGATCACCTCTTGTTTCAAATTGGGTGTGCGATCAAAAATTGCGATCGGGCGTTTAAACGGACGGTCATTCCTGTGCGGAAGCACCGCCGACGATCTCCGTGATCTCCTGAGTGATCGCGGACTGACGCGCTCTGTTGTAAACGAGCGAAAGATTGGAGATCATCTCTCCTGCGTTGTCCGAAGCGTTTTCCATAGCGCTTCTTCTTGCAGCCTGCTCTGCGGCAAAGCTTTCGACTATCGCAGAATAAACAACGCCTGTGATATATTTGGGAACAATGGCGTTAAAAACAGCCTCGGGCGACGGTTCATATATCGGAAGCTCACGCACCCTCTTTTCCTGCTTCGGAATATCGAGCGGAAGGATAGGGCTGAACTTTGCGACCTGTGAGAGCGTTGAAACGAACTCTGTCGAAACAAGCTCCACCGATGTGACCTCGCCTTTAAGATACGGTACAACTATATCATCGGCAATGGCAGCTGCGCCGTTTATGCGCAGATCCTGACCGACATTGACATAGGTCTGTACAACGTCATAGCCGTGCTTGGTGAAATATTCGGCTGATTTTTTGCCGACAGCAAGAACCTTGACCTTGCTGCCCTCTTCCGTAAGCTCTTTTATACGAGCTGCTGCAAGCTTTGTGATATTTGAGTTAAAGCCGCCTGCAAGACCTCGGTCGCCTGCGATAACGACAAGCATTACCGTGCCTGCGCCCTGCTGCTTACGGGTGAAGGGAGAAAAGAAGTTCTCATTTTCGGATTGGATCTCGCACATTGTTTCATGCAGCGCTTTATAGAACGGACGAGCCTTGTCTGCTTTTTCCTTTGCCTTTCGCAGCTTCGAGGACGAAACTACTTCCATGGCTTTGGTTATCTGCAGAGTGGACTCAACGCTCTTGATACGCCTTTTTATGCTTTTCATATTGCCCGAAGCCATACAAAATCCATCCTTTCTTTACCTTTTTTCAGTCAGCGGTTCAAGCCTTTGCGGCAAGGAACTTCTTGACAAACTCACTGAGCGCTTCCTTGAGCTCATCCTCAGCCTCGGGGGTGAGAACCTTCTGCGTTCTGATAGTTTCGGTAATGTCGGGGTGAGATTCTGCTATGAAATCGAACATTTCGTTCTGGAATTCGAGAACATCCGAAACGGCGATATCCTTGAGATAGTTATGCGTTACGGCATAGATGATAAGAACCTGATTTTCAACGGCGATAGGCGAATTTCTGTCCTGCTTGAGAACTTCAACGACTCTTTCACCGAGAGCAAGACGCTCCTTTGTGTCCTTATCGAGGTCGGAGCCGAACTGTGAGAACGACTGAAGTTCACGATACTGCGAGTATGTGAGCTTGAGCGAACCGGAAACCTTTTTCATAGCCTTGATCTGCGCAGCGCCGCCTACACGGGATACGGAGATACCGGGGTTTACGGCAGGACGGATACCTGCGTTGAAAAGGTCTGTTTCGAGGAATATCTGACCGTCTGTGATGGAAATAACGTTTGTGGGGATATATGCCGAAACGTCGCCTGCCTGCGTTTCAATGATAGGAAGCGCGGTAAGCGAACCGCCGCCGTAGTTTTCGTTAAGGCAGCAAGCACGTTCGAGCAGTCTTGAATGGAGATAGAATACATCTCCGGGGTAAGCTTCACGTCCCGGCGGACGCTTGAGGAGAAGGGAAAGTGTACGATAAGCAACAGCATGCTTCGACAGGTCGTCATAGACGCAGAGTACGTCCTTGCCCTGTTCGAGGAAATATTCACCCATTGCACAGCCCGAATAAGGAGCTATATACTGCAGCGGTGCGAGCTCGGAAGCTGTTGCGGAAACAACAATGGTATAATCCATTGCGCCGTTCTTTTCAAGCGTTTCAACAACGTTTGCAACTGTGGAACGCTTCTGACCGATGGCAACATAGATACAGATAACGTCCTTGCCCTTCTGATTGATGATAGTATCGAGCGCAATAGCAGTTTTACCTGTCTGTCTGTCACCGATGATAAGCTCACGCTGACCTCTGCCGATAGGGATCATAGCGTCGATAGCCTTGATGCCTGTCTGGAGAGGACGGCTTACTGATTTTCTTGTGATGATACCGAGAGCGGTCTTCTCGATAGGCATGGTCTTATCCGTAAGGATAGCGCCCTTGCCGTCGATAGGCTGACCGAGCGAGTTTACGACTCTTCCGAGAAGCTCCTCACCTACGGGAACGGACATGATGCGTCCCGTTCTCTTTACGGTATCGCCCTCCTTGATACCCGAGTCCGAACCGAGCATAACCGCTCCGACAAACTCCTGTTCAAGATTGAGCGCCATGGCATAAACGCCGTTTTCAAACTCAAGAAGTTCGCCGGACATACATTTTTCAAGTCCGTGGATCCTTGCGATACCGTCGCCGACCGTGACAACGGTTCCGGTATCGGAAAGCTCGATCTTTGAATTGTAGTTCTTGATCTGTTCTTTGATTATACCGGTGATCTCATCCGGGCGTAAATCCATCATTACACCAACTTTCATAATTTATTTATGCTTAAATTTTAATGCTTTGATCTTTAAGCGATCGTACCCTTTATCTGTTTGCGGAGCGATTCAAGACGATTCTTTACAGTACCGTCAAGGAGCGTTCCGTTGTAGCTGACCTTCATTCCGCCGATAAGGGAGCTGTCGGTCTTTTCTTCAAGAATGATCTTCTTGCCATAGACCTTTTCAAGCTTGTCGATAAGCTTGTCCCGCTGTTTGTCCGAAAGAGGTCTGTCGGAAGTCACCGTTACTTCGGCAATTCCGCTCTTGTCGTACCATCTCTCCTTGTAGCAGTCCGCTATCTCCGGGAGATGATCCGCACGGCTCTTTTCGGTCAAAACGCAAAGGAAGTTGAACATCTGGTCGGAAACTCTGCCCTTGAAGATCTTTTCAGCAGCTTCGAGCCTTTCCGCAACACTTAATGTAGGGGATTTCAGAAGCTTTGATACCTCGGGGGTTTCCTGCCATATCTTTTTAAGAGCCATAAGCTCGTTAAAGGTCTCCTCTGCGCAGTTCTGCTCGGCGGCAAGTTCAAACAAAGCTTCGGAGTACACATTTCCAACCGAACCTGCCATAAGAACCTGACCTTTCCCGATTATTCTCCGATGCCGTCGATAAAGCTGTCAATAAGCTCATCGTGGGTCTTGGGGTCGATCTCTTTAGAAACGACCTTTTCTGCGATCGAGATCGCAATATCGGAAATATCGTCCTTTATCTGATTAACAGCGCGTTTCTTTTCCTTTTCGATGTCAGCATTAGCCTTGACCGTGATCGCACGAGCCTCGTCCTGAGCCTCGGAAATGATCTCGTCGGAGCGCTTCTGCGCCTTTTTGGTGGCATTCTTGATTATTTCAGCCGACTCTTCCTTTGCGCCTGCAAGCTTTTCGGTGTATTCAGCCTCAAGCTCCTTGGCGTTTTTCAGCTTTTCGTCAGCTTCCTCGTATGTTTTTTCGACTTCCGTCTTTCTCGCTTCAAGAATAGCGTTCACCTTGTCAAAAAGAAAATGCTTGACAACAAGAAACAGGATCAAAAGGTTAGCCAGAGTGCCTACGATCGTGGTCAGATCAATTGAGAAAAATTCCAAATTAGTTGACATAGGCTTATTCTGCCTCCCGTTCTAAAATTCTTTTAATCTTAACCCAAGTACTTGAGGAACGGATTAGCGAACAGGAGCATGATAGCAACGAACAGACCGTAGATACCTGTTGTTTCGGCAACAGCGCATCCAACGAACATTGTCGGTGTAACTTCACCCTTGATCTCGGGCTGGCGGCCGATAGTTTCGATAGTCTTGCCGACTGCGTAGCCTTCACCGATACCCGGGCCGATACCTGCGATCATTGCAAGTCCTGCGCCGATCGCCTGACCTGCGAGTACAATACTCTGAGCCTGCAATAAAGCTTCGTTTTCCATAGTTAAATAACCTCCAAAAATTGAATTTGAACTTATTCGCGTCCCATCTGAATATAGATCATTGTAAGCATGATAAATACATAGGACTGGATCGTACCGGAGAAAAGGTCAAAATAGACCGATAAAACCGCAGGAATACCTATCTGGAAGATATTGAAGTAATAGGTTTCCGCATGGATACCGATAAGATTGTAGAGCGCTCCGCTTGCCGAACCGAGAGCCGCATAAAGGATGATCGTGATGATCATACCGCCTGCAACGTTGCCGAAAAGACGAAGTGCCATAGCAACGGGAGTTGCGATCTCGCTTATGATGTTGAGCGGATTTATCATTGTTTTAAGGTATTTTCCGATACCCTGCGTCGATATCTTATTATACGTTATAAGCACGAACGTTACCGCCGCAAGTGTGCCTGTAACGCTGATGTCGGCAGTGATGCTTCTGAAGCCGAGCATCGAGATAAGCGTTCCCAGCAGGATATAACAGAACAGCGCACCGATATAAGGAGCGTATCCCATACAGTCGGCGCCCATATTGTCGCGCACCATCTTATTGCAGAAATTTACGATATATTCCGCTGCGCATTGTTTTTTGCTCGCAGGAACCTTCTGCATATTGTGCGTAAGAATAAGGCAGACTGCCAGAACGGCGAGGATAACGAGCCAACCCGTAACGACCGATTCGGAAATAGCGAACCTGATGTTTCCCTCTTCGTCAAGAAGCTGTATCATCCGTCTTGGTCCCTGCACGTCTATATTCATAGATCTTTCCCCTCCTTCCGTTTTTTCACCGCCGCATCAAGAGTGTAGCTCCAGCGCGGATACATAGTCGGGATCGCAGCCATAACAACGTTCGCCCACCCTGTCAGTACGCAAAAAGCGAAAAGGCAGCCCATTATCGCAAATCTGCCGATGTAGGAAAAAGCCATGAGCCTTTTTGCGGCGCCGACCTGTCTTTCAACGGCGTGCTCGGAGGATATCCCGAGTATCACGAAATTGAGCAGCATAACGAACGTTCCAAGCAGCAGTCCGAGCAGCATATCCACCCGAAACCCGAAGAACGGCAGCGTGATTAAGTATAAGATGCCGTCAAATATCAAAGTGCGCGGCAAAAGGAAGGACAGTTCCTTATTTATCATGGCACTGAACAGCTTTATCCTCACACTTTTCACCTCCGGCATAATAAACTTATAGTATTATACCATAAAACGCATAAATTTGCAACAAGCATTTAATAAATATGTCTAAAAAATATGATTAAATATAATGGGTTTTTGTAGTGCAATTTGCAAAAAAATGATCTTAACCTCAATTATACTTCAACAAAAAACAGAATGTAACAACCTATAATCCCACAGCTTATGTTTAAAATGCCCGATTTATGTCATAATAAACAAAACAGCTAACTAAAAGCATACGGATTTAGCGATAATTGACCCTTGACAAACAGTATGCCCGTACGGTATAATAATAAGGCTGAATTCGGGGCGTAACTCAGTTTGGTAGAGTGCTTGGTTTGGGACCAAGATGCCGCAGGTTCGAGTCCTGTCGCCCCGACCATTCATTTTTCGTCAGAAAAGCAGAGAATGTGAACGATTTGTAAATAATGCAAATTCCTATTGACAAATAAAGCATCTTGTGTTAGAATGTAATAGTCGCTTGAAACGATAACAAAAAAGATCAGATTCAAGCTGGTGTAGCTCAGTTGGTAGAGCAGCTGATTTGTAATCAGCAGGTCGGGGGTTCGAGTCCGTCCACCAGCTCCAATTTCTAAACAGCTTTAAAACTGTTTAGATATTTTTTTGGAGGAGTTCCCGAGTGGCCAAAGGGGGCAGACTGTAAATCTGTTGCTTCGGCTTCGGTGGTTCGAATCCACCCTCCTCCACCATGTAAATACCTTGCAGATTCGTCTGCAAGGTTTTTTTGTACCATAATATATTTGTGTATAATAAATATATTATATATAGTAGTGTTAAAAATATATAGGCAATACCAACTTTTTCAAGAAAATCAAAGGAAAATCTGTCGGAATGAATCACCGACAAAATTAAGGAAGGGATTCTTATGGTAAGAGAAGATTTAAGAAACGTTGCGATCATTGCTCACGTTGACCACGGCAAAACCACCCTTGTTGACGAAATGTTAAAGCAGGGCGGCGCTTTCCGTGAAAATCAGGAAGTTGCAGACCGTGTAATGGACTCAAACGATATCGAGCGTGAGCGCGGAATCACGATCCTTGCAAAAAACACCGCAGTAAACTACAACGGCATCAAGATCAACATCATCGACACTCCGGGTCACGCAGACTTTGGCGGAGAGGTTGAGCGTGTTCTAAAAATGGTTGACGGCGTTGTTCTCCTTGTCGATGCAGCGGAAGGCTGTATGCCGCAGACTCGTTTCGTTCTCCAGAAGGCACTTGAAATGGGTCACAAGATCATCGTTGTCGTTAATAAGATCGACCGTCCCGACGCACGTCTTGACGAGATCGGCGACGAGATACTCGAGCTCCTCCTCGACCTTGACGCAAGCGACGAGCAGCTCGAAAGCCCCGTCCTCTTCTGCTCCGGCCGTGCAGGCACAGCTTCGCTCAGCCAGTATGAAGCAGGAACCGACCTTGTTCCGCTCTTTGAAACTATCGTAAACTATATCCCTGCTCCCGAGGGCGACCCCGAAGGACCGATGCAGATGCTCATTTCCTCTATCGACTATAATGATTATGTCGGCAGAACAGGAATCGGCAGAATTGAAAGAGGTACGATCAGAGTAAACGAAGCTGTTACAGTCGGCGATTACCACGAGAACCGCAAGCCCTACAACAGCAAGATCGTCACTATCTACCAGATCGAAGGACTCAACAAGGTTCCCGTTCAGGAAGCTTCCGTCGGCGATATCGTGTGGATCTCGGGTATCGAGGATATCACTATCGGCGATACGCTCTGCGACAGCTCCAAATTTGAACCGCTCCCGTTCGTAAAGATCTCCGAACCTACCGTTGAGATGACCTTCTCCGTAAATGACAGCCCCTTTGCAGGCCGCGAGGGTAAATTCGTTACTTCCAGACAGCTCCGTGAGCGTCTTTTCAAGGAAACTCTCCGTGACGTTTCCCTCCGTGTTTCCGAAACAGAGAACACAGATGCTTTCCGTGTTGCGGGCAGAGGTGAAATGCACCTTTCCATCCTTATCGAAAATATGCGCCGTGAGGGCTACGAGCTCTCCGTTTCCACACCGAAGGTTCTCATGAAGGAGATCGACGGCGTTATGTGCGAACCTATCGAACGCCTTGTTATCGACGTTCCCGAGGACGGCGTAGGCGCAGTTATGGAAAAGCTCGGCAGCAGAAAGGCAGAGCTTCAGACCATGCACCCGTCGGGCAGCAGAATGAGAATAGAGTTCCTTATCCCTTCAAGAGGACTTTTCGGCTACAAGTCCGAATTCCTCACCGACACAAAGGGCGAAGGCGTTATGAACAGCGTTTTCGACAGCTACCAGCCGTATAAGGGCGATATCCCGAGAAGAAACACAGGCTCTCTCGTTTGCTTTGAAACAGGCGAATCCATCACCTACGGTCTTTACAACGCACAGGAAAGAGGTACACTCTTCATCGGTGCAGGCGTTCCCGTTTACGAGGGTATGATCGTTGGTCAGTCGCCGAAGGCAGAAGACCTTGTAATCAATGTCTGCAAGAAGAAGCACCTCACAAACACCCGTGCAAGCGGTTCGGACGACGCACTTCGCCTTATTCCGCCGAGGATCCTCTCTCTTGAAGACAGCCTTGAATTCATCGCCGATGACGAGCTTCTTGAAATTACTCCGAAGAGCATCCGCATCAGAAAGAGAATACTTGACAACTCTCTCCGTGCAAAGACAAGAGCGAAGCTCGGACAGTAAATTAATGCGTAATGCGTAATTATTGTGTTTCGTGAATTAATTTTTGATCTGTAGGGGCGGATTCTATATCCGCCCGTTACAAATCCTAAACATATTGCAGGAATGGGTTTCTTGTACCAGATCAACGTTTTTACCGCACACACAACCGACCGTGTGTGCGGTGTTTTTATCAAAAAGCATACAGGGAGATGATATATTTGTACCAAAGTGAATTTACAGAAGCAGCCGCCGAACAGCTTGCCGCCGATTACGGCTGCTATAAAAATGATTTTTCCGGAGAAGAGAATATCGTTGCCCCGAACAAGCCGAAAATCGGCAGCAGAACGCTCTTTGACGAAACTCCGTTCTTCCGTATGGCAACAATGGGCAGGAACGCAGTGATCTCCGCAGATGAAAGGCTAATCCCTTTCTTTGAGCAGCTTTGTTCCAAGTATTCGGGAGCGGAATTGTTCAGCGGAAAGGTTCAGTACCTTATAAACTGCAAGCTTGCCGAATACAACAAGTCGATCGGCGATGTAAACATCTACTTTCTCCCCGATATTCCCTATAAATACCATTCCAAAAGCGGAGTGAACCTAAAAGTTTTTGAAGAAAACGAGATAAAATCGGAGCTTTATCAGTATAAGGAGTTCACCAACGCACTTTTATATAAGGATCAGGGCAAAAGAACCGATAAAGTCGCAGTCTGCGCACTTAACGGGAACGATATCATCGCAATGGCAGGCGCAAGCAGCGACAGCGAACGTTTCTGGCAGATCGGCATTGACGTAAAGAAGGAATTCCGTGGACTTGGGATAGGCTCGGAGTGCGTAAAAGCGCTTACATACGAAATAATGGCGCACGGAGCTATCCCCTACTACGGAACATGGAGCGGAAACATCGCTTCGCAGAACGTAGCAAAATCATCCGGATACAGACCCGTATGGACGGAAATGTTTGCACAAAACATCAATTAATGCGTAATTAATAAATCGCTATAATTTGTTTAAAAAAAGAACTATTCACGTTTTGCTTTCGTGAATAGTTCCTTTTTATTATATCTATGGTTTTCAAAATAATTACGCATTACGCATTAATTTTACGCTCTGAGCTCTGCTCCAAGCTTTGCAAGCTCTTTGAGTACACGCTTCATTGCTGCGTCTGCCTGCTCATCGGTGAGAGTGCCTTCGTGCGAACGCATCGAAATGGCAAATGCTACGGACTTTTTGCCTTCGCCTACCTGCTTGCCCTTGTATACGTCGAAAAGCTCTACCGTTTCAAGGATGTTTCCTACTGCGCTCTTGATTGCCTTTTCAAGCACTGCGACTGCAAGCTTATCTTCGCATACAACTGCGATATCACGGGTAGTTGCAGGGAACTTCGGCAGCGGCTTATAAACCTTGTCGCCGACCTCTGCTGCAATTTCCATCATTTCGGGGACTTCAAGCTTTGCGGCATAAGCCTTTACGCCGATACCGTAGTTTTCAAGAACAACGGGAGCAAGCTCGCCGAGGATACCGAAAACCTTGCCGTTCTTGCTGACAACTGCACATCTGCCGGGGTGGAAAGCGCTTGCTTCGGGGTAAACTGCAGTATCTGTGCAAGCCTCAAAGTCACATTCGCCCAGACCCATTTCATCAAGAACAGCTTCGAGCTTGCCCTTGAGGAGGAAGAAATCTGCGTCCTTTCCGTACATACCAACTGCAAGTCTTGCAGGCTCTTCGGGGAGTTCCTTGCCCGAAACGGGGATATACTCGTTGCCGATCTCAAAGAGGTAAGCTTCGGCGTTTCGGTTGTTGTAGTTTCTTGCGAGAACTTCACACATTGAAGGAATGATAGTTGTTCTCATTACAGAGGTATCTTCGCCGAGAGGATTTGTGATAGTGACCGTCTTGCGGAGTGTGCTGTCGGCAGGAAGATTGATCTTGTCGAAGTACTTCGGGCTTACGAAAGAGTAAGTCGAGATCTCGTAGCAGCCGAGAGCTGTCATTGTGTTGGCAAGCTTGCGCTCAAACTTCTGCTTCGGTGTGAGCTGCGCCTGTGCAACACCTCTGATAACGGTCTTCGGGATGTTGTTGTAGCCGTAAAGACGGGCAACCTCCTCTGCGATATCCGACTTGCACTCGATATCAACTCTGTATGCGGGAGCGTAAGCAACGCCGTCCTTTACGGTGAAATCAAGCTTGTTGAGATAGCTTATCATCTTTTTTTCGGGGATATCGGTGCCGAGGAACTTGTTTATCCATTCTGCGCTGAACGGAGCGGACTTCTGTGTGTCAACGCCGTTTGAAACCTTGATATACTCCGTTACAACTTCGCCGCAGCCGAGCATTTCAACGAGCTCAAGAGCACGTTTGAGTGCAGGTTCAGCCATTCTCGGGTCAAGACCCTTTTCAAAGCGTGAGGAAGCGTCTGTTCTCATGCCGAGAGCCTTTGCCGTTGTACGCACGGATGCACCGTCAAAGCAGGCTGCTTCAAACACAACATCGACTGTATCGTCCATGATCCCACTGTATTCGCCGCCCATTACGCCTGCAACTGCAACAGGCTTCCGGGCGTCTGCGATAACGAGCATATTTTCTGTAAGCTCACGTTCAACACCGTCAAGAGTTGTGATCTTTTCACCGCTCTTTGCACGGCGAACGTCGATCGACGAGCCTTCAAGGTAACGGATATCGAAAGCGTGCATAGGCTGACCGTATTCAAGCATTACATAGTTTGTGATATCGACAAAATTATTGATAGGACGAACGCCGCTTGCACGAAGACGCTCACGCATCCAGCGTGGGGACATTCCGATCTTTACGTTCTTTACAACAGCAGCGATATATGTCGAGCATTTTTCCTTGTCGGAGATGATAACGCTCTTTAAGCTGTCCTTTGCGCTGCCGCCGATGCCCTTTATTACGGGTTCGTGGAGCTTTAAGGGAAGATCGAACGTAGCCGCAGTTTCACGGGCAAGACCGATAACGCTCATGCAGTCGGGACGATTGGAAGTGATCTCGAATTCAACAGCTGTATCGCCAAGACCGATAGCTTCCTTTATATCCATACCGAGTTTAAGCTCGGGGCAGCCCTCTTCCTGCTGTAAAAGGAAGATGCCGTCTGCAATAGCGTAGGGGAAATCGTGAGTTGTAAGTCCGAGCTCGCCGAGTGAGCAGAGCATACCGTTCGATTCAACGCCGCGGAGCTTGCCCTTCTTGATCTTAACGCCGCCGGGAAGTGTTGAGCCGTCCATTGCAACGGGAACGATATCGCCTGCCTTAACGTTAGGCGCACCCGTAACGATCTGTATAGGCTCGCCGTTTCCTGCTGTGCCTACATCGACCTGACATACGACAAGGTGGTCGGAGTTTTCGTGCGGAACGACGGAAAGAAGCTTTCCGACAACAACCTTGCTTATCTCTTCACCCTCGGTCTCATAACGCTCAACCTTAGAGCCGCTAATTGTAAGACCCGAGCAGAATTCCTTTATACTCATATCTCCGATATCAACATAATCGGAGAGCCATTTCATTGAAAGATCCATTTAGAATTTTCCTCCTTATTTTTTTCTGATAACAATAATGCTTTCCGCCCTGACTGTATTAAAATACTCGCTCATATCCGCTTTCTGATAATTCACACGAAATATCATCTCTGCCGACGGACATTTTTGCATCAAGCAATTGTAAAAATCTTCATTCATATATCCCCAGCCAACGGTAACTGTGCATTTTCCGTAGCTTTTTGTTTTAAAAACAATGTTTGTTGCCGTGGGTGAAGCGACATAAGTGTTTGTTTTCACTTCATCGATCTCATAATAGGGAAGAATAAGTCCCTCAACCGAGAAAAGATACTCCGAAGTGAAATAAAAGCTTCTGAAATTTTTGCAGCTTTCAAGCTCTGCGGCAATTTTGTCAGCCGCATTTTCGGACAAGCCTTCAAGCTGTTTTTTCATCGATCTGCTCTGCTTTATATTGAGCCCTATCAAAGCAGCACTCGTTGCTACGGAAATTATTCTCCATAATGTGCTGTAATCGGTTCCGTCCAGCAGCTTTAAAAGCGGAATAAGCAAAAATGTATAGACAATACTGAGAATGTTCCATAAGCGCTGTTTGTGCTGAAAACGCTTTTTATATCGCAGGAACAATGTATTCTTGTCTGTGTTTTCCATTTATCAGAACTGACCCAAGAATCTCATATCGTTCTCATAAAGCAATCTCATATCACCGATCTTGTAGCGACCCATTGTGATTCTTTCAAGACCGATGCCGAACGCAAAGCCGCTGTAAACCTCGGGGTCGATGCCGCAGCCTTCGAGTACCTTCGGGTGAACCATTCCTGCGCCGAGCAGCTCGATATAACCCTCGTTCTTGCAGAGAGGACAGCCTGCGCCGTGGCAGTTGAAGCACATCATATCAACTTCTGCAGAAGGCTCTGTATAGGGGAAGTGGTGAGGGCGGAGTCTGATCTGACAATCCTCGCCGTAAATTCTCTTCATAAGCAGTTCAAGCGTGCCGTTGAGGTCAGCCATTGTGATGCCCTTGTCAACAACAAGTCCCTCGATCTGGTGGAAAAGCGGCGAATGTGTTGCGTCTACCGTGTCGGAGCGGTAAACTCTGCCCGGGGAGATGATCCTGATAGGGGGCTTCTTGTTTTCCATAGTTCTTATCTGAACGGAGGAAGTCTGTGTACGGAGAACAACGTTGTCGTTGATGTAGAATGTGTCCTGCGTATCTCTTGCAGGGTGATGCTTCGGCATATTGAGTGCCTCGAAGCAATAGTGGTCTGTTTCGACCTCGGGACCTTCTGCGATCTCAAAGCCCATTCCGAGGAAAACTTCCTTGATATCGTTGAGTGTAGCTGTGAGAGGATGAAGCTTGCCGACCTTCTGCTTTGTTCCCGGCATTGTAACGTCAAGCGTTTCAGCTTCAAGCTGCTTCTTCGCAAGCTCTGTTTTGAGTGCCTGCATACGAGCGGAAATGTTCTCCTCGATATCGGAACGAACCTTGTTTGCAAGCTGTCCGATAACAGGACGCTCCTCTGCGGAAAGTCCGCCCATCTGCTTTAAAATTCCCGTAAGCTCGCCTTTTTTGCCGAGGAATTTTACTCGGAGGGTTTCCAGCACATCAAGGCTTTCGCACTTGTCAAGCTCCTCATGCGCAAGATTCCTGATCTTTTCAAGCTGCTCTTTCATAAATTTGACCATTCCTTTCCGTGTTCCGCTCTCCTGCGGAACTGTTGATTCATAATTTCGCCAACTAAAAAAGCCTGCCCCTCATCGGGACAAGCCATAGCCTGCTTATAACCACCCATTTTTATAAAGGAACTATCATTCCCCTTGCCTTAACGCAGCATACGTCATCGGCTACAAGCGCTTTTTGCGCCTTCGCCGCTGCCACTCACGGAGCGAAATTTCAGCCTTACAGCAGCTAAGGGTCTTCCAGCCTTAAACCCTCTCTCTTTGAACTGCTTTTTGCAAAGCCTACAACTCTTTAAACGTGTTTATTTACAGATGTATTTTTTATAAAATCACTGACAAAACGTAAAACTGCTGTCAGCATTTTTATTATATAACATATTTTCAAAAAAAGCAAGTATTTTTACTTGAAAATAAATAATTTCTATGTTATAATGTATAAAAGAATCAAGTCGGATCGTTATTTTGTCGGTTTATATCATAGATCGGCTGAAATAACATCGTTTTTTTATCGGAAAGGAGCTGCCCGAAAATCTCCGGGCATTTTGTTTTATGGACGTTTTTGTTGAACAGCTTGTAAAAAAACCTGCGAACGGAAAAACCCTCGCTTTGAAGATCCTTATCGTTCTCGGCATCGTGATCGTTTCATCGTTCTGCCTTTATCTTACCCTGCTCGGAATAGTTGTGGCGCTGCTGCTCGTCTTTGCGGCTATATACGGCGGAATTTACCTGATATCGGGACTTAACGCCGAATATGAGTACATCGTCACCAACGGTGAGATCGACATTGACAAGATAATCGCACAGCGCAAGAGAAAGCGCCTTATCACCGCAAAGCCGTCAAAGTTTGAAGCCTTCGGAAAGCTTGCGGACGCCGCTCCCGTATCTGGTATAACCATTGTCGAAGCGAGCGGTATCGCCGATGAGGACGCAGAGGACTACTATATCGACTTCACACATGAGTCCTTCGGAAAGGTAAGACTTGTTTTCACCCCTACCGAACGCACCATTGAAGCTATAACCCCGTTTCTCCCCCGTCCTGTCAAGGTAGAATACGACAAGAAATACAGAAGCTGATATGATTTTGCACAAATCGGTATAAGGAGTGTATTTTATGATAATGGAAGCTTACCATGCTGATATGCCCCACATGAAAGAGCTTGTAAAAAAACCGAAATTCATTTCAAGAGTATATTCTCCGCAGGAAATGAAATTCATCATGGGGAAAAATTTCTCCCCGAACACCATGGCTGAAATGTACTGCGCAAAGATCGCAATGAAAAAGGCAATCGGAGCACGTTTCAGAGGCTGCAGCATCCAGGAGATCTCCGTCCTTACCGATTATTCGGGAACATACTATGTAAGCCTGTCGGGAGAAGCGAAAAAAAGACTCGTTTCCACAAAAATGAAGATCAGCGTTTCCTGCTCACATTCAAAGACCATGGCAATGGCAACGGTACTGATAGAATTCTGACGCCGTTCATTGCCGCGGCAAAGCAAACGCTATTTTGATGCCGTGCAGAATATCTGTGCGGCTATTTTTGTAATTATTTGCGAAAGGATCAAACAAAATGAACGGAATTTACTATGCAACACCGCATCAGATGAAGGATATCGAACGTTATTCGGACGAACACGGCGTTTCCTACCGTGAGCTTATGGAAAACGCAGGCGCTGCCGCAGCCGAGCTTGTCTGCAAGCTTTCATCGGAATATGACCTTAGCGGCGGAGTTATGATACTCTGCGGAAAGGGCAACAACGGCGGCGACGGCTTTGTGCTCGCCCGTGATCTTTTCAGCATCGGAACACCGGTCTATGTCGTCCTCACGAGCGGCGACCCTGCGACCGAGCTTGCAGGCTATGAATACTGTCAGCTCGGCGAATGCGGCATAGACGTTCTCGACCTCAATGACAACATCGACAAGGTGTTCTCGCTGTTCTCGTCCTGCTCGCTGATCGTTGACGCCGTCTACGGCACAGGCTTTCACGGCGAACTTCCACCCGAGATAAAAGCTTGCTTCAGCTTTGCAAAGCGCTGCAAAAAGCCGATCGTTGCGCTTGATACTCCCTCGGGCGGAAACTGCCTTACAGGTGAAGCGGAGGAGGACGTTCTCAAATGCGACCACACTATCACCTTCGGCTGTGTAAAAACTGGAATGCTCTGCGAACCGCTTCGTTCGCTCTGCGGCAGGATAACCGTTGCGGATATCGGCTTTACCGAGGAATGCTTTGAGTCTGTCCCCTATGTTGCGAAGCAGCTTGACGAAGAATATGTAAAGTCACTTTTCCCAAAACGTGCCGAAAACTGCTATAAAAACCAATTCGGACACCTTTTTAACGTTGCGGGCTGCGGAAAAATGAGCGGCGCTGCGCAGATGTCTACACTTGCTGCACTACGAAGCGGAGTCGGACGTCTTACTTTAGCCTCTACAAGCGAAGTAACGAACCGCCTTGCCCCTTTCGTCTTTGAAGCAACCTTTCTCCCCCTTGAAACCGCCAAGGACGGCTCTGTTTCCGCTAAAGCAGCCGATACGCTTATAAACGAGCTGAAAAACGCAGCAGCTGTATCGGTCGGCAGCGGCTTGTCCCATACAAAGGATACCGAAGCGATCGTCAAGGCTGTTATCGAAAACACCGACTGCCCCGTAATTATTGACGCAGACGGCATAAACTGCGTATGTTCCTGCATAGATATTATCAGAAACACAAAGGGCAGGCTTATCCTCACTCCGCACCTCGGCGAGCTGAAACGCCTTTATGCGGCAGCCTTCGACAGCGATTTCCCCGACAGACTCACAATGGCGCTGAAGATCGCCCGTGAATTTGACGTTATCGTTGCAGCGAAGGGCGTTCCGAACTATATCGTCGGAAATGACAGACTTTTCATCTGCAGGGCAGGGAACCCCGGTCTTGCCAAGGGCGGAAGCGGCGATGTCCTCGCAGGTATCATCGGCGCATTTGCGGCGGTGGGACTTGCACCGTCGGACGCCGCTGCGGCAGGAGTATTCATCCACGGCAAAGCTGCGGATATCGCCCGTGACAAGCTATCCGAAACGGGTATGCTGCCGCGCGATGTAATAGAAGCTCTCCCCTATGTGTTCAAGGCTTGGAACAGATAGGATACAGGTTTGCTGCTGCAATCAAAACCCTCTGTTTCAAAGGGAGCCCCATTTGCCGGTTCGCAGGTCACTTTGCGAAATGCCCAAAGTTGGCGGCTCGGTATCGATAAATACTGCTTTATCGATAGTGAATAAAAGACGGAGGGTTTTATTTATGTCATCACGCATCAGATGTTTTGCAATACTGATTGTAACTTCTATTGTATTATTTACAGGCTGTAAATTTATTAAAGACACCATAATCCCGAAGAAGCCGCAGCTCGACAAGGCTTTCTCCTGCAATTTTGAGCTAACGGCATTCGAGGATGACCGTGACAGCAAAATGACCGTTTCGGGCGATCTGACCCGATACGGCACGGGGATCTGGGAGATGAATATTCTTTCGCCCGATACTGTCAAAGGACTGAACATCAAATACAACGAGGGCAGCACAACTGTAACTCTCGGCAGCCTTACACTTGATATCGAGAGCGGCAAGCTTAACGATTCGGCTATGTTCAAGCGCATCTTTGACGCTTTTGACTCCTGTGCGGCAATGCGCGGTGCAGAGCTTTACGATAACGGCGAAGCTGCTGTCTACAACGGTGCAGACTGCACGATCGCCTTCGACAAGGAAACGCTTATCCCGACCATGATCACATTTTCCGATGGGATAACTGTAAGCATTTCATCCTTCTGCGATCTCGTTTCGGATGAAGTCGCCGTTTCCGAAAACGATTCATAACAAAAAATGCACACAACACTTTTCGGTATTGTGTGCATTGTATTTTCTTTAAACAAGATCAATACTGTGAAACATAGTCCGTAGGATCAAGGTAATAACCGTTTGAACGAACCTCAAAGTGGAGATGATTACCTGTTGCATATCCGGTAGCTCCGACATATCCGATGAGCTGTCCCTTTACAACATATTCACCATAGCTTATTGCGATGCTGCTCATGTGAGCATACATTGTAACGTTTCCGTCATCGTTCGCAATCATTACGCTGTTGCCGTAGCCGTCATATTTATTTGAGGCTCTTGTAACTGTACCCGAAGCTGCAGCGTAGATCGGAGTTCCGTAAGGAGCTGCGATGTCGATGCCCTTATGACCTCTTCCGTCGCCCTTGTAAGCGGAGATGTAACCGCCGTCAACCGGCCAGAAGTATTCGCCCGAGCCGCCGCTGCCTGTGCTTACTGCTGTGCTTGTAGGTCTTGTTCCGACTCTGACCTGCTTTGTAACAGGTTCGGAAAGAACGATTCGGCTCTGTTCATTTCTTGAGATCGCAATGCCGTTTTTATATGTAACAAGCGCTGTGACCTCTGCTTCGCCTTCAACACCGGCAACATCGACCTTCGTTTCGCCCTTGTAAAGGTCGTCATCCTCGGTCTTGACTATTTCATAATCAATAGGAACATTGTAAGTTTCTGTCTTTGTAACGAGCGTCTGGAGATAAGGAACCTCGGCAGAAAGCTCAATTACAGCACCCACGGGACAGAATGATGTGATATCCTGTATCGGATCGCCCTCAAAAACCGCAGGACAAGCAAGAAGCTCATCAAGTGAGATGTCATTGTGCGATGCGATGTTCCACGGGTTATCACCGCTCTGAACCTCATAGTAAACGGGTTCTGCAGCGATAGAGCCAAGCTTGTCGATGATATCCTGCTGTGAAACTATCTCGGTAGGATAAACGAACTGCTCGTATGTGTATTCGACCGACTTATCAAAGCCGACCGAAACAACATCGGGGTCTTCCATGTAGGGTCCCTTCAGATCCTCAATGTATTCTTCGATCTGATCGGTTGATTCAACAGCGGCATAGTAGCTGCCGTTTATCATTACGGTATAAGCTCTGACCTTTCCGTCAAGCTCATCGGAGGTAAGCGCATTTGCAGCTTCCTCTGCTTCTTCCTCAATGGAAGCCGGAGCAGGCTGCTGATCTTCTTCGGGGAGCGTGATATCTATCTGCTCCTGCATCTTTTCGATAAGCTCAACTTCATCTATGATCTCGTCCATAGAGTTTATAGGCTTGATCGAAAGGTTTGTGCTTACGAGTGCTGTATCATCTGTGGAATAGTAAACATTCTTGTCTGAAATGGACTGCTGTGCGTCTGTGATAACCGACTCTGCGGAAACAACGCCGAGCTCCGTTCCGTTGCATTCAACTGCGATACCGTAGCTTGTCGAAGCAGTGCCGTAAACGACGGTGAAGAGGAATGCGACCGAAGCGGCAGGGAACGCATAGTTGAGGATCTTCTTGAACAAATTCTTCTCGCGCTTTGCAGCTTCAACGGCATTTGAAAGCATTGTTCTGACCGCAAAGCCGAAGCCGTTCGTCCTTACGTTTTCCGCAAACACTTTGGATCCTTCTCTTACCTTTGCTGCGGCATCGGCAAAAGTCGCCGCGATCTTTCCTGTCGCCGACTTAACTGCATTTGCTGCCTTGTGGTGTGCAGGTCCGATCGCATTTTTTACACATCCTGCGATATATGCTATATAATTAGCAGTCCTTGACGCACCATATGAAAATGTATATGCAATAAGCGCTCCCATATTTACAACAGCGCCTTCAAGCTTTGATTTTTTACTGCTGCTCTCGCTTATAGAAACCGGCGGCACGAAGTCAACGCAGTTATTCTGCTTGCCGTTTTCACCGTTTCTGCTTTTCATCGGAACATCTCCTTTCCCCGACAGCTCCGGCTGTCGTTTTTATATATCAGATAAAGTAATTTCAAATAGAATTACGGCTGAATTAGTTACAATTCAGTTACACCAATAATAATTATACGAATTTTCCCGAAAAATTCAAGGGTAATAAAAAAATAGTAACAATTAATCTGCCTTTTTAACAATTATATTCACTTTTGTTTGTACATTTTATGCAAAATGACAAGCAAAAATCGTTTTCAAAGGTCCGTTTTTTCGCTCAAAGCAGTGAAATATTTGCTTCAAGACCTCTCTTAATAACGTTTTCAAAAAATGATCCACGATTTTTACAAAACGTATAAAAACCGCCATAAACCGCGCAGATACGTCATTTTGCCAAAGGTTACAAAACGGTTACAATCGTTACCGTTTCCATTACACTATTTTCTCAATAAAGAAAGCATATCCTCTCTTATCGGTGAGGAAAGACATATTTTTTCGAGCGTAACGGGAAGCGTAAATTCCAGCTCGCCGCAGTGGAGAGCCTGGTGTGCAATGTCGGTAACATCGCCGCCGTACATATCATCCCCTGCAAGAGGGTGTCCGATATGGGCAAAATGCACTCTTATCTGGTGCGTTCTTCCCGTTTCAAGCTTTATTCGGACAAGCGTGTATTCTTCATTTCCGTCAAGAACGGTATAATTCGTAACAGCCTGCTGACCGTCGGAACGGATCTCTCTCGTTATCACCGAACCGTCGCAGCGGCCTATCGGAGCGTCTATCCTTCCGCTGCCCGAGAGCCTTCCACAGACTACAGCGAAATACGTTTTTTCGATATTTCCCGAAAGCACCGACGCCGAAAATGAATTCTTCGCAACGGCGCAAAGCCCCGATGTGTCTTTGTCAAGGCGGTTTATCGGGCGGAACGTCATATCTCCGTGCTGTGCGGCAAAAAGATTCCCGAGCGTGTCAAGCCTGTGCCGATGCGACGGATGAACGGGCATATCGACAGGCTTGTCATATACAACGACATCATCATCCTCGTAAATGATCGGCGCATTCAGATCGGGATTTTCGTCAAGCGGTTCGCCGCTCTGCATTTCAATAGCCGCAGTGTCGCCCTCACGGACGATATCCACAGTTCGTGCAGGCGCACCGTTGAGCGTTATTCCTCCGCTCACCCTTTTAAGCTTTGTAATAAGACGACGGGAAGCTCCGCTTTTACGCAGGAACTCCCCGACATTCTTTCCATCATCCTCGGCGGTGACGGTAAATTCAATCTTTCTTTCGGATATAATATCAGACAAGCGCTTCCTCCTTGCCGCTCTCGGCTTTTTCGATATGCTGTTCATCCGAACGGTACGAATAAAATATCTCCGCAGCCGCCGACGCAAACGTCATCTTTGTATATGGTATAACAAATATCAGCGGAAATACCAGAACGCAGCTTATCCAGAACGGAGCCAGCGAGAATACCAGCTTAATTATTCCGAACCTGCTGCCCTTCGCCACTCTTACGCTTTCGGCAATTATCTCTTTCGGCGATTTTTCGGGGTCGGATGCATAAAGATACGGTACGAAAATATACCGCAGGTGAAAGATTATGTACATAAAAACAAGCAGCGCGCCGACAATAGTCAGAACTGCAAGAGATGCCGCCGCCATTGACGGATCCACTTCAACCAGCCATCTGAAATGCATAACCATAAAAACTATGAATGCTATCGGAAAAGCAGCGACTCCAACTCTTCTTGCTATTACCATGAATTCCAATCCGAGTGTGTCCTTTATGTGCTTTCCGTGCATATAGCAGCTGAAAAATCCCGAGCCGGGAACTGTCGTTGAGCAAGCCTCCTGAAAATAGAACCAAGCTGCACCGTATTTTAACGGAATAAGCACAATATAAAGCAGTAAAATGTATATCGCCGCCGCAGCTGCGAGCTTACTTCCGCCCGAGCCGAGATCGCTTATACCGAAGCTTATGACGCCTGCCCTGAAAAGACATTCCACCGCTATAAGAAACAGTATCGCAGCTATGGTAATTATCGCAGTAATGACCAATACCTCTCCGACGCATTCGCCCCAGCAGAATTTGAGCCTTTCAGCCGCCTGATGTCTGTAGCGCTCGTTATCAAAGCTTTTCATTGCCCGATCTCCTTAAAATTCATTGTAATCTGCGGCATTCTCGAACGGCACTTTGCCGAGTATCTCAAACACACCGCCGTTCTGCCAGAGCATAGCCGATACATTGACCATATATCCCTCGCCCGGTTCGCAGGCAAACTCCATCGGCTTCATCTTCGGCAGCCCGAAGCAGGACATAAGGTTCATCAGTATCCCCGAATGAGTCACAACTCCGGCTTCGTGAATATTTTCCTTCATCATATCCATTATAATAAGGTTAAGTCCCGAAAGGCTGCGGTTTATCATATTGCGCAGGCTTTCACCGTTCGGCGGAGGATTGTCAAGACCGCCCTTTATCCAGTTGTGGTAGCTGTCCAGCTCAAGCAGCTCCTTGAGCTCGATCCCCTCAAAAACGCCGAAATCCATCTCGGTCATCTCGTCGCAAATAACGATCTCACGGTCGGGGAAGATTATCTCCGCCGTCTGCAGCGCACGGGTGAGCGGACTCGAATAGACTCTGTTCACCTTCGGGTAAGCGTAGACCTTTGCTTTTTCCTCAAGCTCCTCCCTGCCCTTGTCGGAGAGCGGCCAGTCGGACTTTCCTATATATATTCCTTTTTCATTCGCTTCGGTCATGCCGTTGCGTATAAATGTTATCTTATATCCGTTCATACGAGCCTTCCTTGTTTTCCAAATCATTGTAAGATAATAATAGTATATCCCACGCCCGGTTCTTTGTCAATAAGACCCTTGCGGCAGTATAATTTATACAAACAAAATTTACATTTTATCCAATTATTCACAAAATTACAGCTTTTCAACATCTTGACAATACATTGAAAATATGCCACAATATCTTGTATTTTGCCGATTCTGCGTATGAAACGCCTGTTTTACCATTATGTAACATCCACAAAAAACATTTATAACATTTATCGAGTTTTTTCTGCAAATCCTCTTTACAAATTGTACGTTGTAGGATATAATTTACTGTATGTAATTGTCACAAAAGAGAGAAATATTGATAATTATGTTATGAGAACGATCGGGAGGTGACAAGATGAATTCCGACTTTCCAAGAATCATTACCCTTTTAAGGAAAGAACGAGGCATCAGTCAAAAAAACGCAGCAGCGGATCTGGGAATATCACAAGCGCTGCTTTCACATTATGAAAAAGGTATCCGTGAATGCGGTCTTGAATTTCTTGTCAAGGCTGCAGACTATTATAACGTTTCCTGCGACTATCTGCTCGGACGCTCGCCCGAACCTGCAGGAAAGACAATATCATACGAAGATATCCCCGAGCAGGATTCAAACTCGGGAAAGATCGCAGCAGGCGGCAGCATGATGGCAGCCTTCAACAGAAAGCTCATCGTAAATTCGCTCAATGTCCTGTTCTCTCTTATCCAGAAAACGGGCAGCAATACCATTATGAAAGCTGTTTCTTCGTATATGATGCTTGCAATATACAAAATGTTCCGCATAGTATATTCCTCAAACACGAAGAACGACCAGCGCTTCTTCACTATCCCCGAGATCGCGGCTTCGGGTTCTGCTTCGGCTGCAATGGCAATGTGCGAAGCAGAGGCTTCCGCAGCGGCTAAAGGAGTCGTGTTCGGTGAAAATGACATTGCTTCGGAAAGCGACAGCAACATCATCACCGCTTCAACGCTTTCGGAGGAATATGCAGGCTCGGCTTCTTCGCTTCTCAACGTTGTGAAGAACAGCGAAGCAAGGATAAAGATCATAAGCGACAGCTCAAAATAAGCTTTTTATATCCGAAAATCAAGACAGAATTCCGCTTTTGAACAAAAAGCGGGATTTTTTATTATTAATTTAAATGTCGGTAAAATTCCGATACAAAATTATAAAACAAATGTTGTGTCGTGCAAAAGTTTTGTACGAAACGCCGTATTTTACGGTAAATTTTGAAATCACTTGACGTAAAGAAATAATTGAGATAAAATTAGTATGTATGAGTATTTTAAATTTTAAACTTAAACGTTTTCTGTGCGTTTTACTCTCCTGTTTTCTGCTCTGCTCCTGCTCGGCAAGATCCGTACAAAAGCCCCGGACAACGGAGCTGTTCCTGTTCGATACATACGTCAGCATAACCTGCTACGACTGCTCGGACAGCGGAACAAGGGATCTTCTGACCGCCCTGGACGAGGAATTCAGCGAAACATACAATAAAAAAGCGAACGAGCTTACCGATGAAAAGTATGCGAATATACTTGAATGTGCAGATATCTGCCGTGAATGGGGCGATCGCTTTGACGGCATTTTCGGCGAAAGCATAAACTTCACCTGTGGCGCACTTACAAAGCTCTGGGGGATATCGGGCGAACATCCTCATGTCCCCGATGAGAGTGAGCTTTCCGCTGCGCTTGAAACCATAACGGGCGAAGGAACGCTGTTTTCATCAATGCCCGAAGGAACGATGCTCGACTTCGGTGCTTCTGCCAAGGGCTTCGCCTGCGACAAGGTGAAAGACCGTCTTGACAAAGCGAACGCAGGCTGTCAGATCGTTTCGCTCGGCTCGTCAACGCTTCTCTATGGCGTTAAACCCGACCGCTCAAAGTTCAGAGCAGCCGTAAAGGACCCGACTTCACCATCCGCCTACCTCGGAACGATAACCACGGACGCCGCATTTATCTCAACAAGCGGCGGCTATGAGCGTTACTTCGAGGAAAATGGCGTTAAATATGAACATATCCTTTCGCCCGAAACGGGAATGCCCGTACAGACCGACCTCTGCTCGGTGACGGTCATCACATCTGCGGAAACGGAAAACGGCGGCATCTATACCGACCTGCTCGCAACTGCGATCTACAGCGGCGGAACATCCGCTCTCCGTGAGTTTATGTCGCAGGAAAACGAATTTGATGATGCCAAGTTTGGAATTGTTGCGGCAGACAAAAACAACAACGTCTATGTCAGCGCAGGAGTTGATTTTACCCTTTATGAAAATTCAGGCTTCACCCTCACGGAAAACCTTTAAACCGACCGACATAATAATTGTTATAGCAGCGCTGGCTGTTTTTGCGCTGACGCTGATATTTCGGGGAGCTTCGGCAAAAAGCGGTTCAAACGCCGCCGTTTTTCACAGCGGAGAACAGACTGCTCTGCTTCCGCTTAATAAGGACGGTATCTATCCGTTTGAGGAATACGGCGTGACCGTTGAGATAAAGGACGGAAGGGTCAGGATATCCGACTCGGACTGTCCCGATAAGATATGCGAAAAAACAGGCTTTATCACCTCTCCGATGCAGGCGATAGTCTGTCTTCCGAACCGTATCTCTGTTCGCATAATTGATGAGAACGTCAATACAGACAGTAATATAGATGTAGTTTTAAACTAAAAGGAAAAGTAATGAAGCTTAATCCATTCAGATCGTCGGCAAGCTATGCTTCGGTAACGGGGATACTGCTTGCGCTTGCGGTCGCACTTACAACGATAGAAAGCCTGCTTTCGGCATTCCTGCCTGCAGGAGTGAGGATAGGACTTGCGAACATCGTTGTGCTTTGTGCGGCGGAATGTATAAACGCCCCGACAGCACTTATAATTACGGTGCTGAAATCGGCGTTCGTGCTGCTGACAAGAGGCTTTACAGCAGGCGTTATGTCGCTCTGCGGAGGGCTTCCTGCGTTTGCGGCAACGGTGCTCCTGCTGAAAAAAACGAATGCTTCCTACATCGGAGTGAGCGTTTCGGGAGCGGTGCTTCATATATTCGGTCAGCTTACCGCAGCCTGTTTTTTCACGGGCAGCGCTTATACCTTATATTATGCTCCGCTGCTGCTTGTTACTGCAACAGCTTCGGGCTTTTTCACCGGTGCGGTTTCGGGAAGGCTCGTTCCGCAGCTGAAAAACCGCATTTCACGGCTTTAATACTAATCCCTCATTAAAGTGTAGACAAAAAATCTGCGCAAAATCCATATATGCGAGATTTTGCTTGATTTTTTGTACACTTTATAATCGGGATTAGTATAAAAATTTCTTTATAATACAAATACAACTTGTAAATGACGGGTTTCCCGTCCCACCCAAACATATCATTTGTAAAACGGGCAGGTAGACCCTGCCCCTGCATTGAAATTTGTTTATCAAATAGGGATATTTTCCCGAACCGATATAAATATCTTATACTGATCCCCGATTATTAGTATAAAAAGCATTTTTTGATCATGGAGGAATATGCAGATGAAAAAACTTAACGGTGTACATCTGTCGCATGACAAAAGAACGCAGGACTGCGCAACAGCGGCTTTTCCGCTGCCGAAGCAGGTCATGGTTCCGATGTCACAGTCGATGGGAGCGCCATGCAATTGTCTTGTCAAGGCAGGAGATGCCGTTTTCGTCGGTCAGAAGATCGGTGACACGGACGCTTTTATGTCCGTTCCGATCCATTCGCCCGTTTCGGGTACGGTAAACGCTGTCACAGACTACCTTCTTCCGGGCGGCGGCACCTGCAAGGCTGCTGTTATCGACACAGACGGAGAGCAGAAGCCCGATGAGAGCGTAAAAGCTCCCGTTATCACCGACCGAAAGTCCTTTATCGCTGCTATGCGTGAGAGCGGTCTTGCAGGTCTTGGCGGCGCAGGCTTCCCTGCACACGTAAAAATGGGATTTGACCCCTCAAAGACGCCTATCGACACTCTCGTTATCAACGCAGCAGAGTGTGAACCCTTCATCACATCCGACTTCCGCCAGATGGTAGAAGCTCCCGATGATGTTCTTGACGGTATCGCACTCGTTCAGAAATGGCTCGAAATACCCAACTGCAAAATTTGCATCGAAAGCAACAAGCCCGAGGCTATCACTCTTTTGAAGCATAAGACAGCCGACAACAAAGCCGTTGAAATCGTAACTCTTCCCTCTACCTATCCGCAGGGCGCAGAAAAGGTCATCATTTTCTCCGCTACGGGGAGAGTCGTTGAGGAAGGCGAGCTCCCCGCAAATCAGGGCGTTATGGTAATGAACGTTTCTTCCGCCGCTTTCGTAAGCACCTACTGCAAGACGGGTATGCCGCTCGTTGCAAAGCGACTTACGCTTGACGGCGACGCTGTAACGAAGAACAACGGCAACTACATCGTTCCTATCGGAACAAGACTTTCCGATCTTCTTGAATTCGGCGGCGCAGAAAACCCGAAAAAGGTCCTCTACGGCGGGCCTATGATGGGCTTCCCAGTTTATGACACAGATCAGCCCGTTCTTAAAACAACAAACGCTGTTCTTGCTTTCAATGAAGTCAAGGAAGAAAAGGAAACCGCTTGTATCCGCTGCGGAAACTGCATAAAGGTCTGTCCTATGAACCTTATGCCGAATCTTATTCTCCGCGCTTACAAGTCAAAGGATGTTGAAGCTCTCCTGGAGCTTAAAGTATCGCTCTGCATGAACTGCGGCTGCTGCTCGTATATCTGTCCTGCACACAAGCCGCTCGCAGAATCAAATCAGCTTGCAAAGGGACTTCTGCCCCGACCTGCACCAAAGAAGTGAGAAAGGAGAATATTATGACAGGTTTAAGAGTTTCTCCGTCACCTCACAGAAGTGCCGGACTTACTACGCAGAAGATCATGCTCATGGTCATCATTGCTCTTCTGCCTGCAGCTGTTATGGGCTGCGTTTACTTCGGCGTGAAAGCCGCTCTTGTTCTTATACAATGTATCATCTACTGCGTTGCTTTTGAATGGCTTTTCGCAGTCGCTGCAAAGAAACAGCAGACGGTTTCCGACCTCTCCGCAGTTGTTACGGGTCTTCTTCTCGGAATGAACCTTCCTGCGACTGTGCCGTTCTATATTCCGCTCATCGGAAGCTTCTTCGCTATCGTTATCGTTAAGCAGCTTTTCGGCGGTATCGGTCAGAACTTTGCTAACCCTGCTATCGCAGCAAGGATCGTACTTATGGTATCATTCTCGTCGGAGATGACAAACTGGGTACTTCCGTTTGATACAGCAACGGGCGCTACACCGCTCGCAGCAGGCTGGTACGACAACGGTTCTGCTATGGTTTCTCCGTTCACCTTCAAGGATATGCTCCTCGGCAGCACAGGCGGCTGCATCGGTGAGACCTGTGCGCTTGCACTTATCATCGGCGGCATCTTCCTTATCGTTACAAGGATAATCTCTCCTGCAACTCCGATCGCTTTCATCGGCGTTTTCGGCGCTCTTACACTTATCTACACAGGCAGCCTTACGGTCACCGTTTACCAGCTCCTTGCAGGCGGTCTTATGATCGGTGCGTTCTTTATGGCTACCGACTATGCTACAACTCCGCTCACAACAAAGGGCAAGATCGTATTCGGCACAGGCTGTGCGATCATCACATTCGTTATCCGTCAGTTCGGTTCATTCCCCGAGGGCGTATCCTTCTCAATCCTCCTTATGAACCTTCTTACTCCTTACATCGACAAGCTTTGCAGAACAAAGCCGCTCGGTGCCAATAAACCCGTAAAGGAGGCTGCAAAGTAATGTTTAAAGAAAAGATACAGCCTTCGCTCGTGCTTACTCTTATCTGCCTTATCACCTGCGCGCTTCTTGTTATCGCTTATAATGCAACCTACGTTGACAACACGGGCGTTGTTACGGAAGCTATGACAGCAGGACTTGAAGAGATCTACGGCACTTCGGAAGGCTTTGAGATGAAGCTTGACGAAAACAACAATATCTATGCTCCCGAAGGCGTTACCTGCGTTCTCACCGACGCAAACGGCAATGCAGCCTTCGAGATCACAACTGACGGCTACTCAAGCGGCGGTATCCACGTTCTCGTCGGTATGGACGCAAGCGGCGCAGTTATTGGCGTTTCCGTGCTTTCACTCGGAGAAACACCCGGTCTTGGTACAAAGATAAAGGATCTCCCCGAATTCCGTGACCAGTTTAAGGGACTTACCTTTGACAAGCTCCCGAAGGCTGTTGAGGAAGACAATTCCCCCAAGAAGTTCGTATGGGGCAGTGCGGAAGAGATCGAAGCTCTCAAAGCAGAAGCAGCTGCCGCTCCCGTAAGCGATGAATTTGAGCTTGACGCTATCACAGGCGCAACATTATCTTCAAAGGGCACATACAGAGCTGTTACGATCGCTCTTAATGCCTACAATGAAATGGAAGGAGTGACCGCAAGTGAGTGAGAATAAAAAAAGCAGCACCTTCGAGCTTGTAAAGGGCATAATCAAGGAAAACCCCGTATTCGTTACCCTGCTCGGTATGTGTCCGACTCTCGCCGTTACAACAATGGCTTCTAACGGCATCGGTATGGGACTTGCGACTACCTTCGTTCTCGTATGCTCCAACCTCGTTATCTCCCTGCTTAAAAATATCATCCCGAAGGCTGTACGTCTTCCTTGCTTTATCGTTGTTATCGCAAGCTTCGTAACGCTTATCGAGTTCCTTCTAAAGGGCTATATCCCTGCGCTTTACGACAGCCTCGGACTTTTCCTTTCGCTTATCACCGTTAACTGTATCATCCTCGGCCGTGCAGAGGCCTTCGCTTCCAAGAACAACCCGTGGAAGTCCATTCTTGACGGTCTTGGAAACGGCATCGGCTTTACCCTTGCTCTCTTCCTCATGGGAAGCATCCGTGAGATACTCGGTTCGGGTCAGTGGTTCGGCATCGACCTCCATCTTCCCGTTACAATGACAGTATTCATCATGCCTGCAGGCGGCTTCTTCGCACTCGGCGTTATCATTGCAGTTGTAAACAAGCTCGCAAAGAAGGATCCTCCGCAGGAGCTCGGCTGCGCAGGCTGCCCGAATGCCGCAAGCTGCCTGTCCTACAATAAAAAGGATGAAGGAGGTAACGACTAATGAGATCTATGCTTGTAATTTTATTGAGCGCAATGCTCGTTGACAACTTCGTTCTTTCAAAGTTCATGGGTATCTGTCCATTCCTCGGCGTTTCAAAGAAATTTGACAGCGCAGTCGGAATGGGTGCTGCCGTGACCTTCGTTATGGCGTGTGCAACTCTCGTTACATACCCTATCTATATGTTTATCCTTGTTCCGCTCGGATTGACATACCTTAAAACGGTTGCATTCATCCTTATCATCGCACTTTTCGTTCAGATAGTTGAAATGTTCCTGAAAAAAGCCGTTCCGCCGCTTTATAAGACTCTCGGCGTGTTCCTTCCGCTCATTACGACCAACTGTGCAGTTCTCGGCGTAACTATCCTCAATATCGACAACAGCTACAACCTCGGTCAGTCGCTTGTAAACGCTGTCGGTGCAGGACTTGGATTCTCCCTTGCACTCATCATTTTCAGCGGTGTTCGTCAGAGAGTCAATGCTGCCGATACACCTGCAATGTTCAAGGGTGTTCCCGCAACACTTATCGCTGCTTCGATCGTTTCCGTAAGCTTCATGGGCTTCTCGGGAATGTTCAGCTAAAAAGGAGGAACGGAAATATGACATTTATTATTCCTGCCCTTGTTTTTGCGGCTATCGGACTTCTTGCAGGCGTGCTTCTTACAGTGTGCTCAAAGGTTTTTGAAGTCAAGACAGACGAAAGGATCGACAAGGTAAATGAAGCTCTTCCGCAGGTAAACTGCGGCGCATGCGGATATTCGGGCTGTGCCGCTTATGCGGAAGCTATCGTAAAAAACGGAGTCGCAACAAACCTCTGTGCCCCGGGCGGCAAGGAAGCATCCGAAAAGATCGCCGCTGTTATGGGCGTTGCCGCAATGGAAGCTATCCCGAAGATCGCAGTTGTTCGCTGCAGCGGCGACTGCAATGCCCGTTCCGCCGACAAGTTCGAGTTTGACGGCGTACAGTCCTGTAAGGCTGCAAAGCGTTTCTACAACGGACAGATCGCCTGCGCTTACGGCTGCCTCGGCTACGGCGACTGCATTAGTGTATGCGAGCATGACGCTATTTCCATTGCAGACGGCGTTGCAAGGATCGACCGCTCAAAGTGCAGCGGCTGCGGACTCTGCGCAAAGGCTTGTCCGAACCAACTTATTGTAGTCCACGATATTACAAATCACGTTGACGTTCTTTGCTCATCGCAGGATATAGGCAAAAACACCCGTGCAGCCTGCAAGAACGGCTGTATCGGCTGCAAGAAGTGTGAAAAGGTCTGCGAATTCGGTGCTATCACCGTTGAAAACAACAATGCACACATTGATTACAGCAAGTGTACAAACTGCGGAAAGTGCGCAGAAGGCTGTCCCACACACGCTATCCACCGCTGTGACGGCGTTGTAACGGTAAAGCCTGCCGCTCCGAAGCCTGCTCCAAAGTCGGAAACAAAACCCGAAGCAAAGGCAGAAGAAACAAAGTAATTTGCTAAAAAAACTATCCCTCCCCGAAAGTGATTTGGAGAGGGATTTTTGCGATATTTTATGCAAAATATATTGACAGTGTAATTATTTTGATGTACAATGTAAGCAAATACAAACAGGAGATGATCTTATGTCAGAAACAACAAGTGTAACAGTGCGCCTTGACGCAGAGGATAAACGCAAAGCAGAGCAGCTTTTCAATTCCCTCGGTCTGAATATGACAACTGCTTTTAATATGTTCATCAAACAGTCGCTTATGTGTGAGGGGCTTCCTTTTTCGGTGTCGCTTCACAACTCACCCGATGACTTTTTTTACAGCAGATCAAATACAGCACACCTTGACCGTTCTATTGCGCAGCTTAATTCGGGCAAGGTAAAAGCTCACGAGCTGATCGAGGAAAACGACGATGAATAAGGTCTGGACGGATGAAGCTTGGGAAGATTATATGTATTGGTATAATCAAGATAAGAAAACTATCAAGCGTATCAACGCACTTGTCAAAGACATTGACCGTGATCCCTTTGACGGAATAGGTAAACCCGAACCACTAAAATACAATTACAGCGGTTTCTGGAGCAGACGTATAGATGAAGTTAACCGCCTTGTTTATAAAATAGAAAACGGAAATATGTATATAATTTCCTGCCGTTATCATTACGATTAATACCATGCTTCTACATTTTACAAAAATGCTGTACGGTTATAATATTGAGTAATGTGTTTTTATTCTAATAACCATTTGTTCTATGAATAAAGACGGTGGATAGAATACGACCAATCAAGGAAGTTTGACGCAGAGTGGGCGTATTATAGCCACCGCCTTTTATCCATAGGTTAAATGGTTATTAGTATTAAACGTAACATGAGCAGCGAAAAAAATAGAGAGTGTATTCTGCTCCTATTCCAATTGAATGATAAAAACAACATCTGCTGCGGCAAAAATCGTCAAGGTCAATAAAAAAATCCTATAAAACTGTAAATAACCACGATTTTGTAAGTATTTGCTTGCATAGTCCAAATATTGGGTGTATAATGGGTTCAAACATAATAACCGTGTTTGAAGAATTGCTAAACAATGCGTTTTTCCTAAAAAAGAGGGGGCTTTAATACGAAAACAAAAAATATGATCACTGTAGCAGTCTTGGCAGCTTTGACCGTCCTGCTTTCGGCGCTTGCCATTCTCTTTTTTACGGCAAAACCGGTCATGCTCGAGGGATTTCTTAATCCCAAGGGAGCGGACGGAGATAAGCATATTGATTTTTACAGCTTCAGCGGTATGTCGTTTTCTCCCTGTGACGCTTATGTTGCAAGGAATTATGAACGCACCGATGACTGCAGCAGTATAGCACAAATGGCACTTGACGTTAATCAAGATATTGAGTCAAAGATATATAATTATCTTGAAGAAAGATATTCGTCATATAACGTCAGCGCAGATTTATCGCAAAACGACCGCAGCAAAACCGTTATTGCTTTCAGCGGAACGGGAAATGAAAGTGAAGATATCCAAGTTAATATGACAATAGATTGGAAAAAAGCTGCCGAATGCGGCGATGATGAGTACATCGAAATTTCTTAACAGTACAGAGAACTGTTTGAAGAAGTATGTATTTCCATGTTGAAAAATCCGTTTATCTATTTTTTACTAATCTTTAAGCATTCTATAGACAAAGCCGACTGATAGAATAATTCCAATTAGGTAAACTTGTTTAACTTGGAGAGCGACCACAGACAGGCTTGGCTGCCGTCATTGCATAAGAGTTTGACGCAGAGTGGGCGCATTATAGCCGAGGATTTGTCTATAGGTTGATTAAGAATTAGAAAAAAGCTGATTAAAGCGCAGCGTTCGTTTCGCCGTTTTGAGAAATGTACGAGTTTCCTGCCTTTAATGTCATTCTGACATAGACATTTTGAAAAACGGCAGAAACGTATTAATCAGCGTTTCCTTAGTATTACGTTACGAAAAACTTGTGAAGCTGTCCGTTTTGGAAACGCTGTCCACATTGAGATATACATCCATGCAGGTGACTCCGTCTTTTTCATAAACACGCTCAAAACAGGACAATATCCCCTCTTTCGGCTTTTCGCGAAATCCGTTTGCCTGAAGATACTCCAATACTTTTTTGTAAGCATTCGGTATGCGTTCAAAAGCAGACGCAAATGGGTCGTATATCGTGATCACCGCATAATCGGCTTCCTCCTGATCGGCATATTCCACTCCCGGGCAGTCCGTTTCAAACCCATCCGGCAGAACATAAGCCGCAACATACCCACGCAGACCGAACCTGTTCTGCAATTCGGACGAAACATACGGAAAATCCCAGCCTATTTTTATTGCGTCCGGCTTTGCCGTCAGCAGCCCCGAACGCTGCGCCCAGTTGTCCATATATTCATTCACGTCATCCTCCGGCTTCGGCGTTACCATGACATATCTCGCCATTTTAAACGCTCCGACACGCTTTATCACTATCTCCGAATAAATCTTGTCAAAATCCCCCATATCCTCTTTAACTAAAGCGTCCAGCTTGCAGGCAAAAACATCGCTCAAAATGACCAGCTTGTTCAGCTCGGGAACGATCTCATCTGCCTCCCACCTTGATATTGTCTGACGTGAAACGGACATTATTCCGGCTAACTGCTCCTGCGTGATTTTCTTCTGCTTTCTAAGAAATTGAATGTTTTTCCCTAAACTCATACTACCGCTCCCTTCGGATTTTTCTATATTATATCATACTACGAAAAGAAAGTCCATCACCCTGCAAACGCAGTTAAAGCAAAAAATGTCAGCCGTAGGTTTACAATCCGATAAAACAACAAAGGCACAACCCACGCTATTGTGAGTTGTGCCTTTAATTACGCATTACGCATTACGAATCAAGCATTACTTAAGCTTCCAGATATCACGAGCGTAATCCTCAACTGCTCTGTCGGCAGAGAAGATGCCTGCACCTGCGATGTTGTGGAGGGACATCTTGTTCCACTTTTCCTTGTCCTTGTAGCATTCGGAAACGTACTGCTGTGCGGACTGGTAAGCGTCAAAGTCAGCAAGAACCATGTAAGGATCCTTAAACTTGAGAGAGTTTGCGACCTCTTCAAACTGGCAGCCATTGATGCCTGTGTACATCTTGTTGATAGCTCTTGCGATAACTTCGTTGTTCTGGCAGTAGCTCTCGGGATGATAGCCCTGTGCCTGCTTTGCAAGAACCTCGTCAGCGTTCATACCGAAGATGAAGATGTTGTCGATGCCGACCTGATCCTTGATCTCGACATTAGCGCCGTCAAGAGTACCGAGTGTGAGCGCACCGTTGAGCATGAGCTTCATGTTGCCCGTACCGGACGCTTCCTTACCTGCGAGGGAGATCTGCTCGGATACTTCTGCAGCAGGCATAAGGAGCTCGGAAAGGCTTACGCAGTAGTTTTCAAGGAAGAATACCTGGAGCTTCTTGTTTACAACAGGATTCTTCTTGATCTCTTCTCCGAGTGCCCAGATCATCTTGATTATCTGCTTTGCAAGATAGTAGCCGGGAGCAGCCTTTGCAGCGAAGATATATGTCTTAGGAACGAAATCTGCGTTAGGATTATCAAGGAGATACTGATACTCTGCAATGATATTGAGAGCGTTGAGGTGCTGACGCTTGTATTCGTGCAGACGCTTTACCTGAACGTCGAAGATGCTGTCCGTGTTGAGAACAACGCCGAAGTTGGACTTAACATACTTTGCAAAGCGCTTCTTGTTGTCGAGCTTGATCTTGCCAAGCTTTTCGAGAACCTTCTTGTCATCCTCAAACTTTTTGAAGTCTGCAAGCTCGGAAGCGTTCTTCTTGAAGCCGTCGCCGATAGTATCGGAAAGAAGCTCTGTAAGTCCCGGGTTAGCCTGGAGAAGCCATCTTCTGTAAGCGATACCGTTTGTAACATTCTTGAACTTGTACGGTGTATCGGCATACTCGTTGCTGAAAACGTCCTGCTTGATGATATCGGAGTGGAGCTTTGAAACGCCGTTTACGCTGTGAGAAGCGCATACGCAGAGGAGAGCCATGTGGATCTGGTTGTTCTGAATGATAGACATTCTTGTGACCTTTGCGCTGTCGCCGATCCTTTCCATGAGTTCTGCGCAGTAACGGTTGTTGATCTCAACGATGATCGAGAAGATACGCGGAATAACCTGCTTAACGAGGTTCATATCCCACTTTTCGAGTGCTTCTGCAAGAACTGTGTGGTTTGTGTAAGCGAATGTGTTTGTAACGATATGCCAAGCCTTGTTCCAGTTGTATCCGCAGTCATCGAGAAGTATTCTCATAAGCTCGGGGATAGCAAGAGTCGGGTGGGTATCGTTGATATGGATAGCAACCTTTTCGTGGAGGTTGTCAAGTGTGCCGTAGATGCTCATGTGGCGGTTTACGATATCGCCGATCGAAGCTGCACACATGAAGTACTGCTGACGAAGACGGAGGGACTTGCCTTCGAGGTGGTTATCGTTCGGGTAAAGAACCTTTGAGATAGCCTGTGCAACGGTGTTCTGGGAGAGTGACTTTGCATAGTCGCCCTGGTTGAACATCTGCATATCAAAGGAAGGAGCCTTTGCCTGCCACAGACGGAGAACGGAAACGCCCTCGCTGTCGTAGCCGGGAACATACATATCGTAAGGAACAGCATAAACTGTGCTGTAGTTGTTATAGGAGATGTGATGGTACTTATCATCCCAATGCTCGGTAACCTCACCGTCAAAGTGAACCTCGATGGTCTTGTCCTTTTTAGGAACGAGCCATGTTTCACCGCCCGGGAGCCAGTTATCGGGAAGCTCTGTCTGCCAGCCGTCTTCGATCTTCTGCTTGAAGATACCGTACTCATAGCAGATAGAATAACCCATTGCAGGATAACCGTCAGTTGCAAGGCCGTCAAGGTAGCAAGCTGCAAGACGTCCGAGGCCGCCGTTTCCAAGACCTGCGTCAGGCTCATATTCGTAAATTCTGTCGATATTGACATCCCATGCCTTCATGATCTCTTCAGCGATATCATTGATCCTGAGGTTAAAAAGGCTTGTCTTGAGCGAACGTCCCATAAGGAATTCCATTGAAAGGTAATAAACTTCCTTTCTTCCCTCGGAATGAACCTGATTGCGGAACTTTCTGCGCTTTTCGCGGAGAAGCTCAACAACGACTGTTGAGAGTGCCTTATAGATCTGATTGTCCGATGCGTCGATCGGGGTAACGTTATATTCTGTCTGGAGAACGCTGCGGATTCTTTCTTCAAGATCCGCCTTATTGATTACCGGCTGCATAACACACTGATCCTTTCTTATCATAAACTTGAAATCTGCGCACTCATCTTATTCCATCAAGATACAATGCTGCATATTACCGTTTTATTATACAATATTTTCTTAAAATAAACAATCGTAATTTTAAACAAATATAGCCATATTCTTTGACCTTAAATATAAATTTACCCAATAATCTACAACTTTGGCGTTAAACGTTTAAGCTTTGTTAAAAAACGTACAATTTGAATCTACGTTACGGGTCGCATCTCTTGCACGGGTCATAACCCATATTTATGACCTCATCACGGGAGCAAGTTACTTCCTTCTTGTTCTTGTCCTTCATCTGATCTACGCTTGAACAGGACGGATAATGGAACTTTTTCGTGTTTGTGTTCAAAACATAGGTAACATTTCCCGTTTGAGCCTTATTTGTCACCTTTGAGCCGGATTTAGCCTTTACTGTAACCTTGCAGGCAGCCTTTAAGCCGTTTGTCGTCTTTGCTGTAATGGTAACTGTTCCTGCTTTTAATGCTGTTACCTTTCCGCTGCTGCTTACGGACGCTATCTTATTGTTGCTTGAATACCATTTTACAGATTTAGCTGCCGATTCGGGCGAAGTTGCTGCAGTAAGTGTCTTTGATTGTCCGACTTCAAGCGTGTATTTTGTATAGTTGAGCTTTATCGAAGCAATTGTACCGTCAGAAAGCCTGCTGGAGCCGTCCTTATAGTCTATCGTTATTCCCGGCTGAACATTATAGCAGTAAACATTGAAGGAAACGCCCTTGCCCTTATCCTCAACGGAATACGCTTCCATCTGCACGCCGCTTGCAAGCAGGTTATCGTCCTTAAATATCGGCGTTACACGATACAGAACGTGGTTGCCGGTATCTTCAACATAGTCGGCAACCTTGTTTTCAAACGGAAGCATACCCTCGACATTCATATAACGTGTGCCCGTTATCAGGTTTTTCTCATTAGCATTTTCGGCTGTCAGCTGATAGCCGATAAGATGACATCGGTTGTAAAGATACTTTCCGTCAACGTTGTCATACTTTACCGTCTGCCAGCCCGACGGTTTTATCATTCCTATGTTTCCGCGTTCTTCCGTCGGCATGGTTTCCGTGCATACATTTGCATAAGCAGCACCGCACCGACCGAGGTCATCAAGCTTGCTGTACTTCTCAAAGGCTTTCGTTGTCAGATCGGACTTCTTGAAGCTTGGAACATTATCGTTCAGTTCAACATACGCTTCTCCCGAATATGCAGGCAGGTTGGAGAGCGTTATCTTCTTCGCTGCCGCCGATGCAGGAACCGATACACTTAACACCAAGCTCAATGCCATCAGCAGGCACAGGAATATGCTTTTTGGTTTTCTCATATAATTTCCTCCTCTTATTAATACTCTGTATTGGGGTATATCTATATTATACACGCTTTTGGCAATTATATCAATATGTTTCACCTCTTTATCGTGTATTTGTGTTAAGGCATTTTAATAACACACACTTTTTTCTATACAATTGCTCAATTATATTATATAGTTGCTTGCTAAAATAATCAATAGCTATCTGTTTGATACTGAATAATTATTTATCTTTGGCTATAATTATATACAGAATATATTTTGAGTTTCCCTTTATTAAACGGAGAAGGAAATATGAGTAAAGAAGTATCATTTAAAAATCACGACCGCTTCATACAGTTGGGCGTCGCAATTTCAACATTGAGAAGGATCAGAGGCTTATCGCAGGAAAAGCTTGCCGAAAAAGCCGGCATAAGCCGTTCCCTTTTGAGCGTTATTGAAGCACCGAACACTGCTCATTGCTTTTCTATGGAAGTATTCTATAACATTGCCGACGCTCTTGAAATTTCGCCTTCCGATCTGCTTACGGCTTCGGTTTTTCCCGATAATATTATCAATAAAAATAAGGAATAAAAGTCCCCCACAGATTCGAGCCATCTAAAAAAGATGTCGAAAGGGTGTGTAATATGCGAAAAGAGGTCGCTTTCAAAAACCGTGACCGTTTTATACAGCTTGGAATTGCAATAGCTTCCCTGCGAAAGCTTCGAGGAATGTCGCAGGAGGCTCTTGCGGAAAATGCTAATATCAGCCGTTCCCTTTTAAGCGTTATTGAAGCACCGAATGCCGCAAACAGCTTTTCTCTTGAAACTCTGTTTGATATTGCCGACGCTCTTGACGTTTCGCCTTCCGATCTGCTTACGGCTTCGGTTTTTCCCGATAATATTATCAACAAAAGCAAAGAATGATCTTGATAAAGTGATTGTTTTCTTAACGATTTCGCCAAAAAAATCCCTCACAGAGAATCACAAACTCTGTGAGGGTTCTTTTTTCACCGATTTATAGCTTTTAATACTGCATCTTTCTGCGTTATACCATATTATATCACTTATTATGTAACAAATCAATGATTATATCACATATAAATCGCCTGTATATAGGATAAAATATTACACAGAGGTGGTATAATATGACAGAAAAGGAATTTTCGCTGCGTCTTGCACAGCTCCGAAATGAAAAAGGCGTATCGGCAAGAGATATGAGCTTATCTATCGGTCAGAACGCAAGCTATATAAACAATATCGAAAACGGCAAGGCTCTTCCCTCAATGGCAGGATTTTTCTATATATGCGAATATCTGAACATATCCCCGAAGGATTTTTTCGACACCGACAACAAAGCCCCCGAAAAGATACAGCATATTTTGGAAGATCTGAAAAAGCTCGATGACGAACATCTTGACAATATTGCAAACATAATCAAGGGACTGGCAAATACTAATCCCCCGATAAAATAAAAAACCCGTCCTCCCTAAAGAGAACGGGTTTTATAGTTACGAAAGTATCAAACTTACTTGAGTTCGATTGTAGCGCCTGCAGCTTCGAGCTTTGTCTTGATCTCTTCAGCGTCAGCCTTGGAAGCGCCTTCCTTGAGAGCCTTAGGAGCAGCTTCAACGAGCTCCTTAGCTTCCTTAAGGGAAAGACCGCAGATATCCTTAACAGCCTTGATAACGTCCATCTTCTTCTCACCGAAGGAAGCAAGAACAACGTCAAATTCTGTCTTTTCTGCAGCAGCAGCGCCTGCAGCGCCTGCAGCAGGAGCAGCAGCTACAACTGCGGATACACCGTACTTCTCCTGAACACCTTCAACGAGTTCGTTGAGTTCAAGGATTGTGAGGGAATCGATAAGATCTAAAATGTTAGTAATTTTCTCAGATGCCATGATAATAATCTCCTTTATAATTTGATTTTCTGCGCTTATGCGCATTTGTTTTTCTGCGGACATATCATGCCGCATAGCTTATTGCAATTAAGCAACTTCTTCCTCTTTCTTCTTGTCTGCAACTGCCTGAACTGTAGCAGCGAACTTCTGAAGAGGGCTCTGGAGAGAACCGAGAAGCTGTGCAAGAAGAACTTCCTTTGAAGGGATCTTGGAAAGAGCGGTAACGCCTGCCTTGTCGTAAACCTCGCCGCCGATGAAGCCTGCCTTCATGGAGAAAGTGGACTTTTCGTCTGCGCCTTCGATATACTTACCGATGATACGAGCAGGAGCAGTCTGGTCGTCGTTGGAAAGAGCGATAGATGTTGTTCCTTCGAGAACATCATCAAGACCCTCGATACCTGCGTTCTTAAGAGCGAAACGGAGCATAGAGTTCTTCTCTACAAAGTACTGTACGCCTGCTTCTCTGAGTTCCTTACGAAGCTTGGTATCATCTGCAACGGAAATACCCTTGTAATCAACGATAACACCCGATACAGCGTTCTTGATAATTTCGGTAAGCTCTTCAACTCTTGCCTTCTTGGATTCAAGTACCTTTGCGCTTGGCATAATGTTTTCACCTCCGTAATTGTACATAATACCTTATCCGTCATAAACGTAATCCCGTTGAAGACAGCTTGGTATCAAATCATAGATCGGTTGGTAACAATTGCTGCCGGATCCGAAAAAAGAAAAACCTTTTCGGTCAAAGACTGAAAAGGGCGAAAGTATCTTATACTTCAGCGATCTTTCCTCGGCAGGATTTACGGTAAAAACCACCTGCTGTCTTTAGAACACGATAGCCGTTGTCAAACAACCCTCATATTATATCACACGATTTTCCTCTTGTCAAGGCTTTTTTGAAAAAAATCAAAAATTTTCGCCGCAAAAGGGTCACCCCTTTGCGGCGAAAAAGCATTTATCCGATAAGCATAAGCACAGCCTGATCGCCTTTGAGCTTTGCGATGAACTTCTTTACCGCCTCGACCATTGTGTAAATTGAATCGAAGATCGGATAATCGGCGTTGAAGTAGGTGTGCGTCCAGTTGTCATCGGTGAAGACATAGCCTTCTTCGGACGAATAGAAGTCCTTTTCGTCGAAGTATTCCTCGTTGTTGATATAGAGCAGATCGCCGTCCCAGCGAAGCTCCATTGTTGTCGGGTTGTTCGCCTGCTTGACAAGCTTCTTTACAGTCGTATCAAGCTTGAACATTCCCATAACATCAATATCTATCGTGTTAGGCTCGATATATACCGCAGTTTTTCCCGATGACTTGTTTTCAACGTTAAGAACGTAGTAACGGAAATTTCCCGAAGGCGAAACGCCATTTTCAAGCACCGTATCGGTCGTTTTTACAACAAAGACATTCATCACAAGGAAGAAAATTATACAGCCGATAATATATACCAGCAGAAAGATCGTTCCGAACACCGTTTTGACCGTTTCGTTCATCTTGCAGGAGAAAAAACCGAACAGCGTTACTATCGCAGCCGGTATAAGCAGCGGCCAGTTTCCCCAGTTGAGCAGCAGCGACGGCAGAAATGCCGCAAGGTTCAGAATATTGAACACCGCTGTGAGCGCAGAACGCCTTGTATAATACATAAAAAGTCCGATAATAACGGAAACAGCGGAATAAACGACCGCAAACTTCACCGTGTTTTCAAACTCGATCTTATAAAACACCGCAATATACGCAAAATAGAGCAGTCCTATCGTATATGCGCCGTTGAGAATGCTTATGAACAGTATGAACCACTTGTTCTTCAGCACCGCCATAACCTTATTCATCTGATACGATCATTCCTCTCCGCAGGAGCTTTCATCGCTCTTTTCCGAACCGTAGACCTTTAACGTGACAAGGATACCTGCGAGCGAATTGAACACCGCTATCGCAAGTGCCACGATATTGAGCGTGATGCCTGCTGTACAGTTCTTGATCTTACGCTTTTTTACGCCCCGTACAAGACCCGGTATCGAACAGCCGTATGTCACAGCAGGGATAAAGAACGCAAAAACCGTTCCGACAATGCCGAGAACAAGACTTGAAATGCTGATCCTTTTCTTTTCTTCCATAAAAAAGCCTCCTTAAAATCTTCTTTTTCCGTTGACGTGCTTTCTGCGCTTGCGTTTCTTGGCTGCAATTGCAAGAAGCACCGTATATATCACGATAAGAGCAACCGCAATGCCTGCCGCAAGCTTGAACCAGAACGAGTTCACGAACGCTTTGGCTTTAAGTATATTATAGTCGATGCGAGAAAGCTCTACACCGTCCTTTGCAACAAGATCGACCGTACAGAGTATTTCTCCCGAAAGCGAGAGCGTATATGTGCCGAGCTTCTGACCCTTTTCAACGGGAGCCATCACCATTCCGTCCTCATCGAGCGCTTCCGAGGTGTTTATCTCGGTCTTGAGGTTGGAGGTATCAAGCGTTTTCGGCCAGAGCGTATAGAAATCCTCCGAGGGAACGAGGAGAACGTGATCCTGATCCTGACCGAGCTTAACGGGGAGCTCGGTTATTTCCTGACCTGTTGAAAGTATCTTTTCGTAGGAAAAATTCTCGAATGCCCATTCATAGATGTTCTTGTGATCCTCGAACTGACCGTTGACGGCGTTTCCGTCGGCATCATACATAGGCGCACCCATTGTAACGAGGAGGTAGTTGTTGCCGTCCTTACGAGCCATAGAAACAAGGTTTCTTCCCGATTCGTCAAGAGTACCCGTTTTCAGTCCTCTTGCATACTGATAATAGTAATCGGAGCTCGGACGGAGCATTTTATTCGTGTGATAGATCGTTGCCCAGCCTTCTGCCTGGTAGTTTGTCGCTTTCATCGTATATTCGGTCGTGCAGGCGATCTCAACGAATTTCGGATAATTTTCAACGGCGTACTTTGCGATAAGCGCCATATCACGGGCGTTTGTGTACTGGTTTTCGTCGAAAAGTCCATGCGGATTTGCAAAGCTTGTACCCGTGCAGCCGATCTCCTTTGCCTTCTCGTTCATCATATCAACAAAGTTCGGGATGCTTTCGTTTCCGACATTGTAAGCAAGGATGCCTGCCGACTCACACGCCGAATACATAAGCATTGAGTACATAAGATCGGTGACCGTTGCAACCTCTCCTCGTGAGAAGCCTACTGCGGACGCACCCTGACCGTAAAGCTCGTCAAAAACAACGAGCGGAGCTTCAAACTCGGTATTGTCGAGATCCTTGACATGGTCGAGAACGACTATCGCCGTCATTATTTTTGTCAAAGAAGCAGGATATATCTTCTTTGTCGGATTTTTCTCATATACAACGATATCCTTATCAAGGTTTATCAGCACCGCAGCTTCACTGTTGACGGTGAAATTCGGCGTAAATGTTACTGCGTCGGCTTTTATCGGCATAAGCAGCGGAAGAAGCAGCAGAACGGACAACAAAACCGCTATTTTCTTCATATATATTACCATTCCTTTCGGGAGAAAAATTATTCAGATATATGCACATTATATTATACCAAATTTCAGCCGCAAATGGAAGTGGTAAATGAAATTTTTATCCATTTTGTAATAAATTAATACTAATCCCCATTTGTTCTGTAGATAAAGTCGGCAGATAGAATTGCACCAATCAAGGTAAGCGACCGCAGGCAGGCTTGCCGCCTGTCAAGGGAGCTTGACGACGAGTGGCGCAATTATAGCTGCCTAATTTATCTACAGGTTAAATGGGGATTAGTATAATACCGCTGCTCCGAAAAATCGGAACAGCGGTCGTGTTTTTTATTTATTAGAATAAAATCAGGAATTGATAGCAGTCTTGAGGTTCTGGTCAACTTCCTCAACGAGCATATTAACTGTATCAGCGATAGTTTCCCTCATTGTTGCCCAGTCTGTGCCGTCAAATGCAGCTCTCATACCCATCTGATCGCCGCCGTCTGTAGTGATGGAAGCGATATCGGACGAGCAGCCTGTAGCATATTCAACAACAGGATACTTTCTTGCAAGTTCTTCGATCTCCTTCATCTTGTCGATGATCTCCTGGCTCCACTTATAGTCGTCAGAAGCCTTTCTGTCGGAAATTGCGATAGCTCTTTCGTCAGCAGCACCAAGGATATTACATTCAGCGAACAATGCAGCGCCCTGCGGATTAGCAGCACCCTTACAGAGAGCAAAACCGTTGATCTTTGCGCCCTGGTACGGATCGGAGCCTGCAGGAGAAGGAACGGGAACAACACCGAGGTTTTCAGGCTCAACGCCGACAGACCATGTTTCGGGAGCGGCCTGTACGCAGTAAGGTCCAACTATGTAGAACAGCTCTGCGCCCTCGCCGAGCATCTGCGGCTGCTCATTCCAGCTGAACTGTTCCTTCGGGAACTTACAGCCGTTCTGATTGAGCTCATACTGGAAGTTCATTGCCTTTTCAACTGTAGGATCATTAACATTGCTCTGTACGCCGCCGTCAGCGGAAAGACCAACCATAGGAACGCCTGCGGACATAAGAAGAGCCTTTTCATTCCAGTAGCCGTCAAGACCGTACTGTGAGGAATCGGGATCAACGAATTCAAAGAGCATGGACTTGAAGGTATCCCAGTTCCAATCTCCCTTTTCATAAAGCTCCCACGGATCGTCAAAGCCCTGTGCTTCGATAGTGGACTTATCATAAATTACGATTGCTTCCGGTGTAATGGATGTAACGAGTTCAAAGTGCTTTCCGCCGAACTTGAACAGATCCATTCCGGCTGAAACATTCTGCCATACAGCAGAGTTGATGTCGATATAATCGTCAACAGGCTGGAACATTCCGTTGATGATACCCTTCGGGAAGTTAGCTGTATCGTCGCCGGGGAAGATATCTACGCCGCCGCCGCCGAGAACCTGTGTGGAAAGGTCATCGTAACGAGAATTCCATGTTGTAGGTATCCATTCAAGCTTTCCGCCGTACTTCTGTTCAAACATTTCAAGGCCAACGGACTTGCTTGCGCCGGTAGTGCTGGGGTTAAGGTCATAGTGAGCGAGCCACTTGACTGTCTTGTTTTCCATCTCAACGTCCTGAAGCTGTTCCATAACTGCATCAAGACTTTCCTGTTCGCCATCTTTAAGGCCTTCATCGTTGATAGCAACAGTCTTGGCAGTGGTAGTGGTGACGGTTGTTGTTTCCTCTGCTGTATTGCCGCCTTCTGTTCCATTGTCGCCGCAGGCAGTGAGAGCTGCAGTCATTGAAAGAGCCATAATACCTGCAAGTATCTTCTTGGTATTTTTCATTTGTAACCTCCAAATATTTCCCTTGAAAGGGACTATAAAACCTAATGTACAACGAGATAATTTGTACACCTTATATTAGCAAATATATTATATCAAAAACAGCTTTTCAAGTCAATGTTGAATTTGAATATTTGATTTATAACGTTTTTGTGGTTTCTCACAAAAAAATTAGCAAATCGAGGTGATTTTCGCCCCGATTTGCTTTTTAAACGATTAAGTTATTTGTAAATCTTTTGTTAACTATTTATTACCGTTTTACTGCATAGCTTCAATTTCGGCATTGAATTCATCAATGTAGATCTTTGCAGCTGTTTCGAGAGCCTCTCTTACCGTTGCCCAGTCGCCGCCCTGGAATGCAGCTCTTACACCTGTCTGACCGCTGTCAACGAGGGAGTTGAGGTCGGGCTGAACGCCGTTGCAGAGATCATAAACAGGATGCTCTGCTGTCATTTCGCTGATCTTGTCCTGCATTGCGAGCATTTCCTCGGTCCAGCCGAAGTCGTTGATGCTCTTGTCGCGGTTGATCTGCTTTGTTCTGTCATCGCTGTTTGCTGCGAGGATACATTCCATGAACTTGATAACGCCTTCGGGGTTCTGCGCGCCCTTGCAGAGCATATAAGCTTCAAGACCTGCAGGGAGATAGTAAGCGTCAGCGTTCGGATCCTTCGGAAGCGGAACGAACATTACATCCTCGGGTTCGCCGAAGGTCTTTGTCCAGATATCGGGAGCAGAGTTGATCTCATAAAGACCGCTTATGTAGAAAAGCTCCTTGCCTTCGCCGATATATTCGATATGAGTTTTCCAGCCTGTGAGATTCTTGTCAAGGATAAGTCCGTTGTCAAAAAGTTCTCTCTGGAAATTCATTGCACGTTCAAGATCGGCGCTGTAGAAATTATCGGAAAGCTTTCCGTCCTTGATCTCGAGAGCGGGAGCGCCCGATGTCATCATGAGCGGCTTTTCGTTGAACCATCCGTCAAGGCCGAAGTTGCCTGCATCGGGATCGCAGAATTCGAGAAGATCCTGCTTAAAGGTATCCCAAGTCCAAGTGCCTTCTTCAAGCTGATCTGCAGGGTCGTCCAGACCGTATGCTTCGATAGTCTGGCGGTTGTAGTAAACGACCTGACCCGTTGTTGCAGCGGTTGCGATGAGGTAGTGCTTTCCGCCGAGGAAGAACATATCGTTGAGCTCCTTTACCGGTGCCCAGAGGTCGCTGTCATAGTCGATGAGGCTGTCAACAGGCTCAAACATACCGTTCGTTACACCGTTCGGGAATGAGTCAAGGTCGCCGCCTGCGATAAAGTCAAGACCTTCGCCGCCGATGATCTTCGTGGAAAGGTCGTCGAAACGCTTATCCCATGTTGTCGGGATATATTCGATAACACCGTCATACTTTTCTTCAAAAAGTTCAAGTGAAAGAGCCTTTGTGTTGCCCGAAGTCGTAGCATGGAAAGGATCATAGAACGAGAACCACTTGATCGTCTTGTTTTCAAGCTCACCCGTAAGAAGATCGGCAACGCCCTTGACCTGCTCTGCTTCTTCTTCGGAAAGCTCTGCAGTATTTATCGGAACTGTCGCCTGTGTGGTAGTTTCCTCGGGGATATCCGAACCGCTTCCGCAGGCTGCAAGACCCGAAGCCATAAGTACAGCCAGCGCAGCTGCAGTGATCTTTTTGTAATTTGCCATAAAAACCCTCCGTCAGTTTTCATTTTCTATATTATATCAAATAAGACTTGCTTATGTCAACGTTTACATCCCCGATTTTGCTTGCTTCTTTTTGTGCAAACTGCAACACGGGAAACAAAAATCACCCGTCATAACAATTTGTGCTATGACAGGGTGATCTTGCTTTTTTATAAAAAACTAACTCGGCTTAACGCAAAGCTGCCTGCGAGCATCCCCTCTTACTTGATAACTCTTACCTTGATAATAGTATCAACAGCAGTAAGCTTTGCAACAACATCGTCGCTTACATCGCCTGCAACATCGAGGAGAGTATAAGCGTAGTCCTTCTTAGACTTGTTGAGCATATTGTCAATGTTGAGTCCTGCATCGCCGAGAGCTGTCGTGAGTGCGGAGATAACAGCAGGAACATTCTTGTGCATTACGCATATCTTTGTTCCGGCAGCGTTCATTGCAGCGTCGGGATAGTTTACGGAGTTCTTGATATTGCCGTTTTCAATGTAGTCGATAAGCTCAAGAGCAGCCATCTTTGCGCAGTTATCCTCCGATTCGGGAGTGGATGCACCAAGGTGAGGAACAGCGATAACGCCCTTTGCGCCAAGAACCTCATCGGACGGGAAGTCTGTGATGTATGCAGCTACCTTGCCACTTTCGAGTGCAGGAAGGATAGCAGCGTTGTCAACGAGCTCACCTCTTGCAAAGTTAAGTACACGAACGCCGTCCTTCATTGCTGCGATAGCGTCAGCATTGATAGTACCCTTCGTATCTGCATTGTAAGGAACATGGATAGTGATATAATCGGAAGCAGCGTAAAGCTCCTTTACATCCGAAACAGTCTTTACCGAAGGATCAAGGCTCAAAGCAGCCTTAACGGAAAGGAACGGATCGTAGCCGACAACCTTCATGCCGAGTGCGATAGCAGCATTTGCAACGAGAACGCCGATAGCGCCAAGACCGATAATACCGAGTGTCTTGCCCATGATCTCGGGACCTGCGAACTGGGACTTGCCCTTTTCAACCATCTTTCCGACCTCTGCGCCGTTGCCCTTGAGGGTCTGTGCCCATGCCATAGCGTCGGGGATCTTTCTTGATGTAAGGAGAAGACCTGCGATAACAAGCTCCTTAACAGCGTTAGCGTTTGCGCCGGGTGTGTTGAATACGCAGATACCCTGCTCTGCGCACTTGTCAACGGGGATATTGTTTACGCCTGCGCCTGCACGAGCGATAGCAAGGAGATTCGAGCCGAATTCCATATCGTGCATTGCAGCGGAACGAACCATGATAGCGTCAGGATTGGCAACTTCATCGGCAACTGTATACTTTGCTGTGTCAAAGTTGTCTGTGCCGTACTTCGATATCTTATTCAATGTCTGAATATTGTACATGAGAGATTACCTCCAATTTATATATTTATAAACCGAAATAAAACATCGCAAGGGACGGGAAAACCGTCCCCTACAATAGATTTTTCAAAAAATATGCTTTTTTGACGGGCGGATATGGGATCCGCCCCTACGCAAATTTATCATTTATCCGTGACAAATCGGCGAATCCTATAATTACGCATTAAGCATTACGAATTACGCATTGATCAGCCGTTTTCTGCTTCAAATTTCTTCATGAATTCAACGAGCTTTTCAACGCCCTCGATAGGCATAGCGTTGTAGATAGAAGCTCTCATGCCGCCGACAGTTCTGTGACCCTTGAGGTTCTCAAAGCCTGCAGCCTTTGCTTCCTTAACGAATTTTGCATCGAGATCGGCATCGCCTGTAACGAAAGGAACATTCATGAGAGAGCGATCCTTCTTCTCAACTGTGCCCTTGAAGAGCTTGCTCTGATCGAGGTAATCATAAAGGATAGCAGCCTTCTTCTCGTTGTGAGCCTTCATAGCCTCAAGACCGCCCATCTTTTTGATCCACTTGAATACCTTGCCGCAGATGTAGATGCCGTAGCAAGGAGGTGTGT
>JBJEQP010000037.1:0-18713 GCA_051881815.1 Oscillospiraceae bacterium | reverse complement strand
AACGGAAAAGATAATCCGCAAGCCGAACCATATTGTAAACAGTGCAAAATTCCTGGGTGCGCTCGCCGATGAACATTCCAAGCTTGTGGGGAGGGATCCAGAACTCGCCCGAGTTCTGACCGCCCGTGCAGAAGGCTTCTCTGTCGGTGACAGCGCATTTCCAGAAGCTTTTTACAAGACCCAGCCACTTTTCATCTCCCGTGACTTCATACATTTTAGCAGCTCCCTGCGCCCAAGGGATACTTGCGTTTGCGTGGCAGTTTGATAAGGGATCGCCGCCATTGTCAAGCTTTTTGAAAATGGACGGGCGGGAATATCTCTCCGCAAGGGTGAGATATTTTTCGTTTCCCGTAAGCTGATACAGACCTGACCATACCTCCAGCATACCGCCCTCTTCGCCGCTGTAAACGGCGTGGGGGTTTTTATTCTGCATATCCGCAGTCCAGTCAAGATACCAGTCAGCGGCATTGCTCAGAATGTCAAGCGCCTTTTCGTTTTTGGCATACATTGCGCTGTGATAAAGTCCAAGCAAAGTTTTGTGCAGAGTGTACTGAGGTGACCAGATATACTCGTTCTTTTCAAGCTTTTCAAAATATTTTTCGGGAACAGAGCCTATCCATCTTCCGCCGTTCATTTTCTGACAGCGTTCCAGCTCGTCAATGATGATATCAAGCTTTGCTTTCAGCTCACGGTCGTTATTCTGTGCAATGAGCATTGAGGCGGCGGACAGCCAGTGACCGAGGAAATGTCCTCGCAGCTGACAGGTGGGCGACTCCCAGCCAAGATGCATTTCGGTAACATCTCTGTCGGTACGGATACCTGCTTCAAGGTAGAAATTCTGGAGCAGATCTTCGGTTTTCAGCTCCATAAGATACGCCCTGTTTACATCGGCACGTTCCTTGAAAAGTCCCGGAAGAAGATGTGCATTTTCAATATTTATCTGTTTAAGCATAGTATTTACCTCCGAATGATGATCTGAAAATATTATAGCACACTATGATTAATTTGTAAGTAGACAAAGCGGGTGAAAAGGTGGAAAATTCTTATATTTTCATCAGCCGTCTGACGTTCACAGCATTTCCCGAACGATCTGTATCAGCCGTTTCACGTCCTCGGGAGGGTCCTTTGCGAATAATATCCCATAAGGTATGGTATGATCCCACTCAACAGGAATCGTCACAAGCATCAGCTTTAGTCCCAGATGATCTTCAAGTGCATTTATCTGCTTCATTACCGCTGTGGGAGATATAAACAGCTTTTCCGCCGCCTTTGTAAAGCTACCGCAATCGGCTGCGGTCACAAAGGCTTTCAGTTGAGGATTAAACATTTTATCACTTCCAGTATAAACTTTTAGTTGATATTATCATAACATATTGGATATTCCCTGTCAAGGTAAAATGTTGTATAATATCGTCAAAGGAGTTGATGAAATGTCTGCAATGATCGTATATTTTTCACGCACAGGCGAGAATTATGTAAGCGGAGCGATAAAAAAACTTGCTGTCGGAAATACGGAAGCTGCGGCAAATATCCTGCATGAGCTTACCGGTGCGGATATGTTCAAGATCGAGCCTGTTTTGCTCTATTCTGACAATTACAATGACTGCATCGAACAGGCAAAGCAGGATAAGGAGAAAAACGCACGTCCCGAGATAAAAACATATCCCGAAAGCCTTGACGGATATGATACGATATATCTTGGCTTTCCGAATTACTGGGGAACAATGCCAATGTGCGTTTTCACTTTTCTGGAGCATTTCGATTTTTCGGGCAAGACTATCAAGCCTTTCTGCACTCACGAGGGAAGCGGAATGGGCAGCAGCTCTTAACAAGCCGACTGCAGAACCGGTCGAGAAAAAGGTGTGCTTTTTTGCATACCAAAAATACAAATCACTATGTTATAATAAAAAGGGATGTATCCTCAAAGCATTATATAGGAGGTATTTATTATGACCGGACAAAAAAAATCAAAGGTATTTGCTCTTCTGACTGCTTCGGCAATGGCAGTAAGCTGTATCGTGGCGCTTCCCACTGCCACAGTTTCTGCAGCGGATAATACTTTGACCGCTGTTGTCACCCTTCCCGGAAACTTTTCTAAAAGCATAAGCTTCTCCAAGGTAGGTTCTGACGGGGAGTACAAGACTCTCTCCACAGATTTCAAGTTTACTGTCGGAAATCCCGATGACGTCAATGATCGCACAAATGAGGTCGCAGAGGCAGTCTTAGAAGCAACGGGCGACTATGCCGATGTGTATTCCATCAAGGTGAAAAATATTGAGGCTGATTACACATGGGAATACAAAACGGACAGGAACGATTATGAAATAAACCTGTTCCCCTATGCAGGCGGCGTGAATTCTAAGGGAAAATGGGTGGACGCTAACGTTCCCGAAAACAAAACTATTTCCGACAAGACTGATAAGTATGACAAGAAAAAGGGCACCTATACTTACAGCGGCAGCATTTCAAGCAAGAAGGTCGCAGGACTTGCGGGCGCTAAGATATCCAACTACCAAAACCTGTCCATAAATGCGGGCTTATGGAGCGACAATAAAAATGATTCCCTTACCTTCAAGGTCAACAGCATCAAGCTCAGCGTGACCTACGAAAAGGGTACACCCTCTATGTCATACAGCGAGCTCAGCGGGTATAAGTATCTCAGCATAACCTTCAAGCCGGACCTCGCTAAAAAGTGTACTCATCCCGGAAGCCACGGCGACGAAAAATATTGTCCGTGGGCGGCAGTTGCTATCGGCGGCATCACCTCAAAAGGCGCCGATACGGGAAGCAAGAATAAAATGTATGAAGCGAGAACCATGCAATCCAACCAGTCCTCTATAACAGCAGTAGTCAGCGTAAACGACATATACAAGGCTCTGGGTACCAAAAAGCTGAAAAGCATCTATTTCCGGAACTGGGACTGTAAAATAGTTAGCATCAAGGGCTCTAAAACAAAGCCGAATCTGACCCTGGGCACGGGCAGCTACAGCAGCGGCAAGATCAAAGAAGCTATGGACTGGTCTCCAAGCGGTGATGTTCCCACAGGAAAGCCCGATAGGCTCCAGCTTATTAATATCCTTGAATATCCCAACGGAATGAGCCTGAAGGGCTATAAGGCAATAAAGATCAACTACACTATGAAAGCTCCTAAGAACACAGCAGGCGTTGTGGTAGTTCTCCACGGCTGGGCATCAGACGGCGTGGGCTGGGAGGAAAAATACTATGCCTCTGAAAAGAATGGCACTATAATTATTGACCTTTCCAAGTATCAGGACAAGTCTATCAATAACATCTATGTAGGTCCCGTTGCCAAGAGCTCCGTAAAGATTGGCGACACCTTCAGCCCCGGTTTTGAGATAACAAGCGCAAAGCTTCTGAGCTCCAACAAGAAAAAGGCTTCCGTCGAGATAGAGGTATAAAGCCTGACGAAACCAAGTATTTTTTATTCAGAGATGTACATACGATCATATTATTGACCGGATGTCATGCAGTGGCGTACATTCTGCCAAAACGGCAGGGTGTACGTCCACTTTATTTTCCCTCAATTATAATCGTATTAATCAGCGTTTCCTTAATATAAAACTTTGATTCTATCATATTCCCCTCAAAAATGGTGTGCAGAACTGCATTGTTATCTATAATAAAAAAGCTCCGTTTTTCAGTAACGAAGCTTTTGGGATTATTCATTTTCCCAGATAAATTCGCAGGCCTTTTCATAGGATATTTTATGCTCGAGGCAATGGACCACCTTTGCGTCCTCGGGGCGCCTGACATAGAGTGCTTCTCTTTTTCCGAGAGTCAGCATTTTCTGCACCTGAGCCACGTCCAGACCAAGATAAAGCCCCATATGGATTATCTGACTGCGGGTGGGGATACGGGTGCCGTTTAATATCTGATAGCCGTAATTTCTGTCAAGATTGAGGGCAAGGATCAGTCGGCTGCGCTTGACCCCCTTTTCCTCCAGCAGACTGAGAACATATTCGCTGAAGGTGGGAGCCTGATTTTTCATGATAATGTCCATATTGAGATTTTTGGTTCGTTTTATCATTCTTTCGATATCTGTTGTCTGCACTGTCATCACCCCTTAATAATAAATATTGAATTCACCGTTCATTTTAAACTTGATATTCTGTATCTCATCCTCGGTGAAGCCGTTGCCCTCAACGCAGGCAAAGCCGTTCAGAGTAATGCCCTCAAAGGTTTCGGTATGACCCGAAAGGCGGTTGTTGTCAAGATAAAGCTCCTTTATATTGCAGCCCGACAGCGGAGATACGTCTGTCAAGCGGTTTCTGCCGAAATATACAAGCTCCAGGCTTTTGCAGTCACGAAGCGGCTCAATGCTTTCCAGACCACATCCTGAAAAGCCTGCCATTTTAAGCTCTGTCATTCCCGAAAGCGCCTCAATATCACCTATCTGTGCTTCGTCAAAGCCTACATAAACAAGCCCCCTGCTGTTTCTCAGGGGCGATATGTCGGTGATGTAATTATCCCCCAGAAACACATTTTCAAGCTCGGTCATACCGCTTAACACCGAAATATCCGATATACTGTTGTTGTTTCCGCTTATATGCTTTAAATGCGTCATAGAACGCATAAAGCTTATGTCAGAAATATTGTTGTTGTCGAAACAGATGCTTTCAAGCTCCGACAGCCCGTCAAGACAGGACATATCGGTTATGTAATTGTTGCTCAGATCAAGAGATCTCAGCTTCTTCATATGCCTGAGATTTGATATCTGAGAATTTGTCAGCTCCCTGTTCTGAAGGTCAAGCTCGGTGGAGTCAAGCGAAAACATTTCACTGCCGATCCTGACCTCTGAAGGGGCATCATTCCGCAGAAACATCGCCGCTGATGATACAAGCGCTGCCGCTGCCGATATAACGGCGATCAGCGTTTTTCTTTTCCTGCAGCCTTTTACATTGTTATGAGAAGCTGCTTCAATATTTATCTCTATCTCCTCGGGGGAGATGGAACTGCTGTTTATATTTTCCAGCATATCCTCGGCTTTTTCGTATCTGTCTTCTTTTTTAACGGCGCACGACTTTCGAAGTATTTTTTTCATATCCTCGGAAAGCTTGTCCGTTTCCTCTATGAACATACTGTCGTCCTCAAGCCGAATAATTGGATTTTCGGGGGATTTTCCCGTCAGCCCGTAAAAAATTGACATTCCCAGAGAATAAATATCCGTCCAGCTTCCCTGGCTGCTTTTGCGCTGATACTGTTCGAGAGGGGCAAAGCCATCTTTCAGTATCACCGACATATCCTGATGCTCGCTGTTTGCAAGCATACGGGCGGAGCCGAAGTCGATAAGCGCTGCTCTGCCGTTTGTGCACAGCATAATATTATCGGGAGATATGTCCCTGTGAACTATTCCGCCCTTATGTATTACCGACAAGGCGCGGAGAAGCATTTCTGCAATACTTACAGCCTGTCCCTCAGTAAGCTTTTTTCCTCCGCTCACATAGCTTTTTAGGGATATGCCGTTAAAAAACTCCATAGCGTAATATGCAGTTCCGTTCATTCGGAAAACATCGTAAAGTCCCAGTATATCAGTGCTTTCCCTGAAATTGCGAATGATATCGGCTTCTCTGAAAAACCTCTCCAGACCTTGGGAAAATTCCTCCTGCTGAAATGATGTCATAGGTTCCACACTGATATTATCCTCTGCACGCACTGCCGCCTCGGGATAATATTCCTTGACCGCCACCGCCCTGTGTTCTTTTTCGTCATAGGCAAGATAGGTAATGCCGAAACCGCCTTTTCCAAGTATTTTTCCGATTATATATCGTCCGTTGAGCTTGGTACCAACAGGAAGCGCATCGTGTTCGGAAAAAGAACGGGGCTCAGTGAAGCCGCAGTTTTTGCATTTCTTTCCCTTGATGGGAGAAAAACAATTCCCGCACAGCCGACGTTTAACTGACATACCGATCACCTCGTCATATTTTTGAAATCATTCAGCTGTATCAATTTGTGCAAAATAGCATTATTTTTATAATTATAGCATATCTATTCATCACAATGGTGTGCAATACTGCATTATTTTCCGCAGTCTATATTATACCACCATCACACCATTCATGTCAAGAAAAAGCAGCAGCGAAAACTAAATGGTTTTTAGTATTACCCTCAAAAATAAAAATCACCGCTGTTCTGAACAACGGTGATTTTTGTGTTTAGCGGAAAAATATGATTTTAACCGAAATCGTATGCAAGAACATAATCAATAGCTTTAAGCTGCGCATCGGTGAGAATACCGTCCGTGTCGGCAGCCGTGAAGCTGTTTACAAAGTCGATAACAAGCAGAATGTTGCTTGACTTCATAATGTCAACGAGAGCTTCCGTAACTTCATCGAGAGTATATTCCAATGTCCTTGCCTTGCCTGTTTCGGTTATGTTATAGCTCACAACGACCTTGCCTGCTGTTACCTCAACATTGGTAATAGTCACAGAAACGGTTTCTTCACCGATGTATTCGCCGCAAACCGGGCAATTGTAGCTGATAGTGATACTATTCGCTGTGAGAGATGCTTTATTTACAATGCCTTCATCTTTAGAGTGTCCGGATTTAGGGAATGTTACTTCTTCAAGAGTAATTTCCTTTTCTGCATTTTTGTCTGCAAAGAGCTTTCCGCAGACATCGCACTTGTAATGTTCGATGTTGCCGTCCTCTGTGCAGGTCGCAGCCTTCTCGTCTACGAGAGAAAGCTTATGAGCAGCAGGGATAGTTAATTCTTTAAGAGTAAGCTCCGTTTCTGCCTTATCGTCTGCGAACAGCTTTCCGCAGACATCACACTTGTAATGTTCGATGCTGCCGTCCTCTGTGCAGGTCGCTTTCTTCTCGTCAACGAGAGAAAGCTTATGAGCAGCAGGGATAGTTACTTCTTTAAGAGTAAGCTCCGTTTCTGCCTTATCGTCTGCAAAGAGCTTTCCGCAGATATCGCACTTGTAATGTTCGATGTTTCCGTCCTCTGTGCAGGTCGCAGCCTTCTCGTCTACCGGAGAAAGCTTATGCTCTGCATAAACCGGCTTTTCCTCTGTATTTGAATAGGAATAAGTCGGGTCGCCCGGTTCACCTGCACAGCCCTTATAGGTTTCATTCCGATAAACCTTTGAGCCGCCGAAAACGGGGTAATTCTCTGTGCCTATTGTCTGTCCCCATACATCTGTTGCCTGATCGCCCTGTAAGAGATAAGCGATCTCGCCGCTGCCAAACTCGTCTGCGGTTTTGGCTGTTGCGTTGCTGTCGTTTTTTATGGTGTCAAGGTAATAGCAGTTGGTGATTCTGCCACCCCCATCATTACTTCCACACACGCCGCCTACACTTTCTTCTGTTCCGGTGACTACACCTGTGTTATAGCAGTTTGTAATTCCTTTGGCTATCTGATATCCGCACACGCCTCCGACAAAACCTACACCGCTGACTGCTCCTGTGTTATAGCAGTTTGTGATTGTACCAAAAACATCACTTCCGCACACGCCGCCAACATAATTTTCTGTTACGCTGACTGCACCTGCATTATAGCAGTTTGAAATTGTGCCCTTATTCCCTCCGCACACGCCGCCGACGTGCTGCTTACCATTGAAATAAGAATCAACAACGCCGACATTTTTTATTGTGCCGCAGCTAACACCAAATAAGCCCACATATTCTCCGTCCGGATTATTAAAATACAAACCGCTGATAGTGTGGTTAGCTCCGTCAAATGTGCCTTTGTAATTGTCAGAGAAGCTACCGATAGGCGTCCAACTCCTGAATCCGCTTGTATCATCGGCAATAGTACCGTCGGACTTTAACACACCTGTATTAACGGTAATATTATCCACAAGGATTGCGTTTATTCCGTAATTTCCGCCGTTAGCCTGCTCTGCAAACCAGAAAAGCTGACCTGCGTTGCCGATCTCGTAATATCCGCTTGCGTTCTGTGTTGCCTGCTGAATACCGCAGATCGTGCAGGTATTATTGCTGTCGTAATAATGTGTGTGACTGCCGATCATTGACAGACAGTTATCGGCAACAGCAGCAACGGGATAACCGCCGATAGTTTCGGGAAGGTCAACGGATGTCCGGTCTGTTCCCAAAGCAATTTCGGTTATTGTGACCTTGTTATCAGCAACGGTGTATTTTACCTGTGTTGCCGTTTCGGGAATGTCTGCATTTGTGACATCAAGACCATCGGGTAAGAATATGCTTGTAAGGCTTGTACAGCCTTCAAAAGCCTGTGTTCCAATGGAAGTAACGCTGTCAGGGATAGTTATGCTTTTAAGACTTGAACAGTGGGAAAAAGTCCAATCTGAAATGGAAGTAACGCCGTCAGGAATAGATATGCTTGTAAGGCTTGTACAGCCTTCAAAAGCCTGTGTTCCAATGGAAGTAACGCTGTCCGGGATAGTTATGACTTTAAGGCTTGTACAGCCGCTAAAAGTACCATATTCAATGGAAGTAAAACTGCTGTTGGAAGGCAGAGTTACGCTTGTAAGGCTTGTACAATTTTCAAAAGCAAAATTATTAATGGAAGTAACGCTGTCCGGGATAGTTATGGTTTCAAGGCTTGTACAGTTGTAAAAAGCCTGTGTTCCAATGGAATCAACGCTGTTAGGGATAGTTATGCTTTTAAGACTTGTACAGCCATCAAAAGCACTTTCCCCAATGGAAGTAACGCCGTCCGGGATAGTTATGCTTTGAAGGCTTGTACAGCAAATGAATGTATAAGATCCAATGTCATTAAGCTTTGGATCATTTCCGAATGTAACACTTGCAAGATTTGCACAGCCATCAAAAGCACTTTCTCCAATGGAAGTTACGCTGTTCGGGATAGTTATGCTTGTAAGGTTCTCACAGCCGCCAAAAGCCACGCCTACAATAGAAGTAACTCCGTCCGGAATCTGATATGGACCACTTTTGCCAGTAGGATATGCGTATAATTTGGTCTTGTTTTTATTGAACAGCACACCGTCTGACGAGGAAAAATTATTGTTGCTTTCGTCAACAACGATAGCTGTAAGATTATTACAACACAAAAAAGCACCTTCCCCAATGGAAGTAACACTTTTCGGGATAGTTATGCTTGAAAGATTCCTGCAGTCGCGAAAAGCATCTGCTCCAATGGAAACTACTCCATCAGGGATGGTTACGTTGTTAAGTTCCCAACACCCGAAAAATGCACTATCTCCAATAGAAGAAACGCTGTTCGGGATAGTTATGCTTGTAAGGCTTGTACATGTCCTAAAAGCATATTGTCCAATGGAAGTGACACTGTCCGGGATAGTTATGCTTGCAAGGCTTGTACAGTAACTAAAAGCATATTGTCCAATGGAAGTGACGCTTCCCATATCCACGCTTGTAATATTACTGCAATTGTAAAAGGCATAATTTCCTATGGAAGTAACTTTTTCACCGATAACTACGGATTTAATGTTATCGTTATATTTTGTCCAAGGGATTTTATCCTGATAGTAATCTGAATACGTCCAGTCTTTCATTGCCCCACCACTGCCCGAACCGGTGTACGAAATGGTCAGCGTGCCTGCATCATCAAGCACCCATTTAAGAGAATTGGACATTGTGCCCGATGCAACTTGCGCCGCATTCGCCACAATAGCGTTGCCGAAGCTTATCCCCATTATTTCCGTTCCCGACGGGAAGGTAAATGCCGCCGCCAGCAGCAGAGCCGCAGCCGCAGCTGTTGCCTGCCTTATTCTTCTTTTGGTTTTTTCCTTGCTCAAATTGATCATTCCTTTCAGATCATATAATTTTGAATTATTCCTTAACTGTTTGTACTTTGTGTTTTTTGTTAAAATATCAAACAAGCTGTTTGGTTTTACATATTTTATTATATTGCATTATTCTTTGATTGTCAATATTTATTAAAAAATATTATTAAAATTTTCAATAAACAATGACCGGTATCATCGCTTTAAAAAAACTTCCTGTTTTCTTCAATATATTCATCTTTTCTCCTCCAACATAATATGAAAAATCACCAAAGCTTAAAGCATTTCAACAACGTGTCCGTCCTCAAGGAATACAGTCCTTGTACCGTATGAAGCACATTCGGAGGAATGTGTTACCTGCAGGATAGTGATACCCTTCTCCTTGTTTATCTTTGAGAAAAGCTGCATTATTTCCGCAGTCATGTGCGTGTCAAGGTTGCCTGTCGGCTCGTCGGCAAGAAGCAGCTCCGGCTCTCCCATTATCGCTCTGGCGATAGCAACTCTCTGCTGCTGACCTCCCGAAAGCTGTGAGGGCATAGCCTTGCGCTTGTCGGTAAGACCGGTCAGTTCAAGTATTTCGTCAAGTCGGTCTTTAAGCTCTGCACGTTTTTTGCCTCGCACGTTGAGAGGGAGCATTATATTGTCGGCTACCGAAAGATTCTGCACAAGATTGTAGAACTGAAAGATGAATCCGATCTTCTCCAGACGAAGCTTTGAAAGCTGTTTTTCCTTCATACCCGAGATGCTTTCGCCGCAAAGCTCGATCGTGCCGTCAAAATCCCTGTCAAGACCGCCGATGAGATAAAGCATGGTCGATTTTCCGCTTCCCGACGCTCCCATAAGCGATACAAATTCGCCCTTTTCAACGGAAAAGCTGAGTCCGTCAAGAACACGGGTGGCAGCGTCGCCCTTTCCGAACTGTTTTGATACATTTTTTACATCTATGATTGGCATTGTCTGTTACTCCTTTATCATTCATATTTGAGCTGTTCGGAAAGCTTCATTTTCCTCAGCGATTTGTACGGGAACAATACTGTGAATGCGAATACTATCAGCAGTATCACCGTAAGACCTAAAAGATCAGGGATATTAAACACAAGCGGCAGCTCCGTACCGATGCTGTACATTACCGATTTGATCGGCAGCGAAAGAAGAATTCCAATCGGCACGGAAACGATTATCGGCAGTATGCTCGAGATCAATGTTTCGACAAGCAGCATTCTTTTCAGCTTCTTTCTGTCCATTGCGACCGACAGCAGCACTGCATTTTCACGCTTTCTGCTCTCAAAGCCGATGAGCTGATTGCTTACAACACCTACAAAGGTGAGAGCAAGTCCGATAAATCCAAGCATCTTTATCATCATAGTTTCGCTGGAGTTCTCTTTTCTCATCTGTTCAATATAGGCAGCGTAAGTCTTTACCTCGTCCACTGTTCCTGCGGAATACTTGCTTATGGCTTCCACAAGCTTGTCGGCAGAACCCTCTTCGCATCGGATAAGTATGTACATCGGTACGTCGGAGTTGCAGGCGATGTAATTCTCACGGCTGAGCATAACTCCCTTACCGGTCGGGTCGAAATAAACGGTGTTGATATATCCCGAAAGCTTTAGCGTCAGCTTGCGAGGGATAAAGCTTTCGCTGTTGACATTCAGCTCAACTGTATCGCCGACGCTTATTCCCGATTCATCCGCAAAGGTCTTGCTGCAGTAGAATTCATCATTGCCTATTGTTTCGGGCATTCCTTCAATGGCTTTGAACTGTCTTTCGCCGTTGGCGGGGGAGTAGTCGTCGCCGAAAACAGCAATATTTTTCATCTCTTTGCCGTTTACCTCAATATAGGAATACGGCATATAGTAAACATTTTCTGTTGCGGTAATCCCACCGCAACAAGATGAGCTTACGTTAATAAGGCGATTTTACGTTGTTTGAGCAAAAGAGCATCACATTTTATGGTGGTGCTCTTGATTTTTATAAACGAATATAGTATATTATGTATAGTTATTACTAGACTAAAAACAGTATTGGATGTGATTATTATGTTAGGCTTTTATCTTGCGCTTATTGACAATCCGAGCGATAAAGAAAAATTTGCAGAGATCTACAATCATTATAAGGATATGATGCATCAAAAAGCTATGTCTATTCTGCATAATACGGCACTTGCAGAAGAAGCGATGCAGGAAAGCTTTCTTAAGATAGCAAAAAATATTTCGAAAATATCCTCTCCTGTTTGTAGTAAAACGGCATCTTTTATCGTTATTATAGTTAGAAACACTTCTTATGATATTTTGCGTACGGAAAAGCCAAATGATAGTGTCCCTTTGGACGATGATATTTTCGTAAGCAGTAATGTTGAAATGCCTGATATTGATAAAGTGTTCTCGAATATCGGAATAAACTTTGTTCTGGATATTATCAATGAAATGGATAATAAATATCGTGACGCATTAGCTCTTAAGCATTTGTACGGATACAACAGCAGCGAAATTGCAAAACTGCTGGGTATTACAGAAAAAAATGCCGAAATGCGTATTTACAGAGCAAAAGCCATTTTAAAAGCAAGATTGGAGGAGAATGGTTATGCCGTTAAGTAGAGGAGCAAACGAGCGCCTTTGGGATGCTGTAATTAAAGAAGCCTTAATCGAATCTATGAACCGTGAGCTTGATGAAACGGAACAGAATATTGAGCCGCACAAGTTCTCTTCGCAGTTCGAACATAATATGAATAGACTGATCAAAAGTTTAGGTAGAAAAGAAAAGGCACAGACAGTCGGTAAAGTAATCGGTAAATTTGCGGTTACAGCAGCGACCGTAATGGGAATTATGTTTGGCGGCTTTCTTACACAACAGGAAGTGTACGCCGCTGTTGGTAATGTTATTCGGAGTATTTTTTCGACACATGATAAATATACATATCAGGAAAATTCCGAAGATATTGTTTTCGATGATACTATTCGGCTTGGATATGTTCCTGAAGGATATGAGCTTCGCTCGGTGTATTATATGGGAAACGGAAATCTTCTTACTTATGAATCTAAAGATGGGCATAATCTATATTTTGATTACAGCTTTGCTGAAAATTCTTCGATAACTATTGATAATGAAACACATAGCTATAAAGAAATATTCAAAAATAATAAACGGTACTATTTTTATAAATCAGAAGTAGATGACCTTAATACATTAATATGGTTCGATGGAAAATATGAATATAGCATAGATGCACAGATTTCTGAAGATGAAATTATTAAAATTGCTGAAAATATAAAAAGTTCCAAATAATTTGTAGTAAAAATCCGAAAATCCTCGTTTTAAATAATGTAAGGCAATAAAGGAGGATGATCTTATCAAAAAAAGAATAAAGTGCTTGATTGCACTAATGATGTCATGTTGTATACTTTTGAGTTTGTCAATTTCTGTATTCGCTGAACAAGCTCATCCATATTATACCGACACAAACAGAACAAAGATTACATTGAGCTTTTCTTCCGGTAAAGCAACCTGTTCAGGTACAATTACAGGTAAATCGGGAACAAATAGTATAACGAACTGTACAGTAACCCTTACCGCAAGTAATGGAGATGTAATAGCATCTTGGAACAACTTATCTTCAACAGGCACGATTTTAGCATTTACAAAGACAACTTCAGACATAACGAAAGGTGAAACTTATACGTTAAGCGTAACAGCTACCGTAAACCGAAACGGTTCAAGCGAAAATGTTTCTGATTCGGTAACTAAAACATACTAATAATAAAATATAAATAATTGCCTTACAATTTTTGGTGGTTGTTGCCTATATCAAAATGCTAACTTCTCTTGGGTAATATAAATACTAATATGATATATGCTAAGCAACAGCTAAAGTAACCTTGACAGTGGTACTTGCCATGTACGAACTGTTTTTACAGTTTATAGCGGAACCAAATCGGAAACTGTTGAGAAAACAAGCAAAGAAGTTACTATCTAAAACATGAAAGGATAATTAATATGGCATTAAATGAAATTCAGACAAATGTAAATCACGCTTCTGCATATTCAATGATGCAGAGTGTGATAAAAATGAATGAAACACCTACCAGTAACAAGACAGTGGAACAGGTAGCACAAAACAATACTGATACGTTTACATTGTCCAATGATGTGGACGAGATATTGGGCATTTATTCACCCAAAACAATTTCTACAAAAAGTACAACGGCAACATCATCAAATATAAGTGGCTCAACAAGCATTATTTCGAATAAAAAGCGAGCATTTGCTAAACAAGCCGGCGTTTCTCTTAACAGTTCTTTGCAGCCTATTATAAATGGCGCTGATGATGCAAAAAGAGCACAAAATTATTATTCCTTGTTATGTAAACCTGTTAATAAGAGTGTATCGTCCAGTTACGTCTTAAATCAAAATGATTCAAGCAAGACGTATTATGGAAACTGCTGTAAGACAAGCTGTGAAATGATGGCTAAAATCAACTCTAACGGTACGGCAACAGCGAATGGTACAACTGATAAAATTGGAAATTATTCACTAGTAAGTGGAGATAAAACATACTCCCCTACTCAGAGAGGTTTTTATGATTATAGTGGTCTAACTAAAGAGGAATTATCCAATATAATTGTTTCAGAAATCGATAACGGTAGGGTTGTACAGTTACATACATCATATCAAAATTCCAGTGGTAAGATAGGCGAACATTGGGTGGTTGTAACAGGATATACTCTTGATTCAACAGGTAAGATATCAACGACAGTTCAGAATGGCAAGGATTACATAACTGGACTTGCTGGAATAGACCCATGGAATGATGTCGGTGGACGTACACAAGTCACTAATGACCTTGGAAAAAATACAACAGTATCTTCTTCCGGTCAGTGGCTTAATACATCAACCGGTGGTTATCAGGTAAGGACTTATAGACCATAAGGAGGAAATATGTTCAAACAATCAAGGATTTTATTGTTGATAATATGTATCATTTGTACATTTATACTATCCTCCTGCGGTTCCGGAAGTCAGGATATTGCAATTGATACCACAGTTTCTGAAACAACTGTTCAAAGTGTACAATTAACGTCAGAGTTTGAAATTGAACCGGATATTAATGTTGAAGAAAGCGAATTCACCGTCCCAACCGCTTCATTTGATAAGGTTCAGCTCTTAATAGATAATGTAGAATTGCCCTCAATAATTATTACGGAAAATTCTACATCTGATGAGATTTTGCTAGCCGGAAAAACAGCAGCTAAATTTTTCTCAGAAGCAACGGAAATGTACTTTGGATACGGCATTGATTATAATTGGAAGCTCAGCCAGAATAATGATGATGCGCTTTCAATAGATGAAATGAAACCGTATAATACTTCGGGTATTTATTGGAAAAGTCTTGGACTTTATACGGACACAAGAGAATCTTATGTTCCAATGAACGGCAATGACTCAAAGCAGTTCCTGATTGACTATTTAAGACTTACAGAGAAAGGCTACGAAGAATTGTGTGAAAATTCACCGAGTACATATACAATAAAGGACGAAAGCTTTTATGTTAGCTCCGGCGATGGCGGTCAGGCAGGCTGGAGTTACAGTCAGATTATTGATTATGCTGTCGGCGAAAATGAACTTGGCGAAAAGGTCGTAACCTATAACTGCGAAAGAGTTGGTGATGCAGAAGAATGGGGCTACGATGAGGATTTAATTCAACCGTTTACCTTCCGTCTTGCTTTTGAGGATAATACTTGGAAATTGGACGGTGTTTCTTACGGTGAGGGCTTTTTTGAACTTAAGTGGCTTATTAGCTAATGACCTTCGGATATATTCAAGCTGTTATTATGGCAAATATTTCTCATATCGGGTATGACAGCGAGCAAATTTATACTAATGACGGTGAATTTAAGTTTGGAAAAGATTTTGACCCAAGCTTATTCAGCAGCAAGTGTTATTTAATGAGAGGGACAATGGCATTGTATTTTACAGCTTACAATTACGATTGGTGGCTCTCTAACGAAAAGATGCTTTAACTAAGGTTTGCTTATGCAAACTTAACCAGTAGCAATATATCAATATACAATGGCAAAGTTACTTGCATAAGCATATCGACAGAAATATCGACCGTCCCTTAAATTAAAACAACACAATATCCTTAAAAAGAAGTGCTTTAATTATTAAAAAACTGACAATTTAAATCAGACATAATACAGAAAAATATCTGAATAGATAACAATTGACAAATGCAACTTACCATGTTAAAGTGATTGCTGCAGTATATAGCAGAATGAATTTTAAAACTGTCGAAATTACAAACAGGAAGTTAATATTTATAATTTGAAAGGATTTGTTAATTATGAAAAAACTAAAATTCGTTTTTTAGCAAGTTTAACGTCTTTTATAGTAGGCGTTTCAGTAATTGGAAGTAATGTAACAGCGTTAGATATTAATAGTGCAAATTCAACTGAAACAGAAGCGGTAGAAAGCGTTGACAATGCACCTGTTATTGGAACATACCACTATAATAAATACTATGCCAATCTTAGCCGGAAGAAAGAGAATGAGATGTTATTAAATAACAACATATCTTCCTATTCAACATATGCAAACACAACAAATAAAAGATTGGCAATTTATCAAGTTGCTCAAGAAAAAAACTTTTGGTGTGGTTACGCAGCAATAAAAAGTTTACTTGATTTTGAAAAAGTCGATATGACGCAAGAAGAAATTGCGGAAAAAGTATACAGTAAGGATTTGTCATGCCCATGGTATCTTTCCAATGGAGATTCAAAAGATCAATTTCCTGTTCCAAACGTGTTACAGGAACTTACAGGTTTTGTATATATACCATATCCTTATGGCGCAGCTGGAGCAACTACATTAACAGGGGATGAGGTAAGTAGGCGAGTTGTTGCAACTATAAATAATGGGCATGGTGTTTTAGCTTGTGGTACTTCTAAAGGAAATATTAGCGGTCATGCAAGTATATTACCAGGATATCCTGCCAGTTCTATTACACATTGGGTTGCGGTTGATGGATACGCTAATAGTGGTGATATTATATATATTGTCGATCCTGCCAAATCTGATGTAATTTCATGGTCTGATAATATTTCAAGATATTATTCTGTATCTTCATCAAAGCTCGCTTCCTTTGCTTCTACTAGAGGAATTGTTTGGTAATATTTAGTGATGAAACTAAATAATAAGCAAATATAGTTTATTTGTATATATCGCTGATAAATTCTTTTTTATCATATTTATCAGCGATATATACACATTTGATTATGAAATATGTGAATTTTTTTAAAAGGATGATAAATATGCCTAAAAATCACAAATACATTTTTTTGTTGGAAAGTATAATTATTTTGTTGTTTTTTAGTGGATGTTTAAAGAACAACACTAATGAATTGAATGAAGAAATATTACAAAATATTTCTAACCAATATAAAGTTAATTGTCCAATAGTCTCAGCAGAATCTGTTTTAGATATAAAAAAAATAGAATTACCAAAAGAAATTAAAAATTTAAAAATATCATGTTATGGGATTTTAGATTCTGATAATTTGCTTATAAATCTATATGAAGAAAATGGAGCAATAACTTCAATAAAGGAACTTGGTAAATATGGAATAAACGACCAAAGTTATACAACAATATTTGAATATATGGATAATTATGTATATGATATTTGTGCATACAATAATGAATATTTGATTATAAAAATTGGTGATAACGAGTGGTGGTCACACGCTGATTTGTATTTATACAATATAAATTTAAAATCCCTTAAATTAATATTTGATTATTCCACGGATTCAAATGGCGAGTTATATTATTTTCCATTCAATAATAACATTCTTATCAAAGACAATGTTGTTTATTTTGATGATTTTTGGAAAGATAAGGATCAAATACGGGCATCTTTATATCAGTATGATATAAATACAGATACCGTAGTAAAAATAGTAGATGATGCCCAAAATCCATTGCCTTTAGGAGATGAGATTATTTATTTCTCTAAAAAAAATAATTCGTATAAATATATTGAATCTATTAGCGGCAAGTTTAGCTGTAATATAGAGGCATTTATTCATGATATTGATACAAATAAAAATCAGATTTTTTCAATTGATATAATTGAAAATGATGAGATAAAGCATGAAACATTGTTTGGAATTTATACATGGAATAATGACAAATGCATTTTAGAAACTATTTATCCAATTGATAAACTTAACGCAGACGATAATTTTGTTACATTTACAAATAATTATGAAGCTATACCAATTATATATGATATTAATAATGATAGAGTTATTGCATTTGATGAATTGTATGGTATTAGTAATTGGTTTTTTGATGGAGATTACAGAATCTTGCATTTAACGAATAATAGCGTAAATACATTATATATGTTTTCCTTAAAAGAAACTTGACTACCAATTATTTGTATTAGAACAGTATTAATAGTTTAGCACATTCGAAGTGGAATTGCAAGTACCATATAGTATTTGCTCCGAAATATCGAAGAATGGAATGTTTCCATAGACAACAAAGCTGAAAATGCTATTCGACTTTTTGTTGTGGAAAAAACTGGCTGTTTTCCAACACACAGAACGGTGCAAGGGCAAGTGCTTTGATTTATTCGCTTGCAGTTACTGCTTGTGCTAATGGTCTGAATGTTGAGGATTATTTTGACAGGCTGCTTACTTCCGATGCGCCTGTTATGCCTTGGAATGAATGATCGGGTGGATAAAAGCCCTCCGCTGATTTGGTTCGGTGGAGGGCTGGGTTTTTATGTCGGGGGAGAGTTTGACGGTTACGGTGCATTTGTTGCACCTTTTTATTTTATGTGCTCTTGTCGATTTTTGCTTTTAGCCGTTTTGAGTAATCCTGCAAATCCTGACAAGCATCAAAGCACATCTGATTGTAACGGTCAATATCTTTGGTGCTGCTATTTACGGTCAGACCGCTCTTGAAAGCCCGAATTTTCTCACGCCGTTCGTCAAACGCCT
>JBJEQP010000036.1:0-19744 GCA_051881815.1 Oscillospiraceae bacterium | reverse complement strand
AAGAGTTTTTATAGGGGTTCTCTTTAAATTACCCTTAAATTTATTATACGAGGAGTCCTTAAATGTCAAGACTACAAACCGTCCGTGAAAACTGGACAGACATAACAACAAAGCTGCTTCGGGACAAACAGGAGCTTGCACATTTTCTACGTTTTTCAGCAAAGATGTATAAGCGGAGTTTTTCCGACACAGTTCTCATATATCTGCAGAACCCCAATGCCACAAAGGTTGCAACTCTTGAAACTTGGAACAAGCTGGGCAGGCTTGTAAACAAGGGCGAATACAGTATTGCCGTATTCGGAGAGGACAGCAAATGCAAACACCTTTTCGATATTTCACAGACAAACGGCAAGCGTGTTCCTGAGCTTTGGAAGTTGACGGAGGATTTATCCGCAGACCTTACCGCTGTTATCAATGAAAAGTACGGTAAGGATTGGAAGAACATTCAGGAAACTATTGCGGCTGTTGCTGTGGATAATATCAAAAGCCGTCTGCCCGATATGCAGTATGCGGTAGGGCAGATGAAGCTATCAGAAAAGGATATTACAACATATCAGCAGTCGGTTGTTTCAGCGGTACGATTTGTAATCGCAAACCGCTGTGAACTTGACAGCGATATGAAAATATCTGGCGGTATTAACCTTAATGCCGCAGATATGTTCAAGGACAGCCGTGACCTTATCCGTTTCTGCAATATCGTAAATCAATCGGCAAAGGACGCTCTTTTGGAAATGGAGCGAGAAATTGTAAATATTCTTAAACAAAGGAGAGAACGAAGCAATGACATACAGATTAAGTCCGACAGGACAGTATCTTCCCGAAATCCAGTACACACAGAACCCAAGAGAACAGGCACTTCTGAAAAAGCCGATAGGCAGGTGGGGCAGAATGTGGCAGGAGTGGGTGAAAACGGAGTATCCCACAGAGGTTCAGATATTCGTGATGGAGGGTCGCTGGAGCATAATTCCGAGGGAAATCGACAGCGAAGCGGAGAAACGCTTTCAGGAGCTGGACGAACAGTACCGACAGCAGAACCCCCGTCCGACAACGTTCAGAGAGATACAGACTTGGGAGAAAACAAGAGTGCTGACGATAGAACACAGGATAATGGAGGAAATCGTGTTCAGACTCAGAATGTAGTAGTTCAGAATCTTATCAACAGATTTCTGCACGCTGACTTCAATCGCCGCCTTGACAGCTACGAAACGGCGGGTATGGTCTTTATGGACTATGCCGATACATCATTTGACCCTGTGCAGTTCTTTGATAGATTCCATTCCGACAGATTTTCCGACACGCAGGCAGAGGAAATCAGAAACATTATCAAAGCGGCAATGGAGAGCCGTGAGTATATTCCCGAACTTGTGACAGGGGAAGAACCTGTCATCGTAAACAACGAGGTTGTGAAAACAACAGAGCTGCCGCCGCTTCTTGACGAAAATATCATAAACGGCATTATGAAGCACGACAGATTTTTCAAGGTCAAGCGTGATGAAATTGCAGAGTTCTTCAAGGAAAACGAAGATTATGATAAACGCTGTGAGTTTATGAAATCTGTTTTCCGTATGGAAGAATATACAGAGCTCGATATAAATGATGTCCGTGCAGGCTACAAGGCGGAAGCTGACGGTCTTACCGTTTGGGAGGGCAGTTATCTTTCTCGTACAAAGGAATCAAAGTTAAGCTGGGATTTGGTGCAGAGCTTTACCGCTGACCTTATCGACAAGGGTAAATACCTTGATGAAAAGCCGAAACTTTCCGTTGAAGCTGTCAAGCCGAATAATGACCTGCATATCCGCAGTTTTTCAGAACGGGACGGACAGATATTCGCAGAGGTTATGCAGGGCGAAAAAAGCTACGTTGTTCCCGTAAAGCGTACCGACGAGGATACTCCATATATTGAAATCGGCGGTAAACTTCACAAGCTGACGGATATTCAGAACTACGATTTGGAGCAGTTTGAAATATTCCGTTCTCCCATTACTCACGATGTCAACGGATATTATGCAGACGATTTGGCAAAGGGCGATACCGTCAAACTTGACGGAGAGCTGTGGACAGTAAAATCAGCAGCTACATATTCCATTTCCCTTGTGAATGACAGCGGAGAGAAGAATATATACAATTCTCCCGAAAGTAAGTGGCAGGAAACTATCACAAAGGCAGGCTTTGAGTTTGTTCCAGAAAAGGCACTTGAAATTTCCGAGCCTGTTTTTGCTGAACCTGAACCCTTTTACACACAGGGCGAACAGCTCACATTTTTCGGAGAGCCTGTTCCTATAGAGCAGACAGAAAAGAAAACAAGAGCAAAGCCTGTGAATATTGCAGTATCCCATACTGCTCCCACAACGGATATGGTAAATCACGTCCTGCGTGGAGGAAGTGCCGAGCCGAGAAGCCTTGAAAGAATTGTAGCACAGTTCCAGAAAGGCAAGAGCGTATCCGAAAACGCTGAATTTCTCCGTAAGGAATTTGGTGAGAACGGCAGAGGATACAAGTATGCACCTCCCGATTTCAGCAGTGCCGCACTTGTGTCAAGCTGGACGGACAACACAGGAATTACGGTGGCTATAAGCAATACCGCATTTCCTGAAGGCAAAAACGCACATCTTGAATGGAGCGAAGCCGCCGAGCGTATCGGTGAAATGCTTGAAAACGGCGAATACTGTTCACAGGACATTATTGACCGAGCGATTGACAACGATATGAAGGATATTGCAGGCAAGCTGTGGTATCTTCATCAGGATTGCGAGGTAGAATACTTCATTCCCGATGAAATGTTCAAGGGAGGTTTTCCCGACAGCACGGAAAGAATTAAGGCAAGTCTTACCGATTCCGCAACCTTACAGAAATATATTGACGGACTTGAAGATTTAATTCATCAGTACGAACAGGACAGAGATGTTCTGCGTTTCCATTTCCATAAGCCGAAAGAGCTGCTTTCACGTCTGAAAGATTTACAGCTTCCGAAGCGTGATTTTATCACAAAATCAGATTTCAGCTATGAGCCTAAATTCTTTGTGACAGAGGACGAAAAGGACAAGCTGTTGACAGGCGGAAGCGGTGTGCAGTACGGTAAGTTCCGTATTGAAAAATTTTTCAAGGGAGAGCATACCGAAAAAGAGAAGATTGCTTTTCTGAAAAACGAATACGGCACAGGCGGACAGGGACGGTCAGGCTTCAACGAATGGCACGACGCAAAGGGTATAAGCTACAAGAAAGGTTCAATGTCAACTCCCGATTGTGAAACGTTTCTGAAATGGAACGAGGTTTCACAGCGTATCGACAGACTTATTGCAGAGGGACGATATGTCACACAAAAGGATATTGACGAGCGTATCAAGGACGCAAAGCGGACTTTAAAGTACAAGACTCCCGATGATGATTATGACAGGGCGATGATTGAACAGGCTAAAAAGGTTCTTGAGGAATACGGGGTTTCTCCCGACGAAGAACCGAGGCAATCACCCCTTGAAAAAATCATTGCAAAAGCGGAAGCAGAGGGTATTCCCGTAGAGATTACAGACGAGCCCGCAAAGGAACGTGCTGTATTTATGGATAACCGTGATGAAACATATATCGAAGTTCAGCAGACCGAGGGCGGTGTGGAGTATACAATTTATGCTCCCGACCTTACTCCCGTTGACGGTGGCGAATGGGAGATGGAGGAGGTAATGGAGCTTGACGAAGCTGCTGCCGCACTTTTACAGACTTCAACCTTTGCTCTTACTGAAATTTCCGATTACGACAGGTTTATCGAAATCGCAGACAGAAATACAGAGCTTGATGTTCCTGCCGAGCTTGCAAAGCTGAAAAATGAGGCTTTTTCTGCACCTGTGCAGAAAGCCGAAGATCCGACGCAGGAACAACAGACGGAAACTCAGACAGTAAATGCTCCCGAAAAGATAACCGTTACAAAGAATGAGCCGAAAAGCGGTGTTCCATACACATATCATTTCAACGCTAATGATGTTGTGACAGGCGGTGCAAAATCAAAGTTCAAGGCGAATGTTGAAGCAATACAGGTATTGCAGAAAATCGAAGCCGAGAACCGCTATGCAACTCCCGAAGAACAGTCGGTTATGGCAAAGTATGTAGGCTGGGGCGGTATTCCGCAGGCATTTACAACAGACAGAGCTGCCGAAAGTTTAGGCGGTAATTTAGGCGAAGCCGCACCAAGCGGCTGGGAAACCGAACAGAAACAGCTCCGTGAGCTTCTTTCTCCCGATGAATACAAGGCGGCGAGAGCTTCAACGCTCACAAGTTTCTATACACCTCCGGTCGTTGCCGACGGTGTATATCAGGCACTTTCACAGTTCGGTTTTGAGGGCGGTAATGTCCTTGAACCGAGTATGGGTGTAGGCAATTTCTTCTCGAAAATGCCTGAAAATATGCGTGACAATTCCCGCCTTTACGGTGTGGAGCTGGACAGCATTTCGGGCAGAATCGCACAGCAGCTCTATCCAAAGGAGCGTATCCAGATTAAAGGCTTTGAGCAGACCTCTTTCAATAACAACAGCTTTGATGTTGTTGTAGGTAATATTCCTTTCGGAGATTATCGTGTCAGCGATAAAGCCTACGACAAGCATAATTTTAAGATACACGATTACTTTGCCGCAAAGTCTGTGGACAAGGTGAAGCCGGGTGGGGTAGTTGCACTTGTCACAAGCAAGTTCACTATGGACAAGCTGAACGAAAAGGCAAGACGATACCTTGCTGAACGCTGTGACCTGTTGGGAGCTGTCAGACTTCCGAACACTGCTTTTAAGCAGAACGCAGGAACAGAGGTTACTACGGATATTCTCTTTTTGAAGAAAAGAGAAACAATGACCGTTGAGGTTCCTGATTGGGTTCATATGAGTGAAACGGCTGACGGTATTCCTTGTAATAAGTATTTCGTGGATAATCCCGATATGGTGCTTGGCACTATGGCTTGGGACGAGCGAATGAAAGGCAAGTACGGCGATGACAGTAGAGTGACAACCTGTGTTGCTGATGAGAGTATTCCTCTTTCGGAACAGCTCAAAGCGGCTATTGCAAAAATTGAAGGCAGCATTGAAACTGTCAGAGCCGAAGAAAAACAGCGTGACGAAGCCGACATTATTCCTGCAGACCCATCGGTACGAAATTTCACACATACCGTTGTTGACGGAAAACTGTATTTCCGTGAAAATGAGATTATGACGAAAGTAGCTGAAACGGGCAAGACCCTTGACAGAATGATGGGTATGCACAAAATACGTCAGGCGGCTATGGCAGTAATCGATGCACAGGCAGCAGGCTGTTCCGATGAGGAATTGAAAGAGCTTCAGACAGAGCTTAATGCCGTGTATGACAAATTCAGAAAGGCTTACGGAAATATTACAGACAGCGCAAACGAACGCTGTTTCAGACAGGACGATGATTTCAATACCCTTGCGGCACTAGAAATTGTTGATACAGAGAAAAAAACAGTAGAGAAAGCGGAGATTTTCTCAAAGCGCACTATTCAGCCCGAAGTTACTGTAACAAGGGTTGATACTCCGCAGGAGGCATTGCAGGTATCCCTTGACCGCACAGGCAGAGTGGATATTGCATATATGTCACAGCTTGTTGGCTGTGAGCCTGAAAAGCTGATTGCCGATTTAGGCAATGATATTTTCAGAAATCCTGCCGCAATAAAGGATGATGAACCGCTGTCGGGATATGAGGAGGCTTCCGAATATCTTTCGGGCAATGTCAGAGAAAAGCTGAAAATTGCAAGAGAATATGCAAAGCATATCGACAGCGGTTTTGAAAAGAATGCTGCGGCTCTTGAAAAGGTTATCCCGAAGAATCTTGAAGCAAGCGAAATTTCCGTCCGTATCGGTGCTAACTGGATTGATGTTGAAGATTACAACAGATTTCTGAAAGAATACGCAAAGGCTGATACAAGTATGTTCGGACATCCCGTAACCCGTACAAAAATGGGCGAATACAAGATTGAAGGCAAGTATCAGGATAAATCGGTAGCTGCAAATCAGACCTACGGTACAAGCCGTATGAGCAGTTATCATATTTTTGAAAATCTGCTCAATCAGCGTGATGTGGTGATCCGTGACAGAAAAGAGGTTGACGGCAAGATATATTATGAGGTCAATGCAAAGGAAACCCAGCTTGCAAAAGAAAAGGCAAGACAGATGAAGGAAGCCTTTAAAAGCTGGGTATGGGAGGATATTGACCGCCGTGAAAAATATGTTAAAAGGTACAACGAGCTTTTCAACGCAATTCGTGGCAGAGAGTATGACGGTTCACACCAGACCTTTCCCGGTATGAACCCTGCAATAAAATTGCGACCACATCAGGAAAACGCTGTACTGCGTGGAAAGCTGGGCGGTAATACGCTTCTTGCCCACTGTGTAGGTGCAGGCAAGAGCTTCGAGATGATTGCAACAACAATGGAAAAGAAAAGGCTGGGACTTATCAACAAAGGCTGTGTTGTAGTTCCGAAGCACCTTACTTTGCAGATGGCAAGCGAGTGGATGAGATTGTATCCAAATGCAAAACTGCTGGTTGCACGTCCCGAAGATTTTACAAAGGACAATCGACAGAAATTTATCGCCCGTTGTGTAACAGGTGATTATGACGCAGTAATTATGTCTTTCACACAGTTTGAAAGAATACCGATGTCAGACCAGTACCGCAAGCAATTTATGGAGCGTGAGCTGAACGAAATTATGGACGCTCTTGAGGAAGTCGATGATACCGACAGAGTTTCCGTAAAGGCTCTTGAACGTCAGAAAAGACAGATTGAGGAACGCTTGGAAAAGCTGTTGTCCTCAAAAAAGGATAACTCCCTTTGCTTTGAAAAGCTGGGATTTGATTACCTTGTCTGCGACGAGGCTCACAATTACAAGAACTGTTTTGTAACAACAAAAATGTCAAACGTGGCAGGAGTGCAGACAACAGCCGCACAGAAGTCAGAGGATATGCTTATGAAAACGCAGTATCTCAATGACAAGTACGGTTGTAATAATATCCTTTTTGCAACGGGAACGCCCGTCACTCCAACATACCAATAGTTAAATGCTAAAAGTAATGTCAATTCCTGTATCATCTGATACACGAATGACATCAATAATTTTGCCTGCTATATTGCGTTTTTCCTGCACGGTAAGCTCGCCCCACCGTTCAAGAGGTTCTGCAAGCGGTTCGGTGTCTATGGCTTTGTGCTTGCGTTTCAGCTTATTAAGCTTCTGTTCAAGCTCGGCTTTTTCGCTGTCAAGTGCTTCAATGCGGTCGTTGATATGCTTCATCAATGTGTCGTTTGCAAGGGCAACTTTATCTAAGAGGTTGTGGATTTCGGTGTCCGCTCTGATAATAGCTTCTTCAAGCCGTTCGATTTCGGGATTTGGCTTTGAACTCTCTTTTTTGGCAATTTCAAGAGTTGACAGGCGTTTTTTCATTGCTTCAAAAACGGCGGCTTCAATATCATCGGGACGTATGCACAAATCGCTTTTTATGCACCCTAAACGCTTGAAATATCCCGTATCTCGCAAATATCGCCAAGTCCTTGTTTTTTTAGGATTTTGACGGTATGTAACAGTCAAGGAATAGCCGCAGTGAGCGCATTTTATCAGCCCCGACAGCCACGAAGCGATAACCTTGTTTTTGCCCTTGAATTTGTGCGTATGCGCTTTTTTATCCTGCACCGCAAGCCAAATATCAGCATTGACAAGCCCCTCGTGATAACCGACCTTGATAAATTTGTCCTCGCTTTTCTGTTTGTGCCACAGAAGCCCGTGAATACCGTCATAAGCAGATACATCGTCAAGCATTTCATATCCCTGTGCGGCAAGGAAATTATAAACATCTTTATCTGCTCGGACATATAGGGGACTTGCCAATATCCTGCTGACCTGTGACCTGTCCATATTGCTTATCGTGCCGTCTTTGTGGGGTAGGTAGGTATCAACGTCATTCGCTTGAAAAAACCTGATAACGTCCGTTAAGCCTGCTGACGGGTCTTTGTATATCTCGTATGCTTTTTGTACCGCATAAGCCTGTGGAGAGGGGACAAGCACAGAACCCGTTTTGCCGTTAATGGTCTGTCTGCTTGACTGATACCCGAAATACTGTTTGCCGCCTTGATAAAAGCCTGTTTCGTGTGCTTTGGTGCTGTATGCGTCTTTTACTCTCGCCGCAATGGTTTCACGTTCAAATTCCGCAAAGTTCAGAAGATTGTTTCTCATCATTCTGCCCTCTTTGGTTTCCGTGTTGAACGGCTCTGAAAGCGAAATAACACCCACTCCATACTTGTCAAGCTCGTCCGTAATGTTGAGATATTCTCTCATATTACGGCTGAAACGGTCGTATTTCTTAACGATAATTCGGGCAATCGAACCTTCCTTGACTTTTGACATCATAAGCTGAAATGAAGGTCTGTGTTCAATATCCTTGCCGCTTTTGCCGTCATCACAAAATACGAGATAGTCATCGTTTTTGTAATGCTCGGTTGCATACTTGATACACTCTTCCTTTTGAGCGATAATGGATAGAGAGTTGTTGCCTTTGTCGCTGTCCGACACGGAACGGCGAACATATATTGCTGTGATTTTGTTCATATGAAAGCTCCTTTCGATATAAAAGAAGCCGATATGAACCATTCCGAGGATAATTATATCATATCGGCTTTCGGCTTTCAAGTAGTCTGTTGCAAAATAAATTACTTTTTGTTTTCCTGCTGTTTTGCAGACTTGCATTGTGCCGCCAAAAGGTCATATATGTAATTTATCTTGTCTTGCTTTAGCGTTTCCATAATGCGTTCGGGTGTGCGAATGGTAACGGTAATGTTTTTATAAGCGGTTTTGTATTCGGTCATTTGTATCAATCCTTTCTGTAGCGCACGTAAACGGCTCATATCACGCACTTAATGTTCGGGGTATAATTTTACCCTGCCTTGCTCCAAAAAGCCGAGAGAGAGCGTCCCTGCTCGTTGTGTGCGTGCTTATCTTTCAAGTTCCTGTTGCTTTCGGCGGTTGCTTTTCTGCTCTTGCTGTTGTTGCTCTTGCTCCTTGTGATATGCGGGTACATCTGTAACCCTGTCAAGTTCCTTTGTAAGCTCTGCTTTCCGCTCTGCAATGAGCCTGTCAGCCTCGTTTTCAAACATCTTTGTTTTTTCCTGCATAGTTTTGATAATGTCCTCTAAGTCGTGTATCGCTTCCGCAAATTTCTCGTTGTGCGCCTTAAGTTCGGGATATTCTTTTTCGACTGTTTTGAGCATATCCAGTGCCTTGTACATCTTGTTTGCGATAGCTTGCGCCTTGACGGAAACATCGCTAAAGCTCTTTGCTATTCTTGTATTTTTTTCAATCTTTTGCTCTAAAATTGTTGTAAGCTCGTCTGCTTTACAGTCGATAATCTTGTCGTTCTGCATAAGCTGTTCTTGAAGTTCCCGCTTCTTGCGCTCCTGTTCAAGCTTTTCTTGTTCTTGTTCATCATAATTCATCATTGAAGCACCTCGCAATCTATTCCGCTCTTATAAGCGTAGTCAGTGATATAATCTTCCTCTGTCAGCGTTAAATAAAAGCTCCAAACACTGCCAATATCCCTCACAAGCTTTATATCCACATAATCCATAAATTCCCACTCCACGCACACAAGCTCTTTTACAAGCTCGTAAACCATTGCGAATGATGTACTCGCTGATATGGTAGTCTGATATAAGGTTACGAACAATATTGTGTTTTCAGCGTGTTCGTAGCGGTTCTGGCGACAGTCGGCGTTATCGTTTATTATCCTGCCCTTGCTGTTTCGCTCCACTCCCGCTAATTCAACGTCAACTGTTTGACTTTTGCCAAATACAAGTATTTCGGTCATATTATCAGTCCCTTTCATATGTAATTTTTCTCTTGGTTTTTTCTGCTTCTTGCTGATGTTCTTCCACTATCTGCGCTATTCTTTCTTGCCTTGCCCTTTGTGCGCACTCTATCGCCCTTTGTGCGGCTTCTATCGGTGGGGGTGGTAAACTATCCCTTATATCATCTAAAAGCTTGCTACGGGCTTGTTTGAGGGCTTTAAGGGCATTTTCTTCTTTGCGCCTTATTTCGGTGGCTTCATTCTCCGCTTTCTGTTGTATTGTCTGCGCTTCTTTGCGTGCCGCTTCGATGATAGATGTTGCATTGCTTTGAGCTAAAGCCGAGAGGGCAGTCGCTTTCTCCTTGACTTCCCGTGCAGCTTCTTTCGCCTCTGCAAGTAGCCGTTCACGTTCGTTGATAATCGTTTGAGCCAGTGCAACATCTCTATCCCTTTGAAGCTCTTCTGCGGTTTTGGGTATTTCCTTTGTACCGAAAACGCCCTTGACGGTTTTAGTTGGTGTAGGTTGCATATAGCCAACATCTTGCATAGCCTTTTCAAGGGCTTCTTTTTTAGCTTGCGGTGTGATTTCAGCAACCATTTTTTTGGCGGCTTCCCTGTACTCTTTACAACTCAGTCTTTGTCTGTCGCTCGTCTGCTCTTCTTCGATTTTTAAACCGTGAGCCTCTGCAATTTCTCGCATAATTTTTCTTTCGGACATTGTAAAATTCTTGATAGTTTCTGCTCCTTTTCCATAGCCCATTTGCTCCAAACTTTTTGTAATTGCTGTTTGCCTTGACATTCCGTTTTTATAGCCTTCTGCATAAGGAACAGCGTCAAAATGCAAGTGCGGGGTGCTTTCATCACAGTGAATTACCGCATTAAAAACGTGCATTTGCGGGTTGCGCTCCTTAAAGCTTTTTATGCCTAATTCTTCGCTTCCATTAAAGTAAATTTGCAAGCATTTTTCAGCGACTTTTGCAAGCTCTGGGTGAGCCGCATAACCTGTTGTGTCTTTGTCACCGACACCGACTACCCACTCATAAAAGTTGCACTGCTTATTGTTATTTTTAACTACAATATCGCCGCTGTTATCCCCGAAAATTGAAGTGTAATAATCATCAATTTTTCTGCTTGCTCTTTTCTGTTTTTCGTTGTATTTTTGTTGAGCTTCTCCGAAAATTTCTTTATAAGCTTCTTTAACGCTTTGCGGTTGAACAAGTACAATATTGTTTTTTACTCTGTCCTTATCAACATTCGCCGAAACAAAATCACGGTTGTTATGCCTAATTTTGCCTCTGCCCCTCGCAAACGATATGCGCATACATAATCGCTCCTTTCTTCTACGTAAAAATTCATCTGTAAGTATATCTTGATATACTTACAACTCATTTTTCCCCCCCTTGCCGCTCGCTCCGCTTTGTCGGCTTCATTGAGTGCCACTGCCCGTAAACGCTGTCCTGTACTGCATTTACAGGCTTTGCACTCCTTGGCGGCTCTATCGTCACTTATAATTTCTGCATATCTATCCCGCCGCCTTCAACCTTCTTCGAAGGTTGCGCTTTACGACTTTTGGCTTTGGTCGTTGCTTCGCAACTCCCTCGCCAAAAATCGAAAGCGGTCTGCCGACGGCTTCAAGCGGGGAAACCCCTCTTGAAAATCTCCCCCATTACCACTCAACGGGCTTACCCCCTGCGGCAAGGTAAGCTTCATATCGTGCTTTCCTCTCGGGGTATTTCGCAAAGTATTCTTTGCGATACTCTTCCCATTCTTGCCGCCCTCTCTCTGTCAATTTTTTATGCGCTTCCTCTAATTCGCAGAGTGCTTTTTCGCTCTCAATTTCAAGAAGCTTATATGTGAGCAACAATGCCTCTTTGCGTTCAAGCTCCTCGTCAATGTCAACCGCTAATTGATGATAATATCGTTGCGGTTCCTTGATGTTTTCACCGTACATTTTGACATCAGGGCAGTTATCTTTCGGCTGCACTTGCGGACGAAAAACGTTGTGTCTTATCTGCTTTGCCTCGTCAATGAGGGTACGCAATTCGGCAATCATTTGCCTCTGCTTTTCATAAAATTTTTCTTGATTTTCAATCATATTTTTTTACCTCACTTTCATTTTTTTGAGAAGAATTTTCGTGCGTTTTGATAAGCTTATCCAATGTCACTCTTGACACTCCCAAAGCCTTTGCAAGCTGTACTTTGTTTAGCTCTCGTGCCTTGTATTTTGCGTAAAACTCATTGAAGTTTTCAACCTTTTTGGGCTTCCTGCCCTTGTAAATTTTGTTGCGTTTGGCAATTGCAATGCCCTCACGTTGCCGCTCCAAAAGGTTAGTTCTTTCAAACTCGTTAATTGCTCCAATCATAGTCAACATAAGCTTTCCCGTTGGTGTTGATGTGTCTATGCTCTCTTTGTTGCTTACAAGGTGTATGCCTTTGCTTTTGAGCTTCTCAACAATGTCAAGCAAGTCCTTTGTACTTCTTGCAAGTCGTGAAAAATCGTGAACATATATCGTGTCACCCTCACGGGCAAAGTCAAGCATTAGCTTTAACTGCGGGCGGTTAGTATCTTTGGCTGACACCTTCTCGGTAAACCATTTTTCAATGCCGTGCTTTTCAAGGGCTTCTATCTGCCTTGCTTCATTCTGCTCAATGGTAGATACTCTTACATAAGCTATTTTCAAAATTATCACTCCTTTGTTAATTTAGGGTGCACCCTATTTTACGTTGTCTGCTGTGTTTTTACTTTGTAAATTTAAGGTTAATTAAGAGTTTATTGTACATTATGTAAACCAAATCTTGACTTAAATTTTACAATAAATCTCGTCTGATGATAGATGCTTGTGTGGCGGTGGCATTAGATTGGTCTGTTCATATTCGGGTGTGGGATTATATTTGATAACCTGTTTACCGTAATCTTTAAAAAATGTTAAGAGGTCATCATCAGATAGGCTTTGAGGGTGTTGCAATTTATCCATCAATTGATTACTCTTGCTAATAATGGGTGCTACTGTTTGTCCCTCAATTTGTCTTCGCAGTTTTTCATTTGTGCCGCACATTGTGGCTATGCGCCTCATATTGCAACGTATATTGTTATAGGCTATGTATTGGTCGTATTCCCGTGTGCCTTCAAACATTCCTTTGTTCATTAATAAATCAAAATCCTCTTCGTGAACTGGAATGATAAACGGTATTCTGCGGTAACTTTGGTTTTTATCTTCTGCTTTGTGCAAGACACCATTGCGGTCGGTGTATTCTCCTGCCAGTCCGTCCAAAAACTCTTCATACGGCTGAATGCCATTGATGATGTTATATTGGTTGCACAAGCACGTGTAGGAATACTTGACTTGTTGCTTTACCTTTGTGGGGTGAGGGTCAAACACATTAAACACGTTGTCACGTCCGTTAAGTGCCATTAAGAGGTCTGCAGCTCTTTTATCGTCCCAGATGATAACAGGCTGTCCGTCATAACCTTCAAAGGTTACACCCTTTGTGCCAATTGTAAAATATATATCATCATCATTTTCAAGGTCAGGACAGAGGGAGCGAGCTAATGCACGACTTATTAAGCCTTTACCGATACCGCCATCACCGCAGACATAATAGTTAATTCTTGCCGTTGGCATTTTCGCATATTCACATAAATATTTCGTGCGGAACTTGTCAAGGGTTGTATAATCGTTTTGGTATGCAAGCGGATTTTCGGAGCATAGCTGTCGGAGTGACAGTCCGTCAAATAAGACCCTGTTACGAATACGCTCTTTTTCTGTCAAGACTTTGCCATATTTTTCTTTTTCAGCTTCTTCGGTTTCGTGTTTTTTGTGTCGCTCATTAAGTTCTTTTCGAAAATCAAAATTTGAGTGTACCTCTTCATCAGGATAATGATATTTACCCATTGCCTGTTGTTGCGGTGCTTCGTGTGTGACATATTCGAGGCAGTCCAAAAAAGCTCCTTTACCCTTCGGCGTATTTACATAATCTTCTGTAACTCCAAACCATTTTGCAATGTATTTACTGTCAACCTTATCGGGACACTCAACACCAATATGAGCGTGTTTAGGCTTTAAGTTACCGTAGCCAAATTCATCTTTATCGTGCCAGATGTAGAACCATCTCTTTATTGTCTGATGATTAAGTCCCTGCTGTATTTGTTGTTCGGTCATCAGTGCTTCCCCTGTTTTTGGGTTGCGCTCATACTGTACAACTTCAAAAATCTTGGCTTTCATAACAAGGTTATTCTCCTTTCAATGTGTTCGGCTCGGGGCAAAGCGTTTCCTGCTTTTCCCACTTTCCCCACTTTCCCCCGAGCCGAAAACACAAGCTTTAGTTAAACGGGCACGCACGTTAATTGCGTTTGTGGAACGGTTTAGAGAATATTGGATAACGCTTTCCCCACTTTCCCCACGTTTTTTTCAATTTTTATAAGTGGTTAGCAATTGGCGGCAATTTCCTTTATAGCATTAAGCACACGCTCCCTGTCCTCGTCTTTGAGGGGCGTTCTCATAAGCCTCTCAAATGTTGAAGAGCATATCCCTAACTTTGCAGGAATTTGATAAAGTTTAACTCCGTTGCGGATTGCTTCTAACTTAACGTCAATATTTTCGAGTGTCATAAAATCAACTTCTTTCATTTTGTTTGGTAAGACAAATCTTCATTTGCCTTTCATAAAGTAAATGTACCCTGAATGGTAAAAAGTTAAAAAATGATAAAAAAAATAGCACCTTAAGCAGTGCTTAATGTGCTGAAATGCGCGTGCTTTTATTGATTTTTGAGCATAATTTTGTCGGAATTTAATAAATTGACCGTTGCGCAATAAACGGCTATTGTTATTTTATACAAACTTTTGATTTTAAATATTTTTGTAATAAAAAAAGCGACCAAGATTGCTCTCGGTCGCCTTATAAAAATATTACATTTAACCGTTTATCGCGTTGTACAAATCATTCCAATTAGAATAATTATATTCATCGCCGTTATATGTTACGGTAAGAGCATTGCAATCGTCAAAAGTGTGCTCTCCTATGCTTGTAACATTGTTGGGCAACGTCATTTCTCGTAAATTTTTGCATCCAGAGAAAGCTCTGTCCTCTATAATGGTAACGCTGTCGGGAATTATAATTTCTTTCAGATTGCCGCAATAGATGAACATTTCTTTTCCTATACTTGTAATTCCGCTGGAAATTACCACTTTTTCTAGTCCGCAGTTATTGAATGCGCAATCTCCTATTTTCGTAACACTGCTCGGAATTGTTATTTCGGTAAGACTTGTGCATTCCCCGAAGGCATCAGTACCTATGGTTGTAAGCCCCTCGGGAAGTTTTATCTCTGTAAGGCTTTTGCATTTTTTAAATGCACTGTCACATATCTCTACAACATTGTTTGGGATTTTAAGACTCTTTAAAGCTGAACAATTGTAGAACGCTCTACTGCCTATGCTTGTAATGCTGTCAGGGATAATCACTTCTTCAACACTTAAACCCGCAGAAGCGTAACCGCTTTCAATGTCAAACGCATTATCAGATACATTTTGCATACTATCGGGCAATTCTATATATTTAACCATTTGGTTAAATAATCTGAACCCAATCACAGGGTCGCCATTGATTTCGTTCGGCACACGTATTGCTGTTTCCTTGCCATTATATCGTGTGATTTTCACGCCTTTAAGCACAGCGTCATACTCATAATCAAAATCCTCAGCCGCAGGCTCAATGACTTCATCTGTTAATTGTGTTTCTTCGGATTTTGTAGTGGTTTCGGCTTCCTCGGACTTCTTGGCTTTTTCGGACTCTTCAAGCTCCAGAAGCCTGTCAAAGCCTGTGGCTACATCTTCGTCCGTTAAATCGTCCTTATTCGGGTCAGTAGAATGACAAGCGGACATTGAAATCATTGCCGCAAGTGCGATAGCAAATAACTTTGTCTTTTTCATTGTTTTTTTACTCCTTATAATCAAAAAAAGTGCGCAGCCGAAGCCACGCACTGCAAAAATGCACAACTCCGTTTGCTGCGACACAACTCCGATAGCTAACAAGTAAGCATACGAAAATAGAGTATGCACTTTTACCGATAGTAAAAGCATATACTTACTTCATTAGCATATTAAGTTGTGTCGCATTTTTATTGTACCACAAATGCGTACAACTGTCAATAATAATTCACAAAAAAAGTATAAAAAATGACCGACATCTCTGTCGGTCGTAATATGTGGAATGGTTCTATATCGGCGTTTGCGGGTGTTGGTACTTCGGAGCAACAGGCACGCCCGTAATCACATGGTATCAACGGTCAGAAATGCCGATTTTACGTTGTTTATAAGAAACGAGCACCACAAATAAAGATGCTCGTTTCTTATAAAAAAGTATCATTCTAAAGTAGGATTATTCAGATAAACTTGTAAAAGTTATGTTCAGGGTAAAAAAATTATTCTCACAGCTTGTACTGATATAACCGTTATATTTGTGTACTGTCCTTTTTATATTTGCCAGTCCAAAGCCATGATTTGTTTTATCTGTTTTTGTTGTTGCCATTTTTCCGTCTGCAATATTGTTTACAGTTGGATTTTTAATTTTGAGGATAAAATACCCATGTTTATATCCGCTGTAAACATTAATTGTTTTATCGTTATCGCATGAATAGCAGGCTTCAATAGCGTTATCGAGAGCATTTGATAAAATAATGCATAAATCTGTATTATCTATATTTGTGGGAATAACACCGTCAAATTTTATTGAAATGTCATCGGGTGAATTAACTTGTTTCTCGGTTAAAATAGCGTCGGCAATATAATTGCCCGTTTCATATATAAATGACGAAGTTGGAAATGATGAGGACAAGCTGTTTAGATAATCTTGTAAATCATCATATTCTTTATTTGACAGCATTGAACGTATACATTTTATGTGGTTTATGTAATCATGTTTAAAACTTCTTATCTCAGTATTGATTTTTTCAAGCTGATTATAATGGTAAAGCTGTGAATCAACTTGTTGTTTCAATATTGCATTAATATCACTTTGATATTTTTTTGAGATCACATTGAATATTAAAGATATAAATATTGCTGCCCAGCAAATTGATAGAATGGGGGCTAGTAATTTTATCACTAATATTTTCAATTTTAAATTTGTAGTATCATATATAATAGTTTGTATTATGCCGCTTAATAAAAACAGAGATACAAATATGAGTATGTATATATATGTCGGAACATTCTTAATCATTGTTTGTAAATTGTAGCAATCAAATTTTTTGTGTATTATCAAGATGATAGAATGAATAATCAGTCTTACAACAAAAAGGACGATAATATTAAGTAACTGTGTATTATTTATTGCTTTTGGTTGAAGAAAAATTAAAATGCTTGATGTAGTGGTTGAGCATATAAATTGAATGATAAGTGATATAAAAATAAGTTTTAAATTTATAATTCTATAAATGTATGCTGTTAAAATTAGGTATTTAGAAGAATTTAATATTACAAATATCCATTTTGCCAATGTCGTTTTAAGAGAATAATAATATATTCCGAATAATATACTCATAAAACATGAAATAGCAACAGCAACGAACACTCTCCTTTTTAGTTTTATATAAGAAGGAGTTTCTTTGGGAATAAATATATATGCAGAAAAAATGACGGTAAATAAAAACACAGAATCCGAAACAGTTTCAAAAATGGTGATAAAAAAATTCATTTGAATTCCCCCAAATCATATTTTACTACATACTCTTGAAAAGCAATTCTGAATTTTGGCAGCATACTGCGACTTATGTATGCTGTGGACTTATCGTCATAATATATTTCCGTATTGTTATGGTGTTTAATATGCTGAAACGATGTGATGTAAGCATTATGACATCTGAAAAATTTTTCTTTTGGAAGTCTTTTTTCCACAGCTTTGAGATTAATTAATATTTCGTAGTCATCATTGTCAGTATGAATTATGGTATGATTTCTTTGCGCTTCAGCATATATTATTTCAGAAATTTTAATGCGTATCGTTTTTTCATGAGTTTTAAAAATTAACAGATTATCTGTATCAATTTCGGCAATATAATCGTCAATAGCTTTAAAAAGTTTCGCTTTATTGATTGGCTTAGCCAGAAAACGAAAGGTTTTAACTTCAAAGGTATCCATGGCTATTTGAGGGTATGCGCTTACAAATATGATAATACTGTCAGAATTTGTTTTGCGTATTTTTCTGGCGGTTTCAATTCCATTAGCCCCATCCATCTGATAATCCAAAAATATTATATCGTACTTATCCAGAGACGTTTCATAACATGATTTTCCGTCAGAAAAGCAAGTTGTAAAAATATCAATATGGCGTTTCTTTTTGTATTCCTCAAGATATTTTATCAGTTCGTTCTGCCAAATCTTTTCATCATCACAAATTGCAATATTCATATTATACCACCAGTTCGTTTGTAATTTTCTTGCTTGCTACATTATACCTATTTTTATTACAAAAGTCAAGCAGCAGACATTAATACTTACAAGCTGTCACGAATATTATACCTAATGTTGGAAATCCATTGAATTGAGCCAAATAATGATTTATCTTATTTCTAAAGATTTATCGGGAGGTGAAAATATGGATTTTTGGTATTGTATTATGTATATTATTTTTGGAGAATGATTGTAAGTGAAGTTCTTAGAAAACAGGTATTTGTATCATGTGCATTTACTTTCTTACAGCACGAGAGTAGAGGCAGACAAGCTTATTGATATGCTTATATTTGCGGAAAGTAATATCGACGCATTAGAATTGAAAGCTACAGGTAAAACAATTTTCAGAATTACTGAAATTATTCCGAGAAACAGCGTAGATATTTACGGCATTGAAGTATTAATTCCCATTGAAAGACCGTTTGGCAGTCAAGGTCAATGCATTTATAAGCCGGCGATTAAAATCGATAATGCCATTTCTTTTATGTTCTGTAATGTTGATGAGATCTGTGAAACAGAGAACCAGCTTTACGGATATCTGAGAAAAAATAATATGAAACCTATAACAGATATTTATTATGTTTTGCTGCAATGTGAAAAAGGCAGTAAAACCAATAATGTTATTGAAGCTTACGTAGGTATAAGCAGTAATATCGTATAAGCTGATCCGCAGGATTTCACCTGCGGATTTTTCTTTTATATATACCAATTATCACGTTTTTGGTACCAATGGTTGTATATTTGTTGAAAAATATCGAAAAATATGCAAGTATAAACTGATTGTAATATAACTGTTTATTTACAGTATACAAGCAGTTATCAGACAAAATATTACTATGGGGGATTGATCAATGAAAACAACTATCAGCAACAAAATGAAAAAGGTCATTTCGACAGCGTTAGCCGCCGTAATGACTATAAGTTTGTTTCCGCTAAAAACGGGAATTAATGCGTACGCAGAAGAAGATCCATATGTAGAACTGACAAATACATTAACAGCACAGGATACCTTTGCATGGACAGAATACGATCACGATGATTACACAGATAGATATCTTGGATTTATGTCAGACCACATTATCTATGACGGGAATAACATTCAAATGGTTGGATATGGTTGCTTACAGTATATGATGAAGCTGGAAATATAGGAACAGCAACCAAAAGAATTACAGTATTGGATAGCGATAATCTTTCGACGGAACTTACAGTAACAACATCATCTAATGTTCCAATAAAGGGTGTAATGGTATATTATGAACTGGATGATGGTTCTAAATCAACTATTTATACTAATAAGAACGGTAAAGCCGTTTTAAAATCAAGTGAAGGAGCTTTAACGGTCTATTTGTATAAGAATGGATATGCTCCTCAAAAACAGACGCTTACCATTGGAAAGAACAGCTTAAATCATAACATTAAACTTTTAATACTAAACACCATTTAAAAACAGGATAAAATCCAATCTCTTCCTGTAATGCT
>JBJEQP010000035.1:0-3758 GCA_051881815.1 Oscillospiraceae bacterium | reverse complement strand
TTTTCAAAATGTCTATGTCAGAATGACATTAAAGACAGGAAACTCGTACATTTTCAAAACGGCGAAACGAACGCTTCGCTTTAATCAGCTTTTTCCTAATACTATAGCACGACATAAAAATAGACTGACAAAAGGAGGCGAGGTCAAAGCTTGAAGAGTTAGGAACGAACCCGCAGGCAGGCTTGCCGCCTGTCAAGGGATAAGTCTGCCCTTTTGAGGGTAAAAGCCCTGTTTGGGGGTAAAAAACAATAGGATTTGCACTGATTTTTTTGATTTTGGGGCAAAATGTCAATATTTGATTGCCTGACAGGGTTTGTCGCATTTCAAGGGCTATTTATTCAGCGTTTCCCAAGTAAAGATTGACAGTATATGTATATAATGCTATAATTATCTTAATTAATACGAAAAACTCGATTATCGGGAGGAATAAAAATGGGTACAGCCAATAGCATAACAGATGAACTTATCCGCTCTCTTGCTCCCAATGCGGCAGCGGTGTCAAATGGCAAAAAAATATCTTCTTCGGGAGATTTCAAGGCACTTTCAAAGACTGAGGACGAAACTCTCATATTCGGCGAATGTATGGGAAGCGGAAAGAATCCTTATCATACCTCTGCGGATTTTTCGGGAGATTTACCTGTTTTCCGCTGTTCCTGTCCCAGCAGGCAGTTCCCCTGCAAGCACAGCCTTGCGTTAATGTACGAATGGCTGGCAAAAAAACCTTTTACAGTTTCGGCGATACCGGAGGACATTGCACAAAAGCGTGAAAAAGCCGCAAAGCGTGCAGAAAAAGCGTCTATGCCTGCCGAAGAGAAAAAAACTCCCAAGCAGAACAAGGCTGCCGCCGAGAAAAAGCTTAAAAAACAGGCAGAGGGTCTTGAGCTTGCTGAGCAGTTCGTGACCGATATGTTCACTAAGGGAATTTCCTCGGTGAGCAGAGCATCTGCGGCGCAGTACAAGACCCTTGCAAAGCAGCTTGGCGACTATTATCTTCCCGAACCTCAGGCAATAATGAACGAGATCGTTTCTGCTGCAGAAAGGCTTTCATCAACGCCCGATGACGCAGAAACTGACAGACTTACGGCTCTTTGCGTAAAGCTGTCATCAACTGTAAAAAAGAGTGAAGCATACATAGCTTCAAAGCTTGATAGCGGCGATGTTCTTCCCGAGGATAACATACTTTATGAGGCAATGGGAAATGTATGGAGGCTTTCTCAACTTAAAGAGATAGGACTTTATAAGGAAAATGCAGCAATAATTCAGCTTTCTTTTACTGTGCTTCACGATGATATGCACAAGGCGGATATTGATACGGCATACTGGGTGGATATTGAAACCGGCGAGATATCAAAGACTGAAAATATCCGTCCGCTGAAAGCACAGAAATACATCAAAGCCGAGGACAGCGTTTTCGGTGTTCATTTTATCAAGGAGCTTTACCGCTACCCCGGCGGAATGAACAGGCGAATAAGATGGGAAACCGCCGAGATAACCGATGCTGCTCCCGAAACATATCCTCTGCTGATAACAAAAGCCGAGGACAGCATTTCCGAAGCTGTGAAGAAGGCGAAAAATGAGCTTAAAAATACTCTTTCCGACAGTAATGTTGCTATGCTTATCCGGTTTGACAGCATTGAATTTGCTGTATCGGACAATCACCCCGTAATGAAGCTTGGCGGAGATACCGTTGCTCTCAAAGCAAATGAAAATTATCCCGACACCTGCGATGTGCTTAAAGTTATCAGCAGGGAATATCTTGAAAACGGTGCTTTGCTTGGCGAGTTTTTCTACATTCCGGAAGAAAAAAGAATATATATGTGTCCCGTTTCAATTATAAACGAAAAGGGCGTTATGAGGCTTTGTTGACTATGGATATTACGAGATTTTATGAACTTAGAAAAAGGCTTTATGCCGCTGCGGCATCGGGCTGCGGTGCAGTAAATGAGGATTTCAGATTAAAGCGTGCTATTGAAGCCTTTGAGCCGCTTGCACAGGCAAACAAGGCTTTTTTGAAGCTGTATTCGGATTGTGTAAAGCTTTTCACATCGGATGATCCTGCTGATGTGCTTTCCGACTGCATTGCCCTTGCGGACGCTCTGGCTGTTACTCAGGGCAGCTTTTCGGACTCTTCCGAAACAAAGCCTTCGGAAATAAACACGGAAATGAAAATACTTCCCGTAACCTATTCCGCTATTTCCGAGCTTTGCGAGAAGATAGAGAAATGCAGTCCCAAGCTGTCCGAACTTTCCGCTGAGGAAACAACGCTTATTTCCGACGGAAGAGTGCTTTCGGCTTTTGTAAAATCGGCGGATAAGGGAAATGTCTATCTCAAAGACTTTGCCGAAAATGTTATCAGCTTATGGGGCGAAACTGTGGTGCAAATGCTCAAAAACGCGGTCGATCTTACAGACGAAAAAGCATCCGGTACAAGGATAGATTATATTTATATGGCAGTGGGCGCAAAGGAAAATGATTTTTATATTTCTCTTGCCAAAAATCCCGAAGCTCCGCAGAATATAAGAATTTCCGCAATAAAAGCAATGTCCCACGACCCTGCAAATTCCGAAATTCTTCTTGAGCTTTATAACACCGAAAAGGGCAAGGTGAAAAATACGGCGCTTATGGCTGTACTGGAGCTTAATCCGCCCGAGGCTGATGAAATACTGGCAAAGCTTATTGAAAAGACAAAGGATAAGTATGATAAATATGCTGATTATGTAAGGATATCCCCTTCCCGAACTGCCGAGGAATTTGTAAGGGCGCAGATAACGGAAACTTCGCAGGCAATTCGTTCAAGGAATACGTCACAGGCAGTTGTTCCCATTGAAAATACAGCCGATCTTTTCAGAAATAAGGCAGGCATTGCCGATTGCTTTATAGAAGCAGACGAACTTTCAAGACTGTGGGGCGGTGGAGAGAACTATGTTTCAAGTATCGTTTTAAAGCTCAATGATGTGCTGATTAAAGATCTGAGAAATAAGGACAATGAAAAATACCGCAGTCTTATCACAGAGCTTTTTGAAAAAAGATCCGATGATTTTCTCCCTGCATATTTCTTTATGAAGTTTATCGAAAGCCCGGAAAGTGCTGTTGAAATGCTGTCCGAAAAGCTAAAAAGGCAACACCTTTTTGTATCGCTGTTTCTTAGTAATATAAGATATTCGCCGGCACATAGATCATACTATACAGAATATGTTTACCAATATGTTTACACAAACAACAACGAATCCCCGGGAAAGCTTTTCCTTTTTGAAAGCTTTCCCGACAGTCTGCTGAAATTTATGTGTACCCCGTCAGCATATAATAAGGCATCCTCTGACGGAGTGTGCAAGGCATTCCGTATGTTTGCCAAAAGCTGTTCAAATGAGGACAGGGAGCGTATAAACAGTGCCATGTTTGAATTTGCACTTGAAAGAGGAAACAATTATCCGTCATTCAGCGGTCTTGAGCTGATGGAACAATGCTGTCCGCCCGAAATGGGATACAGGTGCAAAGGAATGATGACAAATTATGTCCTTGATTCGCTGCATACCAATCACAGGGCGGTGTATTGCAATATAATGGAGCGGCTTCCTATGAGCAGCGGTGAAAAAATTGAAGAGCTGACAGAGCTTATTGACAAGACTGCAAGAGTAATGGGCTTATTCACCAAGGAAATAAAAGACGCACAGATCTCCTACATCAAGCGGGAGATAGATATAATTATGAAAGACCAGCTATAAAAAGTCAATACCCCAAATGAAAAAAATCAAGAAAGA
>JBJEQP010000034.1:0-19768 GCA_051881815.1 Oscillospiraceae bacterium | reverse complement strand
TTGCTCTTCTGAGGTCGCCCTTTCTGTGAGGACCGTCGAGGATCATCTGGTCGCCTGTGTAAGCGTGAATTGTGCTCATGATACCGGACTGGATAGGAGCATAATCGTTAAGAGCCTTAGCCATAGGAGCGAGGCAGTTTGTTGTGCAGGATGCAGCGGAGATGATCTTGTCATCAGCTGTAAGAGTCTTTTCATTTACAGAGTAAACGATAGTCTTGAGGTCGTTGCCTGCAGGAGCGGAGATAACAACCTTCTTTGCGCCTGCGTCGATGTGAGCCTGAGCCTTGTCCTTGGAGCAGTAGAAGCCTGTGCACTCGAGAACAACGTCAACGCCGATCTCACCCCAAGGAAGCTCGTTAGCCTTAGCCATAGCGTAGATCTTGAGTGTCTTGCCGTCAACTGTGATTGTGCCTGCTTCGTCATCAGCGGAAACAGTGTGTGCGTTTTCGCCGATCTTGCCGCAGTAACCGCCCTGAGCTGTATCGTACTTGAGGAGCTGTGCGAGCATGGAAGGCTTTGTGAGGTCGTTGATAGCAACTACATCATAACCCTCTGCACCGAACATCTGTCTGAATGCGAGACGACCGATACGACCGAAACCATTGATTGCAACTTTAACTGACATGATAAATTTTCCTCCTAAAAAGAAATTTAAAATACGGCATTGGAAAAATATCCCTTTTGGATTTTCTCCAAGCTTTATAAATCTATTTTACCTTATTTTTTTGAATTTGGCAATACCTTTTGATAAAAAAATAACATTTTTCAAAAACTTTTTTTGAAACGGCAGAAAAGTATTGCCCCCGGTTAGTCCAAAATGACCGAAAGATGACCGTCAATGTGACTATTTTGTGCCAATAAGACGAAAATATGATTAAATTTTCAGAAAAGCGATGCAGAAAATAAAAAACTGTGTTATAATAGTACAAATTGACTTTGGAGGACTGCCTGCGATATGGATAGTGCTGTACTTCTTGCCCTGCGTGAATTTTATGAACGTTCCGAGATACCGACTGCGATAGTTTCCGACGGCTGCCGTTTTGAAAACAGCCGCTTTGGGGAGTTTTTTCGGGGGAAAGCTGTATCGAAGGACGCTTTTGTCGGGAAAATGCTGAAAAAGGGCTGCGGCTATGAGCTTGTCGGCGATATGATCGTGAGCGTGAATGTTATAAGCTATGATGGCGTTTCGGTAATTGAAGTGTTTGACAAAAGTCCTGTCGAAGCTGCAATGCGAAGCCCCGGCGTGAACAGATATCTTGTCTGCTTTTTCTCAAGGCTGCGCAGCTGCGTTCACAATATCTCCGTGATATCGGAGAAGCTTCCGGAAAAGCTTGCCGAATGTGAGGAGAAGTATGACGGCATCGAGCAGACGCTGGGCAGCATAAACAGCAGCCTGAGGGAAATAATATCCTCCATTCTTGATCCGGAGCAGCTTATATATCTTATGGATGACAGCTGCACGGGAAGCGTTGTCAGCGTCAGCGATACGGTAAAGGAGCTTGCTCGGCAGTTTTCCGAATACCGAAAAGATATCAGCGTGAAAACGGATATCTGCGAAAATGCTGCGGCAAAGTTCAACAAGGATTCGTTCTGTGTGCTTCTTTCCGATATAACGCAGCTGATATGCAGCGGTGAATACATACCGAACGGCATCGAGTTTTCCGTAAAAGAGGATGAAAGCGGCGTAAAGGTTCGCATTGCTGCCGACGCATCGGGTAAAAGGCTGTCCGAGCTTGCGGCGGCAGGAGAGGGAAGCTTCTCGGATGGCTTCTTTTTCGAGTATATTTCCGATCTTTTCTGCAAAAGGTTCAATTCCTCGGTAGAGAAAACGGGCGAATACGCATACGAGGTATGTTTCCCGAAGCTTGCGGAAGGAGAGTTCGTTTTATCCGCTGCGCAGAATTTTGACGAGGGAAAGCAGCTGTTTTCGCCTATGGAAGTAAGATTTGCCGACAGGAGAGTTTATATTCCCGTCTGCTCATAAATTTATACATATATAATGAAGACAAAAAAGGAGAACTTTGATATGAAGAAAAAAAGAATTTTAAGGATCACAGCGGCGATCGCTGCATTTTGTATGACTGCCGCAATGCTTGGCGGCTGTTCAAAGGACAACACAAGCGGAAATGACGGTACAGATACTTCTGCTTCTGCAGAAAGCTCAGAATCGGAGGAACAGACTGTCGCAACGCAGCGCCCGGTGGCAGAGGGCGATATTTATGCCATCAACAAATTCAAGGTAAAGGATGTTCCCGAAAACTATGTTATGGCGGATAAATCCCAGTCCGATCTTGATCAGCATTTCCGCTATATAATTGATGACGGACACGCAATGATGGCTGTATATGCCGCAAACTATAAGGAGGATTACGGCACACTCGAGGATTTTATCGGACGTATCCGTTTTTCTATGAATTTTAACAATGTTATGTTCAAATGCGATACGGAATTTTCCGAGGATAAGTCCTTCAGCGTCGGTGGCTTTGAGGGATTATGGTGCGATTACACGATCACGCAGAACGCCTTTAAGATCGATGAAAACGGCGAGTTTGTCGAGGATGAGAACGGTGATAATATCAAGATCCCCTCTGCATGGTACACAGGAAGGCTTTACTGCTTCTTCTCCGACAAGGACGCATTCTATTTTACAGTAGAAGCGGAGCAGGATCACTGGGAGAATATTGTCGGCGATTTTGAAACGAAGATACTTCCCAACATCTATATTGATGAAAATGCGGAGAATGATCCCATAACGGAAGAGGATACGGCAGAAACAGCAGTGGTTACTTCGGATGTGACAGAAGCGCCTGCCGAATAAACAAGCTGAAAATCGTGAAAAATAACGGTTGCATCTGCAATAAAATTGTGGTATAATCATATTATATTTATATAGTATAAAGGCATATCGGTCAGAGTAGCTTTTGCTCGGGTAACAGAGAACGTCGGGATGGTGGAACGGCGGCGAAGGGCGTCTGTGAAGTGCGGCCGCCGGCTCGGGTGGGGAAAATGCTTTTCGCTTTTTGCGTCTGGTACAAAGTATCCTCCTGCGTATGATCTGCGTTAAGGATAAAAAGACAGCCTTATATCGGGCTAATTGAAGTGGAACCGTGGCTAAAGCCGCCTTCAGGAACGAAAAATTCGCTCTTGAAGGCGTTTTATTTTTTCGGAAGGCAAATGTCTGCTTTTTATAAAGATTTTTATATTATAGGATTGATCGACAAACCTGAATATAATGGGGTGTTGTTTTGAGTACAAGAACTATAATGATATTCCCGAATATTGACAATATGGAAGTGATTGATAATATACGAGAAAGATTTGACCCTTTGGCTAAAATAGTTAGACCTCATATTACTATTGTTTTCCCGTTTGACATTGAAATAAGTAATGATGAGCTGTCACATATTTTAGATACAAGATTAGACGGAATAGAGCCTTTTGAAATAGAATTACAGGGCTTTAGTAAGTGCGAAGATAGATTTGGCAATTATCTGTTTCTAAATGTGATCAAAGGAGCAGGCTATATCTCGGACATTCATGATGTGTTATATCGCAATGAGTTTATGTTTTGTGATTTAGGATTGCAATATATACCGCATATGACCGTAGGCAAATTGTCAAATGTCGAGGAATTAAATAGGGCATATGAAGATATAAAAGATATTAAATGTAGATTTATGTCGGTGATAGATAAAATATCTGTCGAAATGATAGGCGAAAATGAGGAATCAATTATTATTGCAGAAAAGCATTTAGGTTGATAACTTCATGTTTAACAGGCAGACTCAAGTTACGGTCTGCTCTGTTAAACGGACTTAAAAGGCAAAAATAATTTTCTGATACTTGTAAAGGAGCTGTATTGTGTTTAGTTTTGAAGAGTTAAAGGCACAGTTTAAAGAAGAGATCGAATCCGTAAAGCGGCGTGACCCTGCCGCAAGAAGTACGTTGGAGATCGTTCTCACATATTCGGGACTTCACGCTGTTCTTGCATACAGAGTGGCGCATAAGCTGTATGAAAAGAAGTTCTACCTCGCTGCGCGTATCATCTCCCAGACGGCAAGGCTTTTCACGGGGGTAGAAATTCACCCCGGCGCAAAAATCGGCAAGGGATTTTTCATCGACCATGGCTCGGGAGTTGTCATTGGCGAAACTACCGAGATCGGCGACAACTGTCTTGTATATCAGGGCGTAACGCTCGGAGGTACGGGCAAGGACAAGGGCAAGCGTCATCCGACGCTCGGCAATAATGTTATGGTCGGAGCAGGTGCAAGAGTCCTCGGTCCGTTCAAGGTGGGCGATAATGTAAAGATAGCTGCAAATGCTGTTGTTCTTGAAACGATACCGCCGAACTGTACGGCTGTCGGCGTTCCTGCAAGGATAGTCCGCAGAAACGGCGAAAGGGTGCAGAGCTGCGACCTCGATCAGGTTCATATCCCCGACCCTGTTTCGCTCGAACTCTGCAAGCAGCTTGCAAGGATAGAAAGCCTTGAAAAGAAGGTCAACAAGCTTGAAATAAATGAGCTTGGGAAGAAGTATAATACTAATCTTTAATCAACCTATAGACAAATCCTCGGCTATAATAATTCCACTCTGCGTCAAACTCCCTTGCAAGGCATCAAGCCTTGCTGCGGTCGTTTTCCTTGATTGGAATTATTCTATCTGTCGTCTTTGTCTATAGAACGATTAAAGATTAGTATAACAAATCACAGAAGGGAACTAACGAAGATGAAACTATATAACTCACTCACAAGAACGAAGGATGAATTTATTCCGAGGGAAGAGGGCAAGGTGTCGATGTACACCTGCGGTCCTACGGTATATCACTATGCGCATATCGGAAACCTCCGCAGCTATATCATGGAGGATGTGCTTGAAAAATATCTCCGCTTCACGGGACTTGACGTTACAAGAGTTATGAACATAACCGATGTCGGACACCTTACAAGTGACGGCGATACGGGCGATGACAAGATGCTGAAGGGCGCAAAGCGTGAGCACAAGACTGTTATGGAGATCGCAAAATTCTACACTGACGCTTTCTTTGCCGACTGTGCAAAGCTCAACATCAAGACTCCCGATGTTGTTCAGCCTGCAACAGGCTGCATCGACGAGTTCATCAAGGTCATTTCTTCGCTCATTGAGAAGGGCTATGCTTACGAGGCTGGCGGAAACATTTACTTTGATACCTCAAAGCTTGAACAATACTACGTTTTCAACGATTTCAAGGAAGAAGACCTTGCTGTCGGTGTTCGTGAGGGCGTTGAAGAGGACTCAAACAAGCGCAACAAGGCTGACTTTGTGCTCTGGTTCACAAAATCCAAGTTTGACGATCAGGAGCTTAAATGGGACAGTCCGTGGGGTGTTGGCTATCCCGGCTGGCATATCGAATGTTCCTGCATAAGCATGAAATATCTCGGCGAATACCTTGATATCCACTGCGGCGGCATTGACAACGCATTCCCTCACCACACCAATGAGATCGCACAGAGCGAATCCTACATCGGTCACAAGTGGTGCAGCTACTGGTTCCATGTTCACCATCTCAACACCAACAGCGGCAAGATGTCAAAGTCCTCGGGTGAGTTCCTCACGGTATCGCTGCTTGAACAGAAGGGTTATGATCCGCTCGTTTACCGTTATTTCTGTCTGCTTTCGCATTACAGAAAGTCGCTCGTTTTCTCGTATGAAAATCTTGACAACGCTGTTGTTTCCTACAACAAAATGATCGCAAAGATCGCCGCTCTTTTAAAGGAAAACGGCGGAGATACCGACAAGGAAGCTTATGACAGGCTGATGAAGAGCTTCACGGACGCTCTTGACAACGATATCAACACGGCTCAGGCGATCACGGCCGTTTATGACGTTCTTCGTGACAAGACAAACGCCGCTACAAAGCTTGCACTTATAAAGGAGTTTGACAAGGTTCTTTCTATCGGACTTATCGCAAATGCGGAAAAGCTCAACAAGGCTTCCGAAAACGCCGAAGACGATCTTCCCGAAGAGGTAAAGAAGCTCGCCGAGGAGAGAAAGGCTGCACGAAAGGAAAAGAATTTTGCGCTTGCAGATGAGCTCCGCGACAAGATCACAGCACTCGGATATATCGTTGAGGAAACAAGACAGGGAACGAAGATAACAAAGAAGTGATCGTGGTGATCTGCTGCTATATCTTGACAAGCTTTTCTGTCTTGCTATAGAATACACGAATTTGTTTGGGGTATATTATGCAATATAAACATAAATTCAAAAACCCCTTGCAATTTCAGAAGCCTTGTGATATAATAAAATAACTAATTATGCAATGTTTTATGAAAAAGGAAGGTTATATATGAGCATTTGGGAAATCATCTGCGGCGTTGTTATGCTTATCGCCTGCATTGTCCTTATTATTCTTTCAATTCTTCAGCCGCCTAAGCAGCAGAATATGAGTTCGGCTTTATCAGGCTCATCATCAAACTTCTTCGACAAGACCGGCGGTGCTACAAGAGAGCAGGCTTTGAGCTCGCTCACCAAGGTCGTTGTTATCGTACTGTTTGTTATGACGCTTGTAGTAAACATCATCAGTATCGTTATAAGCAAGTAAAAGTGCTTTGCGGTCGGTGTGTTTATGTGTAATTGACCGATAATGTCCTGTGTTTGCTTTGTTCAGACACAGGACTTTTTTATAATGCGTAATTGTTTTTGGCACTTCATAAAGAACACTGTAGGGGACGGATCTTACAGTTTTTGCAAAGGAGTATGAGTTATGGCATCAGCTTTTGAAATTTACAAAACAAGAATAAAAGAAATACTTAAACAAAGCGGAAAGAAAAGCGTTCCGTTCAAAGCGCTTTACAATAAATGCAAGGGGAAAAGCAAAAAGCTCCCCGAGTTCAAGCTCGCCCTGACCGACCTTATCAAAAGCGGCGATGTTCTTGAAACGAAAGCAGGCTTCAAGCTTTCCGCAGGCAGCGGACTTTTCCGTGCGGAAGTCGTTCGCATCAACAAGAATTTCGGCTTCATCCGAAAGGATGACGGAAGCGAAGTGTTCGTTCCGGGCAAATTCTTCCTCGGAGCAATGCCGGGCGATATCGTTCTTGCAAGGCTTATCCCGAAAAAATTTGAAGAAAGAGAGATACCCGACGGTGAGGTAGTTGAAGTCGTTGAGGAGAATTTCCGTGAATTTACGGGAACGGCACAGTGCGAAAACGGAACCTGGTATGTTTATACCGACAACAAGCTGAAAGACCCGATAATGGCTGTTGAGTGCGCAGTCCCCGTTCACAACGGAGATAAGGTGCTTGCAGAGCTGACACGCAGGGGAACACGCCATGCCGACCACAGGGCAAAGATAACCGCAGTTTTCGGCTCGTCCGATCAGGCGGCAGTATGCGCAGAAGCACTGCTCTACATCAACGGCATTGAGGTCGAGTTCCCGAATGCTGTTCTTGACGAAGCACGCTATGCCGAACACAAGGGCATACCGACAGACGAGATCAGCCGCAGACTTGACCTGCGTGATGAGATAATTTTCACGATAGACGGCGCAGATACAAAGGATATCGACGATGCGATATCCGTGAAAAAGCTTTCGGACGGCTGGGAGCTTGGCGTTCATATCGCCGATGTTTCGTTCTATGTTAAGCCGAATTCCGAGTTGGACAAGGACGCATTCCAAAGAGGAACCTCCATTTATTATGCCGACAGAGTTGTTCCGATGCTGCCGAAGGAGCTTTCCAACGGTATCTGCTCGCTCAATCCGCAGGAGGACAGACTTGCTTTTTCCTGCATAATGAAGCTTGACGAGGGCGGAAAGCTTGTGAAATACAAGTTCAGCAAGTCGGTCATCCGCTCCCGGGTCAAGGGCGTTTATTCCGAGATAAACAAAATTCTTGCCGCAAAGGAAAACGGCACGGAGATTCCAAGCGAAATTGCCGAAAAGTATGACGGTCTTTTCGATACGATCATGCTTATGCAGGAGCTGGCTTCGATACTCACCGCAAACAAGATCGGCAGAGGCGCTCCGCAGCTTGAAACGAGCGAATGTAAGCTTATCCTTGACGAAGATCAGGTCTGCATCGATGTTGTTCCGAGAGAAAGGGGCAAGAGCGAGCTTATCATCGAGGAATTCATGCTTATGGCGAATACGGCGGCTGCGAAAACTGCCCGTGAGCATAATATCCCATTCGTTTACCGTGTGCATGAGGATCCTGCGCCTGAAAAGGTGGACGATCTGCTTGAAACGGCTGCGATAATGAATATAAAGGTGCCGCATTTCACCGAAATAAAGGCGAAGCATCTCTCCGAGATACTTGAGCAGGTCAAGGACAGCACACTTGCGCCGGTCATAAACAATCTTGTGCTCCGTTCAATGGCAAAAGCGAAGTATTCCGATAAGCCGCTCGGACATTTCGGACTTGTGCTGAAGGATTACGCACATTTCACTTCACCGATAAGACGTTATCCCGACCTTGCGATACACAGGATCCTTACCGACCTTTGCTACAATAAGCAGAGCGAGGAATATCTGACCAAGCGCTACGCAGGCTTTGCACATGACGCTTCGGAGCAGTCCTCCGCTTGCGAGCTTACGGCGATGAGAATAGAGCGTGAGTGCGATGACTGCTACATTGCGGAATATATGCGTTCGCACCTCGGTGAAGAATTTGAGGGAATAATAACCTCCGTAACGGAGTTCGGATTCTTTGTGGAGCTGCCGAACACGGTCGAAGGACTTGTTTCCATAGACAGCCTTAAAGGCGGAAACTACGAATTCAACGGCAAATTCACAATAACGAACAGCGGAAAGCCTGCTTATTCGGTCGGCGACAGGGTAAAGGTAATATGCGCCGCCGCAAATGTCCCGACAGGACGGGTGGATTTTACGTTGGTTGAGGAATAATTATACTAAACACCATTTAAAATTTGGAAAAAATCAAGCCGACAATCTCGAATATATAGGATTTCGGCGCAGATTTTTTCCTGTATTTTATTGGTGTTTAGTATTACAGCCCCGAAATGAACTGATCATTTCGGGGCAGATTTTTTGATTATTTATTATACAAGATGTATAAAATTATGCAGTTTATACTTTTGCAAAATTATTTATTCCAATGCTTAAGCTTTGGCAATTCCGACATATAGTATGCCCTCGCCTGTTCGGGAGGAAACTGTTCGCTTGAAAAATGCTCAACAAGGAAATCGACCAGCTGTTCAAGACTTGTGTAGACAAATTTTCCGTCGGTGTAGCACCACTTGCAGTAGTCCTCGTTGAAGCTGCCATCTGTGTCCTTGCTTGTTGTAGAGTCGTCGAGCGGCATACCGCAGCACTGACAGATAAGCTTTCTCGGTGAGCCGAGAAGCGTGTTTATCGAAACATCAAAAACCTTTGAAAGAAGCTTTAAGGTTTCGGTGTTCGGTGTTGTTTCGCCCGTTTCCCAGCGTGAAACCGCCTGGCGGGTGACAAATACCTTTTCTGCAAGCTCCTCCTGCGACATTCCGTTTTTAGTGCGAAGCTCTGCGATGATCTGTTTTGTTTCCATAATTGAACATCCCTTTCTGCTGTATTTTGGGTCTACACATATAATAACACAGTGCAAACGGAAAATCAAGCAACGGGCAGTTGCGTCACAGATAACGCGGAATTAGGAAAATATCATAAGGGAACCTCTAAAAACCTCCTTCACGACATATTTTCTATGACTTGCATCATCTGCTGCGTTATCAAACCTTGTAATACATCAAGTATTACTGCGGTTTGCTGCCTTGCAGCTGATGCAAGTCATGTACGAAAATATGCTCGTGTCCCGGTTTTTAGAGAACCCCATAATTCATGTGTTGCAGCCGGCGGATACAGAATCCACCCCCTACGGTTTTGCTGCAAATTCAATTACGCAATTACGATGCACAGCTTCGCAGTGCATTACGAATTACGCATTAGACCATATCTCTTTTATAACTCCGTCAAGGTACTCTTTCTGTTCATCGGAAAGAGCGGCATTGTTGCAGTTTTCGTAAAACTCGGAGAAAAGCTCAGCAGGGGAACGCTGAACCTCGTCGGCAAGGTCGGTGATAGTGCGGTTTTCTCTTGTTCGGGTGTTGTCATAGTCAAGCTTCATTATGTTCGGATAGACTGCACGAAGCCTTCCGATAGCTTCGGGAATGTCGTTTTCATCCGTAAGAGTAACGTGGATATAATCCTCTCGGTTGAATTTATCATAAAAACTCCTATCTGTAATTTCAAGATAGCTCCCTTTTATCTCCCGAAGGTCACGGATAGGGCAAAGCGGAACTTCTTTGACAGAAAGGCTGCCTTTTTCGCCGATATTTGCAAAGGTAACGGTTTTCTCGTCTTTTGCCTCGGAGAAGCTGTATTTGAGCGGAGTTCCGCAGTAACGAACCTTCTCGGAGGAGATGTTCTGGCGACTGTGGATATGTCCGAGCGCAGTATAATCAAACGGCGCAAAAACCTCCGCAGAGATATTGTCAAGACCGCCGACCGAAACGCTTTCCGAGCCGCCTGCCGCTGCGCCCGTTATGAACTGGTGGGCGATCATGATGTTTCGCTCGTTTTCGTTCACATCAAGGTGAGAAACTGCGGCTTTGAATGCGCTGTCAAAGCTTTCCGTATCGTCATCGAGATAAACACGGCGCACATCGGATGGACGTATGAACGGCAGCATATAGATATTGACGCTGCCGAATTCGTCATTGACCCTGATGGGCTCGGCTGCGCCGTTGTAAACGGGGGAAAGATACACGCCTGCGGTCTGCATAAGGCTTGAACCGAACGCTATACGCTCGGCGCTGTCGTGGTTGCCGCTGATGACGAATATCGGTTTTACAAGCCTTGCAAGCCGTGTGATAAAGCTGTCGAAGAGTGCAACGGCTTCGGCGGACGGCGTTGATTTGTCGTAAATATCGCCTGCGATAGCTGCTGCGTCGGGTTTCTGCTCCTCTGTGATGCGGAGTATCTCGTCAAGGATATAGCTCTGATCGTCAAGCAGTGAGAATTCGTTCAGCCGCTTGCCGATATGGAGATCGGAAAGGTGCATTAGCTTCATTTTATCAGTCCTTTTTTTCTGCATTTTTGAAAAGGATATCAACAACGTTTTCCATAATGTTAAGCTGCTTGTCGCTCGGCTTGAGCTTTACGGCGATATAAGGCTTATCCGAGCCGTTTACGGTGACTCTGCCCTTGTATTCGCCGACGACAGCCTGTATCTGTTCAAGCGATGCGGAGTTGATATAGAAATAAAGTATATCGTTTCGGCAGCGTATCTCGGTGACGCCCATTGAACTTGCCTTGTTTCGCAGAAGTGCGACTGTGATAAGACCCTGAACGGAGCGAGGGGGTTCGCCGAAACGGTCGATAAGCTCGTCGATAAGTTCAAGGCTGTCCTCGTTCGTCTGCAGGCGTGCGATCTTGCGGTAGATGTCAAGTCTTGCTGAAAGACTCTCAATATAGGTTTCGGGGATATGAGCGTCAAGACGGATATCGACAACACATTCGCCCGGCTTCTGCGGAGGAAGCTCGCCCTTCTGCTCGGCGATAGCTTCATTCAGAAGCTGGATATACATATCGTAGCCGACTGCTTCCATGTGGCCGTGCTGCTTTCCGCCGAGGATAGAGCCTGCACCTCTGATCTCGAGGTCACGCATCGCAATGCGGAAGCCGCTGCCGAACTGCGTGAATTCACGGATAGCGTCCAGTCTTTTTGCTGCGATCTCGGTGAGAACTTTTCCCTTGCGGAAGGTGAAATACGCAAAAGCACGTCTGCTGGAGCGTCCTACTCGTCCTCGGAGCTGGTAAAGCTGCGAAAGTCCGAGCCTGTCGGCGTCCTCGATGATAAGAGTGTTTACGTTCGGAACGTCAACGCCCGTTTCGATAAGCGTTGTGCAGACGAGAATGTCGATCTCATGTTCAAGAAGCTGCTGCCAGATATCGGAGAGCTGTTCTTCATTCAGCGCACCGTGGGCAATGCCGATCCTTGCGTCGGGAAGCTGCTGCGCAAGCTTGTTTGCACAGGATTCTATCGTTTCTATGCGGTTATGGATATAGTAGACCTGACCGCCTCGGCGAAGCTCCTTGTTTATAGCCTGAACAAGAACGCCGTCGTTATGCTCGATAACGTAGGTCTGAACGGGGTGACGGTCGATAGGCGGCTCTTCGATAACGCTCATATCACGGATGCCGCTCATTGCCATATTAAGCGTTCGGGGGATAGGCGTTGCGGAAAGTGTGAGAACGTCAACGCCTGCAAAGGCTTCCTTAAAGCGTTCCTTATGCGCAACGCCGAAGCGCTGTTCCTCGTCAATGATAACAAGACCGAGATCACGGAACTTGACGTCCTTCTGTACAAGGCGGTGTGTTCCGATAATCATATCAATATCTCCTCGGCGGAGCTGCTTGATTATCTCCTCCTGCTCCTTTTTCGAGCGGAAACGGGAGAGAAGCTCTATCTTCATCGGGAAGTGTTCAAAGCGCTTTATTGCGGTCTGGTAGTGCTGCCATGCAAGAACGGTCGTCGGCGCAAGAAGTACGCACTGCTTGCTGTCGAGCATACATTTGAAAGCGGCACGGAACGCAACCTCGGTTTTTCCGAAGCCGACATCTCCGCAGAGAAGTCTGTCCATCGGAATAGGCTTTTCCATATCTTCCTTTATTTCCTGTATGCAGCGGAGCTGATCGTCCGTTTCGGCGTAAGGGAAGCGCTCCTCAAAGTCACGCTGCCAGTCACATTCGCCCGAAAAAGCGAAGCCCTGCGACTGCGAACGGATAGCATAAAGCTTCGTAAGCTCTTCCGCCATATCCTTGACGGCTTTCTGGACACGGCTGCGTGTTTTCTGCCAGTCGCCCGAGAAAAGCTTGCTGAGTTTAACGTTTGAATCGTCACGGGGACCGATGTAGCGTGAGATCATATCAAGCTGGCTGACGAGAACGTGAAGCTGCTTTGAATCGGCGTATTCGATAGTGATATAATCCTTTGTGATGCCTTCAAGCTCTATCTTTTCGATGCCCTTGAAGCGACCAATGCCGTATTCGGAGTGAACGACAAGGTCGCCCGGAGCGATATCCGCAAGTGAATTTATATCAGCGCCCTTTTTGAAGCGTTTTTTGCGCTTTGCGGAATTGAGTGCACGAGCCTGCGTGATGAGCGCAGTTTTAATGTCGGGGTAATCATAACCCGAGCTTGTGCTTCCCGTTGTAAGAAGAACACGACCCGGGGTAAGCTCGGAGCTTTCGGAGAGGATATCGCAGGGGATACCCTCGTCACGGAGATCCTGCGCAATGATCGGCAGAGTCTTCTCCGAGCCTGCCTTTACGATCACGGAATACTTTGCGGAAAGGAAGTTTTTCAGGTCTTCAATGAGCTGGCGTATCTCGCCGCCCCACGGTGCAAAGATGTTTGCGGTTACCGAAAGTGCCCGTTTGAAGCGGATATCATCGCTTGAACGCATAAAGGTGTTCATATATGCGCTGAAAAACCTTTCCGTGCGGAGTGACAGTTCGCCCTGTTCAAGCATAAAACCGCCCAAGCCCTTGCAAAGCTCGCCTTGTTCAAGCAGGAGCTTCAGGTCTTCGGAGTGCTGCGCAAGGACAGGCTTTATCTTTTCAATGCAGTTCTTGTATTCGCTGAAGATCACAACGCTGTTTTCGGGGTCAAGGTAGTCAAAAATATCGGCAGGAGCTTCGTATGCAAGGGAGATATACTTGTCGATGCTGCCGAGGGTAAGTCCCGTTTTTATTCGGTCGATATCACGGGCAAGGCAGTTGCGGACAGCTTCGGCACGTTTGCCTCTTGCGGCTTTTGAAAGATCGGAGAGCTTCTCCGTGAATTCTTCTGCGCTGTCAAACATTACCTCGCAGGCAGGGGAGATGCTTATCTCGTCAATAGCGTCCGTACGGCGCTGTGTTTCGGTGTCAAAATATGAGATAGTGTCTATCTCGTCGCCCCAAAGCTCAATTCGGACAGGAGAGGTTTCCTGAACAGGGAAAATGTCGATGATCGAGCCTCTTATCGAGAACTGTGAAACGCCGTCAACGGTGTCGCAGCGAGTATAGCCTGCTGCGATAAGGTCGGAAGCAAGCTTTTTTGTATCTACGGGGGAGCTCTTGTCTATATTTACGATTCGGCGTTTAAGGACTTCGGGCGGAAGTGTTCTCTGCATAACAGCTTCGACCGAAGCGCAGACAAAGCGGACGGAGTTGTTCATAAGTCCCGTTAAAATGCCGAGTCTTGTATGTTCATATTCTCTTGAAACGGATTCGACATCCGTAAATGTGAAATCCTTTGCCGGATAGACGTAACTGCACACCGTTCCCGACATTTCATTTATATCATCGGATATTCTTCTTGCGCAGGCTTCGTCCTCGCAGATTATCAGCATCGGAGAGAAGTTGTAAAGTCCGAGTGCGAGCTGTGCCTTGTGAATTCCCGAAACGCCCGTAACGGAAACGGGAGTTTCACGGTGTTCCAGAGCGAATTTCAGATCCTTGTACAGATCGAGTTGTTCAATTGCCTTTGTAAAAATAGAGTTAGCCATTGTTTCCTGCCTTATTTTCAAAAGTTGGACGGTAAATTTAATGCGTAATGCGTAATTCGTAATGCGTAATTATTTTATTTGCAAATTAAATCGAATTGCGTTTAAACGGGACGGAAATCCGTCCCCCTGCATTTTGTTCATTTTATGCAATAAATTGTGCGTTCATCGGGCGGATATAGAATCCGCCCCTACGGTTTTCCGTTGTATTTACGGAACAGCGAAGCCTAATTACGCATTAAGCATTACGAATTACGCATTATAGATGCGCATTAAGAATTACGAATTAAATTTGTTCATTGCTTCGTCAGTTTTGCCCTTGACCATGAGTTCTATACATTGTACGGCTTTGTCCGTGCCCTCGGACATAAGCTTCATTTCATCATCGGTGAAGCGTGAAAGCACCCACGCCGCAAGGTCATAGTCCTTGTTAGGCTTTGCGCCGACGCCGAGCTTTATTCGGGGGAAGGTGTCCTTGCCCGAAAGATATATGATGGATTTTATGCCGTTATGACCGCCGTCCGAGCCTTTTCTGCGTATGCGCAGCTTTGACGGTTCAAGGCTGATATCGTCATAACATATTATAACATTTTCAATCGGAATTTTGTAGAAATTCATCGCTTCAACGACCGCTTCGCCGCTGTTGTTCATAAAAGTTGAAGGCTTCATAACAAGGCAGCTTACGCCGTTAATCGAAGCAATTGCCGTGAGCGACTTGAATTTCAGCTTTTTTATCTCGAAGCCGTGTTTTTTTGCAAGAGCGTCAACGGTCATAAAGCCTGCGTTGTGGCGTGTTTTTTCATACTCCGAGCCTGGGTTGCCGAGTCCGCAGATGATGAACTCGGGTGTTCCGACGGGTTCGCTCGGATTTTCCTTTGCAAGCTTGTCAAAAATATCAAAGATACTCATATTTTTATTTCCTTTAGGTAACATTTGTAAGTTTTATACATATTGTAAAATGTTTTTCGGTATAAAGCAATCCGCATGGCATTCCCATAAACCGCATTAACCCCGCAGAACGCATACAGCGTCCTGCAGGGTGGAACGATTACTATGTTAATTATATGCCGAAAATGAGAATTTATATATTGAAGAGAGGAGAAACAGGCTCATCGTCATAAATTCTCTGGATAGCCTTTGCGAATACGGGTGCAACGGGGAGAGTTTTGATCTTGTCGATCTGCTTTTCCTTCGGAAGTGCGATAGTATCGAGAAGAACGAGCTCCTTGATCGGACTTGCGGAAATTCTTTCGATAGCAGGGCCGGAAAGAACGCCGTGTGTAGCGCAGGCGTAAACTTCCTTTGCACCGCCGATATCAATGATAGCCTTTGCAGCGTTGCAGAGCGTACCTGCTGTGTCGATCATATCGTCAACGAGGATAACTGTCTTATCCTTTACATCGCCGATGATGTTCATAACTTCACATACGTTAGCCTTTTGTCTGCGCTTGTCAACGATAGCGAACGGAACGCCAAGACGGTTTGCGAAGTTTCTTGCTCTTGTAACGGAGCCGAGGTCGGGGGATACGACCATAACATCGTCCTTGTTGTCCTTGAACTTTTCAACGAAGTAAGGCGCAAGGATTGGCACACCGAGGAGGTGGTCAACAGGAATGTTGAAGAAGCCCTGTATCTGCGGACAGTGGAGATCCATTGAAAGAACTCTGTCTGCGCCTGCGGTCGTGATAAGGTCGGCAACGAGCTTTGCGGAGATCGGATCTCTTGCCTTTGCCTTTCTGTCCTGACGAGCATAGCCCATGTAAGGGATAACCGCTGTGATACGGCCTGCAGAAGCTCTCTTGAATGCGTCGATCATGATGAGAAGCTCCATAAGGTTGTCGTTTACGGGGGAGCTTAAGGACTGGACAACGAAAACGTCGGAACCTCTGATACTCTCCTGGATGGAAACGCTGATCTCGCCGTCGGAAAAGGTCACAACTTCGGACTGACCGAGCGGAAGTCCGAGTTCCTTTGCAATTGCTTCTGCGACCGGCTTGTTGGAGTTTGCTGTGAAGATACGAATATCCTTGCCGTGAAGATTCATTTGAATTTCTCCTTTGTTTTTATATAATTGATCAGGGCACAATGCCTTGAATAATTTACATAAGCGGATATGTTTACTTTTTTATTTGAGCTTTTCCCTGCGTGAGCGGAGCTTGCGTTCGCCGTAGCCGTCACAGAAGTTCAATTCAGCTCTTTCAATAGCAAGTGAACCGTCGGGGACGTTCTTTGTGACGGTCGAACCTGCGGCTGTATATGCGCTGTCGCCGATCGTAACGGGTGCAATAAGATTAGTATGACAGCCGATGAAAGCGTTGTCGCCGACCTTTGTGCGGAACTTATTTTCGCCGTCATAGTTTGCGGTTGCGACGCCGCAGCCGAAGTTTACGTTCTTTCCGACATCGCTGTCGCCGATATAGGTAAGGTGAGAAACGGAGGTTCCTTCTCCGATGATCGAATTCTTGATCTCGACAAAATCGCCGATCTTAACGTGTGATTTTATATGGCTGCCGGGACGTACCTGGACGAACGGACCGATCTTTACGCCGTCATCAATAACAGAATCGTAAGCCTGAACATAGTTGAGCGTTGTTTCCCTGCCTATCTCGCAGTTTTCGATAAGGCAGTTCGGACCGATAACACAGTTTTCGCCGATGAGGGTATTGCCTTTTATAATAGTGCCCTGAAGTATCTTTGTACCTGCGCCGATCTTTACATTTTTGCCGATCGAAACGCCGTCCGTGCAGAGAAATTCAACTCCGCTGTCGAGAAGCCTGCCGATAATGGTTTTACGGGCTGTGTCATTGAGCATAAGCAAGCCTTTACGGTCGTTTGCGCCGAGCACAACATCGGGATTTTCCGACTTGTAAGCTTCCGCACGTTCGCCCATATCAAGAAGAATGTAGACCGTATCGGTGAGATAGTATTCATTCTGTGCATTGTTCGGTTTAAGCTCGCCGAGGGCTGTGATAAGGCTTTCTGTTCTGAACCAGTAAGCGCCCGAGTTGATCTCATGCAGCTTTTTCTGTTCAAGAGTAGCGTCCTTTTCCTCGACAATGCCGCAGATACGGCTTCCGTCGCCCGAACGGAGTATTCTTCCGTAGCCGAACGGCTCTGCGATCTCCGAGGTGATAACGGTAACGGCATTTTTATTCTCTTCGTGCTGCTTGAAAGCGGCGGCAATAGTTTCCGCGTCTACAAAAGGAGCGTCACCGTTGAGAATGATGACATTCTCGGCATTTTTGCTCTGCAGCCATTCGACCGCAGTCATGACCGCGTGACCTGTACCTTTGCGTTCTTCCTGATGGACGGTGTCATATCTTCCGCCGAGGTAGTCTTCGATGACCTGCGCATTATAGCCTTTTACGACGCAGATATCGGATATCCCCGACTCCTCGCAGGAGCGTATGACCCATTCGAGCATAGGCTCGCCGAGGACTTCAAACATAGGCTTCGGAAGCTCGGACTTCATTCTTTTTCCCTGTCCGCCGGCAAGGATCACGGCACATTTTTTTATCATACTGCAGCCCTCCTTGGAAACACATATAATAGTACAACTGTACGATAGTTTCAAACATAAATAACCTTTATAATTATCGCATATTTCCCGACAAATTTCAATAGTATTTTTTGACTTTGTAACTATTGTAGGTTCTTTATGCAAAATAGCCAAAAATTTTGTATATAATTTTATAGTAAAGTCTGTATAAAAACTATGGAAATGAGGGAGGAAATCTGTTATAATATATCTATGACCGCAGGCGCGAAAAGTTGACAAAGGCTTTTGCTGCGGAAAAAACTTATTAAATTTGGAGGTAATATCCAATGGCAAAAAAATGGGTCTATACTTTTAAAGAAGGCAATATGACTATGCGTAACCTTCTCGGCGGTAAGGGCGCAAACCTTGCTGAAATGACCGAGATCGGCCTCCCTGTTCCCCAGGGCTTTACAATCACAACAGAAGCTTGTACTCAGTACTATGAGGACGGCAGAAAGATCAATGACGAGATCATGGCTCAGGCTATGGAAGGCGTTAAGTGGATGGAAGAAGTCAACGGCAAGAAGTTCGGCGACCTCAAGAATCCTCTCCTCGTTTCCGTTCGTTCCGGCGCAAGAGCTTCAATGCCCGGTATGATGGATACTATCCTCAACCTCGGCCTTAACGACGATGTTGTTGCTGCAATGATCGCAGGCAACCCCGATCCTGCATTCGAGAGATTCGTTTACGACTCTTACAGAAGATTTATCCAGATGTTCTCCGACGTTGTTATGGAAGTCGGCAAGAAGTATTTCGAACAGCTCATCGACAAGATGAAGGAAGAAAAGGGCGTTAAGTTTGACGTTGAGCTTACTGCTGCTGACCTCAAGACACTTGCTGAACAGTTCAAGGCTGAATACAAGAATCAGCTCGGCACAGACTTCCCGTCCGATCCTGTTGAACAGCTCAAGCTCGCTATCGAAGCTGTATTCCGTTCATGGGACAACCCCCGTGCAAACGTATATCGCCGTGATAACGACATTCCTTATTCCTGGGGTACTGCAGTTAACGTAATGCCTATGGTATTCGGTAACCTCAACGACAACTCCGGTACAGGCGTTGCATTTACAAGAGATCCTGCAACAGGCGAAAAGAAGCTCATGGGTGAGTTCCTCACAAACGCACAGGGCGAAGACGTTGTTGCCGGCGTTCGTACTCCTATGCCTATCGCACAGATGGCAGAGAAGTTCCCCGAAGCTTACGATCAGTTCATCAAGGTTTGCGATATTCTTGAAAACCACTATCACGATATGCAGGATATGGAGTTCACTGTTGAAAACGGTAAGCTCTATATGCTCCAGTGCCGTAACGGTAAGAGAACTGCACAGGCTGCTCTCAAGATCGCTTGCGACCTCGTTGACGAAGGCCACAAGACAGAGCAGGAAGCTGTTCTCATGATCGACCCAAGAAACCTCGATACACTTCTCCACCCGCAGTTCGATGCAAAGGCTCTCAAGTCTGCTACACCTCTCGGTAAGGGTCTTGGTGCTTCTCCGGGAGCTGCTTGCGGTAAGGTCGTATTTACAGCTGACGATGCAGAAGCTTGGGATGCAAAGGGCGAAAAGGTAGTTCTCGTTCGTCTTGAAACATCTCCCGAAGATATCACGGGTATGAAGGTTGCACAGGGTATCCTCACAGTTCGCGGCGGTATGACTTCTCACGCTGCTGTTGTTGCTCGTGGTATGGGTACATGCTGCGTTTCCGGCTGCG
>JBJEQP010000033.1:0-3773 GCA_051881815.1 Oscillospiraceae bacterium | reverse complement strand
TCTTTCTTGATTTTTTTCATTTGGGGTATTGACTTTTTATAGCTGGTCTTTCATATATTCTTGCATAAGAAATACAGTATAAGCCCCTGCGTTTGAAACAGGGGCATTTTATACTATTAGAGTGTAAAAAGCACGTTGTTAACGATAGCTTCAAGCATTTCCTGTCTGCCGCTGCCGAGGGAGTCGGTAACTTCGCCCTTTTCAAGAGCATACTTTTCAAGATCAGCCATTCCGACCTTGCCTGCGATGATGTCTGCACCGATGCCTGTTGTCCATGAAGCGTAGCGGTCGTCAACGAACTTGTCAAGTCTGCCGTCAGCGATAAGAGCCTTTGCAGCCTTGAAGCCGAGTGCGAATGTATCCATACCTGCTATGTAGCTGTGGAAGATATCCTCGGGAGTGAACGAACCTCTGCGAGCCTTTGCGTCAAAGTTAAGACCGCCGTTTGTGAAGCCGCCTGCCTTGATAACTTCATACATACAGAATGTAGCGTCATAGATGTTTGTCGGGAACTGGTCTGTATCCCAACCGAGTAGCGGATCACCCTGGTTTGCGTCGATTGAGCCGAATACGCCGTTTTCTCTTGCTGTGCGGAGTTCGTGCTGGAAGGTGTGCTGTGCAAGTGTAGCGTGGTTAGCTTCGATGTTCATCTTGAAATCCTTGTCAAGTCCGTACTTGCGGAGGAAGCCGAGAACTGTTGCTGTATCGAAGTCATACTGGTGCTTTGTAGGCTCCTTCGGCTTAGGTTCGATGTAGAAATCGCCTGTGTAGCCGATAGAACGAGCATATTCAACAGCCATCTTCATAAGACGAGCCATGTTGTCAAGTTCAAGTCCCATATTTGTGTTAAGTAGAGTTTCATAGCCCTCACGTCCGCCCCAGAAAACGTAGCCCTGACCGCCGAGCTTAACGGTAGCGTCGATAGCCTTCTTGATCTGTGCAGCTGCATAAGCGAAAACATCAGCGGAAGGCGATGTGCCTGCGCCGTGCATATATCTTGGGTGGTCAAAGCACTTTGCTGTGCCCCAGAGGAGCTTCTTTGAAGGGTCAGCCTTCATCTTTTCTGCAACATAGTCAACGATCTCGTCAAACTTTGCATTTGTTTCTGCGAGTGAGCCGTACTCGGGGGAGAGGTCACGGTCGTGCCAGCAGAAATAGTCGATGGAAAGCTTGTCCATGATCTCGAAAGCGGCGTCTACCTTTGCCTTTGCCCTTGCAACGCTGTCGGATTCGCCCCAGGTCTTGTCAGCTGTGCCGCAGCCGAACATATCTGTTCCGTCGCCGCCCATTGTGTGCCACCAGGAAAGCGCAAACTTAAGGTGCTCTCTCATTGGCTTGCCGTCAACGATCTCATCGGGGTTGTAGTACTTGAATGCGAGGGGATTTGTGCTGTTTTTGCCCTCATAGGGGATCTTGCCGATTCCTTTGAAAAATTCGCTCATTTTCATTTCCTCCCAAAAATTAAATGTATTTTTTATTTAGGAATAGTTATTCTATTACAATATATTTTACATTGTAATCGTTTTACTGTCAAGGGGGTTTTGTAAAAATTATATAAAATTTTCCGAGAATTTTTTGGTGAAAGAAACTTATTTAATGCGTTATTCTATAAATCCGTGGAACGTTTTTACTGCAAAAAAGCAGGGGCAGAGCCTGTTATTTTGACGAAAGCGTCGCCACAAGCAGCTCGGGAGGGTTGAAAAGCCTTATCCGTCCGAGTCCTCGGCTGACCGCCATGCGCTTGTCACCGAGCCTGTAAATGCCCTCGTAATATTTAGGACGGGGCTTCAGCTCGGGTGAGAAAAGACCTCCGACTATCGGCAAACGCACCGAGCCGCCGTGTATATGACCGCCGAACGTCACATCTGCTCCCCACTCGGCGTAAACGTCAAAGTCGAGCGGATTATGTGCAAGAAGTATCGTAAATCCGTTCGGCTTTTTGCCGCAGAGCCGTTCCATTTCATCAAGGGTGAAGCACTCCCAATTGCGTTTGTATTCCCTTACGCCGCGGTAAAACTTCGCTTCGTAGGAAACACCGCAGAGGTTGAGTTCATCTCCGCCTTTTAATATAGTATAACAGGCATTGTCAAGGCAGACTGCTCCTGCAGCTTTCATCTGTTCGGCTGTCTTTTTGAAAAGCTCCTCCGACATATCGGAGAACTCGTGGTTCCCGTTGACATAAAAGGTAGGATATTTTTCTGCAAGAGAACGTGTAAGGCCGATGAAGTCCTCTCTGTTCACGGCACTGTGGCTTATCATATCGCCCGTCATAACAACAATATCGGGTGCCTGCTTTTGGACAAGCTCAAAAAGCTCGCAGCCGTTCTCGCCGTACTTTTTATTATGGAGATCGGAAAGATGCGCTATTTTCAGTCCTTCAAACGCAGGCGGAAGCGTGTTGACATGGATAGTGAAGCTGCCGACTTCAAGCGCTGACATTTTTCTTATTGCGCTCGGCATAAATTCACCCACAAGCGCCGATCTGACAATTTCGGAACGAATACCCAATTTTTTGCCCTCTTTCTGCAAAAAAGCTCATATACAAACCGCCGGACACCGAAAAAGGTCAATTTCTGCGTCCAATCGACTTTTTTCGGCATTCGGCGGAATGTCAGGACTCAATCTGCGATGCCCTTTATTACTTTTCGTGCTTTATTTACGATGCACTTATCGTTTTCGTAGGTCAGCACCGAGTCGGCGCAGCCTGCATCGACCCATTTGATCTCTGCGATCTCCGATTCCTGTCTTACATAATCGAAGTTCTTTGCCTTTGCGATAAAGTAGACAACGACCTTCTGTGAATCCTTTCGGGGGTTATATGTGACCGTTTCACGGAAGGTCGGGTCGATGATAACATCAATTCCCGTTTCCTCTTTTATCTCGCGAAGGGCGGTTTCGACCTCGGTCTCGCCGGGCTCGACATGACCCTTCGGGAAAGACCAATGGCCGCTGTTGACATGCTTTATCAGCAGTATCTCAAGGTTGCCGTGGTACTTGCGGTAAACGATCGCACCGCATGACTTTTCGTGTAGCATAAGCCGTTTTTTCCTTTCAGAGCAGAAATCTCTGCTTCGGATTTGTATGTTCTCTATAATTATAACACAAAAAGTTGCGTTTGTCTTGCATTTTTCAAAAAAAACATAAAATTTTAATCAATTTTTTATTGATTGTGGTCACTTTTCACAAGTTCCTATTAAAATACACAAAAATAAACTTAAACTTATGTGCATATTGCTTATTTTAATAAAAAATAATCCCCCTCTGCACAAGACAAAGGGGGAATATTAAATCAGTTCAAGTTTAACTTAGTTGAGTTCAGCGAAGTACTTGATTGTTCTAACCATCTGGGATGTGTAGGAGTTCTCGTTGTCGTACCAAGAAACTACCTGTACTTCGAAGAGGTCGTCAGCGATCTTTGCTACCATTGTCTGTGTAGCGTCGAAGAGAGAACCGTACTTCATGCCGATAACGTCGGAAGAAACGATCTGATCCTCGTTGTAGCCGAAGGATTCGGAAGCAGCAGCCTTCATAGCAGCGTTGATGCCTTCCTTTGTAACGTCTGTGCCCTTAACAACAGCTGTAAGGATAGTTGTGGAACCTGTAGTAACAGGAACACGCTGTGCAGAACCGATGAGCTTGCCGTTGAGTTCAGGAATTACAAGGCCGATTGCCTTTGCAGCACCTGTGGAGTTAGGAACGATGTTAGCAGCGCCTGCTCTTGCTCTTCTGAGGTCGCCCTTTCTGTGAGGACCGTCGAGGATCATCTGGTCGCC
>JBJEQP010000032.1:0-19826 GCA_051881815.1 Oscillospiraceae bacterium | reverse complement strand
TGCCAAGTCTGTAGTGGACTTTCACCACCGAGTTACTGCCCATTCGGGGCAAACAAAAACAGGCTGCCATACCAAAGTACAGCAGCCTGTTTATTACTATTTAAAAACCCTTTCCCATATCTCATAAGACGGCGCACAAGTACCATTCCGCCAGTTCTTGACGGTAGTCGCGCTCACTCCGCAGTTTGCAGCAAATGCACGGATTGAAATATTGTTTCTTTCCATATATCCGCAAACGATCTGCGCAGAGTTCATCTTAAATCTATGGTAATCGGTCAAAAGGTCGATGCCGAGAACATCGGAGAGCTTTTTCAGCGTTTCGATGCTCATATTCTGCTCCTCAACTTCCTCACGCTCATACTTGATATAATTATCATAGCTTAACCCGGTAAGTCGGGTGACATCGGAGATCGTCAGACCTTTTTCAATTCTTGCTTTCGCAAGGTGGGTAAGTCCTGAATTATTTTTTCCAGCTTTCCTCAACCGCAACCGCACATTCCGTATTTATGCACTTTTTTGACATTTTTGTAACTAACATGTATCTAACAGATTTTTGTGCATATCGTCACATAAATGTTTTTATATAATCGAAACCGCCCCGAACCCGAGGCGGTTCACCTTATTTCTCACCCTTATTCTTCAAAACATCAATAGCCTTCATAAGTACTCTCTGAACACCTTCCGGAAGAATTCCCATAAGGCCTGCCGTTTCCATAATGGAAATACTTTCCGCAACACAGAAAGCAATTACGACCGCATTCCTCACAAAATCAAGACCGGCTATAATATCAATGTAATGCGACATCACCACTATAAGCAATGTGCACACCTTTTTTACAAGTCCTTTCCAACAAGCCGCCGATGACAGCGCACCGTTTGCCGATTTGTTCGACTTGCCGAATACAAGCGCACAAAGCAGACCCATGACAAAATCAATTATCATGAAAATGATAAGCGCGATAATCGCATCATCCCAACCGCCAAGACCTTTGACAATAAATGAGCCGACAATTCCTGCAAAGCTGCATACAGCAATCATTTTTTCGTGCATATTGACCTCCTATATCCTCTTAACGTACTTTGCCCCGACATTTATCCATCCGAATCCGCTTTTAAGCCTGCCCCACAAAGCAGAACCCACAGCTTTGACCTCGACAATTGTGTAAACACCACCGTGAAGAATACCGACAGCCTTGTTCGCCACACCGGGCGCACAGCGTACATTCAAAGCATCATCAATGATCTTTACCTTGAACGGAACGCAAGGAACAACATCATCGTTCGCCTTGTCCGTTTCACCGCAACCAATTATGTAATTCACACGATTCTTGAACGCTTCAAACCTCGCATTTGCAACGGACGCAGGCTGATATTTTGTAGGCGCCCAATACAGCGGACATTGCTTTCCCGTCACATCATAATGCCTTATTATATCCTTCATCGGGTCAAGCTTGAATTTTTCGCAAAGAAAAGCACAAAGCTCTGCAAGGCTCTTTTCGGTCGCCGCCGTAAATTTACCGCAAACCGCATCTGCATGACAGCACTCAATTGAAATGCTGTACCTGTTAGCCTGATTCGTGCAGTAGCTCCATTCATCCAACGGAATACATTGAATTATCTCGCCTGACAATCCGATAACAAAATGACTTGATACCGAACGGCTGCCGCTGTCCTTTAAACCCTCAAAATAATTGCGCACATTGATTGCCGATGCACCCGGGTCACCTGTGTAGTGCACAGCAATTTTCTTTACCTTTTCAAGCTTGATCTGCGGCCGACTGTACTTATTCGGCGTTAAAAACATCTGCTGTATCTTCATCCGATACCTCCCCATTCTCCTCATCAAGCAGCTTCCGGACTTCCTCACGCCACTTGAGCGGAACATCATCAATAACCCTTTTTCCTGCCTTGATAAGATTGTAATAGATCTTAACCATTTAAAATCACCTCCGCAAGCTCTGCAATTGCCATTTCAATTTCAAGCTTGTCCGCCGCCGATCCTTCCGCAAGCTCCGCAACCGCAAGAGCAAGATCTTCAAGCGTAAGTCCTTCCTCTGCGATTGGTTCAGAATACGCTTCATTCGGCACAAACTTTTCATCCTCATACTTCCACCTTGACGGACAAGCCATTACCTCATCGGGAATATCTTCAACATCAAAGCCACCCTCAATGAAACCGCCGACCGAGCAGCATATAACAACATTGTTTTCATCAATTTTTATCTGTTTGACCATATCGATCATTTAACCTCCAATCACATAAAGCGTTGCTCCTTCGCTGATAACTGAATTTCCGTATACATCAGTAACGATACATCTGTACATATATCCGTCGTAATCAGCCTTTGCAGTGATGCTGAATGTATCAGTTGTATTTGCAAAGCTCTTCCATGTAGAACCGCCATTAGTGCTGATCTGCCACTGATATGTAAGACCTTCGCCGTTTGCAGCAACAGTAAATGTGGCCTTTTTGCCCACCGCCACCGTCACATCTACAGGCTGCTTAATGATAACAATAGGAAGAACACCGAGCGTCACCCAGTTGACCGTCCCCGAACTTGGCAGCTGCGATGGTATAGTCGCTATCTGGTAAGCATAGATTTTAAAGCCTTGCGCCGTAACATCCGTGTATGATGCAACTATCGGCTGCTGACCTCCGCTTGAAAATGTCGAACCCGATAAAATAACAAGCGGCGCAGCCTTGTACTTTACGGGCAAAGTAACGCTTACTCCACTCGAAGCCGCCGTGCTGCTAACCGTCACCGTTCCGCTCTGAATATAGAATGGGAACTGAAAAGCAACACCGTCCGATGGGATAAGGCTCTGCGTGAGCGTCAGATCTCCGTTTATTGGTATCAGCTTGTTTACCGACTTTACCGTGTTAAGAGCATCCCAAGCCGCAATAACAGCCTCGGCGTCCTGCGCACAAGCCGCCTTTAAAAGATTCCACTGTGCTTCGTACTGGGAGAAAAGATAATCGGTTGAAATGGTGCCCACCTTTCCGACCACAACGCCGCAATAATCTGTATCGAATCGTAGATCTTTAATGTCCTTGCTCCCTATCTCCGAAACATTCGGAGCAACCGTTACAGCTGCCACCCCAAGACAGTAAGCGCTTGCATCTCTCTGCAGCTGCGGAACAGCCGGGACTTCCGAAGGCTCACCCGTCACGACCTCAACATAGATCCTGCTTTCCACATAATCGCACTTGATCTGAATAAGGTCAATTCTGCTGAATTCGGTATCGCTCTCCTCAAGCGTAAGAACTATGTCCGAAAACGGCCTGTAGAAATGCCCGTCAATGTAAGCGATTCCTGCCTTTACCGTCAGATCCATTCCGCTTTCGGGAATAACCGCGAAATATTCCGTGTTATCAGCCTTTATGCCATTGCTGAAAAAATCCCGAAAGTACGTTGTGAAATCATCGGGGCCGTAATTGACATCGGGAAAATATCCGTATTCTTCCATAAAATCATCCTTTCTTAAATACTTCCATCAAAGTTTTGGACGGGTCACCCAAAGTCGCCGTGACCGTCACATTGTCAGCGTCCCAGAATTCTTTGATCTCCGATATCTGCTTGTCTGCGGACATATTCCAGTCCTTACAATGCACCGTCACGATATCACCGACCGAAAATTTTGTTTCCCACTCGCCCCTTATTGCAATATCGGCTCCAAAAAAATCGGTTGTCGGAACGAAAAGCGGTTTTGCCAGCTCGTTCGCCTTAAGCTGTGTTTCCCATTCGTCTATAACATTCCAGATCTCGCCGTCAATGACTTCTTGTACAGTGACAGGCGTGATCTGTTGGAATTTTTCTATCCTGTCATACCCCGAAGTATCACCGTAATAACTGATGAATTCTGCAATATCAACATGAGTGGTCACATTGCGCTGCGCATTTGAGCCGATCACAACGCCCGTTACAGCACCGCTCTCGTTGTGACTTCGTTCAAAGCTTGAAGCATTTTCAAAGTCATCGGAAAAAATAACACGCTTAACATCGCTTTGATGTATCGAACGGTCAACCGCATTATATCCGCTGATTAAGCCCCTTATCGCCGAGCCGTGAGAAATGCTCGACCGCAGCCCCCAGCCTTTGCTTGCCGCAAGATGCCCCGCATAATCAGCAAGCGTCTTGAACTTGTACGGAAAAACCTCATCATCTTCGATATCCGTGCTTGTGTCGAAATCGAGCGCATAGAATCTGCGGAGCACGTTAGCAAGATCACCGCAATTTTTCCGCAAGACCGTCATGGCCGTTGTCTTAAAATCGTGCTCTACCAATATTCTCCGTTCAAGCATCCCGTCAAAGCTCTGCCCCGATATCGTCAGAACGGAACGTTCCCCGGCATTGATAGAAACTGCCGTTATTACTCCAACGTGCTCGGAATCACCCGTCAAGGGATGCGGCTTCATCAGCTCTATGACCTTTCCCTCGGAAAACAGCGCAATATTTCTCACAGTCGGCGGAAGCTCAATTGTAAAATCATCCCCCTTTGCAAAACGCCTGTTCCACAGTACAGCAAACCATTCCTCACAAATCCCGTCAAGTATCAGCCTGTCACCGTCTGCATCAACATGATAGCACCGCAGATCCATCAAACTCCACCTGCCTTTGAAGTGTATTCGATGTAAGCGTCAATACCATTCGTGCCAACGCTTGTAGAGATCTGTATTCTGTTCCTGCCGCCGTTGATAGTCAGATACGTCGAACCCCATTCAATACAGTCGGAAATGTCCGTGTACTCAAGACTGCTGTCGGTCTTTTTCCACTTTGCCCCCTTTGAGCCGCTTTGAGTATCAATAATGATCTCCGAGCCTTCCGGGAAAGAATATTCAATGTAAAGCTGCTCCTTTGAGTAAAAGTCGATAAGCTTCACATAGGAAATGGCCTGTTTTGTCTTTATAACCGTAACAAACCCCGTCGGCAAAGTCCCGTCATACTCAAAAATAACGGAATTTCCGCTTTTTGAACGGGAGAAAACGAAATCTTTTTTCGACGGAAATTTCCACGGAAAAATCCATGAATTCACCGTTCCGCATATCTGCTCAATGTGCCTTGCCTTCCCCCTCCATAAGGGATAAGGACATAATAACGTCACGGGAATGTCCATCGGGAACGTGCTGCCGTTTGGTTCAGCCGAAACAAGAACACAGTCTATCTCCTTTGCCTCGTCCTCGTTGTTGTCGGGAATGTAGGTCAACGTGCCGCTCTTTCTCTGCCCGAAAAGCAGCTGTACCGCCCTTTTCTGAGATTCTCTGAACACTCGAATGTTAATGATGATCTGCCTGTCCTCGGCTCTGTACTTGCTTATGTAAGACCCGTCCCCCGAGCCGTAAGGAGTTGTAGCGACGACATCATTTATTCCGCCGCCACTCCAGCCGACTATAAGAAATCCGTTTTTATAAACAAGATCCGTACCGTTGTAACGCAAGGTGTATCGTCCTGATTTAATCATAAAAACTCCTTATCTCGAAAGCTGAGCCGCAAGCCTCTGATTCGCCTTTTCCTGATCTGCAAGGGTCGATTTGCCGCCGAAATTGTTTGTTTGATAAACATTTACAGTATTTCCTCCGCCCATCACATCAGCAGCACCGCTTCCATAAGACTGCCTTGTCATGGAAAGCGACCTTCCGCCGTTCGATGAAACAGGAACAGAATTGTTTATCGAAGTGCCCACATTGTTGAGCTGCTCTTTAAGACCGCCGTCGACCTCAATGTTGAGATTGCTCTTGAACGCCTCAATGATCTTGTCGCAAGCCGCCTTGATCTTGCTTGTAGCACTGTCATTTGAGAGCCCCTCCAGCATCTTATCAATGATCGAACCGCCCATTTCGGAAAATTCCTCCGACCCTGCCGTGATGTTTTTCATCGAATTGATCATAGCCGTCGCAACCTGCTTTGACTTCTTGTCATATATCAAAGCGCTTATCTTGTCGGATGTTTTTGTAATGTTTTCAAATTTCTTTGCAACACCGTCCAGCTCTTCAATGCTCATTTTCGACCAAGTTTCCGCAAGAGCCGCCCCCTGTTCGAGCGACATATCCGCAAGCTGTTCTATCATAGCATCATTAATGCCATTGTTCACAAGCTTGTTAATGTTGCTGTAATATCGGTCAAGCTGTGCCTGCTTTGCGTTTAAGTCATTGAGCTTTGCAACAGTCTTTCCCTTATCATCCTTTTCAAACGAGTACATATCGGAAATATCGCCCGAAAGCTTTGCAGATGTGCTCTCAATGCTTTTCTGAACGTCCTCCAGCTGCTTGTTGTATTCGCTTATCTCGGATTTTATGTTGTCTTTGAGCTGCTTCAAGTTCTTTTCGGCGACCTCTTTACGAACTGCTGTTATCTTCTCGGAAGCATATTCCTCAATCTCAACTCGTTCATCGGTGCAAGCCTTGTAGACCTGCGTGTAAAGCTCCTGCATCTCGTAAAGAGATATCTCACCTTCCTTGTAGGCCTTTACAATATCATCGACCTGTCCCTTTGCAATGCTCTCAACATTCTTGCGCCGATTTTCGGCAGCCTTCTTTTCGGCAGCCACCAGCTTCTGATTGGAGTATTCGGCAACCTGCTCACGCTCTTTTGTAAGCTTTTCAATAGTCTGATTATACAGCTTGTCATACTGCGCCTTGTTGAGCAGTCCGCTTTCATAATCCTTTACAAGCACATCAATAGCCTTTTTCGCAGATTTCGTGTCGGTAACGGTAACACCGATCTTGTAATCTTTAGGAACAGCCTCGGACATTTCCCCGGAAAGCTTGCCCATTTTTTCGGTAAATCCATTCGCAAGTCCAAGCGCAAGATTAACGCCGACCTCATCCTCGAATACCGTTGACGGCGAATGAATGCCGAAAAAGTCTTTTATGCCGCCGAGAAGATCATCACAAGCACCCTTGACCTTGTCCTTCACAGCCTTGACCCCGTTTTTGATACCGTTTGCAATGCCTTCAATGATGTTCTTGCCAACATCAAGAGCAGGCGTTATAAGCTCCGTGAAATTTTCGATTATCTTGTCAAAAGCCTCTTTCAGCTTCTCCTTAAGCCCCTGGACCCAGTCATAAACCTTGCCGCCAATGTCCTCAAAGCTCTCGACCCACTTTTTGCCGCCATCAACGATCTTTAAGTAAATCTCGCCCAAGCAAGCGCCTACCGTGTCAATTATCAACGGAAGATTTTCCGCAATATTCATCGCAAGACTTCCGACAATATTTACAGCCGCATCAATAAGCTTCGGAACAGCCTCTATAAGCGCAAGAGCCAGCTTGCCGATTATCTCGGGCGCACGTTCAAGCAGAATAGGCAAAGCCGATATGATACCGTCAGCCAACCCCGTCGCAATAGCAATAGCCGCATCAATAAGTCCGTCAATATTGTCAATAAGCATATCAACAATGTTGATAATGACTTCGGTCAAGGTCGGCGCCAGCTCGGGCAATGCCGCCGCAATGCCGTCCGATAACACCATCAGCATCTGCATCCCTGCCTGAATGACAGTCGGAAGATTATCAACAATACTGTTTGAAAGCATCATCACAACATCGACCGCCGCAGTCGCAAGCGCAGGAAGATTCTCCGTGATCGCTCCGATAAGCCCCGTTACGATCCCGACTCCTGCTTCCAGTACCTTCGGAATGTTCGCCGTCAGCTGATTGATAAATTCCTTGATACCTGCATTGACCTGCTCAATGCCGCCGCCCTGACCGCCGAAAAGTGCCGTCAATCCTCCAATAACACCGGTTATCGCAGGAAGAAAATTCGATATAATGTTACGCTTTGCCCCGTCAAGGGTCGTGTTCAAGTCCTGCATCGCATCCTGATACGCCGCCGATGCCTTAACAGCATCATTGCTCATAACTCCGCCAAGCTCGTTAACGGTGTCTATCATCGCCTGCGTGTCTTCCGCCGATGTGTTGAAAAGCGCACCAAGCTCCATTGAACCTTTTCCAAGCAGTGCAGTAGCGATCGCCGTCCTCTGCGTACCCTCTTCCATGTTCTGCAAGCCGTATATTACGCTTTCAAAAAGCTGTTCCGTAGACATCGAAGAAACCTGCTCCATAGAAAGCCCAAGAGCCTCAAAAGCCGCCTGCTGCTTCTTGGAAGCGTTCTGTGAAGCGTTCGCAAGCGTCTTGAACGTGGTCGTCATGTTCCCCATGGATGAACCCGAGTGCTGTAATACCGCATCCCATTCCTGATAGAATTCAGCCGAAACACCGATCTTCTGTGATGCCTTGTCGATCTCGTCACCGTATTGAGCAACATCATTAGCCGCATCAACAACGGATTTTGTCATCGCAACAGTAGCCGCCGCAACAGCCGTTACCGCTGCCGTTGCCGCCGCACAAGCCCCCGAAACAACACTCTTGAACTTGTCCCACTTGGGACTTGACTTTTCCGCATCATCCCCGGCTTTTTTTGCATTATCGCCAAGCTTTTTTACATTTTCGGAAGCGCCGTCAATGCCGCCGTTCGACATCTTTTCGATCTGCTCATTGTTCGCCGCCTGCGCCCTTTCAAGCTGATTGAGAGATTTTACCGCATAATTCGCCCCGATCTGATAGTCATTCAGCTTTTTAGTCGCTTGTGTAAGCTGTTCCTCTGCCTTTTTTACCTCGGCGCTCTGTTCTCCGAATTTGGCTTTTGCATCCGCAACCGCCTTTGCCGCCTTGTCCTGCGCTGCATTGCTTTCGGTAAGCATCTTGTTATATTCGGCAAGCTTTGCCCTCTGTGCTTCGATCTGCTTTTCATATACCTGATTTTTATTTTTCAAGTCGGAAACAGAAGCGTTGTTCTTGTCGAAAGATGACGTTACAGCCCCCATTTCCGAAGCAAGTACCCTCAACTCCTGATCGATATTTTTAACAGCATTTTTAAACTCCGCCTCACCGTCAAGCGTTAATCTCGTGCCTATATCTCTCTTTGCCATTTACTCCTCACCCCTTTCATTCCTCACTGATCTTCAATAGCCACATCTGAATTATCTCACCGGGACTGCTTACATTTATCCTCGCATAGTCCATCCCCAGACTGTACCCTCTTGCAAAAAGGCGAGCAACAATCAAGTTGCTGCTCGCCTTTCCGGGTTTTTTTCTCGTTCAAGCTCTTCAAGTTCAAGATCCCTTTCCTCAAGCTTAACGCCGTCGGGAACAATGTACCCAAGCCCCATCGCAAGCGTGTTCGAGATGTCTTCCTGATATTTCATGAAATCGCCTGCATTCGCCGTGTATATGAAATAATCGTCGGGATAGAATGGCTTTTTTTCACCGTCTGCAAGTCCGACAGTAATATCCATATTGCGCTTCATGATCGCACCGTTAGCAAGAATAGCAAGAACCTTGCTCATTCTCACCATAAGCTCCGTAGTTCCAAGCTTTTCATCAAGATATTCTCCAAGCTGAGAAACGTGCTTTCCCGAGATCTCCTCAACCTTCTGCATCGCCCATGTCGAGAAGAAAAGCTCGACCTTCTGACCGCCTACATCAATAACATTTGCCCTGCTCATGCTCATGCCTCCGCATTGTCCAAAGCAAAGAACTTGTCAAGCCAAGCCTTGCATTCGTCCTCGGTATCGAATCTGACAACCTTTTCATAAGGCTCATTCTCAAAGCCTGTGAGCGGCTCAAAAGTGCCATCACTCTCATAAGTACCCCATGAAATGGATTTTTCCTTTGTCTTTGCCGATTCTTTAGGCGGCGAAAACTTCGTCTTGTAAATAAGCGTCGCCTCATAAGAGCGCTTGTTGTTCTTGAACCTCGTCTTGTAATATCCGAGAACGCCGTATGCAGGAATGTCGTTCGCACCCTTTTCAAGCATTTCGGGCGTACCTGTATCAGCCGCCGTGTAAGCGTGGCCGAACAGCTTCGACTGAGATTCAAGCGTCATGTCATCAACATTGATCTTGATCGTTCCCTCTTCAAAAATAGAAATGTCCTCCGCAGTTTCATTGTCACCGTAAAGCGGATTCGTAGAAAACTTTGCTTCCTTGTCCGCAGTGATAAGCTTTCCGAGAATGAAAGCGTCACTCTTATTAACGGTTGGGATCACACCCGATTCATATTTTTCCACGGGCGCAAAGATCGGATATTTAAGTCCTATAAGTGCCATATTATAAACCCTCTTTCTCTAAATAATCGTTAAAAACCTGCTCCATAGCCTCGGCTGCCTTGTCCTCGGCAACCGCCTCAACATCATCTACGAAAAGAGTCGGCGCCTGTCCGCTCTTTCCGTAGTGTAAAATAAACGCCTTTTCGGCATTGCGCACACCCTTGCTGTCCTTTCCTGCATGGTATATAGTCTTTGCGGAAACGTCACCGACCTTATCTATGCCCTTGTTGGTGGTCACACTTTCGAGAAGCTCACCCGTAGAACGCCCACGCTTGTTTTTTACGGCTTTTTTGATGCCCTCTTTCCATTCGTCAATGACAACATCCGCACCGGCTTCAAGCATTTCCTCCACAAGCTTATCATTATCAAGCTGTCCGAGCTTTTTCAGCTCCATAGCAAGCTCGTCAATGCCGCTCACATAGCATTTAGCCATTGCCGTAAACCTCCACCGTGAAAATATAACGTGTGTAGTCCGTTTCCTCGTCAAAGTCGATAACAGGTCCGTCAAAACAGATATCATCATATTCCGAAAGCAGATCATCTATCTTTTCGGGAATACCGCTGTATTCGGACTTGGTATAGAATTCCACCGAAATACGCTTTCCGCACTCTGCAGAACGACCGTCCCCATCAAGTCCAAGACCGCCGTGAACCTCCTGCCATACAATGTACTCGGAAGCCTTCTGCGCCTTTTTATGAAACACGGGAACACCAAGAGTAAGCAGTGCATCACGGAATTCACGCAATGTCATAGCTTTCTGTCCTCCTTTTCAGCGTAAGCAGTACGGAATGCGGCTTGGTGTCTGTCTTGACCTGGACTTGCGTTATCTCATACTGCTGCTTTTCCTCACCCTTTTCGGTGGGAATAATAACGATATCCTGCGGCGATACATGAACCCCTTTCGGAATAACAAGCGTCCTGTCTATCTCGACATTCGCCGCCTTTGCCATGTAGAAACGAACCGCCCCGACAGTACGGTAAGCAAAACGCACCTTTCGGCAGTTAAAAAGCTTGTCAACAGGCATATCGCCCGGCTCTGCCGCATTCTGAACGGTGTATATCTCGCATATACCGTCATTGAATGAGATCTGCTTCTCCATCATCCGCAGCCGCCTCCTCACCCGATACAACGTTCGCCGCCCTTAAAGATCGGATGACCTCCGAAAAATTCGGGCGAAAATCTTCGTAAGCGTCGTTGTAAATATACCGACAGCAGTCAAGAAAAAGCTGTTCCTCTTCACCTACGATATCGGAATTGCTTTCCTCTTCTGCCTTTTCGGTGAAAAATACCGCCTTGGGCTTTCCGATAAGACCACCGACCGCCGACTGTGCCCTTAACGCCGCCGACCTAACTTTTTTATCGTCCGCCTCTTCCGACCATGTGATGTTGAGATAGTTTTTTACATCGTCAAGCGTCTGCATAGGTTATCCCTCCTGCATAGCTATGATTGCTGATATGATATCAGCCTTTAACGAGCCGCTGCTCACACCCTCCACACCTCGGAGCGAGCATATTTCCAAAAGCTGTGCCTTTGTCATTGCTTCAAGCTCCGTCTGTGTGTAGTTCTGAATGTCAGCCGTGTAAACAGCGGCGCTTATTCCCCCGTTACTTCCTTTGTGTTCACGGGCTCGTCAGCCGTGTTCTTGATAACAACTTCAAGAATTTCGGGCTTAAGATCGGTGATGTCACAAAGCACAAAAGCATTATCATCAAGAGGACGACCGTTACCCGTCAGCTTGATCTTGTATGTGCGTTCATCCTCGAGGAACTTGTATTCATCGGAGTATGCGATCTTGCCGCCCTCGCCCGTGCCGATAATCGCAAGATATCTCTCGGGAATACCGATAGCGCACATATTCGCAGGCATAGCCGCCGACTGAATGATCTGCATAGGATAAGGGAGTACATCATTGCGGAAAGTGCCATCGGGATTGCGCACGGTCGTTGAAGGCATGATCTTTTCAAAGTAGTCAAACGGATTGACCACCATGATCGGATTCACAACGGGTCGTGCATCGCCGTTAATGTCGGTCGCAACTATCTTGAGGATCCTTCCGAGGTTCACCGCATTGAGCTTGTCCAGCTTTACAGCCACCTTTCGGGGATACTTGCCCGAAACAACAGCAGCGTCTTCCGATACATCTCTTGTCATACCAATGTACTGCTTGTCGCCGTCACCGTCCACGATCGAAGCCTCAAGACCGAGTGAAATATACTCTGCAAGAAGTTCACGCACAAAACGGTCAACCCAAGCAGGGCCAAGATCAAGCATATCCTGCGGAACATACATAAATGCCGAAAGCTTTTTCAGCTGTACGTCAATATATCCGATGTCCGCATTAAGCTCGTTTGTGATTGCGGAATTGATGTCGCCCCATACAATGGTAGGCTTGCCGCTCTTGTTGTAAAGATACTTGGTGAACATCGAACCGTTTCGCAGATTGATGCGGTCAAGCAGCGGATGAGCCTTGCGAACATCTTCAAGAACAGCGTCAATAACAGTCGGCGGAATAGCCTCATTAAGATTTCCAATTGCCATCTTAACGTCTGAAGCCTTCGCCGCATCAATGAACTTCTGATAGAAATTCGTTTCCTTCTGCGTAAGCTGTCTGATGCCCCTTGTCGCAAGAACTACCTTGTCGATAGCACCGCTGTTCTTCATTTCGGATTCAGCCGCAAGAGTTTCACCGAGAAAGTCGGCAAAATCGCCGAGTGCCTTGTCAAGTGCCGCATCATCCTGCGCCTTCATAGCTGCCATGATAGCAACCGAGCATTCAGCCTTTTTCTGCTGAACCTTGTCAAGATTTAAAATACTCATTTTTTACATCTCCTTGCCAAAAAATTTGTTTAACTTTTCCTCGGCGGTCGTTAAGAAATCCGCCGCCTTCTGCTCCGTTTTCGGAACGATACCCGAATTTTCGCCCTCTTTCTGTCCCGTTTTCGAAACAGTAACGGCTTTTTCGGGAACGACCTGCTCGGGAACGGGTTCAGGCTTTGCTTTCGCCGTCGCATTTGCAGCGACCGCACCCCTGCATTTCTCAATAAGCTGCTGACGTGCACCGCCTGCCGTGCCGCCGTCACCCTCCGATAATGCCGCAATAGCTGCATCAATGTCAATGTCAGCGTCCGCCATTCGGTCAGCAAGCCCCATTTCGATACATTCGGCCGCACTCCAGTACTTCTCTGCAGCGTACATATCCGCAAGCTGTTCAGCCGTGATCTTGCCGCCCGACTTTTGCAAGTAAGCCTGCATCGTCGACAACGAGATCTTGTCCAGCTCGTCAGCCGCCTTCCGAAGCTCAACCGCATTTCCGTAAACATAAGTAAGCGGTGCGTGTATCATCATCATACTGCTCGACGGCATAATGACCTCATCACCTGCCATAGCTATTACAGAAGCAATGGAGCAAGCAAAACCGTCAATATATACCGTCTTGTGTGCCTTGTGCCTGCGCAGCTGATTGTAAATTCCAAGTCCCTCCATAACCGAGCCGCCAAGACTGTTGATGTAAATGTTGATCTGCTTTACATCTCCTGCCTCTTCAAGCTCCTTGCGAAAATGTTCAGCACTCGTCTTGCTCTCGATGACCTCGTCCTTCCACCAGTCGTAGCTGTCCGGCGCAACGTCCGAATAGATGTACATATCAAGTACACCCGGCGCATTGGCTTTCATTTCAAGCTTAAAAAGTCTGCTCATTTATCCTCACCCCCTCCCATTACTGCTAAATTCGTGATAGGCTCTTGGTTTTTGGTGCAAAAATGTATCTTTGACCACGGCTCGTTGACCGGCATTTTGCCGGAAGACTCTCTGACCTCGTCCACGTTCATGTATGCCGAGGATATGAGTTTTTCTATGTTTGCCGCAAGGCTAAAGATATCAATGTGCTTGATGTTGGTCGTGTCGGCCATTATGAAATCACCTGCAAGGTATTCCGCCGCCGTGAACTCTTTCCCGGAAAGCTCCTCCGAAACCGAGTTCAAAAGCGGATCTATGCAAGCCGTAAGCGCAAGGTTGATAGCGTCATCGATCCCCGATACTTCACCGAGTATCAGCTGAGGCGGAAACTTGTACATCTGCGCCGCCCTTGTGAGTGCCCCGTCAAAAAGTCCTTTTATGTCGGAAATTTCATTGCTTGCCTTTGCATTTGCGGAAGTGCTGCTCGGCGTGTACCTCATTCCCTTGAATAGCGTTAAAGTCGCATCCTTCGCCTGATTGAATTTCTTCATTCGCTCGTCAATCGACTTCGAGTATTTTTCCTCAAAATCAATGTCACCGCTCGGGTCAGCTTCGATCTCCATAATGCCCTTGCTTCCACCCGATTTTATGTACTTTTTCGCCGCCTCTCCGAAAAGCTTTGAATATACCGTCAGTATATCCTCTAAAACCCTTCGAACAGGCCGCTCCGAATACTTTACATAGAAAACCTCGGAGGACTTGAACGTCCTGCCGAAAGTGAAATCCCCCTTGTAAACACCCGAGAAAATATTGTCAAGCAAAGCGTATTCCGTCACCGTGAACCCGTCTGCAATGATCTTCTGATTGCCGTAAGGAATAACGAGCACCTCGCCATTCCACAGTAAGTTGCTGTAAAACTCTTTCCAGAACTCCGTAGCCGATTGATTGACATTCGGCCGAATGTTGAGGTTGTGCCACTCCAACCCCTTGAATTCCTTGCCGCCCTTGTAGGTCTTAAGCTCCGCCACCGCACATAAGGATGATATCATCTCAATAACGCAAATAACCGCAACCGCGTTTACAGCCCCCGTGAAAAGCTCCTGCTCATCATCCCCGACAACCGCATCGGCGGAAATGCGCCTGCTCCGAAATTTAAAAATATTCCCAAGAAAGTCCTTGAAACTCGCCATAAAAAACACCCCCTTTTTTCAATGCGTAATTCGTAATGCGTAATGCGTAATTATGCTCCGTCGTTCCATAAATACACGCAAATTGTAGCGGACGGGTTTCCCGTCCCGTTATCAACAAAATTGCATTCAACTGCAAAATAAATTTTCAGCAAACAAATAATTACGCATTACGAATTACGCATTACGCATTACTCAAAACGTTACCGTGATATTAAGCACCGCCGCAGCCACCCAGTAAACCGCCTTTTTGTAGTCCTTCTGCTGCAAATAAACCACCGCCGCCGCAAGGTCGAGCAGAATAAGCACCAGCGGAAAAACCTGCTCGGGACGTATCACTTCAAAAATTTTCTTAATCATTTTTCAGCTGCTCCTCCGTCTTGGAAATTCTCTCGACTGCAATATCAAAGAAATTCTTTTCAAGTTCCATACCGATGAAGCTGCGCCCTGTATTTATACAAGCGACACCCGTTGAACCCGAACCCATACAGTTGTCGAGGACAACGTCCCCATTGTTGGTATATGTCTTTATGAGATACTCCAGCAGCGGAATAGGCTTTGCAGTTGGATGTTGAACAGCATTTTTCGTATTACCAAAAAGCGCACCATTCCAATTACTGAACTTTACAACGTCAGTTGGATATCGTTCACCTGTTTCTGTATAGCTATATTTTTCCGCTGCTTCTTTTTTGCATTTTCCAACAAAATTACCGTTGCAAAAATGCCAGTCCGAAACCTTTCGTGTTCTGCCTATAGACGCAAAATGTTCTTTTATGTAATCATCGCTAAGCATGTACTTTTGCGGATTATACGTTGGCAGTCGTTTATAAAATACTAAAATATTCTCATGTATTCTTAACGGCATTTTCTTAGCATTATAAAATCCCGTCCGCTGTGTTTTCTCCCATATGATTTCATAACGAAAAATTTTACGCTGACTGTTTATCAGGTCGGTAGTAAAAGGCTGACTGCTAAATAGTACGATCGCCCCATTATCCTTGATAATGCGGTTGTATTGCTCCCATAACGGTTCAAAAGGGATCCTGACATCCCACTCGCAGTGCGTTGTTCCATACGGCATATCGCATAGTATCATATCAATGGATTTGTCGGAAATATTTTTCATAAGTTCCAAGCAGTCACCATGCAAAAGATCAATCATCTTAAACCCTTTTCTTTCAATTTTGCAATCAACTGCAAAATCAGTAAATATTAATTTTCAGCGGCATATTTTTCAAACTTGCAATAGCCTTGTCCTGCTTCTCCAGCTCGGAAGATAAGCACATCGCGTTGACGAACGCCTTGAACGGGTCCGTCTTTCGGCTCTTAGGCTCGATCTTGCCGTATGTGATATTGCCCGAGGGCAGAATAACAAGCTTGGTGTTGTTCGCCGCCCACCTCATCAGCGGATTGTCACCCCATACGAAAAGACCGTTCGTAAATCCCGATGTTATCACAGGCGATATAAGCATCTCATTTGACGGACGAACAAGATAAACCTTTCCGGTCTTCTTGTCGTCCGTAATGTTTACAGCCTCAAACGCCCTGCGCATCCAAGTCCAGCGGTAAGAGTCGATCGCAAATTTTATAATTTTCGATTGCCGCTTGACCGCCTCATTGACAAGCCATACCGCAGGAAGCTCGGGCGATATCTCATCCGCATCAACGAAACTCAAAAGCCCTGCCGCCTCCCATGCGTCAAGCGGTGCCTTTATCCTCTTCAAATCCGCCGACCTGCTGCAAACCCATGTGTGACCGAGCCAGATATATTTCCCGTCAACATAGTAAAGCAAACCTGCTCCGAGAAAGTCGTTCGTCTTCATGTAGTCCGCCGCCGCAATGCAAGGACGCCCCTTCAGCTTCTCCTCATCGATCGGCTGATTGGTTTTCAATATGAATTCCCACGGTACAATAGCGCCCTCTTTAGCCCTCGGCGGCCGATTCATTCGCTTGGTCGCAAAAGCCGAATTCTGCACGGGATTTATCTGGTATTCAATAAATTCCTGCTCTATCTCCCATTTAAGCGTCGGAAGATACTGCAAGCTCGGATTCGCCTTGTACCACATTTCCGGCTGCTCGATCTCTTCATCGCTTTCGAGATGATATATAAACGGAAGAAATCCGCCGTCCGGTATCTCGCCGTTAAGTATCTGCCTACTTCTCTCCAGCAGCTCGTCAAGATATCCGCCCCTGACATAGCCGTCCGTAGTGCAGATCGTCCGCCTCGGCTGTGGCTTTTTACCAAGACCCGTAATAGCCGTTGCTATAGCACTCGTGTCCTCTGCAGCGTGTACCTCGTCATGGTTAACCTTTCCGGGACGGTAGCTATCGCCAGTTTTAGCATTATTGGCCATGTAATGATATTCGGAACCCGTCTTAAGATTCTTGATGTACTCATCATTCCAGTAGAAAAACCTCGACAGCTTCGCCTTGTTCTCTTCCAGAACGTCCCTTACATCCTCCCAAGACCTCTTTGCCTGCTTTTCGGAGTTGGCGTAATCGTAAATATCATAATGCTTAATGCCGCTTGTCGGTGTAAGCAAGCAGAAATTTTCAAACCCAAGCTTTCCGTTCTTTCCGCTTCCGCGCCCGACATAATCGAACTCAACCGAAAACCTCGGGAACCCTTCCGCCGTGTATGTGCATAAGTGCAGCGCAAGCAGAAATTTTTCCCACGGAAAAAGCTCAAACGGAAAATATTTCTGATAGCTCAAATATTTTTCAAGCTGTTCCTCGTCAATGTAGACCCCGGGCTCGGAAAGTGCTTTTTTCACAAGCTCGATCAGCTGGAACTGCTCCTTGCAAACAGGATATTGACCGCCCTCGATAAGCTCAATGTATTCCCGAATGGCCGTGCACTCTAAATTCTTATTTTTATCCATATCCGCAATAAATCATTGTTATCTCCTATTTTCCCCTAACAGCGTAATATAAGCTTTTGACCTGCTTTTTCTCGACCTTATCACTTTTTTCAAGAACATCATTATCGCATATAGGGCAACGGCATTTGTAAAGCTTAAGCTCGTTGTATATGCCCCTGACCGCATATCCGCATTGATCTGTATTTTCTTCAAATATCGTTCCGCAGACATCACACTCAAATCGTGCGACCTGCTCCGGCTTAACGCCCTTTTTGATTATCCTCATAAAATTTTCTCCTCTTATCAGGATCAATAATGTTCTCGGGTCTATAACCGTTCGTACACCATGATCCGCATTTCGGACAATAGCAGTAAACGAATCGTTCTTTTACGCTCACATTGCATTCGTCCGCATCAGCTTCAAAGAGCGTTTCGCAAGTTTCGCACTCAAAAAGAAATTGTTTGGACTCCGAGCCATCTTTGATTATTTTCATGTTTTCATACCTCAACTTGCTTATAAAATCTATCTCGTGACTAATCTGCGAAATCAACATAATTTTCGCAAGATACCAACAAGACAGCAACAACAGTTGCCAACCTGCTCATTTCTGCCAACAAAATAACAACAGCCCACCAACCGCAAAGTTCAAACCCGTCGAATTCGACCCCTTTTTCAAACTAAATCGCATAAGCGGCAAGCGAGCCAACGGCGAGCAAAGCCGCATTACATCTCGTCGTCATCCTCCGCAACAACATTAGTCGTCTTAATATCAAGCTTGTTCAATATCTGCATCTTTCGGTTAGTCGCATTGAGAGCCGTACGCATAAGCTTGTCCGCCTCGGGATCATCGGCTTTCTTACTCTTGATAGCAACCCAAAGCTTTCGTTCAACGCCTTCCCAGTTGCAATAATCCTCAACAAGAGATACAAAAAACGGCGTTTTTCCGCCCCTCGCTTCAAGCTGTTTTATCAGCTCCTCGCGAATCAGCTTAATAGCCGGCTTTGCCATCGAATTCCCCTCCCGACTGCATCCGCGCCATATCCAACTCACCCCAAAATCCCCATATACGCGTACGCGCCCACGCACGCGCGCCCACACGCACGCCCGACCCTCGTGAACATGTACTGCTTGTCCCTTGCGGTGTACGGTCCCCTCTCAGAAGTCGATTTTTTTGACCCGGGGTACCTGTTTAAAATTTTTCCTCGTTCGTATAGCCTTTACGCTTGCCGACATTGCCCTTAAACACTCTGCCGTGTTCATTTTCATGGCAAGCAAAGCATAAAGCCAACAGCTGACGCTGCTTGATTCCGTTTTCATCAATGTAATATCTGCTGTAAGCAAGATCAGGACGAGAACGCAGATGCTTGACATGATGCACTATCCTTGCCGGCGAATAACGTCCTCGAGCCTTACAGATCTGGCACTCGTTATTCTGTGATCGCATCACATCATGTGAAAGCCGCCGCCAGTATCTTGAGTTATAAAACAAATCAAGCCTGTTATCAGCTATGAGCTTATTCAGCTCATCAAGCGTGAATTTCCTTGCACGGTTCATTTTGATTATAATATCACAAAAATTGAACCCACTACTCGCAACTTTTACAGAGTTAGTCCCCGATATTCCGCAAATTTACAGCGTGCCTCTTTGAGCCAACGATAGACTGTACTCTCGTCAGCGTGATGCTCGATAGCAAACCTTCTCACTCTTGAGCTAATGTCGTGCAGCCGCAGTTGCTCATTTATCCCTGCGCAATATACAGCTTTGACAGCATAAACAATATACGGCTTGCCTGTTGACATAAAATGCTTTAGTGTCTTATCGACCGCTATAAAATCATCTCGCTGACTTGTTGTCATTGGCTTTAAGCTTGTGTCTTTTGCATAATCTCTAAATGCCGCTGTTGCATAGTCCCTTATCCTGTCTTTTTTCATTTTCTCTCTCCTCGTATAATAAATTTAAGGGTAATTTAAAGAGAACCCCTATAAAAACTCT
>JBJEQP010000031.1:0-21301 GCA_051881815.1 Oscillospiraceae bacterium | reverse complement strand
TTATTATACCATATTTTGTCGATTTTGTCTATAGTTTAATTGGTGTTTAGTATAACATCGGTTATTTCAACCCTAACAGTAAGAATTATTTTTGGATAAGTCAGATGGAATGGCTTTCGGAAAATGATAAGGAAAAGTATTCCGATATTGCAGGTGGAAACGCAACTCCAATCGCTAAAAACAGCGGAGGTGATATATGGGGAATTGACAATACTAACGGATATATTGTATTATGTTGTCACGATGAAGAAAAACGGATTTACTATGCTGACAATCTGAAAAATGCTGTCTTTAGGGCAATTATTGAATATCTATCCGATAACTCTTTTGATACCGAAAATCTTGACGATGATGATGAGGACACGGAGATTTTTGCCCGTAAATATATTGATGAGTGTATTACTTTATTCAAAGATGATTTTTCACCGGAACAGATTTCCGATTTAAAGAGTATAGCCAAAAATAAAGTAGAGGAATATTCTTATGGAGGATATACATATAAAAGTTTTATTTCTGTTGAAGAAGCAGGTAAAATCATAAAAAAATATATTCCAAATTTTGAACAAAAAATTCAAGATTGTAATTTTCTTGATGACACACGTCCGATCAGAGAGCGAACACCGTTCTCCGAGGAAGATTACGAGAGTATATCAGACCATTGTTGGGAACGTGCAAAAAAGTATTACTATAAACATAATGAATTGTTTGATGCGGTAAAGAAAATCTCAAATTTGCTTACAGAATGTTATAAAAAAGCGCTTGATGATATTTATATACCGCGAATTTCGACAGCACTAAAAAACGGCAGAAAGAATGGCACAACAACTGATGAAAAAGATTTTTCGGATGGCAAAAAATATTTTATCAACGAGTATGACAAGCCTGTTTATTCAGAAACATTTGTCAGTGGTAAACTTGCTGAAAGAACCTTTTATTTTTTTAATGATAATGAAATGTATGCCGTTAATTACTCAATATCAACAATAAATGGAACAATAAAGTTTGGAGATATACTTGAAACGAGGTACGATCATACCGGCAAAATTGAAAACGTAATTCTTTATAACGATAGCCAAATCAACTGGTATGACAAATATTACTACAAAGATGGAAAAATTGACAAATGCGAGGAGTTTAAGTGGTTTATATATGATAAACCTGTAAGCTACATTACCGACAAGGTTACAGATGACGGAATTTTCTACGGCGATAAAAACCCAATGTTGGTTTTTACGCATAATTACATTTACGAAAAGGATATTGTTACAGAAATTGAAATTATTACTTGCAATCTGGAGCAAATTGATATTACGAAAGTAAAAGCCAAATCTTCCGAGTATAAAAAGCTTAAAAAGGATAAAATAATTTGATAAAATGAAAAGATTTAGGCGATATGAAGTAAAAAAGCTATGTGAACATCAAATCACATAGCTTTTTTGATTGACATAAAATATGAATCTTGAGTAAAGAAAAACCCCCGAAAACGTTGGTTTTTCGAGGGTTTTGGATAGTTGATTTTTATCTCTTTGAGAACTGAGGAGCGCGACGAGCAGCCTTTAAGCCGTACTTCTTTCTTTCCTTCATTCTCGGGTCACGAGTGAGGAAGCCTGCCTTCTTGAGAACAGGACGGAGCTCTGCGTCGTACTGGAGGAGTGCTCTGGAGAGGCCGTGACGGATCGCACCTGCCTGACCTGTTACACCGCCGCCTGCTACTGTGCAGACGATATCAAACTTATCAGATGTTTCTGTAAGTGTGAGGGGCTGTCTAACGAGGAGCTTGAGTGTTTCAAGTCCAAAGTAATCGTCAATGTTTCTGCCATTGATGGTGATGTTGCCGCTGCCTGCGTATACTCTTACTCTTGCAACGGAGCTTTTTCTTCTGCCTGTGCCATAAAAATAAGGCTGTTTAGATTCGTACATTTCGGCTTCCTCCTTATATTTCGATCATTTCAGGCTTCTGAGCTGCATTCTCGTGCTCTGCACCTGCATAGGTTCTGAGTCTTGTGAGTGCTGCTCTGCCGAGTGTGTTGTTCGGAAGCATACCGTTTACTGCAATTTTCATTGCTTTTTCCGGTTCGTTCTTCATCATATCGCTGTACTTGGTTTCCTTAAGTCCGCCGATCCAGCCGGTGTGCCACTTGAAGGTCTTCTGCTCAAGCTTCTTACCTGTGAGAACTGCCTTTGCGCAGTTGATGATGATAACGTGATCTCCGCAGTCTGCGTGAGGTGCGAAGGTAGGCTTATTCTTGCCTCTGAGGATTGATGCTGCAGCAGCTGCTACACGACCGAGGGATTTGCCCTCTGCATCAATAACATACCACTTACGGCTGATTTCGTTAGCCTTAGGCATATAAGTTGACATAGTCATTCTCCTTTTATTTTTAGTAGATCTTGCCGAACTGATATCATTCAATGCAGGCAACTCCACATACATTCTGATACACGTCGGACACAACGTTATCTATTATACACATTGATTCGTCCGCTGTCAATTGTCATTTTGCCGAATTTTTAAAATATATCCCTCAATCTCTCGAAATCTCTCTGTTTTGCTCTTTTTCTCTACGATTCTCTATTTTCATTTCATTTTTTGATTTTAGCAAAAATTCGTCGCATTCATGAGGTTTCAAGAGTTTCAAAACATATATTTTGTGCAAAATTACAACAAAAACATTCTCTATAATTTTGACAAGGAGATAGAATACGCCGTTCTCCAAATTATGGAGAGCGGCGTAAGTTTATATCACTTTCTTGTTTTAACAGCTATCGCTTTAGATTTAGGTCCGGAAACATACTTACCGTTATTTTTGGCAAGGCCGCAAACCTTGACCTTGTACACCGTACCGCTTTTAAGGCTTTTAATAGTGCAGGAGTTGCTCGTTACTGTCTTATACTTTTCATACTTGCAGGTTTTGCTGTTGTAGACATAAACATCATAAGCATCAGCGCCGCGAAGCTTGTCCCATGTAAGAGTTATAGAGTTCTTTGTACTCTTATAAACTTCGATATCCTTCGGAGCAGCGGTAAGCTTGTTATCCGAATAAATTTTATAAGCAAAATTGTTCTTTACAGCGTAGGTTTCGGCATTGGAACCCTTAACTACATTGAGGGTGATCTTTTTGGGAAGGAACTTCTCATGATTAACGAACAGCTTGTAGTAATCGCTGTCAAAGGAGTAAGAAGTAGCCGAATTGGATGTCAGCGCATTGTAGGAAAGATAATCAATATACAAAGAAGTTGTGCCATCATTGAAAACACTGTTATAATCGGAAGGACTGTTGAAAAAAGTAGTATTGAGCAATTTGTATTCATCGGAATTCTCATTCGCCTTTTCCATATCAGCTTCCGACCAGCCTACAGAATAACCAAATGGTTTGGAGCTTACGGCAAGCTTTGTTTTTGCCGGGATCGTCAGGCTGCCAAGACTCGGGCAGTTCAGAAACGCTCTGTCGGCGATCTGACTGCAGCCGCTTGTTATGGTTACATTAGTCAGATTGATACAATTGAAAAATGCCAATCCGCTGATCGTATAAATAAATTCCGAACCCTTGACCTTGAAGGTTCTGAGCTTGGTGCAATTTGCAAATGCATTGCCGCCGATCGATTTGTAAATACTGCCCGAAACCTCAACTGTTTCAAGGCTTACGCACTTATCAAAAGCATAACTGTCAAAAGAAGCATTTCCATTTACAACAACCCTTTTAAGTCGGGTGCATCCTTGAAATCCGTTGCCCTGCACATACAGATCTCCTTCCGCGGTAACGGATGTGATCTGTGAAACGCCTTCAAATGCACTGTTGCTGATATAGCTGATATCTTTCGGTATAACAACATCGCCGCCGGAACCTTTATAACCGTCGATATATTTTTTTCCTTCAATATCCGTATCAATGATGAAGTCCTTTTCAGGATTTTCAGCATCTTTTGCTGTGACAGCAATGCCGATCTTATCATTTAACCGATCCGGAAGAACAGTGAACGTACCCAATGCAAGCATTACAGCAAGGGTACATGAAACAACTTTTTTAAATTTCATTTTCAAAGCCCTCTTTAAACTATATTTTTTGTCATAAAGACATAATAATAATACCACAACAGTTAAATTATGTCAACCGTTTTTCATTAAATCGGACTTACATCCGTCTTTTTTCATTTTTCCATGTCACCGTCTTTCCCCATTTTTTCCTGCCAGTACTTGACTTTAGGACGGGTTTGGTATATAATTGATATGAATGTTTTTATCAATTCGTAAGAAAAAGCTGAAAATTGCGCAGCGATATCGGTTTTTTCTTTGGAAAGGACGCTTTTTTATGAAACATACGAAGGCAGCTGCTCTTATTTCCTGCTTTGCGCTGGCGTTTTCGCTCTGTTCCTGCTCGCTTTTCAATAAAGCTGACGAAGAAGCAGATCAACCCGATGTTTCCGAGCTTTTATCGCAGATCGAATCGCTGGAGCATGATGTTTCTTCGCTGAAGGCGGAAACTGTTCCCGATATAAAAATAAAGAACAAGGATGATTATCTTCTCGGAAAGGATAATCCTGCGGTGAGCGAAGCTGTTGCCGAAAAGGAAAAGGTAATGGCAGAGCTTCCGCCGACCATTATGATAAAGGGCAAGGAATACAGCACAGAGCTCACCTCGCTTACATTGAGCAACATGGACTTGACCGATGAGGACATCGTTGAGCTTAAATACATGGTAAATCTGACCGAGCTGCAGATATATCAGAACAACATTACCGATATTTCTCCGCTCAAAGGTCTTACGGAACTGAAAAATCTTTCGCTTTTTAAAAACAAGATCGAAGACCTGACTCCTATTGCGGGACTTGTCGGACTGGAGAGTCTTTATCTGCGCTCTAACAACATCAGCGACATCTCCCCTATTGACGGACTTGTGCATCTTCGTGCGCTTGATCTTTCCGACAACAATGTAAGCGATATCACACCCTTGTCAAATCTTCGTATGCTGGAGCTTCTTCGTCTTAACGACAACAATATTAATAGTATAACCGCATTGAGCGGAATGGACAAGATGATCGGTCTGCATTTGCAGAACAACGATATTTCCGACATCACGCCTTTGACGACGATGGGCGAGCTTAACGAGCTTTATCTTGAAAACAACAGCATCGGTTCGATCGAGCCTATCAAGTCCTTAACCTCGCTGCAGTGGATGAAGATAAGCGGAAATCCGATAACGGATGTCCGACCTGCGGCTTCACTTATAATGCTGAAAAAGCTTTATATGCAGGGTCTTGATATTCCCGATGAGGACATTGAATATCTTACGGAGCAGCTTCCCGACTGCACCATTGTAAAATAAGTTTATAAAATAAAAAATATAAAAGGAATCAAGGAGAAAAGGAAAAATGATCATTATTCTTAAAAACAATGCTTCGGCAGAGTCCGTTGCAAAGCTGGATGAGCTTCTCAAAGCACAGGGTCTTGCCACAAACCACATTCACGGTGCAAACCAGAACATTATCGGTCTTATCGGCGACACCTCCGCAGTTGACATCCACAACCTCTATGCGCAGGACTGCATTGAAGAGATCAAGCGTGTACAGGAGCCTTACAAGAAGGCTAATCGAAAGTTCCACCCCGACAACACAGTCATCAACGCAGGCGGAAGAAAGCTTGGCGACGGTTCGCTCCAGGTAATCGCAGGTCCCTGCTCCGTTGAATCGGAGGAACAGATACTCTCGACCGCACACGCTGTAAAGGAAGCAGGTGCAACAATGCTCCGAGGCGGCGCTTTCAAGCCGAGAACCTCTCCTTACTCATTCCAGGGTCTTCGTGAAGAGGGCATCAAGCTCCTTCTCAAAGCAAAGGCTGAAACGGGTCTTCCTCTCGTTACAGAGATCATGAGCCAGTCCGACCTTCCGCTTTTTGACGAGATCGACGTTATCCAGGTCGGCGCAAGAAATATGCAGAACTTTGAGCTTCTCAAAGCTCTCGGCAAGACAGACAAGCCTGTTCTTCTTAAAAGAGGTCTTGCAAACACACTTGAAGAAACACTTATGTCCGCTGAATACATAATGTCCGAGGGCAACCCGAACGTTATCCTCTGCGAGAGAGGTATCAGAACCTTTGAAACAATGACAAGAAACACATTCGATGTTTCCGCAATTCCGCTTCTCAAACAGAAGTCGCATCTCCCCGTCTGCGCCGACCCTTCACACGCAACAGGCATGATCTCTCTCATTGACCCTATGGCTCTTGCTGCTGTTGTTGCAGGAACAGACGCACTTGAAATTGAAGTTCACTGCAACCCGAAGTGCGCACTTTCCGACGGCGGTCAGCAGCTCACACCCGATATGTTCAAGGAAACAATGAAGAAGATCAGCGGTCTTTGCGGCTATCTCGGAAGAACTATCGGCTAAAAACTATGGGAACCTCTAAAAACCTCCTTCACGGCATATTTTCTATGACTTACATCATCTGCTGCGTTAACAAACCTTGTAATACATCAAGTATTACTGCGGTTTGTTGCCTTGCATCTGATGCAAGTCATGTACGAAAATATGCTCGTGTCCCGGTTTTTAGAGAACCCCTTAAATTTTTTCCGTATTAAAAATTATCGGAAAGGAGTGCGTTTTCCAAAGGAAATGTCGGAAAACGGCGGTTTATCATGGAATACACAAGAATACCCGTAAAGGCTTCTGTAAACTACGAGGTCATTGTCGGAAAGGATCTGCTTGACGGCTGCGGCGAATACATCAAATCGGTCACAAAGGCAAGGAAATTTGCGATAATTACCGATGACACGGTAGATTCTCTTTACGGCGAAAAGGTTGTAAAGGGTCTTGAAAAGAGCGGATTTGAGGTTTATAAGTTCGTATTTCCGCACGGAGAGGCTTCCAAATGCACGGCTACGCTGCTTGATATTTACAGCTTTTTATGCGGAAAGCACATCTCACGCACGGACGCTCTTATTGCGCTCGGCGGAGGTGTTGTCGGCGACATAACGGGTTATGCTGCGGCTACATTTTTAAGAGGACTTGACTTTGTACAGATACCGACCACCCTGCTTGCACAGGTGGATTCATCGGTCGGCGGAAAGACTGCTATCGACCTTCCCGAGGGAAAGAATCTTGTCGGCGCATTCAAGCAGCCGAAGCTCGTTATCTGCGACACGGCTACGCTTGACACTCTCCCCGAGGAATTTCTCATTGACGGTATGGGCGAGGTCGTAAAGTACGGAATGATCAAGTCGGCTCCCCTTTTTGAGCTGCTTGAAACAAGAACTCTCGGCGATATCAGAGAGATATCCGAAAATGTTATTGAACAGTGCGTTTCGATAAAGCGTGATGTTGTTGAAGCGGACGAATTTGACAAGGGCGAGCGTATGCTGCTCAACTTCGGTCACACGCTTGCACACTCTATCGAGCAATACTATAACTACACAGGCATCACTCACGGCAAGGCTGTCGCTGTCGGAATGAGAATGATAACAAGGCTTGCCGAAAAGCAGGGCATGGCTGAAAGCGGTCTTACCGATCGGCTTGCGGCTTGTCTTGAACGCTACAAGCTCAACGTTGACGTTGAGCCGACAGAAAAGGAGCTTGGCGGTGCTTGTCTTAACGACAAGAAGCGTGAAAGCGGCAGCATCAGCATCATTATCTGCAGCGAAGTCGGAAAGTCGGCGGCTGTCAAGATGCCCGTTGAAAAATTCCTTGAATTCCTTGAAAAATAACAGGTGAAAATATGAACGTTACAATTACACCGCATAAGCTTATAGGCAGAATAAGCGCCCCGTCCTCAAAAAGCTTTTCCCACAGAATGATAATCGCTGCTTCACTTGCTGACGGTATTTCCGAAGTGAGCGCCGTCAATCCTTCCGAGGACATCGACGCTACCGTTGACGCTATGACTGCACTCGGGGCAACAATAGTAAATGACGGAAATGTTTACACTATAAAAGGCATCGGAACGGCTTCGTCTGCGGCAAAGATCAACTGCCGTGAGAGCGGTTCTACGCTTCGTTTCATCATTCCCGTTGCGGCTGCGCTCGGATGTGACGCGGAATTTTCGGGCTGCGGAAAGCTCCCTACCCGACCGATAACTCCATACAAACGTGAGCTTTCGCTTAAAGGCGTAAAATTTGAGCACACGGACGGAGTTATGCCGTTCACGATGAGCGGAAAGCTTTGCGGCGGCGATATCCACATTGAGGGCGATGTTTCCTCGCAGTTCATCACGGGACTGCTGTTTGCTCTGCCGCTCTGCAAGGAGGACAGCAGGATAATCCTCACCTCAAAGCTTGAATCAAAGCCTTATGCCGACATGACGATTGCTGCGCTGAAAATATTCGGCGTTGAAGTCGGCGAAAGCGTTTCGGACGAGGGTTTCCCTGTTTATACCGTGAAGGGAAATCAGAGGTACAAGGCGGCTGACTGCGCTGTTGAAGGCGATTACTCGCAGGCTGCGTTCTACTACGCTGCAAATGCGCTCGGCTCGGAGATCGAGATCGGCAATCTCAACGAAAGCTCCGTTCAGGGTGACAAACAGATATGCAAAATACTCAATGATTCGGGCTTCGGCAGGCTCGGCTGCGGCGAATATGAGCCGTTCACGGTCGATGTTTCCGACATTCCCGATCTTGTTCCGATCCTTACGGTGTTCGGCTGCTTCACAAAAGACGTGAGCAGGATAATCAACGCAAAAAGGCTTAAAATAAAGGAAAGCGACCGTCTTAAAGCGATCGCTGACGCCATTAACGCTATCGGCGGAAACGTCATTTACGGTGACGATTTCCTTGAGATACACCCCGTTCGCTCTTTCACGGGCGGAACAATTGACGGCTGCAACGATCACCGCATCGTTATGGCTTCGGCTGTCGCTTCGACAATGGCAGACGGAGAGATAACGATAACGGACGCACAGGCTGTTTCAAAGAGCTACCCCGATTTCTGGCAGGATTTTAAAAAGCTTGGCGGAAAAATAAATAACGACCTTTAATGGTAGGAAAGGACTGAAAATGATGTCATCTTTTTGGAATCACAATATAACAGTTTCTATATTCGGTGAATCACACGGCCCGGCAATAGGCGTTGTCATCGACAATCTTCCTCCGGGAGAACACATTGATCTTGAAGAGCTCCGCAATTTTATGGCAAGACGTGCGCCTAAAAAGGATGCGACCTCCACGCATAGGAATGAGAAGGATCTTCCGAACATTATGTCGGGCGTTCACAACGGCTACACGACAGGCACTCCCCTTGCGGCTTTCATAAACAACACCGATCAGCACTCGCAGGACTACGGCAACATTTCAAAGCTTGCACGTCCCGGTCACGCTGACTACACGGGTGCGCTCCGCTACAAGGGCTTCAACGATGTTCGCGGCGGCGGACACTTCTCGGGCAGACTTACCGCTCCGCTTTGCTTTGCAGGTGCGGTATGCGGTCAGATACTTGAACGCAGAGGAATTTACACAGGCACACACATTGCGCAGATACACAACATCAAGGACACGAAGTTCAATCCGCTCGACATTCCGCGCGATCAGATAATTGCGCTTCGTCACAAGAAATTCCCGACCATCAGCGACAAAAAGGGACAGGCTATGTATGACGACATCGACCTTGCACGCCGTTCGCTCGACAGTCTTGGCGGTATCGTTGAATGTGCGGTTACAAACGTTCCCGCAGGCGTCGGCTCGCCTATTTTTGAGGGACTGGAAAACAGCATCTCGCAGCTTGTTTTCGGTATTCCTGCTGTAAAGGGCATTGAATTCGGCGCAGGCTTCCAGGTAGCAACCATGCTCGGCAGCCAGAACAACGATGAATTCTATGTAAATGAAGTCGGTCACGTTCTTACAAGAACAAACAATCACGGCGGTATTCTCGGCGGCATCTCCTCGGGTATGCCTATACTGTTCCGTGTTGCTTTCAAGCCTACACCGTCCATTGCACAGCCGCAGAACACCATCGACTACGGCAATCTCACGAACGAGGTAATTGAGATAAAGGGCAGACACGACCCATGCGTTGTTCCGAGAGCTGTTCCCTGCGTTGAAGCAGCGGCAAACATCGCTATTCTTTCGCATATGCTCGACTACCCTAACTTCTGATAAAGGGGCGTTTTATCTTGCAGGATTTCACGGAGATCTCCACGCTCCATACGGTAAAGATCGCAGTCTGCTATCTTCTTGACGAGATAGAAAAGCCGATCTCCGAGAACGAGCTTTACGAAATTGTGATGAAAAGCGAAGCCGTTAATTATTTTCACTACAATCAGGCTATCGAAGAGCTGCTGAAAAGCGGTGCTGTAACGGAGTTTGAGGAAAACGGTGTAAATTTTCTGCGGCTTGAAGAAAAAGGCAGACAGAGTGCAGAGTGCTACAATGATTATGTTCCCTATCACTTCCGCAAGCGGCTTTTAAAGTCGGCGTTCGCTTTTTTCTCGGCGCAGAAGCGTGACAAAGAAGCGAAGATCGTGATCTCGGAAGCTGCAACGGGATATAATGTAAACTGCGTTATCGGCGGCGATGATCTGGAGCTTATGCGCTTTTCGATATACGCTCCCGATCTCGATCAGGCAGATATGATAAAAGACAAAATTCATCTCAACCCCGAGCTTTTTTACTCAAAGGTCATAGAATTTTTGCTTGAAAACAAGGAAGAGGAGTTTAATGCGTAATGCGTAATGCTTAATGCGTAGCTTTACTGACATACTAAAAAATGAGCGCCATTCACGAATTAATCGGTTTACGAAACTGTGTTTATCAAATTTCGTTACTTGTTTTTTCGTGAATTGCGCTTTTAATCTGTTAGAAAATAGGTTACTTATAAAAACAAATATAAGCTATGCACTAATTACGCATTACGAATTACGCATTATGTATCATATAAATCCCTGCAAAACGCAGGATTTTTTTATTGAATGGTTGTAGCTGTTTTATTTTTTTTAATAAGGTTTAGACTTGAATTTTTTGGGTAATATCCTTTACAAATGAATAAGAAAGTGTTATAATGTAATCAGTTTCTTTTAAAAATAAACCGATACAAAAGGACGAAAAAAATGAAGATTGAACATAATCCAAAATATGCAACGGTTTCATTCTATGCGATCATCACATTCGCTGTCTGTCTGCTTCTTGTTGTGATCGTCCAGAAAATCAGCGTTATAAGCGGCGCTCTTGCAGCGTTTGCAAAGGTCATCGCTCCCGTTACCTGGGGAGTTGTGATAGCTTACATCGTAAATCCGCTGATGATGTTCTTCGAGCGTGTTTTCGGCAGATGCTTTGAGCAGAAAAAGCCTCGCAGGAAGCTCGTGCGTACATTGAGCGTTGCATTCGGTATGATAACGCTTATCGCTGTGCTGTTTGCTATTGTTGCGGTGCTTCTCCCGCAGGTGGTTGAAAGCATTATCGGCATTGTACGTAACTTCAACAGCTATCTTAACAATTTTGAGAGCTGGATATATAAATTTGTCGAGGATTATCCCGATATTTATACCTTTGTACAGACTCAGTTCAACAATCTCCAGCCTAAGCTGACCGATTTTATCAACGACCTCGTTCCGAAGCTTGGTGAGATCGCTATAAAGCTCAAGGACGGCGCTCTCGGCGTCATCGTCGGTCTGAAGGATTTCATAATCGGCTTTATCGTTGCGTTGTATCTTCTGTTCAGCAAGGAAAAATTCATTGCGCAGATGCGTAAAATGACTGCTGCGATTTTCCCCGAAGGCGGAAAAAATGCTGTTTTCAGCGTTGCCGCACGAACAAACAAAATGCTGAGCGGCTTCATTTCGGGCAAGCTTATCGACTCAACTATAATCGGGATCATAACCTTTATTTGTATGTCGATAATGAAAATGGACTTCGTTGCTCTTATCAGCGTTGTTGTCGGCGTTACAAACATCATCCCGTTCTTCGGACCGTTCATCGGTGCGATACCAAGTGCGTTCCTGCTGCTTTTTGCGGCTCCCCGTCAGGTTATCCCGTTCGTAATTTTCATTATAATTCTCCAGCAGTTTGACGGAAACATTTTAGGACCCAAGATTCTCGGCGATTCGACGGGACTTTCTCCGTTCTGGGTAATGTTTGCGATCTTTGTCGGCGGCGGTCTGTTCGGCTTTGCGGGAATGATACTCGGCGTTCCGCTATTTGCTGTTATCTATTCGCTCGTCCGTGATATTGTGAATTACCTGCTTGAAAAAAAGGGACTTTCAACGAGCACAAACGATTATTACACCAACAGCAATACTGTTGATACAAATAAGAACAGCATTATGCGCAAGCCGATTTCATCGGTGTTCAAATCGAAGAAAAATCCACAAAAAAACGAGGAAAATTCTGCCGATAACACAGATAACTCCGATAAAAAAGATCAAGCTTAAAAGCGTGAGTTTTGAACTTATGCAATGCGCGGAAAGGAAAGTTTATGATAAAAGATATCCAACAGGAAATTTTGAGAATAAAGAAGGAAAAGGGCGTCACTATCCTTGCCCACAGCTATGAAGCGGAGGAGATACAGGAGATCGCCGACTACACGGGCGACTCGTTCAAGCTTTCGCAGCTTGCCGCAGAGGATAAAAACGATACGCTCATCATGTGCGGCGTTCATTTTATGGCGGAAACGTGTAAGATTCTCTCGCCCGAAAAGAAGGTCATCCTCTCCTGCCCCGACGCAGGCTGCCCGATGGCAGAGCAGATATCCGCAGAGGAGCTTGTACAGCTTAAATCAATGTACCCCGACTATACCGTAGTTGCATATATCAACACAACAGCGGCTCTAAAGGAACACTCCGATGTCTGCGTAACTTCCAGCTCCGCAGTTGAGATATGCAAAAAGCTCGATGCGGAAAACATACTCTTTATCCCCGACTGCAACCTCGGCGCTTTTGTCAGAGATCAGCTGCCCGAGAAGAATTTCAAGCTCATTCAGGGCGGCTGTCCCGTTCATGCAGCCGTAAGCGAAAAGCAGGTCATTGCGGCGAAGGAAAAACACCCGAACGCTCTCGTTCTTGTTCACCCCGAATGTCAGCCGTCCGTTTGCAAGCATGCCGATTACATAGGTTCGACCTCGGGAATAGTGAACTTTGCCAAAAATTCGGACGCAAAGGAGTTCATCATCGGAACGGAGATATCCATCGCAGAGCATCTCCAGTACATCTGCCCCGACAAGAGCTTCTATCCGCTTTCAAAGCATCTTATCTGCCCGAATATGAAGTCCACAACTCTCGTTGATGTTTACAACTGCCTTATCGGCAAGGGCGGACTTGTTATCGAAATGCCCGAAGAGCAGATAAAGAAAGCTTCCGTATGTATTGACAGAATGCTGGAGCTTGGTTAATGCGGAATTCGTAATTATTTCATAGCAAACATTTGTCGTTAGTTGCGAAGCCAAGCAGCCGGTCGAGCTGGGCACAGCTCGCGGGGTCGAGGGGCGGAGCCCTCGTCGCTCTCCGCAGAGAGCGAAATTTCCTAAACTTTAGAAAAAATGATTTCAGCAATAGCATAATAACTAACAGATAAAAAGCGCAATTCAATCAATATGGTAAAACAGATATGAGAAATCAATTTGTTGAACCTAATAATTGAATTGCGCTTATTCTATTTTCCTAACAAACTAACCTCGGAGTAAAATGCGCAGAGCGAAGCGATAAGCATTTTACTCCGACAACATTTGAACAGCTGTGTAATACTAATACTAATCCCTCATTAAAGTGTAGACAAAAAATCTGCGCAAAATCCATATATGCGAGATTTTGCTTGATTTTTTGTACACTTTATAATCGGGGATTAGTATAAAAACCATTTAAACTGTAGACAAAAAATCTTCGCATAATCCATATATGCAAGATTATGCTCGATTTTTTGTACAGTTTTTAAATGGTTTTAAGTATAATACTAAGGAAACGCTGATTAATACGTTTCAGCCGTTTTTCAAAATGTACTCAAAGGCGCAAACTCGTACATTTTTCAAAACGGCGAAACGAACGCTTCGCTTTAATCAGCTTTTTCCTAATCGTAAATCACAAACCCGTCTTTTCTCGGAATAGGCTGACGGACTTCACCGTTTGCATAGCCTAAAATACAGTTTCCGATGCCGACGTATTTTTCGTCCAGTCCCCACTTCTTCATAAGAGCCTTGCCCTCGTCCGTTTGGAAGGTTTCTCTTGCTCGGTGTATCCAGCAGGACGCTACTCCGAGCGAAGCGGCTGCGTTCATAAGGTTTCCCATAACAAGACTGCCGTCTTCAAGATATGTGTTTACGGTGCTGTCCGAGAAAACAATAACAACGGTCGGCGCACCGTAGAAAGGGTCAATATCATTTCCCATTATCTGCGCATTGAGTTTTGAAAGCTTTGCTATTGTTTCCTTATCTTTGACGACAACCATTACTGTCGGCATCCTGTTCTTTCCGCTCGGAGCATATTCTCCTGCTGTAAGTATCTCGTTAAGAACCTCATCGGGGAGCTGTGTGTCCTTATAAGAGCGCACGCTTCTTCTTGTTGTAAGCGTTTTTATCGTTTCATTCATAGATTATTCTCCAAAATCACCGTAAAGGACTTTGCTTTACAGCTTCATCAAAATGATTGTATGTTTGATTCTGTGCAAATGACGTATTTGCGCAAAAAGTCTATACTGTAAAGCTTTATAGTTTTACAGATATTCTTCAAGCTTTATGTCAGAAATTGATGTATCAACGCCGTTTTTATCGGCTAAACGAACCGCTGCATTGACAAGTCTGTCCTTGTTTTTCTCAAAAAGAGAAAGAACAAGCTTGTCCTGCTGCTCCTGCGGAATAAAACGAAGGAAGTTTTCAAGCACTCCCGGAGCTTCGGCGGCGTCCAGCACCGCAGGCGGCAGAGGTATATCTCCCTTATTAACATACGGAAGAACGGCTCTGATTATCTGCGCATAGTTAAGTTCATCGAAATCTACTGTCAATCTTAATTTCATTTATATTTACCTACACCTATAAAAAGAATCAGCAGTCCGAACTGTAAAAGCTCGGACTGCGTGGTATTATTAATAAAATCAAAGGAGAGATTTGTAAAGCTCTGTGATCTCTTCAACAGATGTATCTCTCGGGTTGCCGGGACGGCAAGCATCATCGTAAGCAGACTGTGCAAGGAACGGAATGTCCTCGGGTTTAACGATGTCCTTGAGGTCGGCAGGGATTCCTACATCCTTTGAAAGCTGCTTAACTGCGTCGATAGCAGCCTTTCTGTATTCCTCCTGCGACATATCGTCAACGCCCTTTACACCCATTGCTCTTGCGATCTCACGGTACTTTTCACCTGTTGCGGGAGCGTTGTATTCCATAACTGTCGGAAGAATGATAGCATTTGCAACGCCGTGCGGTGTATCATAGAGAGCGCCGAGGGGGTGAGCCATTGAGTGAACGATGCCAAGACCAACGTTGGAGAAGCCCATACCTGCAACGTACTGACCGAGAGCCATATCCTTTCTGCCTTCTGCGGTATTGTCAACTGCACCGCGGAGGCTTCTGGAGATGATCTCAATTGCCTTGAGGTGGAACATATCGGAAAGCTCCCAAGCGCCCTTTGTTATGTAGCCTTCGATAGCGTGTGTGAGAGCGTCCATACCTGTTGCAGCGGTGAGTCCCTTCGGCATCGAGGACATCATATCGGGGTCAACGAATGCAACAACGGGGATATCGTGAGGGTCAACGCAAACCATCTTTCTGTTCTTTGCTGCGTCTGTGATAACGTAGTTGATAGTAACCTCTGCAGCTGTGCCTGCTGTTGTAGGAACTGCGAGGATAGGCACGGACTTGTTCTTTGTATCTGCAACGCCTTCAAGGCTTACAACATCTGCGAACTCGGGGTTTGCGATGATGATGCCGATAGCCTTTGCCGTATCCATTGAAGAACCGCCGCCGATAGCGATGAGGTAATCAGCCTCTGCTGCCTTGAAAGCTGCAACGCCCGACTGAACATTTTCAATAGTAGGATTAGGCTTGATCTCGGAATAGAGTGTATAAGCAAGTCCTGCAGCGTCGAGAACGTCTGTTACTTTCTTTGTAACTCCGAACTTGATAAGATCGGGGTCGGAGCATACGAGAGCCTTTTTGAAGCCTCTGCTCTTCGCTTCGTCAGCGATAGCGTTGATAGCGCCCGAACCGTGGTAAGATGTTTCGTTGAGTATAAATCTGTTTGCCATTGTAAAAACACTCCTTTTATTTTTTGTATGAAAAGCGTCATTCTATTGAACTTGCTTTTCTGTTATTCCTTATAACAGATTATTTGAGATCACCTTTCGGCACTCAATTTATCTATATTATACAACATCTCTTTTGATTTGTCTATAAATGTATATAAATTTACCAAAAATCTTTTGTGAACTTTTTTGTGCAGATTTCACAAATACATTAATTATTATGAAAGGGCTTTTATGTTCGGAAAATTATGCACAATCTTCCCTTTACAACGAAAAATCACAGCACAGAAATATTATTTCCAAAATATTATCAATATGTAAAAATCTAAAAGAATTACTTCCGTTTGTGATAAGGTTGTGATATAATGGATTTTGTAATTACTTATTTCGGGAAAGGCTACGTTCCCGCTTATTCGGAGGATAAAAATGTCAGTCAGAGATGAGTTTATCAATGCAAGAAAACACGCCCTTGAAATGTACTTTGCAAGGCTTAACGATATGCAGAAAAAAGCTGTTTTCACGACCGAGGGAGCTGTGCTTATTTTGGCAGGTGCAGGAAGCGGAAAGACCTCTGTTCTTGTAAACAGGATAGCAAACATGGTCAATTTCGGCTCGGCTTATAACGATATGAACGTTCCTGCTTCGGCAAATGAGGATGATGTTGCCTTCCTTGAAGCCTACAACGGCGAAAAGGATGATATCACCGTTCAGCGGCTCAAAGAGATCGCTGCCGTGAACCCCGTTGACCCGTGGAAGATCATGGCGATCACCTTCACGAACAAGGCTGCGGGCGAGCTTAAAGAACGTCTTGAAACAATGCTCGGAGAGAACGCAAACAACATCACGGCGGCTACCTTCCACTCCGTTTGCGTAAGGATACTGCGCCGTGAGATCGAACATCTCGGTTACGGCTCCGACTTTGCAATTTACGACAGCGATGACAGTCTTCGTCTGCTCAAATCCTGCTATGAAACGCTCGATATGTCCGACAAGATCTTCAATCCAAAGGCTGTTATTGCAGCTATTTCACACGCAAAGGACAATCTTCTCACCCCCGAGCTTTACGCCGAGCAGACAAACGGCGACTACTACAAGCTTGGCATTTCAAGGCTTTACACAGCTTATCAGAAGAAGCTCGTTTCTGCAAATGCGGTCGATTTTGACGATATAATCTGTCTTACCGTTCGTCTTTTCACCGAATTTGGCGATGTTCTCGATCATTACAGCAACCGCTACCGCTACATTATGGTTGACGAGTATCAGGACACTAACTATGCACAGCTCCGACTTGTAACGCTGCTTTCGGAAAAATTCGGAAACCTCTGCGTTGTCGGCGACGACGATCAGTCTATCTACAAATTCCGAGGTGCGACAATTGAAAACATCCTCAAATTTGAGGAACAGTTCGGCGGAGCTGTCGTTATAAGACTTGAACAGAACTACCGCTCGACCCAGAACATTCTTAACGCTGCAAATGCCGTTATTGCGAACAACAGCAGCAGAAACGAAAAGAAGCTCTGGACTGATATCGGCGACGGCGACAAGATCACGCTTTTCAAGGCTATGGATGAACACAGCGAAGCGGAATTTGTTGCAGATACCGTTACGGAACAGAACAAGGACGGCAGGGAGTTCCGTGATTTTGCCGTTTTATACCGCACAAATGCGCAGTCGAACGCACTTGAACGTGTATTTACAACGGAAGGCATCCCCTATCGTGTTATCGGCGGTCTGCGATTCTACGACCGCAAGGAGATCCGTGACATGATCGCATATCTTTCCGTTATCAATAACAATATGGATATGCTCCGCTTCAAGCGCATAATCAACGAGCCGAAGCGTGGTATCGGCGACGCTACCGTTTCAATGATAGAGCAGATATCGGACGATCTCGCTGTTTCGCCGATAAGCATTATGCAGAATGTTGACAGCTATCCGATGCTCGGAAAGAAGGTCGCTCCGCTCAAAAAGGCTGCGGCAATGTTTGAGCATCTTGCGAAGTTTGCCGAAAACGAACCTCTCGATCAGCTTGTTGACGAGGTGCTTGACGTTACGGGCTACGGCGACTATATGCGTTCGCTCGGTGAAGAAGGCACGGGAAAGCTTGAAAATATCGCCGAACTCAAATCAAATATCCAAAATTATATAGACAGCAAGGGCGAAGATGAAGAACCTACGCTCTCCGAATTCCTTGAGGAAATATCGCTTTTCACCGACGCCGACAGAATGGATACAACGACAGACGCAGTAAATCTTATGACCGTTCACTCCGCAAAGGGTCTTGAGTTTGAAACAGTATTTATCGTTGGTGCGGAAGAGGGCATTTTCCCGAGCAAGAGAAGTCTTGATACCCTTGAAGACCTCGAGGAAGAACGCCGCCTTGCCTATGTTGCGATCACCCGTGCAAAGCGCAAGCTTTATATTTCCCACGCAGTAAGAAGAATGATGTACGGCTCGACCACGATGAACACCGTTTCACGCTTTGTCAAGGAAATACCTGCCGAATACGTCGAAAGGATCGACAGCACGGTACATAACCGTGACAATGAGAACGAGGACGATAACTTCATCGTAGCTTCGCCGACATACGACTTAAAGAGCCAGATCGTAAATCAGCAGCTCAAAAAAGCGCAGAAGACCGAAGCAGATTTCAGCGTCGGAGAAAGAGTATCGCATAATCTTTTCGGAGAAGGAACGGTTATTTCGGTAAAGAAGATCTCAAACGACGCAATGCTGGAAATTGCATTTGATAAAGTCGGAACAAAGAAGCTTATGGCGAACTTTGCGAAGATAAAGAAGATATAACTTGTTGTTAACTGCGAAGCCAAGCAGCTGATCCAGCTGAGCACAGCTGGCGAGGGGTCAAGGGGGCGAGAAGCCACCTTGTCGCTCTCCGCAGAGAGCGAAACTCTCTAAACTTTAGCGCAAAGCTTTCAGCAATAGCGTAATATCTAACAAATCAAAAAGCGCAATTCACGAACCAAAGGTTAAATCCGAACGTGAGAAATCGTTCTGTAAACCCAAAATTCGTGAATTGCGCTTATTCTTTTTTATCGGAACAACTATCCTTGAAGCGTAAATCCACGAACGCAGTGAGTGAATTTACGCTTCAACTCAATATGAGCAGCTATGGGAAATGACAGTGAAACATATTTTGTGGTAGGGGCGGATTCCATATCCGCCCGTTTTCACACAACGGAACATATTATAGGTTGCGAACGGTAACGCAGAATCTTTATTCTCCCTAACAAATGATAGCCGCCTTGTTTCGTGGAGTTCTCTGCAAAGGGAGAACCAAAAGGAGAGGGGGGAGCATTACCATAGCTAAAATTCGCCGACATCTCCCCCCTCTCCTTATGGTCTTCCCTCTGCACGCCCTTTCCTTTACCACACCCCTCTCCGTCTAAAGCTCACGGGGAGTTTGGCAAATTAACGTATAAAATTGATTTGCGTCGTTCCGGAAATTCGGACTATATAATAATCGTTATGCGATTGATGTTGAGCTTCTTCTACCGGCGAAAGATTCGAATTTTAATAGAATTCGACTTTTTTTAATACTCTTCCCCACAAACAACAGCCTTGTTTCATTTTGTTCTATACCAAAATGCACAGCTGTAGGGTGTGAAATTCGTCCCCTACATTTTTTCGGTAAAGATAATATTTGGTGATAAAACAGCATTTTTTTCGGGCGGATATGGAATCCGCCCCTACAATTTCTTCGTTTTTTACAATACGCACAGCCGCTCAAATGTTGTCGGTGTAAAATGCTTATCGCTTCGCTCAAGCATTTTACACCGAGGAAGGTTTATTTTATGAAAAAAGAATAGCGCAATTCACGAATTTTTTGATTTACGAAAACTATTTCTCATATTTCATTTCCGCTTCTTTTCGTGAATTGCGCTTTTTGATTTGATAGATATTTCGCTTTTATTGCTGATTATGTGCCATAGTTTAGGGAATTTCGCTTCTGCGGAAGCGACCAAGTGGCTTTGCCCCTTGGAACCCCACCACCTTTGAAAAGGTGGACGAAACTTTTGGGCGCTTCGCGGTGTGGTTCTTATACTTTTTTGCTGTTCGTCGCATAAAATGTTCCCATTTCACTTGAATAAAGCCGAAAAATGTGCTATAATTAATTTATCTGTTATGATTAGAGGGATATTTATGAAAATTGCTATGCTCGAGGCGGCTTCCGTTTCTATGGGCGATGTTTCCTTCGATGATATCTACAAGCTGGGCGAGGTTCGGGAATTTCCGCTCACTCCGGTTGACAGGATCATCGAAAACATCGGCGATGCAGAAGCGGTGCTTTGCAACAAGACTCCTTTTACTGCCGAAATTATGGAAAGCTGTCCGAATTTGCGCTACATAGGTCTTTGTGCGACCGGCTTCAACAATATTGATCTTGAAGCGGCTTCACGTTTGGGGATCGTGGTAACGAACGTCCCCGCTTACTCCGATATGGCGGTTGCACAGCAGGTATTTGCTTACATTCTCCGCTTTTGCAACAGGACGGGCGATTACGACCGTTTTGTCAAGGATGGCGGCTGGGTTCGCTCCCCTTCCTTCTCGGCGTTTGAGTTTCCTACTGTTGAGCTTGACCAAAAGGTGCTCGGCATCATCGGCTACGGCAGGATAGGTCATGCTGTTTCACGAATTGCCCGTGCATTCGGGATGAAGGTGCTTGTTCACACGAGGACGGTTCGTAATGAAGCGGATGTGGAATTTGTTACGCTTGACAAGCTGCTCTCACTCTCCGATTTTATAACGCTGCACTGCCCTCTCACGGCCGAAACGGACGGACTTGTTGACATTGATTTTCTGAAAAAATGCAAGCCGACTGCTATGCTTATCAACACTTCCCGAGGTGCTGTTGTGAACGAAAATGATCTTCGCTATGCGCTTGACAACGGTATTATTGCTGCGGCAGGGCTTGATGTGCTTGTCAAGGAACCAATGTCGGCTGAAAATGTACTGCTTGATTCCGACAAATGTATGATAACGCCGCACATTGCATGGTCGCCGATCGACACACGCAGGCGTTTGATGAAGGTCGTTGCGGAAAATCTTGCTGCGTTTATTGCAGGAAAGCCTATAAACAAGGTGAATTAAGACCAGCTATAAAAAGTCAATACCCCAAATGAAAAAAATCAAGAAAGATTTTG
>JBJEQP010000030.1:0-21471 GCA_051881815.1 Oscillospiraceae bacterium | reverse complement strand
AAAAATTTTTTCTGTTTTTTCATTTTAGGGCTTGACTTTTATTTGCAGGTCTTTACCTCCGACTTTTTAAATGAGAGCACATTGCCTTCATCGTCCTTCTCGATCGTGTATTTGTACCGCTTTCCGTCATAGCTGACGACTGCTTCGCTCTTGTCGGCATTCCAGATCGCAGAACTCGGCACTACTTTTGATACCAAAGCTCCGCTGTATTCGGTGATGCCCTTTTCAACATTGAAGCTGTATTTTGCATCCTTCTGCTCCTCGGCTGTCATCTTCTTGTATCCATTTTCAAAGAAATACAAGCCTTTTCCCGTGACAGCCATGTTGCCGTTTATCTTGTCGAATTCAAGCTTTCGCTTGAGCTGACGGTTGACCTCGGAGGTGTAACCGACCTCGTCCTCGTCAATTGCATTTGCCGAAGCCGTGAAGAACAGTCCCGAAGCGGAAACCGACATTGAAACGCTGTTGCAGATAAGAAGCTTGTCCTCGAAGTGATACGCTCCCGGGTAAAGCCATTCATCAGTCTTGCCCTTTCCGCAAGACCACGAGCGGTAGGTGTAATTGTTGTTTCCGCCGACCATAGAACCGAGAATACTGTCCGCAAGCTCCTGCGAAGCGAAGTCGGTCGAAACGATCATAGTTTTTCCCGAACCGCTCGCATTTGCAGAGTAAACAGCGTCATCATCCGTACAAATCACAGCGGCATAATCGACCGTGCCGTTAAAGTCGATCGCCTTATACGAAGTCGGAACCGTCGAAAATACCGTCTGTCCGAAATTCACGAAAACGATCTGACCGCCAACTCCGATCCAGTAACCGCACATCGCTTCCGAAAGGATCTCCAGAACTCGACGCACAGTCAAGCCGTCTTCACATTGGGTCTTGTCAAGGGTCTTGTTAATTATCTCCGACAATCCGCTTGCATTTACTCCGATACCGCATTGAGCGTGTATAATATCAAGCGCATCCGATACCGTGATCTTGTCGTTTTCATCGAAATCGCCGTCCGAGAAATTGATAAGCCTGTCCGTCTTGGAAACCACATCACAGCAAGTCCATTCGGTAATGCCGCCGCTGTTCTTTCGTCCTGTTACATAGAAATCGGGCGATTCAATTGAAGCATTCGTGCATTTCAGCTTAACCGTTGAATTCTGCCCGATATCCGAATAGAAGCTTGACGTGACGAATGTCATCATCGCAGTCACAACACCCGAAGTACCGTACCCCGAAACCGACTGCGATATCGACATCCGCCCGAAGTGGTCAACCTTCAGCGTGTCAAAGTACAGCTCCCAGCTAAAGACGGTCGCCGCCCGATGCGGCTATGGTAGATTCGAGCGTAACATTGATATCCCACTCAATTCTGTCAGTTACTTCATAATCGGTTTCATCGGGATCAGCGTCCGAACATACCGCCGAGTAAGCTGTCTTTTTGAATTTGCTCACAGCAGGCGCAGGTGTTGTGTATTCGACTTCCACGCTGTCTTTGTTGAGTATGTCCGCAAGCTGTGCCGCCTGCTCATGAGGAACAGCACCGAGCGACAGGCGCAGGGTTATCTTATCCCCAAGATAGTCCTGCATCTCTTCGCCGTTAACGTCCGTAAAGCTGTTTCCGCCGTAAACAGGAGAGATGTCAATTTTGTATTCCTCAATCCACTTCTGGACGTCAACTCCGCCTATGACTGTTTTTACCATTTACTTTCCCTTCCCTCTGTCGATAGTGTTCTGATGTTCTTCAACGGTTTCCGCAAGCTGCTTTCCGTCAACTTCAAGAGTTATTTGGCTCTTGTTTTCAATGACAAGCTTCTGATTGCCGTCGGCTGTTCCGAGATCCGTTCTTTCGTTGGTGAGCTTCGTTTCGCCCGAGTATTCGGCGGTTATCTTTGCCTGCTCCGCCGTGACAGCAGCTTCAAGCTCCGAAAGAGCCTCGTTAAAACCGTTGACGAAATCCTCGCCCGAAGTCTTTCCTGCTTCATAGATGCTGTCGCCGATGCTCTCGGAGATCTTTTCGTCCCAGTCCTCGAACATGGTATCTAAACCGTTGTCAAGCTCTGTTCCGAAATTGCCGATAAAGCTCTCGACCTGCTCGGAAAGATCACCAGCTCCAAGACCTTCGATAAAGGCGTTCACGGATTCTGCACCGATAGCCTGAATTTCTTCGGGGAGTAGATCAAACTGCTCCACAATATCGTTCACAAGGTTTTCGTTAAGCTTTGAAACATCGGAAGAATACAGATCTTCCGCAAGCTCCTGCGCCAGCTCGTCACGTTGCTTGTAGTAGTCGTTGATCTGCGCAAAGTCCGCATCGGACATATTCGCAAGCCGCTTTGCAAACTCCATACCGTCAGCTGCGTCCATAGAGGTCAGCTCTTCGATCAAGCTCTGAGAAGCACCCTCCGATTTAAGCTTCTTGACGTACTCCGTGTACTTGCGCATTTCTTCCATCTGCTCGGTAAGGTTGTTTACCTTCAAGGTCTTGGAGCCGTCCTTGTTCTCAATCACCGAGAACGCATCACCAAGGGAAAGCAGCTTGTTTTTGAAGCTGTCGATGTTGCTCTGAATGTCCTTGTAAGCGGATTTGTATTCGCTTAAAATATCCTTCAAACCGTCTTTTACAACGTCGATCTGATCCTCCATGCTGTCTTTCAGCTCGTCAAGCTGCTTGTCGGCGTATGCCTGCTGATAGTCGTAAACATCCCGGTAATAGTCGTACCATTCGTCCGAATACTCTGGACAATACTTCTGAATGAATTCAAGCTTTTTCTTGTATGCGTCCTCATCGGAGAGCAGACCGATGCTGTTCTGATGTTCAATAGCCTTCCATTCAGCCTTGACAGCGTCCTCACGCTCTCTTGCCGCCTTTTCCTCTGCTTTTTTCGCATCGTCCGCATAATCGTCCTGCAGCTTGATAAGGTTTTCGTAATACTGCCAATGATCGGTACAGCTTTCATCGCCGTACTCGTTCCATATACGCTGTTTTTCGGCAATGAGTGCTTCATCCGAGCCGATAACGCCGATAGCATAATCGTGTTCAGCCTGCTTCCAGCCTTCTTTCAGCTTTTCTGTCATTTCTTCCTGCGAAAGCTGCAGCTCTTCGGTTGCTTTGCTCATTGCGTTGTATGCTTGTTTGCCTTGTTTACTGTAGTAGTCGGCTAAATACGAGAATTTGGCGCCGGTAGCAGCTTCATACTGACTTCTGTAAATGTCCTCGTATTCGCTGATTATTGAATCGTTATATTCTTTGGTACGCTGCAGTTCATCATAAGATATGCCGTACATTTTTTCGGATAATTTGTTGCGAAAACCTTCATCAGATAGATTTGAATAGTCTCCACCTGGATCTACGTCATTTCTGTTGTTAAGCAACTCGTCCAATTTGTCCAGCTTATCATCTATATCGTAATTTTGAGTCACAGCCAAATCATAAGCATCCTGCTTTGAATTAAGCACAGCTTGAATTCGCATTTTTTCTATTACAGAATCAATGCTGCCTGCAAGACTTTTATATGCGCCAGTCTGTTCATCAATTAACTCTGTACCCTCTGGAAGCTTATTCTGAAGCTCATCTGCAAGGTCAAGGAATTCTGCCATTTCATTTGAATTTAGGTTATCAAGATTCGAACGGAGTTCTTCATATCTGTCGACTTTTCTTTTGAGTAGAGCTATTTCGGTTTCCGAATCATTAATATAGCTTTGGCTGTTTTCCTGCACCTTTGACATTGCATCAGCGTATTCGTTTGTAGCTGTTGTTGCTCTTTTTGTTTCTGTAGCACAGTAAACGATAGCAGCTGTGAGAGCAGCAATGCCGGTTGCAACAAGTACGACCGGGTTAAGATTAAGCACAGCATTAAATGCCGCTTGCGCTGCTGTCGCAAGAGTTATCTTTCCGGTGAAAACGCCGACTGCCACTTCGGTTGCGGTAAGTCCGCCTGCAAGTGCAGTTTGCGATATAGCAGCTGTGCCTGACTGTGCAGCTAATAAAGCAAGCTGCAGGTTTGCGGTTTGAATGCCGGCTATAAATTTAACAATAAATGGAGTGATATTTATCGCTACAATGGCAGCTCCTATTCCTGCTGTAACACTTATTATTTCGTTTCCATATTCAATAATTGTTCCAAGCCCATTAATGGCGGCAGGAATTATATTGTTAGAAAGAATTTCAGAACCAGTCTCAGCCAAATTTCCAAAGCCTTCGGATATTTTATCAAAACTATCAGATAATTTTCCGTCAGTAAGACTTTCCGTAAGAGTTCCCACATCTTCCGTAACGCTCTGAACCGCCGTGCGCATCGGTGTTTGAAATTTCTCATAAGCCGCAATGCCCAAACCTTCAAGAGCGGATTGCATAATAGTCAAGTCGCCTTTGAGGTTGTCGTCCATAGTAGCTGCCATATCTGCGGCTGCACCCGAGCAGCTGTCAATATATCCGCTCAGTTCGTCCCAGCGTTCCGCAGACGTTCCAAGCAAAGCGTTAACGGATTTAAGGTCTACTTTGTTAAATACATCATTTAGTGCCTGATTTCGTTCTGCATCCGTTTCCATGTTGTTAAGGATGTCATTAAAGTCTGCAACAATATCCTGCAAGCTTCGCATTTTACCTTGTGCATCATAAACCTGCAAGCCGAGCGCATCTATTGCCTCGGCTGCGGTATTGGTAGGAGCAGTAAGCGACAAGATAATATTTCTAAGAGCCGTACCGCCCTCTGCACCCTTGATACCGTTATCGGCAAGCAGACCGAGTGCTGTATTCATTTCCGTTACACCACCGGCAAGCTGCTTTGCGGTACCGCCGACAGTAAGTATTGCACTTCCAAGCTGTTCAACGCTTGTGTTGCTTTTCTGTGATGTTACAGCTAATTTGTCTGCAAAATCAGCCATTTGAGAGGTTTCAAGCCCCAACGCCGACATTGCATCGGTTATCATATCCGATGCAGCAGCCAGTTCCATACCTCCGGCAGCCGCAACATTAAGTACGGTCGGGAGCGCATTTACAGCCTTTTCTGCATCATACCCTGCCAGCGCAAGGTAATTAAGAGCTTCACCGGCTTGCGATGCGGAGAATTTTGTCGTTTCACCCATTTCTTTGGCGGCGTTGGAAAGCGTTTCAAATTCTGCAGCCGCCGAGGTTATACCCATAGTAGCTGCGACCTGCGACATGGACGCTTCAAAGCCCGAACCAACATCAACCATTTGAGCAGGTATCTGAGCGACCGCAGAAGAAATCGACGAAACAATATTTGTGGCTATGCTTGCTATTGCATTATCAGCAATTATGGATAAATTGCTTATTCCGCTGTTAAAGCCGCTGTTATCTATCCCGGTTTCAAATAATAATTTGCCGTCTGCCAATGTTATCACCTCGTTTCAAAAATGGTATTTACAAAAATTCTGTTAAGGTGTATAATAAAGATATACTATACATAAAGGGGAATTCCAATGAAAAAGATAATTCTAACAATAATGTCAGCTGTAATATTGCTCACAGCTTGCAAGAAAATACAGCCATATACCTTTGAACCTATAGATTTAGGAATGAGTACCATAGAGGTTGAGCAAGTATTGGGAGAGCCCGATTATGAGATGCCAATGACCGACTTTGAAGGAAGTAATGTCGGTTTAATCGGATACAAAAACAAAGCATATTTTGGAGTAGATAACGCTTATGTTTCCATATACATCGATGAAGCTGGAGTAATGAGTGCCTATGCTACATATCAAAACCAATATGTAGACAACGGATCGTACCTAATTGAATATAATACCATCAAAGAAAAATTGATCTCCATACTTGGTAAGCCTAAGATAGTCCAAGAAGACGCAGACAATTTTAACTACCACTGCGAATGGAGCAATAATTTTCTTACAATGGAAAAGCTGGAAGACGGAAATGTTAAGTTACAGGCTTATGTTATACGCTCCGATCATATATCAGAAGTCACAACATAAAATTAATCCCCACCTCCACCCGGAAGTGGGGATTTTACTATCTATACTGCTCCATCAACCTTTTCGCCTCCGCAATTTTCTGCTGTTCCAATAAGGATTTCGGCAAAGCATAAAGCTGTTTAAGCTCATTGATCTGCGCCTTGCGGCTTTCAGACATCTTGCTGTTAACCTCTTCTGAACGATACCCCATAATGGAGCAGATCTTGCAGTCGTGCAGCGACTTGAAAAGAGCCTTGAACTTCCACCAATGGAGATATTCTACCGTTGTAAGGTCAATTCCGTACTGCTCCAAAAAAGCCGCATAAATATAGCCGTCGTCATACTCAAACGAGTAGACGGCGGCATTTTTGTTTCTTGCGGCGGTTTTCTTGGATTTGACCTTGTTGGGTCTGCGTCCGCAGGAATAAAACCAGATGATAAAGTCGCTCAGCTGCGGATCGGGCGGAATAATAGGGAATATGAGGCGTGCCAAGAGCAGCGGCTTTTCACGAGGAAGAATGTCGGGGTCTGTCATTAATAGTTCAAACCGAATCCATTCCCGAAAATCCGTGTGCATTTCATAGGTCACGCCGTCATATTCGTATTCCATAGGGAGTTCTTCGTCAAAAAGGCTCATTTTCTGATATTCGGAGCAGGTCTGTACTTGGCAAGCAGCTCGTTCTGCACTGCATTAAACTCAAAATTAAGCGCCTGCCAGAACGAGAGAATTTCGTCCACATCAAGCTCCATGAGCTTATCTTTCGAGAAGATACGCTCCACTTCGTCCTCGCCGATGAAAAGTGCAATTCCCTCACGGATAGCTAAAACTGCATCAGAAGTTGAAGCGGCAGCTGTTTCCGAAATGGTATTAACAGCCTGCTTCAGTTTCTCCTCGAATTCGACCGTTCTCACGGGAATTGTGTACTCGCTGCCATAAGCCTTAAGCACCCTCGGAGTGCGGCAATAAGTAAATTCGCCCGATTTCACGACTCCGTTTTTCATTGTAATATTGTTAGTGTTGGATTTCATGATTTTTTACCTCCGTTTAGAGCGATGTCGGGTCTGTATCCGACCATGTGCCTTCGGTAGGATTAAACCAACCGATTTTTTCATCGCCCTGACCGTTAAGGTTGCCCTTGATGATCATATCGTCATCATCATCGCAGGACGATACTTCAACGGCATATTTGCCCTTGTATGCAGGATAATATCCGTTATTTACGGGTTCAAACGCATCGACCGTAACCATCGTTACAACTGCATCTGTGCCGGTTTTACGCTGCTTGTAAATGTCGTAGATCGTGCGTACAGCAGGATTGTTGAACATAAGAAGCGTTTCAAACGAGAATGACGGTGCATAGCTTGTAATATTCTTACGGCTTGACTTCTCGTTGATGAACTTTCTTTCCTTAGTCTGTGCGGAAGGTGATTCCGTTACAGCCGTAAAACCTGAGCCAAGCTGCTGATATACTTCGCTGCCTGCAGCAGTATCCTTCGGCGATACGTCCATAAAGTGAAGAATATCGGTTCTCTGTGCGGTTGCTTCGATGTTAATTTTTTCGGGTGCTTTGTATAAGCTCATTTAATTTCCTCCTTTGATGTACAGCAATGTAAACTGTATCTGATATGTGTTGTTATTTTTGCCCTGCTCGATGAGCATAGCGTTTTCTACGGTTATCTTGGTAGGCGTGCAGCCGCTTGGCAGCTGCGGAAATACATTTTCAAGGTTGTTTTTCTCGCACCAACGCTGAACCTTTTCAAGCAGTTCTGCGTTTTTAAGCCGAACCGCATCGTCTGTGGAAAGCCGCTTGATGTACAGCGTGAAATTGTACTGCATCTTTCCGCCGCCCGTGATAAACTTTCTGACAGTTTTTTCACCGTCGGGCATGATGCCAAAATTATCGGGTGAATCGTCTGTCCAGTCAATGAAACGCTTCCCAACCTTGAAGCCGGAAAGCGCCTCGCAGCCGTTGATGTATTCCTTTATTCCCGAAATGATGCTGTCTGCCATTATTTCCTCCTTTTTGCTCCTGCGAGCTTCGCCGCTCCGTCAAGTATCGAAGAAAGGTGTACAGGCTTCATGCGCTCGAACCACTTGCGACCACGCCTGCCGCCCTTTTGGATGCCTTCCACGCCCCTGCCGGCGTTTTCGTAGTAGTTTCTGCGAGCGTAGGGAGCGACATACTTTATCAGTCCCGAGCCGATGACTGTTCCAAGCGTTGCAGATTTTTTCAGAAAACCATTGCGGAAAGGTGTAAAAGGATCCATGCAGCGGATAACCTCGCTGTCAATAAACTTCTGCACCTTTCCGCCCTTGTTAAGCCCTCGTTCCCGAAGGAGCTGTTCGGTAGATTTAATCTTAAACATTATTTTCCCTCGATTCTTATGTGCCAAAGCTCGGGACTGCCGTATAGGTTCTCAACCGCCGAGCTGACCTTGTAAACATCACGGCAGTTTTCATATAGCACGGAGATCCCGTCCGATATGTCAATGTTGCATTCACCCTTGACGATGTAGGTGTCGTTCCGTGTGTCCGCCGTCCAACCCTCGCCCGAAAAATCGGAAGGGGAAACATAATCGTGAAGCTGATCGGCGAAAATCATCACCGAAACGGAAGAAGCGTTCTCCGCACCGTACTTCTTTATCTCTTCGGCTTTGACATCACGCCAAAATACCGCAGGAAGATATGTCCGCTTGTATGTGCCGTCCTCGAGCGTGTTGTAGAGAGTGCAGCTTGCGTTGGTTATCATATCCACTTCACCGCCTTGACAAGATCGGCAATGTAGAGCTGAACATCATCGTCAAGCCGCTGATCCGCCGTCCTCTGCTCCGATGCAGCGTAGGAAACGGAGTAGCCGTCCACACTTTCGGACAGCTTTACTCCTCCCGATTCGCAGGATTTATATGTTTCCGCCACGGCGCAGCAGGCTTTCTTTATCCGTATCTCCATATCGGGCGGAATTCCCGATTTACAAAGAACATAGTCTGTGCGTTTGTCGATATAGTCGGAAGCACGCTCCGAAAGCCGATCAAAGTCGGCTTCGGAGAGCTTGTTTCCCTTGTAGAAGTTTTTGTAAAAAGAATAATCGGCGTATGCCATATTCATCACTCCATTGCTTCGTTAAAAGCGGCTATGATCTCAGCTTTGGTCTTTGCCTTTCCGAGGTCAATTCCGTCCTCTGCTGCAAGATCTTTGAGCTGGGATATCGTAAGGCTTTCAAGCTCGGGGGCGGCAGAAGTTTCAAGCCCGGCAGTAGTTTCGGGTGTAATCTCGGGTGTGTGTTCGGGTGTTGTTTCGGAAAATGAACGTCCAATGTGCTTCATAAGCGCCCTCCTTATAACTTGTGGTGCAGATAAATACCTGCAGCCTTATTTTCATAAATATCCGAAAGACCGTATGCACGGAAGAAGAACATCCAGCTGTCATCGGACTGATTTTCTTCGGGAGTTATGATCTTGTTTACGGTATGCTTCGGATACTGGATAACCGAAGATTTTTCGATTATCATAAAGTTGATATCCTTACCGTCCGAAGCCTTCTTGTATCCGCCTGCCTTTTCATCTTCGGAAGTACCGTCATAAAGATCGATAGCCGTATAGAAACGTGACTGCGGAACCTTATGTACACCTGCAAAGTCCTCAAATACCTTCTGGGATTTGTATGTATCAACATTCTTTGCGAGGTTATACAGCGTAGGAGTGATATAAAGGTGTCGGGAATTAGGATCGACCTCATCCTCGTCCATTTTGTTCTGGGCGGTGATAAGAGCAGCAAGCACAGCTTCACCACTTGTAAGATCAGCAGATGAAACAGAAATATCGGAAGCTCCTGCGTAGGTTGCAAAACGGAATGCATCAAGCTCGGGTACAGTCTTTGTTCTGATGAATTCAGATGAAAGCTTACCAAAAGAAAGACCTGCGCTTTCCTCGTTGTCCATGTTATCCACAGAGAATTTACGACCTCTGTCATAGTTATACTGAACTGTTTCGTGTGTGAGAGAAACATCACCGCGTACATAGCCGCTGTTTCTGCTGTAATTTGCAAGACCGTCCATGCTGATTTTTGAAATGATGATCTCGTTGGCATTTGCACCGGCTCTTGCAAGCGCAGGATCGCTGTCAAGATCGGATGTGCAGGATGCGACCTTATACACCTCGTCAAGCAGGTCGATATACTTTTTGAAAAGTGCGATAGAATTCATATGGTTTTACCTCTCTTTCTTACTTTGCGGCAAGACCCATTACTGCTCTTGCCTGTGCGTCCGATACGGTGTCCGCAGCTTTGCTGTGATCCAAACCCGTATCTATCCTTGCGCCTTCTGCAGGCTGTTCGGGATTTCCGAACAGGAACGCCTTATCGGTCTTGAGCTTGTCAAGCTGTTCGTTAAAGCCGATGAGCTTTCCGTCATCACCGAGCTTAACGATGCTCTTGTCGATCTGACCTCTGACGATATCCTTGTCGAGTGCACCGCTGTCGGCAAGGGCAAGAGCGATAGCGTTGTCAAGCTTCAATGCAGCCGTTTCATCGGCAAGCTTCTTGTTAGCTTCCGCAACGTCAGCCTTCAGCTTGTCAACGTCTACTCCGTCAAACTTCTTAACGGCTTCGGTCAGCTCCTTGATCTTATCCGAAGCCATTGCAAGCTCCGCTTCCTTGTCGGTCAGCTTTGACTTCTCTGCCGCAAGCTCCTGCTCCGACAAAGCAACGACCTGCTTGGCGGTTTCCTCGGGTATGCCGAGCTTGGTTAATTCTTCAAGTTTCATTTGTTTTTCCTCCTTAAAAAATGGTATAAAAAAAGCAGCTTCAAACGGTGTTTGAAGTGCGTTTTTACGGTATTAAAATGTTATCTGCCATATTGTCTGTTCCGCCTTTTACGGTGGCGTTTCCTGCGCTGCACATATTCAATGTAGCAGCCAAAGTCCGGTTAAGGCATAAACAAATCCAAATCAAACATTCCATAATACATTTGCATCAACTCATTTCGGGTAAAATTAAAAGCACCCTTATTCAGAGTGCTTATGAAAAATTGATACGGGATCCTTATACGGTTCTAATTGATTGTTTTTGATATAATCGGTACAACACGCTTTAGCCTCGTTTTCTGTATAGTCGTAATTGTTCACCAAATGATTTATAAGCGTTCTAAGGCTAACATCACAATTGGATTTTGCAATAAATTCGCCTATTATTTTTGAGCCTTTTTCAATTTTATTCACTTGTCAACATCCTTTCGATATATTCAAATAGCTCTTTGTCATTTGTTTTTAGTAAATCAGGATTGGAATAATAGGTTTCAAAGCCAACAGAAAAATACTCCTTAAATATTTTCGGAGAAAGCGGCTTACTATAGTCCAATTTCTCCATATTAACATAGCATCTGCCTTGATAATCTGAAATAAACTTTTTGTTTTCAATGTAAAGAAAATCGTCGAGTATGTTATATTTCAAATTATACGCATCGGATAAATCCAGACCATTAGATAAAATCTTTAAAAACTCTGGATCATTATATATTTTATAAGCTTCAGCTAATATATGACCGTATTCGTGAATTATTGATTCACTATGCTCGGAATCCAGTGTAAGCACGCCCGTTTTGGGATTATAACTGCTGTATCCCAACTTGTCTTTAATAACAATTTTTGAGATGTTTTCCTCTATAACAGATCGTATTTTCTGAGGAATAACGGACGTTATCTGTTCAAGCGACTGTATTCTTTCCTTTGGAAGCTTTTCAGCACCATTAAGTGACGAAATAGATTGATATTCAAACTTCTGAATATAATGCTTATTCGCCCAAACCGCCTTCTGCGAAACAGATTTACCAAACCCATCCACCCTAACACGGGAATTATCCGGCAGCAGTCCGGTAGCCTTAAGATGCTCCGCAAGCCTTGCTTCACGGTTTTTCAAAGTAACGGACTTCCGCTCAAACTCACGGTCAAGCTTTGCCTTGAGAACGGGATCCTCGGTTGCCGACCTTGCGCCGTCCAGAGCCGAAAGCTCACGCTTGCTTTTCCTTATGCTGCGCTCATAAGCTCGCTGCTTCTGGGTGTTTTTGTATTCTTCAAGGTTTTCAGCCTTTGAAAAGGTCGGTGCGTTAGCAGCCGTTGAAAGTCCCTCGAAGTATGGGAAGAACGAGTGCCTGCAGTTCCAGCCGCCCAAGCCGTCGCCCGTGCCGTAGCCCGTTGCATCGTAGAAATACGGATACTTGGGATGTCCCTTTTTAAGGGAGTATATCTGACCCTGCCATTCGGCATGAGAAGGACGTGCGCCAAGATGAGAGGAAACCTCCACCAGCTCGCAGTCCATTTCCTTTGCAAGGTCAAGCTGCATATCGCAGCAGGTCTTGCCGATACCGGTAACGACCGCACGCCGTACAGCAACATCAAGCTGATCGGTGCGACCCGATTCATAGCTTACACATTTGAGTCCGTCCTGTCCAAGTTTTCGGACAGCTTCAAAAATTGCCTCCTGCGGTGTAAACGCTCCGCTTGCACATTTGAGATACGCAAGGTCAAGAGCGTCCGAAAGCTGTCTGTTCGCCGCTGCAGCCGCCGAGTTCGTCAGATTCCGCATCAAGCCGTTTGTGTTCTTTAAACCACGTTTGAGAACATCGGAAAACGCCTTGGAGCGTGTGTAGTTCGTCAGCTTTTCACGGTAGTTGTCCGAGAGGATCCCCTCGGCGATAGCCGCCTTGTATATTACCTCGTCTTCACGGATAGCCGTTTTAACTCCGTCCGTGTAGATCTCCTTTAAGGTGCTTTCCTGAACCTTAAGCTTGGCGGCGATCCTGCGCTTGACCTCACGGGCGGAAATAGTGAGCTGATTTGCTTTGTACAGCTGCCATTCTGCTGTGGGTGTAAGGTAGTTCGCCTTTGTGATGCGCCTGCAGATATCGGAGATGATCTCATCCTGCAGCTTTGACATCAATTGTACCACAGGCTCGGGCAGCTTGTCAAGCTGATTCGGCGTTAGCATTTAAATCAGCCCCCTTTATCCTCCGTCCCCGAAGCCCATCAGCTCGTCATCGGTGAATTCGGTACCTTCCCCGGAGATCTCCGCTATCATAGCTTTGGCTTTTTCTTCGGTTTCGCCGTACCATTTCGCACGGTATTCCCAAGCTGCCTTTATGCCGTCCCTGACCTCCTGCAGATCTCTCATGCGCTCGGCGTTTTCGTCAATAAGCGGTGACTGGTCGAATATGACCGTGACCTGTGCGTCTGCATTGACCTCGCTGTCTATGTAATTATGACCTATCCAAAGCAGCGTTTTAACAAGACCGTGCAAAAAGCTTTCAACATGAATAAAATGCTTGTGCGCATTCTGGAGCAGCTCCTGCTTGTCGCCCGTGTACTGCGTTGCAGTCACGATAGAGCCGTTGTTGAACTGATAATGCTTGGTTCCGAAGCCTACCTTGAAGCTGAGATAATCAAGCTGTGCCTGAACTGCTTCTGCATTGTCCTTAATGCGCAGGTCGGGGTTATGCTCCTGAACAAGCGGCTTGCCGGTATCGTCGCCGATGCTTTCCGCAACATAGCAGAACAGCTGCTGGTTAACATCATCGGGAGCGATCGGCTCACCGCCTATCATATCGGACATAAGGCTTTTGCTCAGGAACACCTTCTTCTGACCTAACCATATATCCGAGTTGAAGTTATTGTAAGCAAGGTCAACGCCCTTAAGGTTGTCTATGGCATTGCAGAAAACAGAGCAGCCAAGACCGTTGCTTTTGGGTAATGGGTTCACCGCTGCAGGCTTGCATATCGAAAACCACGGTCGGTCAGAGCCTGTCCGTATGACCTTCGGAACGCTTTCGGGAAGCTCGTCTTCAATGAGTATTGCTTTGTCGCTTTCTGCTTTGAAAATATGGTTTTCGATAATATATTCCTTACCGTCAAGGCGGTGGATCTCAAGGTAAATGCGGTTTTTGCCGTGAATGCAAAGCTCGGAGCAGAACGCCGCCTCGGTTATTATGCCGTTGTCGCAGGTAAGAGGGATTATCATATCTGCGTCAATATAGTTAAGGCCTATCCTCGTTTCGGGATCAAGGCGGAACGTTCCGTCAGCGTTTACGGAAGCGTTTTTCAGACGTATAACGATCGCAGCCGTTCCCGACCACATCATTCGCTCCATAAGTCCGTTGGCTTCATTCCAGAAATTGTTGCTGCCGAACACGCCGCCGTTTTCCGTATCTCCGACAATAAACCTTTCGCTGTGCTCATCATCAATATTTATAGAGGTCTTGTCATTGATGAGAATGCTTGCCCAGTCCTCGCAGACCTTTTTTGCCATCTTCATGGTGTACATATCACGGCTTTTTCTCTCTTTCCCGTTGGAAGTTTTAATGCGGTGAAAGGGTTCATGGAAGCCTGCCCACCAGCTGTGCCATTCGTCTATGTTTTTATAGTAATCACCGCTTAGGCTGCAGCCGCAGTTTTTGTTAAGATAGTTAATTATTTCGCTGTTCATTTATTTCACCTCCTGCCGCAAGCAGCGGCTTTATGAATTTGCTGAAGCTGTATTCAAGTGCATCGGCGGTATCAATATCGCAGGTACCGTCATCAAGACGTTCGTCCCTATCCGTTATCTTAGGATCCCATATCTGCTCCGACAAGCTGCCGATAACATTCGAGCAGTTTTTCATGACATAAAATCTGCCCTGCGCCATAAGGGACGACAAGGCGGAAATACGGTCATTTCTCGGAGCTTTGTAACAGTCGGCGATCTTTAAGAACAGCCTTGCCTTTTGACAGGCAAAGCGCAGACCGTTTATTACTGTCTGGTTTTCGTTATCCGCCCATGCGACCTTTATTAAAATAGGGTTAAAACGCTGATAAAGAGCTTTTACAAAAGCGATAAACTCGCTGTAAATCGTTTCGGGGCTTATTTCACCCTTGCCGCCCTCGATCTTTCGGTCGGCTATAACAACAAGCTGCCTGAACCCTTCCAGAAAAGCCGTTGCGACAAAAACGGTCTTGGATTTGTTGCCGCCGAAGTCAATGCCTATCTGTATAGACGTGATGCGGTTATTATCTATGCTGTCAACGATATATGCGGCGGTATTGTTTGCAAAGGATTCAAAGATAATGCCTTCTGCAGGGATCCTCAAACCAAGAATATCACGCTTATACCATATAGTAGACGTATCATACTGCGATTTTATCTCCGCTTTTCGCTGATCGGTGATATTTACGTTGTCATCAATGGTAAAATGCCCGTAGTTGTAGCCGCCGAGGAATGTTCCTGCCTCGTTCTGTGCAGCATACTTATCAATGTATTCCGTGTATATCCATGATTTAGGGTTATCGGGGTTAAGATCCCAAAATATTTTACGGTCGATCGCCGCAATGGTACGGTTAAAGGCTTCCTGCACAAAGCTTTTGGCATGGAGATTTATTTCCGTGGCTATCCACATTCCGTAGGAGTTTCCTCGGATAGACTTGAAGCTGTTTTCCATCATGGCGCCGGTGAAAATGACAATTCGCTCACGGTAGTTAGTGTCCGGACCTTTTATGATAAGAGCTTCGTTGCCTTTATATTTTCCCCACCTACATTGATTTCGAAAGTAGTGTTCAATTCCGAAGCCGTTGCAGTCGCCGAGAATGATCTTTGCATTGCCGACCGTTGATGCAGAAGCAAGGTGTATCTTATCTTTAGTTGTTTTCAATGCTTTGCAGAATGCCATGATATGGTCTACCGTTTTTCCGGCACGAACAGCACCTTCGGCTACGTTTATCATGCATTCAAGGCAGCGCCGTATGTATGCCTTGTGCTTTTCTCCGAAATTGTATGGAATAGTCTTTTTGCGCTTGCATTTCTTAACTGTCGCCATAGATCTCCTCCTCAACATCGGAAACGTCCTCATATTCGGGATCCTTCTGCGGCTTATCCGAATATTTATCCGGCATTTTGTTTTTAAGATACAAATTCAAAGCCCCGACATTCGGCGGAATATGCTTGCGCTTGGTGGAAACGGTGCGCCTTCCGCCCTTGTAGGAGATCTCTTTTTCCGTCACGGTAGTTCCGACAGCTGCAGCGACCAGAGCCATTTCAGCCTCGGCGTTGATGAGATCCTCGTTATCTCGGATAAATTTTGCAACGTCCGAACGCCTTGCGGAAAAATCCTTCATCATCTGCTTCCGCTTTTTTCTGTCGGGTTCCGCAAGCAGTTCGTTCACGAAATCTGCAACGGTCTGACTGCTTGTATCTTCGTTGCTGTTTCTCTTATCCAAAGCGCTTGCTAATGCCGCAAGGCTTTCTTTCGCTACCGGATTTAAGCTCATATTATCACCTCCGAATATGTAAAACAAAGAAACGCCCTGAGAGCTAAATAAATGCCCTCAGAGCCGTTTTTGATTTTAGGGTACAGTTTGTCAAATTAATCTTTAAAACGTTGCTTTAACGCTGTTTAACGTATTTTTAATGGGTATATTCTTTTGGGTATGCTTCGCCATTCGGTTCAGGGTCATTTACCCGTCCGTTAAACAGCATATTTGCAGCTAATGCCGAGCAGGGGAACGAATCAACCCTGTTCGGTGGTATCAGCTGATTTTAAAATAATTCCGAGATTAGCCTTATGTGTCCTGCCGCCGAATTTTACCTCGACAGTCGCTTTTTTCTGCCGCCTGTTGAAATAGGTCACTCGATCGTCATAGCCTTCGAGGAAACCTTCATATCCTATGCAGTCTCCGTTGCTGTCTATCAGAGCGGTTGACTCTTCTATGACGTTTCCGTCATTAAACAGCCACTTCATGACCGAAGCTTCATCTTCCGAAAGCGGAGAAGGCGTTCCGAGGATCCTCAAAACATTATCCGTATGAGTTATAGCTATATGATTTCTAGGATTGTATTCCATATCAACAAAAACATATCCCGGAAAGATAATAGTTATGATCTTTGTCCATAATCCCGACTTGTGTATCAGAAGCTCACGCCTCGGAACGTAGGCTTCAAAGCCTTTGCGCTCCAGTTCCGTACGGACTTTCATTTCCTTGGACGGCTGCACAAAAACAACATATATCATTCCTGACCGCCTCCGAAGTCAGCTGTCTTATCATTAAGATAATCTGCAAGCTGTTTATAAAGCACGGGGTTGTCCTGCGCCATAGCGTCAAATACCTTGCTCTTGACCGCATCAAAGCCCATTTCCGTAAGCTCCTTGTTTTTGATGTCAAGATTGCGTTTATACGATGCAACTCGTATAAGCTCGGAAGCCTGCTTCATGACCTTCATCGGGTCGGCATTCTGCAGATCTTCTTCGGAAAGGTTCTGAACATAGTTTAAAAGCAAATGCGACAGCAGCTGTATAATGCCCTCTGTGGTATCAAGGTTCGGATTGCGGTTAAGCTCCTGCGTGATAGCTTTGAAGTTTTCCTGCGCTATCCGTATGCTTTCAAGTGATTCGCAAAGACCCTTTGCATATCGAAAAACCGCCTGCTGTGATATCTGCGTTCCGGTTGTGTCCCTTATGTATTCAACAATTTCCTTGTATGTAAAATTGTTGGAAGTTATCATGCTTTCGACTTCTGCTTTTACTTCGGGAGCGAGCAGGTCAATTTTTGAATGTTTTCTTCGGTGTGCCATTCTATCACCGCCTTAAACGGTAATGCACGGATCATCAATAACGCCTGCAAGAAGCTGTATGCCCTTCTGCGTAAGCTTGCCCTCAATCTCGTCCATGGGATAATCGGCAAGCTCGACCGCTTTCTGAGTATCAATGCGGCGTATGCGGATATATCCCGATTCTATGAGATAGTTCACGCTGTCCGCATATTCGTCATCGTCTATTCCAAGAGCCGTGCGTATGGATGAAAGCTTGTTGTAGTCGATCCGGATCATATTAATACCCCGAAGGACTTTACCATTATTCTCTACAAAATTTGCCGCACGAGCTTTTTTCATCATTGCATCGGGATTCATTATGCGCTGCCTCCTTTACTTAATTTCATCAATATATCCATGATACTGTCAAGCTTTTTATCTACCTTAGCCTGTTCCCGAAAGTAATCATCCTTGGTAAGATAATTGTCCTTAATACGGCGTATATCCTCGGTGTTCTTATCAATATCCTTCTGAGCATCCTCAAACGCCTTGGCAGATACCTTGTTGTCGAGTTCTTTGAAAGTCCTCGTAAGAAAGAATCCGATCACGCCGATTAGAATCGTCAGTACTCCGGAATATATGGATAAAACAGTAGTAATATCGATCGTCATTTTATCAGCTCCATAAAAAAATAGTGTACAGTCAACCTTATAGCCTAACTATACACTATTATTTATTACATATCCATTTTCACATGAGAAAAAATTTTGATAATTAAATTTTTATGTCCTCGTCAAAGAATGAGATCTGTCCGGGAAGCGGCGCAGCCTTTACCTCGGAGATAACCGGGGAAACAATACGCCGTATCGAAACCTCTGCAAGATTATATTCCCGGGCAAGCTCGGAGTAGTTATACCCGTTAAACTTTCGCCGTATTTCCTCATTCCTAAGGTTTGAAGTGATCGTATCGGGCTTGCAGACATAAATGAATGAGCCTGCATAGTTTTTGACCAGCTTTTTGTACGCTTCAATACCTATGCACTCTGCAAGCTCACGCTGATCGGCGTCGAGGTCTTCAATTTCAAGGTTATCAAGCAGGCTCATTGCGTTCATCCTTTCAAATTTTCATCAATAGTCCTCTTTACAATACGAAAGATCATAATCGCTGCTGTCGGTGCTATTAATAATGACCTTGCTCTCATAAGCTGACAGCCTTTGTAAAAATTTTTCAAAGCCGTAAGTATTGATACAATCGGAATCCTTACAGCTGTTCCTTATCTGTATTCCGTATATATATTGATGAGATTTGTCAACTGCAAAACTTATTTCACAGTCTAATATATCTTTGTTGTCGCAATCATCCATATATACATGGTATGAGCCATACGTTGTTTCCCTTATATGCAGAGTCATTTCATCGTCATAATCCTTGTATTCACTTTCATAGGATTTGAATTCTTCGATAATCTCTTCAAGGGTGTACTTCGGCTTTATTTCTTTGGTAAGTATTTTTTCAACACTGCTCTTGATCTTATCTTTGCACTCGGAATCCAAAAAATTATCCAATGATTCCTTTACTACTGCTGTAATGAATTTATTATACAGCGGAATATCAATTTTTTCGGGATCAAACTGCAGGCTTTTCTTTACACATTCTGTAACAGATTTTTTCACCTCTCCGTTATATCCCTCCAGTTCAGATTCTATTGCGCTTTTGATTGTCTTTTCCAAAGAAATCCTTATCTGTTCGGTTATATATCCACTCGATACGATTTCATTCATCTGCTTTTCACAGATATCTCCAAGGTCAATTTTCATAAATTATATCCTCCTAAAAATTATTCCGACCATATTTCCGTAACCGCCCTCGGCTTTTCCTTTATGTGCTTTATATCAGTAATGCACCGATTTGTGACAAAAACCAGTCCGTCAAATACATAAAGAGCGCAGCCTGCGTGACTGTTCCACCAGTTGACCGACATCACCGCAATGCTTTCGAAGGCTCCTTTAAAGAAGATCTTTCCCCTTTCCGGCTGAAACCTCTGGAGAACATTGCCCATACCGTGCCGGTGGATATAGTCTACTATGCTGTCCTTAAGACCGACCGCCGTCCTGTCCCTTACCGTAAGAATAAGCACCTTGCGGCGTGCGGCAAGACAGAGAATTTTCCGAACCTGCTCGTCTGTGAATTGTTCCATCAGCTTCCCGTCCTTTTCACACGCCGCTCTGCAGACCGTACATACATTTTCAACTTTTCGATAAGCTTCGCTCCGTCATCAAAGCTGACCCAGCGGAATATATTTTTTCCCGGAACGGTCGTTATTCTAAGCTCTTTTTTAATAGCACCTGCCATGCGTTCTCCTGCAGATGCGCTGTTTGGAGAACTGTCCAGTTCTTTCAAACGATACACAAGCCGCCATGCAAGGGACTGTTGTTCGGGTGTCATCATTCCTGCAACCGGATCGTTATATGTTTTCGGCTTCCTTGTGTGAAGCGGTTCCGAACGGTTTTTAAGCTTCAACCGCTCTGTCAGCTCGTGTATGACCGATTTTGTTTCGCCGGGAGTAAGCTCTGTCGTGGATTCCTTTCCCGTGATGCTGTAAATCAGAGCGTGGCGATCGTCGTCACCAATTCCAAGCTCACGGCATAAGACAAATATTGATTTTCGTTCCTGTGCTGTCATTGAGTTCACCGTCCTTTCGGTTATGCAGCACAGGCAGGATCGCTCCTGCCCGTGGTGTATTAGGTAATCGTGATTTTCGGTGTTTCTTCCACCACAATGGCGGAATTGATGTATTCAAGCGTTTGGTCTACTCTTTCTTTAGTGACTTCTCCGCTTACTGCAAGCAGCTTCTCAAATTCCTGCCAAGAGGCAATCTCGTTGATCATATATGCGTAGTCGGATGCAGTTTCTTCGTCTAATCCTGCAATATTCATGAGGTTCTTTTTATCGCCCTCAAAATTTTTTCCCTTGACCTTTTTCATAAGTACTATAAAGGTTTTATTGTCAGCTGTGAGCTTTCCGAGAGCTTCCGCTACAGTTGTTCCTCCAATAAAGTTCTTTTTATAGAGGGCAGCCAACAGCCTTTTAGTATTGGCTGACAGCTTATACGTGGTTTCTTCAGTAACAACATCACGATAGGCTTCGCCAAATATTTTTTTAAGCATTGAGGGATATATCAGCTTGACGGAATCGGCATAAGCAGCAGATACCTCTGATTCTGCACCACGGTATTTTACCGATTTGTATTTGGTATCCTCCACATCGGCTTCAAACTGTTTCAGCAGCATTGCTTCAAGAGTATCAGATTCGGAGTTCAACTCTGCGATCTGCTGCTTTATTTTTCCCATACGGTCTACGATTTTAGCAATTTCAGCAGTATTAAGCATATTTACTGTTGATCTCCTCTCTAATTTCACGAGCGCATTTAGCGCAGATTTCCTTGCCCTTTACAGTATCAACCGATTCAATCGAGCCGCACAAAACACAAGTTGGAAGATGTTTGCGGACAAGAATACCATCGGTCTGCAATACCAAGTCAACAGCCGCACCTGCAAAAATGCCGTAATCCTCTGCGAGATCCTTCGGAACGGTTATGCTTCTTGCTTTTGATACCTTTTTGTACTTTACTAATGCCATAAAAATACCTCCTGATTGATTTTTCCTTGACTCTGCGTTAGGGACTTGTCACCCGTCAGTACGAATGCACCGAGCCGCATTAAGGAAGAGCAGCGAACTGCTCTTTATTTATGTACATTTGCTCTGATTTGCCACCCGAGCCATACAAGCAAAGCCATAAGCGGAAGTACAAAAACTTCACCGCCGATGTTGCCGGGAGTGCGGCTGCCGTAGACTTCCGCAGCCGCTCCGATGAAACCGTATATCATTGCGCCCAGCAGCATCAAAAGTATGCTGCGGACGATCTTATCAAGCTTTTTCATTTAATTTTTCCTCGTATAATAAATTTAAGGGTAATTTAAAGAGAACCCCTATAAAAACTCTT
>JBJEQP010000029.1:0-21654 GCA_051881815.1 Oscillospiraceae bacterium | reverse complement strand
CCTGTCTTTAATGTCATTCTGACATAGACATTTTGAAAAACGGCTGAAACGTATTGATCAGCGTTTCCTTAGTATTATTCTCCAATGTTAAGCTTCGAATATGCTGCATAAACACTTTGTAAATTGTACGGAAAGCTATTGTAATTCTTATTGACAAGCAGATTTTGGAGTTGTAAAATTTGATTGAAAGAATAAAGGAGAATAATATTTATTAGGAAAATGAGACTTTTTACCCGAACTGCGCAGGACGCAGGCAGCTGTACTTTTTTGCAGCATTATACCGAATTATCCGAGAATAATACCAATATGGGAATAGTGATCCTTCACACAAACGATGTTCATTGCAGCATAAATGCCGATGATAATTCTTTCGGATATGCAGAGCTTGCCGCATACCGTGCAAAGCTTGAAGCCGAGGGTTACAAGACCTTGCTTGTAGATGCAGGAGATTCCATTCAGGGAGATGTTATCGGCACACTATCGGACGGAAGCTACCCTCTCCGCATAATGAATGAACTCGGTTATGACCTTGCCGTTCCGGGAAACCACGAATTTGATTTCGGTATGGACAACTTTTTCAGATTAAAGAATTCGGCTGAATTCACGTACATATCGGCAAACTTTGCAGACCTTACAAGCGGGAACATCATTCTTGACAGTTACAAGATCATCGAAACAGACGGCGTGAAAATCGGTTTTGTAGGTATATCCACACCCGAAACCACAACAAAATCCACACCGTCATTCTTTAAAAATGAAGACGGCGAATATGTTTACGGCTTCTGTCCGGGCAATAACGGGAACGAGCTTTACAATGCAGTTCAGACTGCTGTTGACGCAGCTTATTCGGAAGGTGCGGAGTATATCGTTGCAGTAGGTCATCTCGGAACTGATGCACAAAGCTCGCCTTGGACATCCAAGGAAGTTATCGCAAACGTAAGAGGTATAGATGTTTTTATCGACGGACACTCACACGACGTTATTGACGGTGAAAAAATTACCGATAAAAGCGGAAAAAGTGTAGTGCTTGTATCGGCAGGAACAAAGCTTGCGGAAATCGGCACGGTGACGATATCAAAGGACGGAATTACCTCAAAGCTTATTGCAAAGAGTGATTTTACCGTTTCGGACGATGCTTCGTCTTCCGAATATAAAGCATACGCTAAAATGCGTGATTTCGTAAAGAGCATTGAAGCAGAATACTCCAAGCTTGCCGAAACAGTCGTTGCAAAAGCCGACGTTGACCTTGTTATTAACGACCCCGAAAACGATGAAAGAATTATCAGAAATACGGAAACAAACCTCGGAAATCTTTGTGCCGACGCTTACCGTTCACTTCTCGGAGCAGATATAGGATTTGTGAACGGTGGCGGTATAAGAGCAAATATTGATAAGGGCGACATCACCTATGCGAAGATAATTGCGGTTCATCCGTTCGGGAACTCCGCTTGTCTGACCGAAGCTACCGGTCAGCAGATACTTGACGCTCTGGAGCTTGGCTCTGCAAGTGTTCCCGACGAATCGGGCGGATTTTTGCAGGTATCGGGACTTACCTATGAGATCCACACATATATTCCCTCCTCTGTTGTACTGACGGACAAAAAGGAATTTGTAAAGGTGGACGGCGAGTACAGAGTAAAAAATGTTAAAGTTGGCGGCGAACCGCTTGACCTTAATAAAACCTACAAGCTTGCCTCACAAAACTATATGCTGAAAGCCGGCAGCAACGGTTACACAATGTTCAGCGGATGCAATATTCTGAAAAACGAAGTTATGATAGACAATCAGGTGCTTATAACCTATATTACAGAAACTCTCGGCGGAAATGTCGGTTCCGAATATGCCGCTCCTTACGGTCAGGGACGGATCAAGATAATAGACAGCGCTGACGATGAATTTTCCGATACCGATGATAAAAAAAGCGCTCCAAATACAGGTAAAAGCGTGATAGTTTCGGTAATCTCAATTCCTGCGGCGATCGCATGAGCTTAAACAAGAAAAGCAATAATTCTATTATAAACATATAAGACCCGTGCGGCACGGTACGAGCTGTACGGGTCTATGATTTTCAGGTACTTGCTGTATTTTTCAGCCTAATACTAATCTTCAATCAACCGTAAGACTAAATCCTCGGCTATAATAATTCCACTCTGCGTCAAACTCCTATGCAAATTAATTGCATTGCAGGGCATCAAGCCTTGCTGCGGTCGCTCTCCAAGGTAAACAAGTTTACCTAATTGGAATTATTCTATCTGTCGGCTTTGTCTATAGAACGATTAAAGATTAGTATAAAAAGCTGTTTGAAATATAATATTTCAAATCCGGAGGAGTAATTATGCCGTCAACCTATGCACATTACAGATTTGGCAGGGAGGTTTTTTCTAAACTTCCTAAAGAGATCAAAAAAACCATTTCAAAAGAACAGGATCTGTTCAATATAGGACTCCACGGTCCCGATCTGTTGTTTTATTACCACCCTCTTGCCGCCAATTCGGTGAATTCAAAAGGCTACGGTATGCACTCGGAAGCAGGAATAAAATTCTTTCGCTGCGCTGCCGAAGAGATCATGTTCAGACGATTTTCACCTGCTTACCTTGCTTATGCTTACGGCGTTATCTGCCATTTTGCCCTTGACAGAGAATGTCACGGGTATATTGATGAAAAGATCGCAGAAAGCGGTGTAAGCCATGCCGAAATTGAAGTTGAATTTGACCGTCGGCTTATGATAAATGACGGGCTAAATCCTATCACACATACATTGACAGAACATATCATTCCCGATAAACGCTCGGCACGTGTGATAAGCAGATTCTACAATGGCGTATCTCCAAAATGTATCTATCAATCAATGCAGTCCTATGTATTTTATAACAGACTTTTGCTTGCTCCGAATATGCTTAAAAGAAATGTCATTTACGGAATTCTGAAAATAAGCGGACATTATGATGATATGCACGGCCTTATCGTGAATTACAAGGCAAATCCAAAATGCAGGGACAGCAATAAGGAGCTTGCACTTAGATACGGCAAAGCGCTGAATAAAGCAATTATGCTTATCAGCGAATTTGAGGAAAGCGCAAAAGGAGTTAAGCCGTGGAACGATTTGTATAATTACACCTTCGGCTCGGAATATAAGGAGAACTGCAATGAGAAATAAACTGACAAGATCGGAAAAGGACTGGATACTGTACGATGTTGGAAATTCAGCGTTTATACTGCTGGTTTCAACAATTTTTCCGATATACTTTAATGCGCTGGCTGCCGATGAAGGACTTTCCTCTGCGGATTATCTTGCTTACTGGGGTTATGCCGCTTCGATCGCCACTCTGATAGTTGCTGTTTTGGGACCTGTTCTCGGAAAAGCTTCCGACAGAAAAAAACGCAGAAAACCGCTGTTTCTTATCTCCATAATCATAGGAGCTGCAGGCTGCGCATTGCTTGGATTTACTTCTCATTGGCTTGTATTTCTCATAATATTCGTGATCGCAAAATCCGGACATTCGATGAGCCTTATCTTCTATGATTCTATGCTTTCGGACATAACCTCCGAGGAGCGAATGGATAATGTGTCAGCTCAGGGATATGCGTGGGGATATATCGGCAGCTGTATTCCCTTTGTTATATCACTTGCGGTTATTCTCGGTGCAGACTATATAGGAATTTCCATGACTGCAGCTATGACAATATCATTTATAATTTCTGCACTGTGGTGGCTGCTTGTTTCTATGCCGCTTATAAAATCATACCGCCAACCCTATGAAGATACTTCGTCAAAAGGAAATGTTCTGGCGGAACTCAAGGCTACGATGCACGACATTGTGTCAAATAAGAAAATTCTCCTTTTTCTTGCGGCATACTTTTTCTACATAGACGGAGTTTACACTATTATTGAAATGGCAACAGCATACGGCTCGGCTCTCGGACTTGACAGCACGGGACTTCTGCTTGCGCTACTTGCGACCCAGATAATTGCTTTTCCCAGCTCGGTAATAATAGGCAGACTATCGGAAAAATATCCTGTCAAAAACTTGATCATGATTTGTATCGGCGCATATTTTGTGATAGCGGTTTTTGCTGTATTTATGTCCTCCCAGCTGCATTTCTGGATACTTGCGGCGGCCGTTGGAATGTTTCAAGGCGGAATACAGGCACTTTCACGTTCATATTACGCAAAAATAATACCACCCGAAAAATCCGGAGGTTATTTTGGTATTCTCGATATATGCGGAAAGGGCGCTTCTTTCATGGGAACTTTGGTTATCAGCGCAGTTTCGCAGCTGACAGGAAATGTGAACGCAGGTGTCGGAGCAATTTCAATATTCTTTATCATAGGATTAATTCTGTTCATGCTTCAGATCCGTGCAGAACAGCAGGTCGAAAGATCACATCAAATCGAAAACTGTTATTCTTCGGATAAATGATGCACGAAAAGCAATGCCGTCGGTTTCAGGATAACGTAGGTAAATGCCATTTTATACATTTCAAATTCGGACGTTATGCTCTGATGTTAAGCTTCATACGGCTATCTAATCGCTTTGTAAAGCTTGCGTAAAACCATTGTTATATTGTCGTAATAGTCGTTGACAAGTGATTTTTAGTGTTGTAAAATTTGCTTGATAAACTGAAATATATGGAATACTTTGAAGCCGAAGATACGATAATATTGACGTATTCTTAAACGAAAGAAGATAACTGTATGAAAGTATATAATCATCTGTATAAGAACAAGCAGAAATTCGATATTTTCCTTAAAGGAACAGAGATAGACAGAGGTAAGCAGGCACTTGTCCGCATTCACAGTTCAATTCATTCGTCAGAAGAAATGAGTATATTGTCGGCAGAAATAAACGAGCTGCTTCCAAATGCCAAAATCATCGGCTGCTCCACATCGGGAGTTATTCTTGATGGGAAAATCATTCCCGATTCATGCCTTGTATCAATTGTTACATTTGACAAATGCGAAGTTGATTCTATATTGATCGAAAAATATAAAAGTGAAAAACAGTTATGTGCAGAGCTTTCCGAAAAGCTGATAAAAGACAGAAGCGGATTTCTGCTTATTTTTCTGCCTGCAGGATTTACAAAAGGAATAAAGCTTGCCGATTTGATAAACAAGAAAAATTCAGGAGTGAAAATGCTTGGCGGAGCGGCAGGCTATAAGACAAAAAAGCGCCGTTCATACGTACTTGAAGGCAGCACGACTTCCGAAAAAGCCATTTCTGCGGCATTTATTTCCTCCGATAAGCTTTCCGTTTATGAGAACTTCGTATGCGGCGCCGATAACTCCGGAAAAAGCTGTACAGTTACAAAATCCCGTAAATGCTTCCTTGAAAAAATAGACGGAATGAGCGGTTCAAAGTGGTATTCCGAATTTATTGATAAAACAGAGCTTGAAAACGACCCGGAGCTTTCGGTTTTATTCCCGATAATGAGGGAAGATGACATTCAGATACCTTATTTTGTAAAATACGAACGCAAAAATGAAGAATGTCTTGAGCTTTCCTGTGAACTTCCGATCGGGTCTGCGATTTATTCGGGATATTTTAATCCTCAGAAAACTTTGGATGAAATGCGGACGGTCTATAAGGACCTGAAACAAGCTCCCTCCGAGCTGCTTTTTGCGTATGATTGTCAATCCAGAATGATAGTAATGCACGGCTGCGCAAAATGGGAAACAGAGCAGTTCGCAACCACCAATATAAGCGGTGCTTTGCTTTCGGGTGAGTTCGTTTGCAGAGATAATAAAAACTATTTTGCAAATTTCACCTTTGCAATTGCCGCTTTGTCAGAAAATGAAGACACTCATATCCCGCTCAGAAGCAGAGATTTTTCCGACTCTTCGGCTATCCGTCAAAACAACGTCAAAGCCGTAAATTACCTTCTTGCTTCTGGAAACAGGCAGCTCAACGAACAGATATTAAATCAGCAGAATAAGATAAAAAGCTCTCTTCTGCGAAATGAAGCGCTGGGACTGGATAATCAATTCTGCTATCTTAATGAGAGGGAGCATATTCATCTGAATAAGATAGCTCTGTATGTTCTTAACAATGAAAAAATGATCAAGCTTTTCGTAGGACGCAAGGAGATCTTTGAGGAACTGAAAAAGGTTTACAGTAATGTTACCGGGAGATTGAATGAGCAAGGGATCATTCATATTTACAGCTACGAAACCTCTTCCCTGCTTATTGCTGCCGATGATAAGATCAGCACCGATTCTTTTGAACATATTGCAGAGGATACGCTTCATTTTCTTAATTCTATCTCCTTAAATGATGTTAAGCTGTCATATCAATGCGCTGTTGTAGAGGATAAAAATGAGCCTCTACACAAAGCCGAAACAGCTTTGCAATACGGCTTGGAGCATAATTTTTCTTTTGTAAGATACGAACAGATAGCTGACAGCATAATGGATAAAACAGAGGAAATACATATTCTTCAGGTCATTAGAGATGCACTTTCGGAGCATCGTATGGTGCCGTATTTTCAAGGAATTTACGATAATAATGAAAAGCGGTTCGGCATATATGAATCACTTATGAGAATATCCGATAAAAGCGGTAAAATATTTTTTCCCGATCAGTTCCTGCCTGTTGCAAAAAAATACGATCTATATGAGCTGTTGTCTGTAAATATGGTAAAAAAAGTCATGGAGATGTTTATTGACGGCGATGTAAAAGTAACCATAAATCTCAATGTCCGTGATATATACGACCGTGAAATGATAAAGGTGATATTCAAATATCTTAACCAAGCCTCTCACCCCGAAAATTTCATTTTTGAATTGGTGGAATCAGAGGAAGTCACCGATTATCAGTACCTAAAAGAATTTGCCGACAGGATACACGAAAAGAAAGCCATGATAGCCATTGACGATTTCGGCAGCGGATTTTCAAATCTTATGCACATTCTCCGAATTGACGCTGATTATCTGAAAATTGACGGAGAGATCATCCGTTCGATATGTGATGATGAAAAATGCTTGCAATTTGTGGGCTTTATTGCAAGCTGGTGCAGCAATAACAAAACTCAAGTGATTGCCGAATTTGTTGAAAATGAAAAAATACAGCACATTATCGAAGAAATGGGGATCAGATATTCCCAAGGATATTATTTTTCAAAGCCGCAGCCGTGGGAAAAGACTGCGGAACAATAACGGTATATTGAGGGGGATATTTTTATGCGGTTTACCGATGATTTATGGGACTATTCCGATGCTTCATGTTTACCCGACCTTTATCAATGCAGCGGAGAACCTGTAAATCCACTACTGAGACAATACATTTTTGAGGGTGAATTCTGTGAATATACCGAGGATATGCGCGCAGCTCTGAAAAAACTCACATTACACGCCCGCATTGGAAATATTATCGTTATTATCATGGCAGTTAATTTTATCATATATACTGTCGCTGCTTTTATTCAAAATGAAAAAGATACATCACTTTTTATGTTTATTATAATAGGTGTACTTGTGCTGGTGATAATCGTGTTTGCGTGCAGAGAATATGCAAACAATGAAGCTGTCAAAGCGGCAGACAGAGGAGAAGTGCAGTGCTTCAAATATACGTTTTACGGAATTAATCGATATGAAATATCAGACTCTGATGAAGGTGCGACCACATATTATTATGCCAAGCTAAACGATTTTCTGGTAAAAGTATCCTCGGACGAAAGGCTTCCGAATAAGGTAGTCGGTCTTGTGATAAACATAAAGGGAACAGACCATTTTTATCTTCTTCAATAATATAAGGGTATATTTTATGGAAAGAATGATAAATGAAAATCATGTATCGGACATAAACAAAAAACCCGAGCTGTTTCAGATGAACAATGCGCCTGTAAATCCAAGCCTTGAGAAATATATATTCAAGGGAAAGGCCTGCACAATGGACGACAGACTTTATAATGCATTCTGCGCAGGCACGGGCAAAACAGTAAATCTCAGTGATACAATTTCCGTAATAGTAAAGGTGTTTGGAATATTTGTGCTTGCTTCGGTATTTATTCCGATAATCAGCATTGTTATTCAGGTTATACAAATGATACACGATCCGGACAACAGCTACATGGCAGCCTTATTTATTCCTGTTTTTATAGCATTGGGAACCATTGCAGCAGGGCTGGCACTGTTGAAGGTATCCTCAAAAATGGACGAGCAGCGCAGAACATACTGCGAAGCATTGGACAGCGTTAAACCACGGTTTACAGAGTGTTACATGTACAAACGCCGCCGGATATTCCGATATGCTTACGAAGGCGTTGATTCAATGGAGTACAGATATTTTATTGACTTAAAGGATTTCTGTGTTGAGCTGCCGAACCCCTCCGAAAAATGGGAACGCGCGGAATATGTCTACGCAGTTATAATAAATATTAACGGTAAAAATATGTTTTTCCTGTTTAATGATGTGGAAGGATAAGCGAGGAAATACAATGAGTTTTTTCAACAAAAGCAAACCGAAGGTTATATATATGACAGAGGATCCTGCCTTTTATCAGTCAGATGGTTCCAAAGTGAACCCCATTATGAAAAAGTACATTATCAGAGGTGAGCCGTGCGAATATGATACACGTTTTCAAAAATCCTTTGAAAGCCGCACAAACGAAAGCGTTTCCAAGATCATCATGATGATCGTCGGATTTTTTGTTGCTGTGATATATGTGATATTATCTGTCTTAAATGACAGACTGAAGGATCCTTTGAGCCTTATACTTATAATCCTTGCCTGTTTTCTCGCATATATTTTTTACTGCCTTCATCGGAACAAAATTGACCTGCTTGCACTCAATGCTGCAAAAAGAGGAGATATCCGGTGCTATGGATATAAGGTTTACAACATTCTGCAATGCCACACCAGTTGTAATACAAACGACTCTTTCTATGCGGACTTAGGCGATTTCTGTGTATGTATTCCGGATAACTGTTTGCCGGAGGAGAATGTATGCGGTGCTGTAGTTACTATTAACGGAGAGGAATATTTTTATCTGCTTAGGTAAAGCTTTTTCGGATACGACTTAAATAATTGATTGCTTTGAAGATCTGTCAAAAATTTTACCGTAATTATTCAGAACTATGATAGCGGATTTTACTTATATAAGGAAACAATTGCTACGCATTGATCAGCGTATCCCTAAAATATAATCAAAACGATAAGGATGTGATAACGTGGAAATAAAGCTTAAAAGCATTACAAAAAAATATGGTATCAAAACAGTAATAAAACCGCTTGATCTTACAATAAATGACGGCAGCTTCACGACCCTGCTTGGTCCTTCGGGATGCGGAAAGACAACGCTGATGCGAATGATATCCGGACTTGAAACTCCCGACAGCGGTGAGATATATTTTGATGACAGGCTTATCTTCTCATCGGAAAAGGGAGTAAATATCCCTCCCGAAAAGCGTGGACTCGGTTTTGTCTTTCAGGATTTTGCCTTATGGCCACATATGACCGTATACGAAAACGTAGCTTTTGGTCTTAGAACAAAGGGTAAAACAGCAAAGCTTGACCAGAAGGTAAGAACAGCGCTCCATGCCGTAAAGCTGGACGAGTTTGCGGATCGTTATCCCAATCAGCTTTCCGGTGGACAGCAGCAGCGAGTTGCTTTTGCAAGAGCAATAGTAATAGAGCCGCAGTGTATTCTGTTCGACGAGCCTCTTTCTGCCCTTGATGCACTTCTGAGGGAGCAGATGAGGACCGAGCTGCGTGAGCTTGTAACTCGTCTTGGAATAACAGCTGTGTTCGTTACCCACGATCAGACAGAAGCTATGAGCATGAGCGATATGATAGCTGTTATGTCGGAGGGCATTATTGAACAATATGATGTCCCCGAAAAAATATACTCCGCTCCCGTTACGGAATTTACGGCAAGATTTGTGGGTTCCTCAAACTGGATAGACGAAAACAGTATGTTTCGTCCCGAATCGGCAAGCGATGTGCCTGTGGAAAATGCCGTGAGATTTGATACGGTCGTAAAGTCCGTTCAGTTCCTTGGCGGCTCGTATCAGATAATGCTTGACCATTGCGGCGAGATCTGGAGTTTTCTTTCAAACAAAAGAATGTCTGTGGGAAACACACTTCCCATTTACATAAATAAAAGCAATATTATTACATTGTAAGGAGTAAAAAACATGAAGATCAGAAAAATCATAGCTGCTGTTATTGCAGCATCAATGTGTATGGCGGCAGCAGGCTGTTCCGAACAGACATCATCCGAAACATCGAATACAACAGCTGCGCAGACAACAGCGGAAACCAAGTCGGAAACTAAAGCCGAAACAACAGAAGCGGACGTAATAACCGAATCGGACGCTTCCGAAAACACCGAACTTTCGGGCAAGGTCACGGTATATATGCCCTCTCCTGCAGGTCTTGCAGATAAAATTGCAGAAGGCTTTAAAACATCAACAGGCGTTGAAGTGGAGGTCTTTCAGGGAACGACAGGCGAGATCCTTGCAAGACTTGAAGCAGAAGAAGCAAATCCCGTTGCCGATGTTGTTATCCTTGCGTCATGGTCTGACGGCCTTTCAATGAAAAATGACGGCAAGATAATGTCCTATACACCTGCAAACGCAGATAAGGTCATAGATGGCTGGATAGACAGCGACTCTATGCTTTTCGGTTACAGTGCTTCTGCTGTGGGCGTGATTTATAACACCACTCTTATCCCCGAGCTTTCGGCAGACTGGGCAGAGCTTGCAAATGAAGAATACAAGGATATGCTTGCTATTCCCGATCCGGAAAAATCAGGTTCCTGCAAGGATTTTGCCGCAGGCTTTGTGAATAAATACGGCTGGGACGCATTTGAAGGGATGGCTGCAAACGGAATGATAGTACCCGGTGCAAACAAAGCGGCTCTTGAAGCGGTAACAACGGGTGAAGTCGGCATACTTGTTGCAGGTGTTGATTACAACGCATATTCCTCTATGGCTAAGGGCGAGCCGCTGAATATCTACTATCCTGCAGGAGGAACGGTTGTAAATCCCCGTCCTGCAATGATAATGAACACCGCCCCCAATCCCGACAACGCAAAAGCATTTGTGGATTATCTTTTCTCTGATGAAGCGCAGCAGCTTGTTGCGAACGCTTACCTGCTCCCCGGAAGAAGCGATATTACCTGTGATAACAGAACAAATCTTGCCGACATTCCTCAGATAGAATGTGACTGGGACGCTATGATGGATATCTCGGGCGATACAGCAGCAAAGATCAACGAGCTTTGCACAAAGTAAAAAGGAGATACAATGACAGGTACCAAAAAACGTTTTCCGCTTATCCTCCTTGCGGCAATTCTGTTTTTCCTGATACTCTGTCCGTTAATAACCATTTTTCTCAAGGCGGTCATAACTGATGGCCGCCTTGATTTTGGTTCGGCGTGGCAGACATTGACGGAAGACAAGAATGCAAAGATGATTCTGAATTCAATTTTGCTGGGTGTGGCTGTAACCTTGATATCAACAGTAATTGCAGCGCCGTTAGCGTATCTTTTTGCACGGACAGACTTTGCAAGATACAGATTTTTCGATATTATCTTTATGATACCCTTTATGACTCCACCGTACATCGCTTCAATGGGCTGGATACTTTTTATGCAGAAAAGAGGTCTGCTTCAGCAGCTATTGCCTTTTACGGAAGGCTGTGAAAAAGTATTTTTCACCTTCGGCGGACTTGTGCTTGTAATGAGCCTGCACGTTTTCCCTTTTATGCTGACAATTTTAAAAAATGCAATGCTGAATATTCCATCAAGCCTTGAAGAAGCAGGAGCAGTATTCGGTGCAGGCTTCGGCAGACGGCTGAGAAAAATTTTCCTGCCGTTATTAAGCGGAAATTATGCTATCGGTGCGCTTCTTGTTTTCGTAAAAACCATTGCGGAATACGGCACTCCCGCTACACTTGGCAAGAGAATAGGTTTTAATGTTTTCACCACGGAGATCCACCGCTATGCAACGGTAGCGCCTATCGAATTCGGCAAATCAGCTGTGCTTGCTTCAGTACTGGTGGGAATTTGCCTCGGAATGTGGATGCTGCAGAATTACATAACCGCACGAAAAAGCTATGCTCTTGTAAGCGGCAAGGGCAGCCGACTTAACACGGCAAAGCTATCCCTTCCGGCAAAAATAATTGGCTGGATATACATTATTGCGGTCATTGCCATATCCATAGGCATACCCTATTTTTCCGTTATTTCCACCTCTCTCATAAACCTCAGAGGTGTAGGCTTCAAAGCAGGCAATTTTACCTTTCAGCACTACATCAAACTCTTTACCGAAAATCAGAAGGGCGTGCAGGCTATCCTCAACAGCTTTATTCTTGCTGTGGTTTCCGCCACGATATGTGCAATACTCGGAACATTGATCGTTATTGCTGTAAGGAACTCAAAGTCAAGATCCAAAAAGGTCGTTGAAGCTATAGGTATGCTGCCCGAAATGCTGCCGGGTATTGTTCTTGTTATCGGAATAATGCTTTTCTGGAACAGGATATATGATATTATACCTCTCTACAACACCTTCGGGATAATGATACTTGCTTATGTGGTGCTGTTTCTGCCGTACACAATACAATATGTGTCTTCATCGTTTACCCAGATAAGTGACAGCCTTATTTCCGCAGGACAGGTCTTCGGCGGAAGCCCATTCTATATTTTCCGCAGGATAACTTTGCCGCTCATATCCAAAGGGGTATTGACAGGCTGGATGATGACGTTTATAATTGCATTCAGAGAGCTTGTCACGGCAAGTCTGATAGCGCCTCCGAATACTCTTGTGGTATCAACATATATCGTAAGAGAATTTGAGCAGGGCAGCGTTTCCGTAGGAATGGCAATGGCTGTGCTGTGCGTGCTGTTTACCACCACCGCCCTGGTGATTTTAAATACGGTCATTGACAAACAGAAAGGCAGCAGATAATATGGAACTTTACATTGCAGGCGGCGTGGGAGAACACGGAAGAAGCTGCTTTATGGTCAGCTCCCCGGATATGGCTTTTTTAGTTGACTGCGGCATTATGGCAGGAGATAAAGAGCCCTATCCGCATCTGAGCAGGGAGCAGATAAAATCAGCTGAATATCTCTTTCTGACCCACTCTCACGCAGACCACTGCGGAGGACTGGAGTGGCTCTATTCCAATGGCTTTCACGGTACAGTCATTGCTTCAGCACCAACTTTTGAACAGATGAAATTTGCTCCGAAAAAGGCTGTCAGACTCGAAGATGCTGTTCCATGTGCAGAGGGTGAGATAAACGAGCTTAAAATACGCTGGGGAAGAAGCGGACATTGCACAGGCAGCGTTTGGTACCGTTTTGAACAAAATGGCAGTTCAATTCTTTTCACGGGAGATTATACCGAAAATACATTGGTTTACCGATGCGATAAGATAAGGGGAATGTATGCAGACAGAGCAGTTATCGACTGTGCATACGGACACGATACTGCAAGCTATGCCGAATATTGCAAAGCATTGACTGAAAGGATAAATCAGCTGATTTCAGAACACTCCATACTTATTCTGCCCGTGCCGAAATACGGCAGGGGTGAAGAGATCATAACTCTTTTTGCGGCAAGCGATATCAATGCGAATTATTACGGTGATGAGCATTTTATAAAGCAAATTAACGATAAAAATCCATTCTGGAAAAAATCACGTTCAAATATGCCGAAGCTCTCTTCTGTTTCACAGGCAGATAAGGGCATATACTTTATCAGTTCTCCGCAGCTTAATGATCCCCAGTCGGCAGAGCTTGCAGAGCAGCTTATCTCAAAGGGTGGATATGCTGTTCTGACCGGCACAATTGAAAAAGAAAGTTTAAGCGAAAAAATATTAAAAACGGGACACGGAGAATTCATCCGATATCCCGTTCATCAGGGTATCAGCGATTGCGTTGATCTTTATAGGAATAATAATTTTAAATCAGTAACTGCATATCACACAAAGGAGAAAATCCTGACCATATCCGGATAATTGGAGTCTGACCACCGCTTTAAACGGTGGTTTGAGAATAGCCCTATATGGGCAGAATACAAGCACATCAAACACGGATATCACAAGTCAAATTCCGACCGCCTCCTGTGATTTTTACTTTGGCTTGCGACACCATTGTAATTATATCATAGGAGTTTTTTTACACTTTGCAGATCTACGCTCATTCGTTCCAGACGGCGCAGGCAGCAGCAATGGATGCGGTAGCCGAAGCACTTTTGTTGACCCAATCTGACCAGTAACCGTGTTACTGTGGAATAAAGACCAAGCAAAGGCCAAAAGCATTTTTACATAAAAAACAACTCCGCAAATGTCCATATCACGACGTTTGCGGAATTTTACGAAGTAAAATTTGGTGCCGCTGACCGGACTTGAATTTTATCACACCATTTTTCTCATTCTTATCAATGCAGCTCAAACGACGTAGAATAGCCCTTTGCATCAAGTTGGTAAAAAGTGGTTTTCGTCTGTCATTAAGCATCTTTTTGCAGTTTTAACGGACAAACAACGGACAAAAATGATGTGCTTTTTATCTTGGAATACCTGATTTTTTGAGGTCATACTTAAAACCATTTAAAAACTGTACAAAAAATCAAGCTAAAATCTCTCGTATATGGATTTTGCGCAGATTTTTTGTCTACAGTTTAAATGGTTTTTAGTATCAGCTGTTCTTTATAAAACTGCCTATCATTTTTTTAGTAAATACGTTCTGTTCCTATTACCGCCGTTTGCAACAATAACATCTTCATCTATAAGCTCATATATCAGCTCTTTGACCCTTGTTGACTTAACTCCAAGCAGTTCGCAAAGCTCTTTGCTCTTGGCTGAACCATACTCACGTATAAATCCAATTATCATTGACTTCTGTCCTGCTTTTTTATTGCATTTATCGTCGGTGTTTTATCGTCACTTTTTTATCGTCACCTTTTCGATAATACTAATGGGCGCAACAATACGTTCGTATAACTCCGTATTTTCTTTTAACGACTGAGGATCGTATTGTGTTTCAGTCAACGCTGTTCATCGTTATCCGAACGTCTTCGGGAAAATTCTCTTTTGCAAAATCACGCATCAAAACTCTGCCCTCGGGATGATCTGAATGTATATTCAGATGCCGAGGGTATTTTATATTTTCGTGCATAAATTTAAGGATGTCAAGTCCCGTGTGACCGTCACCGAGGTCGTAATCAAGCGTTGCAAACTCAAAATCCATATAGCGGATAAGGAAAACTGCTCCCTCGTAGTCCACGGCACATTCAAAGCCTTTTTCGGGCGGAGTTCTTCTGTCATCAACAAAAAGCTTCATTATAATTCCTCCTGAAAGCTTGTTTGTTTTATTATATCATCGGTATAAGCTCATGTCAAATAAAGTATATAACAACAATATATGCCGCAAAATTTACGGACATATTTTTGTTAGAGATATAATATAAATACACTTTTACAAGGAGGAAGATCAACAATGAATGAAAAAAGCATACCCACAATAGAAGAATTCAAAGCAGAAGCGATCAAGCAGCTTGAGTCGATGCTTGAACCTATGCGCAGAAAGTGCAGCGGTATGTCTGCTGCAGAGTTTATCGAAACACAAGGTGGTCAGATCGCATTGAATGAGCTTTACAAGATCAATGCTGAAAAATATAACGAAGGCAGATTAAGCGTTGAAGAGTTCCGGGGTGATGCCGTCAGCGATCTTGCTTGGTTATTGTATATGATATACGGATAATGAAAGGGGCTGCCGAAAAAATCACAAATTGCCGTAAAATCTACGAACGCTTTTTGCGGTGAGGTATAATATGCTCAGACAAGGGACAGGTTTATTCGTATTCAACTCCGATCTTCTTTATACGCAGGCTTTGTTTAAGACTGTTGGCAACATCGAGCATAAGAAATGTTTCGTCAGCAGAACAGCCGTTGAAAACCTCGGCAATATCAGCGTTTATCTCTTCGGGTGTTTCGGCTTTCAGCACATCGCACAAAATCCTGTCAGACGTTACCTCAAGAGCGTTGCAGATATTGACAAGCGTCGGCAGAGAAAGCTTTGTCTTGGCGCTTTCGATCTGCGAAAGGTGCTGCGGAGATATAGAACTTAACTCCGAAAGCCTGTCCTGCGTCATTTTTTTCGACTTGCGTATCTTTTTTATTCTTGCGCCGATAAGTTCATAATTCAACTCCATATTAAGTTCTCCTATACAAATTATTATAAAACTATTGTATTTCATTTTAGAGTATGATATAATAATCTGTATATTAATTATTCCTATGAACGGTAGTTTTGGCAAGAAAAATATAATTATACGTTAAAAATCCGCCGTAAAAAGCGGAAAATTTATAAAAAAGGAGAAATCCAACTATGAAGAAAATCACATCAGCAATTCTTGCGCTGCTTCTTGCAGCATCAATGACAGCCTGCGGAGAAAAAGCGTCCGAATCGGCAGAGGAAACAACTGCACAGACGACAACTGCCGAAACCACAGCTGCGACCGAGGCTGTGACGGAAGAAGCAAAGCAGGAAGAAACCAAAGTGGAAACGGAGGAAACGACTGTTGAGAAAACAACAACAGAGGAAAAGCCGGCATTTGATATTGTTGAACCTCCTGCAGAGGACTTCACATATCAGTATGATGCAGTTCTCGAAGGTATAATTATTCAGAATTATCATGGAGAAGCAACGGCTATACGAATTCCAACTGTCATTGACGGTGACCCTGTAAAGGAGTTTCATATAAAAAAGAGTAAGGTTGCCTGCATTGAAATACCTGCCGGATTTACATATATTAATGACGAAGCAATAAATTATTGTAATAATCTTACAGAGGTTATAATTCCGGAAGGTGTCACGGAATTGGGCAGAGATGCACTGTATTGTAATGATGGTCTTGAAAAAATAACTTTGCCGAGCAGCGTTAAAACGATAGGAAAATCTGCGTTTCGCCAGTGTGACAGTCTTGTAGAAGTAAATCTGAATGAAGGTCTTGAAACAATTGGGGAGAGTGCATTTGCTGATTGTGAAAAAATCACGGGAATTTCCATGCCGGATAGTGTTACGGCTATCGGTGAATATGCATTTGGGAGCTGCAGTAATCTTACAGAAATTGTAATTCCTCAAAATGTTACCGTTGTCAGCGGCGGCACCTTCCAATATTGCAATAGCCTTAAAAAAGTTGTTTTGCCAGAAGGATTAACAGCTATTGGCAACAGTGCATTTTACGATTGCGATAGTCTTGAAGAAATAACAATACCCGAAACCGTTAAAAGTATTGGAAGTAGTGCTTTTCAGGAATGTAGAAAGCTAAAGAAAATCAATATACCAGATAATATTGAACTTATTGATGTTGGGGCATTTATTGCTTGTAAAAGTTTAAGAGAATTAACAATTCCCGATAATATTAGTGCGATTATGTACGGCGCTTTCAACGACTGTGATGCCCTTACAGTTACATATAAAGGTCAGAAGTATAATTACACCAATTTTGAGGATATCTATACATATTAATCTTCCGAATCGGAATTCTTACTTCATTCAGAGGTTTGTAAAGAATTTAAAAACCATTGCATTTTATAAAAGAATGTATTATAATTATTTTAGTAATAAGCAAAATAAAAGGGGATATAAACAATGAAAAGATTAACATCACTTGTTCTTGCGCTTGCAATGGCTGTAATGACACTCATTATACCTGCAAACGCCGCAGAATCCAAGACAAAGGTTTGGAACGGCAAGGTCATCACCTCATGGTACACGGGCGATAAGAAAGAATACAACATAAGCTCACCGGGACAGCTTGCAGGTCTTGCAAAGCTTGTAAACAGCGGCAAATCAATGGAAGGCGTTGTAATCAACCTTACAGCCGATCTTACGATGAATAACACGAAGAACTGGAAAGATTGGTACAAAACTCCGCCGAAAAACAAGTTTACTCCGATCGGAAAATCGGGAAATCCTGTTGGCGGCTACTATCCTTTTGCAGGTGTTTTTAACGGAAACGGTCACACGATAAGCGGACTTTATGAGAATAGTCCAACGGTCGCAGGTCTGTTCGGATATATCAAATCTGCAGTTGTTTCCAATGTTATAATTGAAAAGAGCGTTATCATCTGTTATGACAACGGAAAGAATAAAGGTGCATACGCAGGCAGCATTGCCGGCATTGCGGAAGCTTCGATCATCAACAAATGCGAAAACACGGGAGAAGTTCGCTGCATAGGTCAGAAGGACGCCGCAAGCGGCTGGAGAACGGCATACGCAGGCGGTATAGTTGGCTCGATGCATACCGAAGATGTTTCAGCGGCTGCACTCGGAGTATTTATGGCGGCAGGCGGTGTTTTTGCAAATCCGTACATTTTTACGGACGGAAATGGCGGTCTTATAAAGGACAGCTGCGTTGCAAACTGCATTAGTGCAGGGCTGATCTATACTATGTCGGGTGTTGAAGCTTACAACGGAGGCATTGTTGGCTGGGGAAATAACGGCTCGGTAATGAACTGTCTTTCTTTGAACGGATGGAAGTATGAAAAGGGTTATGGCAATTACGGAACGGTATATCTTGGCGGTGTATGTGCAGGCGCATATAATTGCTCAATTATAAACTGCTACTATTGGTCAAACAAAAAGATCAAAGCGTTGGCAGATGACATGAGCACATCGGTCGTCCCCGTAAAGCGTGATGCTGCTTTCTGTACCGCGGAGCAGGTCAAATCAAAAAAGATGGCTGAAAAGCTCGGCACAGCATTTAAATATGTAAAGGGCGACAGACCGTATCTTACCTGCGACCTTCGCAAGAACAAAAAATAAAAACAACCGGCGAAAAGCAGATGTAAAAACTTGCTTTTCGCCGTATTTTTAAAGGGGCGTGAAAACATTGTCGGACGAGGTAAAAACCAATGGCGTAAAGCTATATAAAGCGAGAAAACGTATGCTTGAAAAACAGCTTGACGAAATGAAAAACCGCATATCGGGCAGGAGCAGCAGCTTTTATCCGTATATAACCGATAAGTCGGGAAAGGTATCCGAAAGAAAGCTTGCGCAGTTCATAAACGAGCTTCTGGGCGGACCGCAGAAATACGGCAGAGGATATACTTTGTTTGATTTTAAAAGATCTTCCGAGCTTCGTGAGCTTTGCGAGTGTTTTCTGTACTGTGCGATACAAGGCATTGCGGTGTATAACGAGGGAGAAAAGTACGCCGAACGACCTGCCTGCTTTTTCTCCGATATAACCGATATTGCCCTGCACAAAAACAACCTTTTTCTTATGGATGAGGACACTCTCCACAGCTACGAATTTACTTCGGGCGAATATGACGTACAAAAGGGCGAGTGCAGATATTACGGCGAGTTCAACGGGGGCGGCTTTTTCCGCAATGCCGATATGGCATACTATATCCTTACGGGAAAACACATTGTAAAGACTTTTCCCGAAGATGAATATAAACAGCGGTGTCACGCACGGGAGCTGGAGATCGCAAGAGAGCAGGGATATAATACCTACGAAGAATATTTAAATGCAATGGAAATAGCGGAAGATGAACTCGAAAAAATGGATCTAAGCGAGCTGCCCGAAGATATTGAATGTGTATGCATAGACGAGGACGACGGGCTTATCGAATTGCAGAAAAGGAAAAACGAGGAGTGGAAGAAAACCGTTGTTTCTCCCGAAAGTTTTGCGGAGAAATATCTGCGGTTCAGGAAACTGTTCTTTAAGCAAACAATGTATGTCCGATACCACCTTTTTGAAGAGATAGAGCTTATGGTTGACGTTTTCCTTTATGAGCATAAGCTGTCGTCCTTCTCGGAGGAGGACGTATTCGCAATGATCTACTATCGCACAGATAAGCTGTGCGCTTCGATCGAGCATTCAACAGCAAAGGGGTGAGTAACGTTTGATCAAAGACAGAGATGACTTTTACGATGCCCTTTGGAACGACTATATCTCATTACCCGAAAAGGAACGTGAAAACAGCTTCATTTACCGCTATCTGAAAAAGAAGAAGGGCAGCCGTGCCGAAGTGATAGGACGGAGCAAAAACGATCTTTATGATTACGCTTCGCAGAAGAAAAAGGACAAGTATATCCTGCTAAAAAGCGCATATCTTGCACTTGTAAGGCATAACAACATAACGGAGCAGGAATATTCGGACATCTTAAAAAGTCTTATCGGTAAGAAAGACAAGGTCACGGGCGAACTGAAAGCTCCTGCAAAATATGAAAACCTTTGCGGAAAAGAAACGATTGAAAAAGCGGAGGAAATGTTTGAACGGCGTTTTCTTATGGGCTGTGTAAGCGATTTTTTCTATAACCTTGGCTATCGTACCAACAAAAACACCGAATACGGTCAGAGCGTAAAGCTGCCGAACAAGCATCTTAAAGAGGACGGCTACAACGATGAGTTTGAAATGCTGTATGAGTACAGTCTATACAGCGGAAAAAGCGAACAGTCGGAAACGGCGACCGATGCGGCACAGATAAACGGCGAATATATGGAAAAATGCACAAGGCTGTATGATTCGCTGCTCCGTGAAAAATGCTCGGACGCATTCGTTCCGCTTTATATCGACCATAACACGGGGGCAGGAGTTTACATAATCGGCAGCAACAGATTTTCGGAGGATGAAAAGGCTTCTTCGGACGCTTGCTTTGTCTGCGTGATACTTTTTGCAATGGTGGATGCAGTTTCAAAGCCGGACGCTTATTCCGATTATGACATTTCCCTGAGCATGACCGTAAAAAAGCGGTTCCGCTCGGTAGGGAAAGCCTTTGATTTCTTTAACGCAAGGGTTTCGGGGCAGGACGTTTACGAAAACTATCCCGATGAGAACAATGAAATGCTTCCCGAGGATATTGACGAGTGTTTTAACCTGTATTTTATCTCCAAAGAGGAAAATGAGGATATGTACCGTAGGAACATCGGCAGGATATTCCGTGAAAAGGAAGCCGAGGCGATCCGTGAGGTGGAAAAGCTGGAAGAACTAAAGCGAAAATATCCAAATAGCACTTAAACACAGCTTTATATTGAATTTCGGCACAGATTAATCAGCGTTTCATTAGTATAAGAAAAAAATTTCAAAAAAGTATTGACAAACGGAAAGATATTCTGTATAATGATGATACGCTGTTAAGAAACAGCATATATGCAGCAAGCATAAATTGATAAAGAATTATTTAAGGATACAAATTTAACGTAATGGTATGTATTATTACGGGATATTTGTGTCCTTTTTTGTTTTTTATCAATTTATGCTTGCTTTTTTTATCCCCAAAATACAGCAGTTATATCGGTCATTTTTGTGTTGCCGTAAATTTTACGTCAATATGAAATAGCACCATATAATATATACAGAACCTTGAAAACAGAATAAATTTGAGCAAAAAACTTGACCGAAGCCAAGCAGGGCGCTTCGGGGACAATGACCGGTCATTGCCGTGACCGTAATGCACGGAAAGTTCATACGGGGAACGATCACCAACGATCAAAATGCATGAAAGGGGCGAAAAAATGAGTGTTCTTATCAAAGATACAACAAGGGAAGAACGGGAAAAAATCGTCAAAGACGGTATTGCGTTATCGACGTTAGATGCTCTTCCGCCAACAAAAGAAGGCATGGAATATTTCTTAAAATACATTGAAGTCTTACGGTGAAAAGTCAATTGACAAAGCAGAGAAAAAGCGAGTGAAAAACT
>JBJEQP010000028.1:0-4158 GCA_051881815.1 Oscillospiraceae bacterium | reverse complement strand
CCGGACGCACAAGCGCCGCTATGCCGATAATACACAAAAGCGTACCGAAGATAAGATCATGCTCAAATGCCAGACGGTACAGATCCTTTGAGAAATATCCCGCCAGCTTTACCGCACCGCATGCCGTCATTACCGTACCCAAGATGCGGCAGATAACATTCAGCGATATTTCCGGGCGTATTATCAGAAATATTCCCAGCAGAACTGTAAGTGTCGACACCGTTATATAACCTATTTTCACCGCAAGTACCGAATTTTCTTTTTTCATCCTTACCACTTCCTTTCATGTTTTATCTTACAGCTAAAGTTTAGCACACACAAACAAAAAAATAAACAGACAAAAAAATCCCCGTGACCGAATTTCAGTCACAGGGATAAAAATGTATAAATTTTAGGCATTGGGGGGTTTTTGTCTGAATTTTTCCGCCGCACGGTTTACAGCCTGCTGCATACTGCCTTCAAAAAGCTCGCAGACCCTTGCAACTCTGCTGCGAATATCATACTGCATACCCGAATTCATCCAGTCCAGCACCATTCCCACCAAAAGGCACTTGTAATAATGAACGATTATCTTTCTGTCCTCCTCGGGTATAACAACGTCATTTAAAGCGGCGGTTATGTATTTTTCCACGGCATACTCTGCGATACGGTCAAGATACTGACCGTACAGACCACGATCCGCCTGATAAAGATGAAGAACCGCATTTCTATTATTCTGTGCAAGGCTTACTGCAGCCAAAAGACAATCCTCAAAGGAATCGAGGCTTGCGTTTTCGCTGATTATCCTGTCTGCCTCGGCTTGAAGTACCGCCTCTATAAGTGCAGGCAGATCCTGAAAATGATAATAAAAGGAGTTGCGGTTTATGCCGCAGTCCTCAACAATATCCTTTACGGTAATGTGATTTACAGGCTTTTCATTGAGCAAACCGAGAAATGATCTGATAATGGCGTCACGGGTAAAATTCGGCAAAAGAAGTCCCTCCGATAAAATGTTTTCTATTATTGTAGCATAGCACAAAATAAAATTCAACCGCCTTATTATAATTTTTATTGCAAAAATAATGTTTATATGATAAAATATAAATATAAATACTATCATCGGAGGAAAATAATGTCACAGATAACAAAACGTGCATTGGCAGCATCACTGAAAAATATGCTGCTGAAAAAGCCGCTTAATAAGATAACCATAAACGATATTGCCGAGGACTGCGGCATCAACCGCATGACCTTTTACTATCATTTCAAGGATATTTACGACCTTGTGGAATGGACCTGTGAGGAGGATGCTGCAAAGGCTCTGGAGGGCAAAAAGACCTACGATACATGGCAGCAGGGTTTTCTGAATATTTTTTATGCCGTGCTGGAAAACAAGCCGTTTATTATGAACGTGTACCGCTCAGTAAGCCGTGAGCAGGTGGAAATCTATCTTTATAGGGTCACATACGATCTGCTCATCGGCATTGTAAACGAGCGCTCCGCCAATATGCCGGTCAGCGAGGACGACAAAAAATTCATTGCTGATTTTTACAAGTTTGCATTTGTCGGCATAATGCTGGAATGGATAAAAAACGATATGAAAGCCGACCCAAAGCAGATAGTCGACAGAATAAGCAATCTTATTCACGGCGATATTACCCGTGCACTGAAAAACTGCCGCACCGACAGACCCGTTACATCAAATCACTTCGAATGATAAAAAAATATACAGCTTCGCCCCTGTGATAAAGCTTTTATCATAGGGGTGATTTTATTTATTGTAAGCTGTGTTTCTGCGGTATATAATATAGCTGTAAGCAAAAAACGGAGCCGTAAATACGGTTCAGTATATTTTTATCGGAGGTTATTATTATGTATTATTCAAGCGGAAATTACGAAGCATTTGCAAGACCCGAAAAGCCCGAGGGCGTTGACAGAAAATCGGCATACATCATCGGCACGGGACTAGCGGCGCTTACTGCTGCGTGCTATCTTGTAAGAGACGGTCAGATGAAGGGCGAGCGCGTTCATATCTTCGAGAAAGACCCCATCCCCGGCGGTGCCTGCGACGGATACGAGTATCCCGGCATTGGATATGTAATGCGCGGTGGACGTGAAATGGATAACCATTTTGAGGTAATGTGGGATCTGTTCCGTTCGATACCGTCCATTGAAACAGAGGGTGTAAGCGTGCTGGACGAATACTACTGGCTCAACAAGCACGACCCCAACTACTCCCTTATGCGCGCCACTGAAAAATGCGGTGAGGACGCCCACACAGACGGAAAATTCGGTCTTTCTGACAAGGGCGCTATGGAGATAATGAAACTGTTCTTCACACCCGATGAACAGCTTTACGACAAGAAAATCACAGACTTTTTTGATGATGAAGTGCTGAATTCAAACTTCTGGCTCTACTGGCGCACAATGTTCGCCTTTGAAAACTGGCATAGCGCACTTGAAATGAAGCTGTATATCAAGCGTTATATTCATCATGTAGGCGGTCTGCCCGATTTCAAGGCGCTGAGATTTACAAGGTACAATCAGTATGAATCCATGATACTCCCCATGATAAAATATCTGGAAGGCTTCGGAGTGCAGTTCCATTATAATACCAAAGTTGTAAATGTTGAGTTTGATATTACTCCCGAGAAAAAGCAGGCAAAAAAGATAATCCTGCTCCATGACGGCAAGGAGGATTCCGTAGACCTTACCGAAAATGACCTTGTATTTATCACCAACGGAGGTTGCGTTGAAAATTCTTCTCTCGGCTCCCAGAATACTCCCGCTGATTTCAACACCGAGATCAAGCCGGGCGGCGGCTGGGATATGTGGCGTAAGATAGCCGCACAGGATCCCTCCTTCGGTCACCCCGACAAGTTCTGCTCTGCTCCCGAACAGAGCAACTGGATGAGTGCCACAGTTACAACGCTGGACGATAAAATAGTACCATATATCAAGAATATCTGTCAGCGCGACCCGTTCTCGGGCAAGGTAGTAACAGGCGGAATTGTTACTGTCAAGGATTCCAACTGGCTTCTCAGCTGGACATTTAACCGTCAGCCCCAGTTCCGCACACAGCCCAAGGGACAGCTTGTTGGCTGGATATATGGTCTTTTCAGCGACAAGCCTGGAAATTTTGTAAAGAAGCCCATGCGTGAATGTACGGGCAAGGAGATATGCATGGAGTGGCTCTATCATATCGGCGTTCCCGAAAGTGAGATAGAGGAACTTGCCGAGCGCAGTGCAAATACGGTGCCTTGCATGATGCCGTATATTACCGCATTCTTTATGCCCCGTGCCGCAGGCGATCGTCCCGACGTTGTACCTAAGGGAGCTGTAAACTTCGCATTCCTCGGTCAGTTTGCCGAAACAAAGCGTGATACCATTTTCACCACCGAATATTCTATGAGAACAGGCATGGAAGCAGTATATACGTTGCTTGACATTGACAGAGGCGTTCCCGAGGTATGGGGAAGCGTATACGATGTCCGCGATCTGCTTAACGCTACAGTTCAGCTTCGTGACGGCAAAAAGATAACCGAAATGAACCCCACACTTCTTGAAAAGATCGCATTCAAGGCTGTTCTGAAAAAAATCGAGGGAACGGATATTGAGAAGCTGCTGAAGGAGTATAATGTTATCTGACACAAATAGATGAAATTTGCTTTACAAAAAAATTGACCGACCGGATTTTCAAAAGTCCGGTCGGTCTTAATTTCAGGAGTATATTATTTTTGTCCGCTGTTTGTCCGCTTAAGATGCAAAAACTTAGCTAAAAACAAAATAATCGTATTTTTGCATCTTACCGTAAAACATCTTATTCTGCGTGGTTTGCAGACTTTTATAGAAAACTTGCATAAAACCTTACGAAATTTTCATTTTTCAGAAAGAGATTATAATGGCTTATATCCTTCCGGCAGCGAATCCCAAGTGATTATTGAGATAGTTGGAGAGCTTATCGGAATTTTATGACAATAACATCTTTCTGAAACATACTGAACAGCGCCTGGAGCATGACCTGGGTGCTGTTATTCTCTTCTGACTACCACCCCAAACACAGCCTTACCCGGATAAAAAACAAAAAAATCCGAACCCTTTTCAGAGTTCGGATTTATCCGATGTGGCTCCCCAAGTAAGACTCGAACTTACGACCCTGCGGTTAACAGCCGCATGCTC
>JBJEQP010000027.1:0-4275 GCA_051881815.1 Oscillospiraceae bacterium | reverse complement strand
TTTCCATTGTTTAGATCAATTTCTTTACATAATTACTTACTTTACATAACTCGTTCCGCCCTTCTGATTACACACCGTTAAGATTTTGCTCATATTTTATTCACCCACCTTTATTTGCTCCACTTTATTTAGCATAGCTTTGACAACATTAACATATATTGCCGTTTCGGTATCCTCATAAGGCTCATCTTCATCAAGGCTGAGCTTTACATCGGGAACAACATAAGTATCAAGGTATTCAAGCCTTTCCCTGATATATCTTGCAAGTGCGGTCTTAACGCCCATTGCTATGTTCAGGTCATTTTCAGCCTTGTCGATAATGTATTCCTCAAGGGCAGCAACGGTCATTTCAAGCTGCTCACCATCAAGGTCATCAAGGAAGCTCGCCATTGATGAAGCGGCAATGTCCTCCCACTGATCGTAATCATCTTCCACCTCACAGCAATATCCGATGTCCTCGATGATATTCTGAACTCTTTCATAGCTTTCATCTGAAATTCTTAACATAGTTCATTCCTCCGTTTTTTGTTTATCAAGGTCAATTCCGCAGTTTTTCCTGAGAAATTCCTTTATTGCTTCGCTGGGTTCAATCGGGTGTTTCCTGAGATTATCAAAGTAGGCTTCTTCCTCTGCCTTTTTCCTCCGTCTGTTCTCGGCTGCGATCACCGCCTTTTCATAAATTCTTTTCTGACGCTCGGCTTCGTTTGCCTTGACCTCCTCATGAGCTTTCAGAAAAGCCGCCGCAAATCTGAGGTCCGTTTGCAGCTTTTCGGTATCCTTGTCCATTTTTACCACCCTTTCGATGTGTTGTGTTTTTCTCTACGGTTTTATTATAGAACTGTCAACAGTGCTATGCAAGGTTAATTTCTAACAAACTTTTCTATCAAAGTTTGTGCAATTTAACACTGTCAACAGTGATAAAAATATGATATACTATAAGATAATACCATTAAGGAGCTGATACTATTGGATAATAACTCACAGGAGAAACCTGCCCGCAAGGTAAGCGAAAAACACAAGGCTTCAAATCAGAAATGGGATCTTGAAAATATGCGTTCCGTAAGCTGCCGCCTGCGCAAAGAAGATGCGGAGCTTTTCAAGCAGTATTGTGCCGAAAATCACACAACTCCCGGTGCTTATCTCAAAAATCATATTCATGATATTTTGGATAAGTATTGTGCGGATAAAGAGAAACAGGGCAAAGTCTGACTTATCGCACCGCAAGCATCACGCCTGCGGTGCATTTTTTGTTCAGTCCTCGTCTATATCAAGCCCGTATTCGTCAATGATCTCCTCAACCAGTTCCTTATACGATTTGACTACATCAATACTTTCTGACAGAATTTCACGGGTTTCCCTAAGATCATTCTGCAAATGCACAAAATCTTCCATAAGGATTCCTAAAAGTACCCTGATTTCAGAAGGAGAAAAAAGGATAGTATCGTCCTCTCGGATATAGTGGATAAGCTTGGAAAAAATGATGAAATTGCGGTCGGTGATTTCCATTGCCGTTTCATCTTCAAGGTCAGATTCAATGGCATAGACATCATTGACGTCTATTGCCTGTTCAAGAACATCTCTCCACCCGCCTGACAGATCAAGCTTAATTTTTTTCTTTGCCATAATAATCACCCTTTCAGTTATGTATTCTGTTTATGATAACGCTGGCTTCATATTTTGTCAGCTTATCATAATCTATATCAAGGTCAGAGAGTTTTTTGCGATTGCGGTAAATGAGCCGCTTCTGTGCATCGGAAGCAGGCTGACCGCCCCACTTCCTTACGCTTTTCATATCCCACAGCTTATGGTTGTTCGGAAAATTGGTGACAAGGAAATTATACACAAAATCAAGTACATTCTGCATATACATTCTCACTGTTGTTTTCACAGGCAGCTTGTTTTCATAGAGCACCGCTCTGCTGTTCCCCGTCATATCCTCGCTTTCCACTCTTATGCAGCAGTTCCTGTCGTATGAGCAGACCATATCACCGTCGGGGAGCATAACATAATTCACATCATGAGTATCATAGCTGTTCTCCGCCTCAAATATATCCACAAGATGAGCGTTTATCTGCCAGTCCTGGGGCTTGTTCATCTCATACTTTATTCTGTCCTCAATGTCTGTTATGAGCTGCCCTTCGATTTCTTCCTGCGGAATTGAAGCGGGGACCTCACTTATTCCGAACAGGCTCGGCGCTGTGCATAGCTTTATCTTGCCCGTCACACCAACGCAGTCCATAAGAAGCAGCTCCTTCTTGCCCTCATACAGCCGAAGTCCCCGTCCAACCATCTGTGCGTACAGACTCGCATTTCTTGTGGGTCTTGCGATTATCACAGTTTCAATCAGCGGCATATCCGTTCCCTCGGTAAACACCATGCAGTTTACTATGCAGGGAATTTTTCTTGCCGTAAAATCTGCGATTATCTCGTCCCTGTTCTCCGTTTCACCCGTAACCACTCTTGCCCCGGGAATTTCCATTGCAATATTTCGTGCGTGATTTACGGAGGTCGCAAAGATAAGTGTCTGACCCACCGCATACTTTTTATATGCTTCGGCTATTGCCTTGTTCTGCTTCTGAATATCCATTGCACTTGACAGCTCGCCCACATTAAGATCGCCGTTCTGACTGCTGACCTCGGAAATATCATAACCAATATCAATTTTAAGGCAGCGGATATTCGACAGATAATTGTTTTTGATTCCCCATTTAAGGTTTCTCTCAAAAATTATGCTGCTGTATATCTCGCCCAGCTTTACATTGTCGGCACGATTGGGTGTTGCGGTAAATCCGATATGCAGCCTCGGATTAAAATACTCATAGATTTTCTTGTATGTTGGAGCAACAGCGTGATGAGCTTCATCGGTAATGATTATGTCAAAATCATCGGGAGAAAAGCTGTCAAGCCTTCGCACAAGTGACTGAACACTTGCCGAAACAACTTCCTCACCATTGCTGTGAATGTCTGCCTTCTCCACTCCGTATGAGCAGTCAAAATATTTCTTCGGCTGCCATACAAGTTCCTCACGATGAGAGAGAATGAGCATACGTCCCCGTCTTGCAATATGTGAAAAGATGACAGTCTTTCCTAAGCCTGTTGCGACTGCCACAAGGTAGGAGCCGCTTTCGGTGTTGTTGATAATATCAACACATTCCTGCTGATAGTCCCTGAGCTGAATTTCATTCATTGGCATTCTCTCCAACAAGCCACCTTTCAATCTTGGCTGCAAAATACTTGTCCATATCCATATTGCGGAGCTGATCGTTCATCTCCACCTTGAACCATACCTCGACGGGCTTTGAGAGGTTCAGCGAAAAAATCCCCATCAGACTTTTTGCGTCCACGATATATGTGCCGCTCCTGACCTCCGCCGCAACTACAAATCTTTCAAGCCCTGTCATAACATTGCAGAACTCATTGACGTCGGAAATAGTTTTCAGAGAGATCCTGAAAAAATATTCCTCCTCATGTGATGAATGGTTTCTTCTATTTTTCATAATGATAATTCTTCCTTTCCTGTTCGTGTTCTTCTATCTGAACAGCCTGTGCCTTTCGCTCCTGTTCTTCCCTTGCTCTTTCAAGCAGAAAATCATAGTCGCATTGCACCTGCTGAGTATATGTATCAAAGTAATCGGTGAGCTTGTCCCTCTCGGCTTTGGCTGCCTTGATATTTTCTTCGCAGCCCTCAATCTGACCGCTGAGCTTTTCAAGTATCGCCTTATGCTCTGCCACATCATCATTTGACAAAACGCCCTTGTCTGCAAGATAGCTGAGTTTTTTCAGTTCCGCTCTTTCAGCCTTCGTCATCGGATTCTTATTCACAAGCTCCGTAAATCTCGGAAAATCCCCGATGATTTTTTCTTCCTCGGAAATTCTGTCCTCCAGCTTCTTCTTTGCAGCCAGCACCTCCGAATATTTTCCTTCTGCCTTACTCACAACATCTTTCAGCTCACCAACGGAATGGATATTGTTGTTGTGCAGATAACACAGCAGCTCATAATTTTTCAGAACCGTCCGATAGGAAACATAGTGCGGTCTGTCCAGTTCGGGAGCCTTATACAGCATTATCTGTATCTGCCGCAGACAAATTGCATACTCTCTCTGAATGCCGCTATACTTGGCAATTTCCGATAAGGGCATTTCAAAATTCTTATGCTCGATGCGATAGGCAAGATGCTCAAGGAAATATCCGTCACCAAGGCGATAAGTTCGTATTGGTTTTCGATTCGGCTTCACTTGTATGGAAAGATACTTTTTCATGCGAATGCCATAACC